>NZ_JBWXVJ010000010.1:0-265 GCF_059900905.1 Fructilactobacillus sp. X8R4C1
TTATTCCGGCATAGCTCAGTTGGTAGAGCACCTGACTGTTAATCAGGTTGTCGACGGTTCGAGCCCGCCTGCCGGAGTACTATGGAGAGTTGTCCGAGCTGGCCGAAGGAGCATCATTGGAAATGATGTAAACGGATTAAAGTCTGTTTCGAGGGTTCGAATCCCTCACTCTCCGTATATTTTTGTAGTATGACCCGTTGGTCAAGTGGTTTAAGACACTGCCCTTTCACGGCAGTAACATGGGTTCGAATCCCGTACGGGTCAT
>NZ_JBWXVJ010000011.1:0-257 GCF_059900905.1 Fructilactobacillus sp. X8R4C1
TCTCACCGATGGGGTGTCGTACCGGTTTCTACATGAGCCTGATTGGTACGCCTACAGAGCAACAAGTGGCAGACGGATGGTTGGCTGCAATGCAAGACGTACTGAAAGTTGAGAATCAAAATAAGATCCCTGAACTGAACGAATACCAATGTGGTACCGCGGCAATGCACTCTTTGGATGAAGCGAAAGAGATCGCTAACGCGATCATCGCTGCAGGTATTTCTGTAAACAAGAATGATGAACTGGCATTGCCAGAG
>NZ_JBWXVJ010000012.1:0-241 GCF_059900905.1 Fructilactobacillus sp. X8R4C1
TCTAGCACTAAGAGATGATGCTAGAACGCATTACAAAATGTATAAAGCTGGTAAACAATGGATGGTTGCCGGAATTTCACTAATTGGTGGATTACTGGGTGCTAACATTGGGATTGCTTCTGTTTCAGCTAATTCGGTTTCAACAAGTGGCAATAATACTAGTAAAGAAAATAAGGATGCGGATGTTTTACCGAATAAAAACTCCGCAACAATTTCATCAACTTCGCAGACCACGTCTTCT
>NZ_JBWXVJ010000013.1:0-240 GCF_059900905.1 Fructilactobacillus sp. X8R4C1
GCCCAAATAATGCTGTCTTAACGATTGGTGGTGATATCGACGTTGATGACACGCTAGAGTGGGTTAACAAGTACTTTGGCCGTATCCCTCAAGGCCCAGAAGTTAGGGCTGCAGAGAAACAACCTGCCGTGCTAACAGAAGATAAGTACATCACCTTAGAAGATAATATTCGTCAGCCGATGGTACTGGTCGGTTGGCCAACAACGTATCGCGGAGAAGAGACACAAGCTTCACTGAATG
>NZ_JBWXVJ010000001.1:0-593913 GCF_059900905.1 Fructilactobacillus sp. X8R4C1
TTAATTTTAAGTTCTACAACTTAAAATTACCTTACACTTGTAATCAAAATCTTGTTCAGTTTTCAAAGATCTACTCTTGATTGTTGCCGTTTGATTCTTCCTCAACGCAACATATATAATTGTACTACGTTGTGTTTTCAATGTCAACAGATAAACTCAATTATTTTAAATTTATTTGTTCAAGCATCGTATCCGGAGAACCCAGACAACAAAGACTATTATACAACGCTCATAATGAAGATGCAAGAGAAATGATTAAAATAATTAATTCAGTTCATAATCAGTGACTAATCGATTATTATCAAATCACTTTGTCTCCCTCACTGAGCATTTACTACTATACATGCGCTCAAATCATTTGTCAACACTTTTGGTCAAAAAAGGTCAAACTTTTTTAATTTTCATTTTTTATCAAGAAAATTGGCCTACTTTTTCTTTGAATATAAGTCAATTCCATCTTGCGGGTGTTGTCTTAGATAACGCGTCGTAAAAGCATCCACTGCACTCTTATCCTCTAAATCAACGTCAGCATCTTCCATCGCACTAACCAATTTCTTATAAAAGGCATCAAAATTAGAATCGTACATTGAACGTAATGCTTTACTATTATTTTCTACCCATTTATTCAAACTAGGACCATTACTAATAATTCCCTGATCGTTTAAATAAGAAAATAAATGGATTAAGGCAAAGGGAATTAGTTGAAACAGCGAGTCCGTTTTCTCATCACTATCTAGCATCAAAGTAAAACGATTAAACATTACGTTAGTAACTAAATCAACGTTCCAGTCTTTGGGCTGAACGCCTAAACCAACAATCGCAATTTCAGCAAAACTATCAATGATGGTATCAATCTCGTCAATCTCATCCTGCGTCTTCTCTAAGACATCAGGTTCATCATCAATATCATTTAACCAACGATCGATCATTTCCCCTACTTGTTGTACTTCTTCATCCTTATCCATGACTTCATCTCCTAAAGTATTTTTATTATTCACTTTATTATAGTAGAAACTCGAAATTAACATTAACTTTTGCACTTTAAAAAAAGTTAAGTAAAAACATGTATAATTATCAACGAATCATGTCAAAGGAGCATCGAATCTATGAATGACAATATCGTAATTGTAAGCGCAAAGAGGACTCCGATTGGTAAAATCAACGGCACCCTCGCTAGCCTAACTTCGGTTGATCTTGGAACCATTGCCGCCAAGGCAACCATCAAAGACGCGGGCATTGATCCAAAACAAATCGACCAAGTCATCTTTGGAAACGTAATTCAAGCGGGCGGTGGACAAAACGTCGCCAGACAAATCGAGTTAAACGCTGGCATTTCTGACACAGCCACTGCCTCCACCATTAACCAAGTTTGTGGTTCCGGTATGAAAGCAGTCCGACTGGGGCAATCTGCCATCCAAATGGGCGATGCTGACATCGTCCTTGTCGGAGGAACCGAAAGCATGTCGAACGCTCCATACCTAAATATGAACGAAAGAAGGGGCCACAAGTTTGGCCCAATCACTTTAGAGGACAGCATTCAAAAAGACGGACTAAACGACGCCAGGAGTGGAAAACCGATGGGAATGACCGCCGAAAACGTTGCCGACCAGTTCAACATTTCAAGAAGGGATCAGGATGCTTTTTCCCTTCAGTCCCATCGAAAAGCCAGTGCCGCCCAACAAAATGGTTACTTTAATGAAGAAATGATCCCAATTGAAATCCAGAATCGCCATGGGAACACTATGGTTGATAAGGATGAGGGCGTTCGTTTTGATACCTCAATGGAACAATTAAAAAAGTTAAAACCATCCTTTAAAGAAAATGGCACGGTGACGGCCGGAAATGCTGCCAGCCTAAATGATGGGGCTTCCGCAATCCTATTAATGAAGCAAAGTAAGTCCAACGAGCTTGGTCTAACTCCGCTGGCGGTGCTGGATGACTACGCCGAAGCTGGATGTGACCCTAAAATCATGGGATATGCCCCCTACTACGCCGTTAATAAACTACTGGATAAGACGGGTCAACAAATCAGTGACTTTGATTTGTTTGAACTAAACGAAGCCTTTGCCTCTCAAAGTTTAGCGGTAGCACGGGACCTTCACATCCCAGACGCTAAGCTTAACATTACAGGTGGTGCCGTCTCAATGGGTCACCCCCTCGGCGATTCCGGTTCTAGAATCCTCATTACCTTAATTAACAACCTCAAACGGACTGGTCAGACTAAGGGACTGGCCACCCTCTGTATCGGTGGTGGAATGGGAATGGCGATGACAGTTCATACACTATAATGAAGATACAAAAAAAGATCTCGGTAGTTAGATTCATTTCTAACTACCGGGGTCTTTATTTATCCTTGCTTCAATTGTTTTCTGGTCTTTTTCGCTGCAAGAATCAATCCAATCGCAATTCCAATCAGGGCGAACAAAACCCATCCCATTCCGTACTGCGCCAGTGGCAAAAGATCATTGACCTTAAATAACCATGATAGTCCTGGCACGTGTTTCAACTCTGAAATGGTGGTAATTCCACTTAGAAAAGCTGGAATGGCGATGAACCAGATCGTCATTTGGTAAACAATCTTAGAGTTTTTAAGTAATGGTTTAATTAACGAGATCAAAATTAGACAGATGGAAAACGGGTAAACAATCATCAAGACTGGCATGATAAATTTAATCATTTCAGTCAGGCCCAGCGTTGCCAAAAGTGCTGACATCACCACCGCGAAGATCAGAACGGGAAGATACTTAAACTTGGGAAAAACATCTGACATCGTATCCGCAAAGGCACTACTCATCGCAATCGCCGTCTTAAGGCAGGCCACGATCACAATTAGCGCCAACAAAATGTTCCCATACCCACCAAAGTAGTGCGTCGCAATCTGAACAAGGGCAATGCCACCATTCGCCGACGGCTGAAAATCGCCCAGACTGCTAGCGCCCATGTAACTTAATAGAACGTAGACAACTGCCATCATCAATCCACCAATCAAGCCGGCCTTTCCGATGCTAACGGCTAACTGCTTGGGGCTTTTGGCTCCTAGTCCACGCACGGTTTCCACAATCACGATTCCAAAAGCAATCGATCCGGCCCCGTCAAGCGTGTTGTATCCCTCAACGAAACCCGAAAGGAGCGGGGAATGCCCGTATTCACCCATCGGATGATAGAAATGTGGCGACCCCATTGGTTTAACAATCGACATGACGATGATGACCGCCAGTAAAATCAAAAACAACGGAGTCAAAAATTTTCCGATGTATTCCAGTAAGCGCCCTTGATTATACGAGAGTAAAAAAATGGCAATGAAGAAAATTAAAATAAATCCGATTAAGCCTAACTGCTGACGACCAGAACTAAGAAATGGTGCAATTCCAATCTGAAATGAAGTGGCTGCCAAACGAGGAATGGCCAAAAGTGGTCCCATTATAAAAGAAATTAAAATCGTAAAGACGTACGCAAACGACTTGCCAACGTTTGAAGAAATTTCAAAGGCTCCGGAACTGTCAGTAACCCCTAACGCAATGATGCCTAGGATGGGGAGACCCACTCCAGTTAAAACAAATCCGAGGGTTGCCCACCAAACGTTGCCACCAGCCATCTGTCCCATATTAACGGGAAAAATCAAATTGCCAGCGCCAAAGAAAATCCCAAACAACATAATTCCAACGTAAATAATCTGCCTTACACTTAATTTCTTTTCCAAGTTTTCTCCAACTTTCCTAAATTACTGTTCAATGCATTTTACCAGAAAAAAAGCCGGCGCCCTAATTAATTTGGTGGTTGAAAAACCACATGAGCTTCACTATAATTATTTATCGTCTGATAATAAAAGTAAGGAAGTGTTATTATGTCTACTATTTACGTAAGAAAAGCTACCGAAGCTGACTTAAACGATATCTACACTATCATCAAAAACGCCAAAAAGTTTCTGGGAGAGCAAGGCATCGACCAATGGCAAAGTGATTACCCGAGTGAAGAGGATTTAGCCAGAGACGTTAAATTTGGCATCTCATACGTCCTAGATGTTGACGGAAAAGTTGCTGGAACCGCCACCCTGCATTTAGGAATCGACCCCGATTACTTACACCTTGAAGGTGGCGAGTGGGAAAATGGTGACCAAGGTCACTACTCTGCCATTCACCGTATCGCCGTCTCAAACGACTATCGTGGTCAGGGACTAGCATCCAAATTCATCAGTGGCCTATTCACCATCTCAGCCTTTCGTGGTTTTAAAGACGTCAGAATCGACACTCATCCCGACAACAAAGGAATGCAGCACGTCATTCTCTCAAATGGTTTCACTAAACGTGGTATCATTTACGCAAACGGTAAAAAGAGTCATGGAACAAAACGTTTCGCTTACCAAATCGAATTAAAATAATAACTAGGAAGTGGCCAAATTGGGCGACACAGCGGTATTAATCAAATTAATCATAATGGCAACGTTCGGATTGATCGTAATTTTGGGCTGCATGGGATGGACCTATCATAAGACCCACAAATTGACGTCAAAACGTTTTTTGGCATTATCAGTGTTGGCAATTTGTTTCATTATCATCCTAGTTATTCTGGCATAAAAAGAGGCTCAACCTATGATATTCATGGGTTGAGCCTCTTTTTTGAAATTTTAAAACATCTTACTTACATAAATTACTAATTCATTAAACGTCTTTAAGTGTTCCATAGTTATAGATGATGTGTTCCGTAAAAATATGCTTAATAAGTGAACCATACAAATCTTGTACATAACTTCCATAGGATCCTGTACTAGCAAACGCCTCAGTTTTAATAGCTTGATCATAATCATCTAAAGTAACGTCACTACTTTCATCGTTCAACTTATTAACGGCGACGATAATTTTAACCTTGTTACCAGAGCGTGGTTCAAATGTAACAATATCTTGGTAGCCTTCGGAGTCAATCGCACTAATAATTGTATTTTTATCCAATTTAACCTTGTTGTATAGGTCACTATCGCCACTTTTTCCAGCTTCTTCTATATTAGATGAAACTTTCGACCAACCATTCTTTTTTAACAATTGCGATGCTAATTTATAGTCCATATGTTCCACTCGATACCTTGCATGTTTTAATTCTTGTTCATGCTGGTAATTACTATAGCCTATAATCATTGCCAAAAATATAAATACCAAAACAACAACTAGAGTAACTTTTACAGGAGTAGAAGCATTTTTAAACCTTTTTACCATTTAATCATAGTCCTCCATTATTTAATGATTTAACCCTAAATCACATAATTATATAATACTGCTACTCCTCATATCTAACTACATTATTTTTATAATTGTACGAGATTTCACGTTAAACCTATTAATTATGTCATCTAAAGAATATAATTATTTATGTGTCAAAATTTAATAAAAAGTTAAAGGGTGTAAATTGGTTTGAAAAACAAGAAGAATATAATTATAGTCGTTTTAGTCGTTCTCCTAGCATTTGCTTTAGGAATAATATTTGCATTTAAAATAAATGGAAATAATAACAATAGTAATAAGAAAAATACTACCAGTATATCTAAGAAACGTAAGCCAAATAACCACAAAGATAAAAAAGCAACTAGCAACAAAAATAAGCAAACAACCGATCAATCTTCAACTAAAAATAACAGTTCAGATGCTGAGGAAACCGGAACAACTTTGCCTCAGTCATTACAGGGAGATTATAAAGGTCCCGACGGAGAAGATGGGATAACAGATACATTAACAATTGCTAGTGAAACTGTGGGACTCGGAACTAAAGATAGTAGTATTCTAGTTAAATCATATAAAAGGAATGGTAATACTTATACCATTAAAGGTGGTAGTAATTCTTACGATGGTGATACCACGGCATCATCAACTATGAGTAAGCCTGAAACAATTCAACTTACTAAAAATCAAAATGGTAGTATAACTATAACAGGAAGCACAAATGCCCATTTAAATAGTACATTTAGTGCCTCTAATTCTAGCGATAATAATTCTGACAACGATTCCTCAGATACCGATACCAATTCAAACGACGATAATTCAGATTCCAATACTGATTCTAATGATGACAATGACAATAACTCAGATACTGATACCAACTCTGACGATGACACAACTACAGAACCCAATACCAATAATGACCAAGATAATGATTAATCAATAAAAATATTCGGTTTTAATTATCATCCTAATTATTCTGGCATAAAAAGAGGCTCAACCCATGATATTCATAGGCTGGGCCTTTTGTTTTGGAATTTTTGAAATGACGAAAAACGTGTAAAATGAAATAGAGGTGAATTATAGGTGGGAAATAAATTAGACTATGATAAAAATCAAAAGGAAATTATAAGTAAAGCTTCAAAAATATCTAGGCACTTATTACTTTCATTAATTATAGCAATTCTAATCTTTATAATTGGAATTTTGATTTTATCTTCTACGAATAACAAACTAATTAATTATATTGTCTCATTTATTTTTGGTGTTTCTTTTACAATTATTGTCTCTAAAACTGGCTTAATTTTAATGCTTCACAAAAAGACAAAGAAAAAGGGAGCCAAACAATTACAAAGAAAGTCAGACATGATTAAGCTATTCACTATTATTTTAATGCTTTTAGCATTTTTTCTATTAATAACATCAATTATTATAGTAGTGTTTAGTAACAATCAGTTTGTAATTGATTATTTTACAAGTTTAGCAGGAGTATTCACTTCATTTACCCTACTATATTATTATTTATGCAAAAGCGTATTGAAGTAAGAAAGCATTGTAATTAAAAAGTTTAAGCAAAAAATACATCTTAATAGTTATTCCTATTCACTGACTTAACCGTAATAAAAGAGTATGCATCAAAATGCTGACCTTTTTGCATATTAAATAGTTTACTAGGAGTACATAAATGATATTTCATGACTTATATACAACATTTAAATGGATAACTTACATTTTAGCTTTATTGGGCTTTCTTTATATTCTTGTTGCATCTATTCGTTCTAAAATTTATTTAATAAAAAACCCATAATTCTAAATACAAATTGCATAACATTAAATATATGATTATGATATTTTTCTATTGTTGCATAACCAGTTACTTTAGCCACGCCTTCTTTGATAAACATTACATAACCAATAATGCAGAGAAGCGACGTCAATTTTTACTCCACAATAATCTAGTCTTTTTCATTTTAACTGTGTTAGCTGCTTACTTCATTATCCTCATCTTTTTAACTACTAGAAAAAAGTTAAATGATGATGCAAGTTTAACTGTTAAATCTATAGCATATCGAACATTAAAATCAAAGTTTTTTAAACACATTAACATTGCGTATTGGTTGGTAATTTGTTCTTGCGTCGCTGCAAGTGTAAACATCGTGTTAGTCACTATCTATCATTTACTTTAAGAAAAATAACATTTGAGGTGAAATAAAATGCCAGAAAAGGCCAATTACATTAAAGATCGAAAAGAATTTTTACATAAGTATCATATCGCTTCTCGCTTATTGATTCCTTCTATTATAATATCAGCAATTTTTTTAGCCATAGGATTTACCCTTATCAAGCTAGATGTAAATAGGGTTATTATTTTAATAATGGGATTACTGACTGGAATTGTACTGGCATTATTTATATCCTCATTAGGAGCATGGTTAAATTTAAAAATTAAAAAACCTAAGAGTGTAAATTTAATGAGAAAGAAATACTGCCTTAATTTATGGATCTTAATAATTTTATTTGTCTTTGGTATATTACTTTTTATTATTTTAATTGTACTGATGCCAATTTTACATAATTTAAGTTATATATATCTTGTTTCTAACATAACCACATTTTCAATCTTTGGAAGTATATTTATTTATTCGATGGAAAAAGACATCTTAAAGTATCGAAAAAAGAAGTATTTAAAAGAATTTACTGAAGGAATTAAAAATGATGAAATATAAGGGCATTGATAACGTACTTTTACTGGAGGGATTCTCTTGCAATCATATTTTCAATTAGGTTATTATTTGCTGGCTAAATTATTCTTTTTTTGTATGCTTATAGTAATTATCTATGAAATTGTTGCCTATGAGCGTTCCAAACATTATTTTAAAAAAAGGGGAGAAATATTTAACAATATTTCTCCCCTAATATACATTTTGATTCTTTTTCTATATTTCGCTTCTAATAATATCATTGGGCATACTTTAACTGACAATTATATGTGGAACAAAACATTAACAGATCGCTGGAATTATTTAATCGGGAACCCTAGTGGACTAATTATGCTAATGTCATACGTAATTATTCTGACTAGTATTGTTTTGTGCATGACAATTAAACGCTGGAACATTTACAATAATGGGAACCAACAGCCAAAATTAATTAAACAACTGAAACAATCATTTTTTAGACATATTAATTATATCTATATATTAATTATATTTACTTGCATAATTTCATTTATTAATGTTGCATTAGGAATAATCTACCATTTTATATTTTACTAATAAGGTAATATCATAATTGTGAGGAGGAAGATAAATGTATGAAAAACCGGACTACATCAAAGACTACCAAGAATACTTACATAAATACCACATTATGTCACGCTTATTGTTGCCATCCATTATATTGGTAATTATTACCTTCACTTTGGGATTCATTCTCCTTAATATGCATGCAAACAAATTCATCCTTTGGATCATGGGGACAATCGATGGAATTACATTCTCGCTATTTATTACCGCACTAGGAACTACAATAAGATTAATGATAGAAAAATATAAGATTAAGCATATGCGACCTTCAAGGTTAAAACATTATTATTGTTTATGGGTCATTATTTTATTTCTGTGTTTTGGAATTTTTGTTTTCATTGGATCAATTGAAATACTATTACTTTCAAACAATTTATGGGAGGCATATGAATCTCCAATGCTGCCAACGTTTTTAATTTGCTCTGGATTTTTATTATATTATCTTTCTAAAAGCACCTTAAAATATCGGAAAAAGAAATATTCAAAAGAACTTACTGAGGGAATTAAAAAGTTTAAAAAAAGTAAGCTACCTTAATAGATGATTTCTTTATTAACATAATCATAATAAGAAGGATCAGAATTAAGGAAAACTATTCAGCTTGATAGAAAAACATTAACGAACATTCTTATTGGAGGAATTCTTTTGCAATTTACTTTATCAACTACCTACTACATATCTTCCCATATCATTTACCTATGTTTTATTATAGTTATCATATATCTCTACATCGCATATGAACGCTCTAGAAGATATTTAGAAGGAAAAAACAAAAATTACAAAAACAATTCTTCAATTTTATATATATAGTAACTCTACTATTATATTTCTTTTTTCATAATATTATAGAAAATACTCTCTACAGAAAAAGTTTGTGGAAAATAACTTTAGACGATCGTTGGGACCTTTTATTAGGAAATACAAATTATTTTCTTGTATTAATGATATGCTCAACATTGTTTACCTCATTTATCCTATATTTAACCATTCATAAATTAAAACACTTTAATCATATGAGTAACACAAATAACGAATTTAAAAATCTAAAACAACACTTTTTCAAGCATGTTAACTTTATCTACTATTTAGTGATAGTTGCTTGTGCTTTGTCATTTATAAATATCATTTGTGGAATAGTTTATCATTTTATATTTTATTAATTAGGTAACCATAGTTATAAGGAGAAGAATAAAATGTCAGAAAAAGCCAATTACATTAAAGATCAAAAAGAATTTTTACATAAATATTATAAATTAACCAAATTATTTCCTCTTTTATGTGCTATCACAATTCTTTTTTTATTGCCAGCTTTATTACGATACAAAGTAATATCAATAAAATCATTATTTCTGTCATTGGAATTGTTGCGGGAGGATTTCTAATCTTTTAATTCTGTTCTTTAGGTGCAATCTTAGGAATTATCATTGTAAAAAATCGAAAAAGAAAAGATAGTAACTACCAAAATATTCGCTTAAAATGTACTATACTATATTTTCTCATCATACTAATATTCACTTTTAGCTTTTTGACAATAATACGTACAATTACTGGAATAGCTTTTTCAAACGATATAACACAAATTTATGAATTCTCTTTGATATCAGGTGGATTATTTAGTTTTGGCTCAACATTAACTTGGTTGCTTAAAGATATTTTAAAATACCGTAAAAAATCGTAAAAATAAGAAGAAAACAGTGAAGAGATGTAATTCCCTTCACTGTTTTATAGCAATATTCTTATAACATTTTTACATAGTCAGCAGCAATCCGCCTAAAATAACAACTACACTAAAACTAATATCAGCCATTACATACATTACCTGTGCGGGAGAAAGAGTTATGTTATCGATATCTTCTCCAACTTTAGATGAAATTTCATCATATGCATCTTCAAACTTTTTAAAATCTGGATAATCATGTGGATTAGACTCTATATCAATAGTCAATGTGAGATTAGTTTCAAATGTTCTACTATTAATTTTAACTTTGAAAATATTAATTTGAAAATCCACATACCAAGTCATATTTGAATGTTTAATTGAGATAGATAGCTGACCACTATCTATTTTTTGTATAAAGGTCCAGTTGTCAAATTGAGCTAAAATGTATTCTATTGTAGATTCATTAATATTATAAGTTTCACCTAACCACTTACCCATATCAATGCGCGGTAATTTCCCATTACTAATGGTAAACATCCCAGATCCATGGACTGGCTTAATATCAGCTTCACCTACTAAAGTAATTTTTAATGATTTATTATCATTGTATAGCACATAAGGAACATCAATTTCTACCTGTGTATTATCAACAATATTCTTTAAAGCTTCTTTAGCAGACATTTCTCCAATTTCCGTTGGCTTAATCTTATTAGTTCCATCATCTCTACCAGACGACGCATCTTGGTCAATCGCAATGTCACCTAAACTGTATTCAACAAATTGGTCAATTGCCCAATCTTTAGGCATCTGATAACCCAAATTTCCACTATATCCAGTTGACATATCAGATACAAAGGCCGTTTTTGCAAGTCCTTTACCAAGGACTTGAGCACAAACATTTCTGGTTCCGTAAATTCCTGCTTGATAACTTGAGCCGCCTAATGCTTTTTTGACTCCCTCCATATATGGAATAACCGTACTATCAATGTCACCAGCCTGAATATCAGTATCAACAGCAAAGTAAATAATAGTATCTTTTGGGAATCCAAGCCGTTGTGCTGTTGCATTTGCAATTCCTGCATCAGCACAACCCTGGCCGTAATTAAAGTATTCCTGACTGCCATCATTATCTTGATAGATTGGAAACACCTTTAGGCCACCATCAGTAATTCTTTTCAGTTCATCATCAGTCAGATTTTTGTTACGACGTTTTGAGCCAGTGCCAACTGATCCAGTTAAATAACGACCAACAATTTCAAAGCCATAATTTTTGATGTTTTTAACGTCTTTATCACTTAATTGAAATGAAGTATCACAAGCATTTGAATCTCGATTAGTATTCCCATTACTGGTAAGCAATCCTTTGATAACGGTTAAATCAGCTTTTTCCGTAAATGGTGGTAAATTCATAAACTTCCTAAAATTAACCACATCTTCAGCAACCGAATTATTAAATACTCCATCAACAGATCCACTCAGAAAATCATTAACCATTAATCCATATTGAAGTAGCTTAACGCCTGCACCTTTATCCCCTTCAGTTAAAGTTGGCGTTTTATTAATGGTTCCAGGTCCATAAACTCCGTTTGCTTGTCCAGGTGTCATTCCTTCAACAGCTTGCAGGGCATAAATCAAAGCTGTGTTTGTATTTCGTTGATACAAACCATCAGTTGAAACCAAGCCAAGATCATCACCAAAATAATCTAAATAGTTATGGTTTAAATATTGTTGCATTTGACGATATTTCCTTTTACCACCATCAAGTAATTCAAAGGCAGCCATATCAAATAGACCAGCCATTAATGGAACAGTAACTCCACCTTTATCTAATCCAGCATCATTACGTAATTTATTTACCGCATTCTGTGTATTTTTGGTATATTTTTCATCAAACGCATTCGGGCTAATTCCCTTACACCAAAAAGCACCTTGAATTAACTTCGCAATCTTGCCCTTGTAACCGACCTTCAACTGATCGACCATTCCACTTAGTGCTTTTTTGGTTTTGTCACCAAAACCACTGCCAAGTGGACTAATCCCTAGTTCATGCTGAAGTCCCATTCTTAAAGCATAAATTGTTGGCCAACCCGTCTTTCCATTCTCCTTGACCTTATCAAATCCCGAAACATTACCGTATTCTTCGTTCAACCACTTTTGAACGCTTAAAACTTGTTCATCCATAATTATTTCCTCCTAAATTTATCTTTATAAAATTTAAGAGCTAGCGCTAACTCGCACGTAAACACATCAAAATCAATTCGCAATCATGTAGAATAATCATTGAATCTTATAGACAAAAGTTCTACAATAATGGTAAAGAAAATCAGCTGAAATAATCTAAACCGACCTCTCTTCAAGGTTGTTGCTTGATTTCTCATCTGTTTACAGGAACAATCATATATCTACTATTTCTACATGTCAACAATTTTATAGATTATTTTTCTATGTAAGTAACTCAAAGGAGTCAAAAATGTCGATCTACCAACGTGTTAAAGAACTTGCTAAAAATAAAAATATTTCCATTCGCGAACTAGAACATCAACTTGGGTTCTCCAACGGAACCATGCAAAAGTGGGACCAAACCGCTAATTCGCAAAAACTAAAAAGGGTTGCCAACTACTTCAACGTCTCCGTTGACTATCTCTTAGGAAACTCAACCGGCAATTCGGCTGACTTAGATGACCTCTCAACGATCATGATGTTTGGGGGCAAACCCATCCCAGAAGAAGACCGTGAAACAGTCGTGGAAATCTTAAGGAAACTTCGAAATGCACGAAATCATCAATAGTCTTTTTAACTATGCGTTAGATAATGACATTGCCGTTGTATACACGGACAAACTCCATCAAAATACCCAATCCTTTGCGGACGTTCGTTCCCATTCAATTGTGATTAATGCCAACTGGCAGCCACGAAAACAACTTCCGTTTATCATTGCGCACGAGATTAGCCACGTCCTGCAGTGCGATCAGGATGACGCCATTCTTAGCTTTACCACTCTAATGAATCCCAAGTACGAACAGAAGGCCAACGTGAACGCCGTTAGGCTCCTAATTCCCTTCTACGCTGACAACAAGGAAATTGACCAGCTTAACCTAGAGGAATTCATGGATTTATTTGCCATCCCGGATTCATTACGTGACGTGTGTTTTACTGAAATTAAAGACTATGTTGATTGAAACATCAAAAAAGCTCAACTTCATTTCGAAGTTGAGCTTTTCATTTACGATCATCTATTCAAATAATTTTTTAGCGGCCTTGGCCAGAATCTTCGGATTCTTATCAAATCGTGGGTTGTCCACGAGTTTTGACATTGGAACACCAGCAAAGTGGTAAGCGGCCATTTCACCAGAACGAACTGCACTTTGTTCGGTGAAGACCATTTGGTAAGGTTGTTCAACAAACTCACCGGTGAAGGCTAGGTTCGTTGAATGGTCAGGGATGACCTTGGGACGGTCAATCTTAGCTCGGTTGTTAAACAATGCCGAAGCATACGGCATGTATACCGGAACCGAGTTGACAATTGAATCCATGATTTCTTTTTCTTTATCACGGATGTTTACGGGACCCGGATCGACCTTTGAAAGTTGTCCGATCAACTCTTGAACCATTTCTTTTCCAGTCATCTTGATGTACTGCTTGTCGACGAATTCACCGCGACGGTATGGATACAAGAAGTAACCCCAAAGAACGGTTTCGTTTGGCTTTTGGTCGGTGAAATGAGGTTGATGATGAACCACAATCGACATTCTCACGTCTTTTTGACCTAACGGAGTAATTGGACTCGTTGATAGGAAGGAGTTCAAAGCATTCCCAGGTAGTTGCGTAGTAATACGGGTGATTTCGTTTAAGAAAGTATGATCCTTAGTGGTTACGGTAAAACTACTCCAGCCACTGGCGTTCCGATCGGCGAAGAATTTGTCTGGATTCCCCAAGTTGTAGAAGTGATTGGTGGCTTTCTTCCACAGACTTGAAGCAGCTCCATAATCGGTGTTTTCACCGGACGGGGTGTTGAAGTCTCCAAGCGTAGCCGAATCGGTAATGGAACCATTGGTGAAGAAGACCGCGGTCTCGTCATCAACGTCAACGTGTTCATCTTTACCAGTGTCAACGTTCTCCATTTCTAGGCCCTTAACGGTAATTTCTTCGTTCATTGGAGTTTCTTTGAAGTCCCAATCATTAACCCGACGGTTCAAAACGAACGTTACGCCTTGCTTCTTCAAGTAATTAATTAATGGTAGCATCAAACTTTCGTACTGATTGTATCGAGTTCGGTTAACCCCCACGAGCGTGTTAATTTGGGTAAATTCGTAAATCATTTGGTGCATGTAACGCCTGAGTTCTTGAGCTGAACTTTGGGTACGAAAGGCAAAGGTCGTCTCCCACATGTACCAGAAGTTGGTTTGAAACATGTGGGGATCGTCCTTGAAGTAGTCAGCGATGGAGACGTTATCAAGTTCAGTCTCCTTGTCGTCTGGCATCATGATTAACTTCGTCAATAAGAACCGATCCTTGTTGTTAAAGCCCATTTTAGCGGAATTAATAATGCCCTTTTCGCCTTCCATCAAACGCGCTTTATCGTAGGTCCGGTGTTTAGAATCAAAGTCGCGCGTGTCCTCTGCGGCAGTCATCCCTTCTTCAGTGACTGACGGAACCCGACTTAAGAGATCCATCAAATCAACGTAGGTTCGGTAATTCAACATTCTTCCCCCACGAGCGACAAAGCCAGTCTGGTCAGACGTTTCGTGATTACGATTCCAGTATTCATTACCGGTCACGTCAGTTTTGGCACCATCATTTGCGCCATGGTCGTCCAAGGAATAGAAAGTGATGTTCTTTCCATCCCAGTGACCTTCTTGAATCAAGTAAACGGCGGCGGCCATGTTGGAAATGCCGGCGCCAATCATAATTGCTTTTTTCTTAGTCATATTAAACCTCCTAGATTTAAATACGTAGTAAGCACTGGTCTCTATGTTAGCAGTTTCACATATGCTTATATTTATATTATAACGTACCCAAAAGTTGGAGTGTAACTTATCAATTTGATTTAATAATTTATTTAATTAATGTTCTAATGTCAACCATTAAGCAACTCACATATCAGCCTGCGAATAGATAATTAAGGTCGTAATCTGGTACAATATAGTAGAAGAAAGGTGGTAATTACTATGCCAGAAACAGTATTTTTCAATCCCGGCGACTCACTTGGAAACTTTCACGACTATAATGATGCAGTTCGTTCTGCTCAACTTTACCGTGACAAACAAGTGGAGGCCAAAAACGTCGTAGTAGTTCATGGAAAAGACAAAAAATCATTCGATATTTTCCTTTCGGATAACGCTCAATCAGATGCTAAAAATAACGATCAAACTTCGCCCTATTACGTTAATAAACGAATCTAATTAATTGATTTAATTTAATTGGAAATTACGTAATTATTAGTGTACAATTGATTATATTAAATAACCAAACGTATGTTCGCAATTACGTAATATGTAAAAAGAAAGGAATTTTATGGCAAATTCTAAAAACAGTGTCGACGGGCGTCAAATCGAGCTCGATAAAGCACTTAGCAAGATCAAAAAAGAATTTGGGACCGGTGCTATCATGCGGATGGGCGAGTCCCCTAACCAAAACGTTGATTCCATTTCAACTGGTATTTTATCGTTAGATATTGCCCTTGGCATTGGGGGATTCCCTCGTGGTCGTGTGGTTGAGATCTTCGGTGCCGAATCATCAGGTAAAACCACGATCGCTCTTCAGACCGTTGCTGCTTTACAACAAGCTGGCGGAACGGCCGCATACATCGATGCCGAAAACGCGATGGATCCGGAATACGCTCACAGCCTGGGAGTTAACATTGACAACCTTTTGTTATCGCAACCAGGAACCGGTGAAGAAGGACTGCAAATTGCCGATGCACTGGTACAATCCGGTGCTATCGACTTAATCGTTGTCGACTCAGTAGCTGCCCTAGTTCCGAAGTCTGAAATTGAGGGTGACATTGGTGATTCTCACGTTGGTTTACAAGCTCGTCTAATGTCACAGGCACTTAGAAAACTAGCTTCCAGTATCAACAAGACCAATACCGTCGTTATCTTCATTAACCAACTAAGAGAAAAAGTTGGTGTGATGTTCGGTAACCCAGAAACAACTCCTGGTGGTCGGGCCCTTAAGTTCTACTCAAGTGTGCGACTCCGTGTTAGTTCTGGTAAGCAATCAAAGGAAGGTCAAGACGTCGTTGGTCGAGAAACCAAGATTAAAGTCGTAAAGAACAAGGTGGCTCCCCCATTCAAGACCGTTGACACTTTGATGAGTTTTGGAAAGGGTATCGAACCGATTGCTGACATGGTCAACCTAGCCGTTGACAAAGACATCGTCGACAAATCTGGATCATGGTACTCATACGGTGAGGAACGACTGGGACAAGGCCTAAATAAGACCGTGGCCAATCTGCGTGACAAACCTGAGATGGTCGAAGAAATCAAGAACAAGGTCAGAGAAGCCTATGGCATTGCCAATGATGAAGAATCAAAGGACGATGACAGTGACAAGGATGCAAAATCCAAGTCAACTGACAATAAGGCCACTACTAAGAAAACAACCAAAGCAAGTACCAAAAAAGATAGCGAAACTAAGTTAGACGTTTAATTAAATGGAAAAGCATCAAATCATTATGTAATGATTTGATGCTTTTTTAATACAAATAATAATCTTGATAAAGCTTTAAACAATATTTTAATTAAATCTACATAAGTCAAATATCGAATACTCAAATGAATTTTCAGTGTAATTACACAACTATAAAAAACAATTTTTATAACTTTTAAAAAATTGTTGACTTTCTATATCGTTTAATTTATATTAATTATGGTAATTAAGCCTCTCACAAGAAAGGAAGATTTAATATGAAGTACTTGCTTAATTTACAAGCACAACCAAACGTGGAGTTAAAGAAGAAGCGTCGTCATCACCATCACGGAGTACGAAGTAATATCAGTGTTCAATGTGATGTTCGAAGCAATGTAAGTGTCTTCTGTCAGTAATTTAACAATAGGTGTATTTATTATGAAAACTTTGCTAGACCTCCAAAAGACTGTGGGTAAAAATGCCAAGAAGCTTGTTGGCGGGAAAAAAGATTCTCATATTAGTGTTATGGGATGTGGCAACAACAGCAATATTAGTATTATGTGCAAATAATACTATAGGAGCATTTCATGAAACCTATTCTGCAATTACAACAACTTGATAATGTAGCATTAAGAAAAAAGCGCCGAAAAGGACGTAAGGGTTCTCATCTGAGCGTTGGATGCACAATTAACAGTGACGTTAGTATTCTTATATGCAAGAGATAAGAGAGCCCTAATAGGACTCTCTTTTTATTTTAAACTTAAAGGATGTAGTTATGGATTTAAGATATTTAGATTATTTAAAAAAAGGATCATTATTTTATCAACCCACCACAGCCGAAACAAACAGTTTAATTTATAAAGTTACTATTCACGACAAGGATAAATGGAATCATCATATCGATAAAAATTGGAATTATTTTATCAATAAAAATAGACAACTGCCAAACCAAGGGTGGAAAATTCATGTAACATCTCCCATTGATTACGCGCAAAAAACATTGGACCAAATCACACCGTATTTGATAGAAAATAACATTTCTTTTAAATTTGTTCCTACCAAAAAAGAATTAATTATGAAAAATTCAAAATATGGTGATCGATCTGCATGTGGAAAATTCATAACAATTTACCCCAAAGATGAAGATCAATTTATTCAACTATTAAGTCCCCTAACTGACCTAACCAATGACATCCCCAAGGGTGCATATATTTTAAACGATAAACAGTGGTACAGTTCCAACATCTTCTTTAGGTATGGGGGATTTATTGGAATGCCAATGGTACATGATGGAAAAACGATCATGGGAATCAAAAATCCAAATGGAGAGTTAGTGCCAGACTTAAGGGTTCCATACTATAACGTTCCCTCATTTATTTCTGAACCAAAAGAAATTAAAAAAATGGATAAAATACAAACGATTGAATATTCCAAAATTGATTTAACTAAATTCAAACGCTATGAGGTTATTTCCGCAATTCACTTTAGTAATGGTGGCGGCGTCTATCAAGTCACAAAAGATGGTAAAAATTATGTAATGAAGGAGGGACGAAAACAGTCTGGAATTGATGCACAAGGGAATGATGGTTTTTTCCGTGTAAAGAATGAATACAATACCCTAAAAAAATTAAATGGGATTAACAGAACAGTTAAGGTCTATGATTATTTTGAGATATGGGAAAATAATTACTTGATTGAAGAATTTGTTCCTGGAAATTCATTATCCGATTTCATTCCAGAAAACTTTCCTTTCTCATACGAAAAGAATCGAAATGAATATTTAAAACTTATAGATCAATTAATCAAACAATTAAAAGTGGCAATCACAGAAGTTCATCAGGCTGGTTTTGCTATTGGTGACTTAAATCCAAATAATATTATGGTTACTCCTAACAATAACATTAAACTAATCGATTTTGAGACTGCTACCCTCCTCTCAAATGAATATCATCCAGAACTACAAACTACGGGATACGTTAATTCTAAAATTAGTGACTTTAAAAGTGCTGATTGGTTTGCTTACATGAGGATCTCAAGATTTTTGTTACTACCGATTGAGTTCGTTTCTGATTTGTCTTTAAAAATTGAAGAAAATCAAAATAAATGGATAACAGATTATTTTGGAGAAAAAGCACTTGATATATTACAAAATACAGAAAAGGATTGTAAAAATTTCATTCCAAAATTAAAGAACATTTTCGACGTCCCAAAATTTGAAATCAATATAAAAGCAGTAGACAAACTCATCAATGGGTTAAAAACCGGAATAATTGAATATTCATCAAATCAAAATGATAGTTTTTCAGGTGGTGACATTAGACAATTTATTGACAAGCTTGGAAAAGTTAACATCGCTAATGGTGGTTTTGGAATACTAATGGCATTAAATCGGAGTAATACAAAGTTAACAAAAGAAATCAATTGGGCTAATAATAGCAGCAAAAATCTTATTAGCCACTTCAATGAAGACACCAGTCTTGGACTATTTAATGGTATTTCAGGAATCGCGTCTATTTTAGATGATTTAAACTTACAGGAACATTCAAACCAATTTCTTGAATTTATACTTGATCAAAAAAATAGAATTTTAAAAGAAACAGATTACACTCTTTACTCTGGATTAAGCGGAATTGGTTTAAGTTTACTAGCCTTCTTTAAAAAAAATAATAATAATAAATTTTTAGAAATGAGTAAATTAATCGCGATCCGCTTAAATACATTATTTATAAATGGTTCGGGAACTCAACCAGATGATGAAGATACCATTCCTTATGGATTAATGAATGGATGGTCAGGCGCGAGTTTATTTTTATTACTACTATTTGATGTAACAAAAAACAAAGAAACTCTGAAAAATGCCAAAGATATGTTGAATTTTGAACTAGATAAAAACATTGAAATTTCCGACTCACAATCTGCAGAGATTTTGGATAATTCAATTGGTTTTCCCAGAATACTTCCATATCTAGGAGAAGGAGGAGTTGGTGTCGGATTAGTATTGAGCCAATTTATTAGGCGCTTACATGAATTTCAAAACGAAAAATATTTAAACCTTCAAGAACAATTCACTAAAAATCTCCAAACTTACTGCACATACTCATCTGGACTAACCAGAGGGATCAGTGGAATTATCCTTATAGGAATTGATAATAAAAACAAATTATCCGACATCGATAAATTAGTCCAGTCATTAGAAAACTATCTGCTTGTAGATTCTAATAATAATATTATGTCACCCGGAACATATGGATATCGTTTTTCAAATGATTTGTTTACTGGAAATGCTGGTCTAATGACTGTCTTACAAGGCATTAAAGATAATAACGCTTGGAAATGGATGCCAGTGCCTAAATCTGTCTTAAATCAACTGTTTCTTTCCTAATCAAAATTAAATTAATGTCATCGTATAAAATCATTTATTATGATTAATTCTTAAATAAATTAAAAGTAGGAAAATAATGAAAAAGACAAAAATTAATTTCATTAAACTAGATGCCGGCTTCTTCGTTGGACTCGGTTTAAGTCTGATTGGAACAATAGTTTCTTTATTTATTCCCCTATTAATTGGTAAGGCTATCAACATTAAATCGTTACTCAGTCAAAAAAATAATACGTGGACAATTATTGGAATTTTGGCCTTGCTAATTTTTAGTGCCATTTTTACAGCAATTAGTGGATATTTGCTTAGTCGTTCAGGAGCCAAACAAATTGCAAATATTCGCACTCGTATTCAAGATCATCTTCTTTATTTACCAACTACCTATTTTGATAACCAATTAAGTGGAAAACTTTCTAGTAGAGTTATTAATGATGCCTCAATAATTCAAAACTTTACTACTGAAATAATCCCCTCTTCAATTAGTGGAATAATTACTGTGGTGGGAACATTTGCAATTTTATTTTCACTTGATTGGAAACTATCTTTACTTATCTTAATTGCATTTCCACTAGACGCGATGGTTACCATCCCAATTGGAATAATTGATGAGAAGGTTTCAATTAAATCTCAAGAGAAACTAGCTCAAATGAATGAAACCAGTTCTGAAAGTCTTAGAAACATTCGAGCGGTTAAATTAAATAACGCAGAACATAGTATCCAAAATAAATTCAAAAAAGACGTAAATGCTCTTTATCATTTATCACTAAAAATGAATGCAATTTTTGCTATAACAGGTCCAATTCAAACCATGTTTGGACTTTTATTGATTATTATAATCATTTGGTACGGTGGTGTTCGGGTATCAGCTGGAACTCTTTCCATTGGAACCCTAGTCGCTTTTCTAATGTATCTATTCCAAGTAATTGGACCAATTAATGTCATAGCTGATTTCTATGCAAGCTACAAGCAAGCAAAGGGAGCAACAAAACAAATTACTAGAATCTTACAGTTAAGTCCAGAAAATAACTATAAAAATCCTGTTATTAAAAACACTTCAAAAAATTCAGTTATTAAATTAAAAAATGTATCTTTTTCTTATGAAAATCACCTAGTACTAAGTAATGTTTCAATGGATTTTACTCCTGGTGATAAAATTGCAATCGTTGGTCCCTCAGGCGCTGGGAAAACCACTATTATCAATTTATTAACAAGACTTTATCCAATCCAATATGGAAAACTCTTGTTTGATGACAATGACGCTTCTAATTTTTCTATTTCGCAATGGCGTTCGCTTTTTGGAGTAGTAACTCAAGATAACACTATTTTTTCTGGAACATTTTATGATAACTTAGTTCTTGGTTTAGTAAATATCCCAAGCAAATCAGAAATATCAACAGCAATTAAAATTGCTGATTTAGAAAATTGTGTATCATCATTACCAGATGGAATAAAAACAATCATTGGTGAACAAGGACTTAAATTATCTGGAGGACAAAGACAACGATTACAAATTGCTAGAGCATATTTAAAACATCCTAAATTCCTAATTCTTGATGAAGCAACTTCTAGCCTGGACTCTGATTCTGAACAATTAGTAACATACGAAATTGATAAGATGATGACCGGCAAAACAATTATTGCCATTGCACACAGACTTTCAACCATTATAAATGCCGATAAAATATACTTTCTAGACCGTCACAAAATATTAGGCTTTGGAAACCACGAAGAATTAATGAATCGAGTTCCAGAATATCATCGCTTCGTAAATGAACAATTCATTGATAAAAACTAAAAAAGCATCAAATCATTATGTAATGATTTGATGCTTTTTTGTTTGTTATTAAATTAAGCTTTTCTCATCAATTTACTACCTACATAATAGATAATGGCAATCACAATCATAGAAATGAAAGTGGCTCCAACCGTCGCCTTAATAATTGGCAACATGTTTAGCGCAATGTACAATACCACCCCGATGGCGATACATAACATCGCAAACCAGTTAATTCCATTTTTGTACCAATATTTTCCTGCGGGAGTTTCTAAAGCTTTCAAATCGTATTTCCCATCTGACAACCCAAAGTAATCAACCACCAAGATGGCAATGATTGGACCAAGGAACATTCCAGTATAGTTTAGAAATGCGGTAAAGGCATCAAGGAAACTACCGTTAATCAAAGGAACCAGTGTCAAAATCATGGACAAGATGGTAACGATGAACAATGATTTATTCAAACTAATCTTAGGAATCAGATTATTTAGAGCGGAGCCACCAGACTGAATGTTGACGGCGTTGGCGGTCATACTGGTCAAAACAATGACAACCATCGCAATAACTCCCAGTCCCAATTTATTAGCAACCGTACTAGGATCGGAGTTATTAGGATTAAAGACCCCGGACGTCAAAGCAACACTCAGAGTCGTGCACAGACCAATAATGACAAAGCTGACCATCCCAAGAATGGCACCGACGTATGGAGCCTGGGTGGCAATGCGTTTACTGGAAGTGAACCGGGTAAAGTCAGCTCCACCAACTACCCAACCAAGGGCAGCCGCAGCAATCGTATCGAGGGCGACCCCAAATGGCATCCGGGCTTTCATTGGAACTTGATACTTGGCAATCTGTGAAAACGAAACGTCACGAAAAACCACGATGACTTCGATAATCACAAAAATAATTACCAAAATCACTCCAATTCGTTCGATAATTTGAACGGACTTGGGACCAGCGATGATACTAAGTAAGTGCAGAATGCTCATGATGATAATTCCAACAATAATCCCAAAGTAGCCGCCGGGTTGACCAAACAACGCCCAGCCAAACATACTGTGGAACAGATACGCAAGGGAAGTAGCGGCGATAAACGTGTTAACGGCCGTCCACCCCATAAAGAGCGTCAGATTAATGACTGATGGCACGACACTTCCCCGAATTCCAAAGGGAGCTCTGGACAAGATCGTGGTCGATGCCCCCGTTTGATATCCCATGTAGCCCACCATGCTCAAAAACGCGAAGGCAATTGCCGAAGCAATGATGGCCGAACTAATCCCACCAAAGAAACCAGCGGCGGCAATCACGCCACCAATGAACCAGGTTCCGTTGTTAGCGTTCGCTCCGAACCACGTGGCAAACATATCCCAATAATTCATGTCTCGTTCGGAAATTGGGATTGACTCAAATGCATATTTCTTATTTCGCTCCATTTTATCCTCCAATTATTAACGACTGGTTTGGTTTACTGTCTGATGGTCGTATTTGCAACTTATTTCAAGTATACCACTGAAAGAATCCTTCACAACGAATAATTTGAACGCATCCTCAATTACGAAAATTCTAAATTACATTAGGTAAATCATTAAGTTACCACAAATTTTATCATTCGTTTTTCTTTGAATCAATTAAGTTGTCTAGCCAATATTGTTCGCTTTTTATGAAAATAAAAACGCCAATCATTTTTGACTGACGTTCTTACTATTTACTTCTTAGCCCTAACCCGCTGCAAGGTATTATTTGATAGCAGGTATAAATATTCGTCTTTAACTGGTTTACCCAAGATGTCTGATAAAGCAATGCCATAGATATTTACCTGACCACGATACTGGTCAATGATCTTCTTGACACTCGCATCCGGTCTCTTCGGATTAACGAAATCGGTCTTGTAATCAAACAGAACGGCTCCATCGTCTAAATCAAGATAACCATCAATAATTCCGTGGACCAACAACTTTTGTTTTGAATCGTTTTCAAACTCAGAGAAAATTTGATCGGCCGAGACCAGCAGCGAAAACGGAACTTCCCGATGAAGTTGATCGGGATGAGCCTTAATTAGTTTGCCTAGGTCACTTTGATAAAACTCGACAACCGAATCAACGTTGACCTTTTTGGCAACCTCCGGCGTAATTAACTTATCATTAACCAACTGTGCCAAGAGTTCTGAAACCGTCTTGTGATTAACCGGTTCTTTGACGTTAATCTTCTGCAAAATCAGATGCGTTGCCGTTCCAATCTCCATCGAGTTGGGTTGTCCGACCGATTGCATAAACTGCGGCTGCATAAACGTTGAGTTATTGTATCGCGTTCGCCTTAAAATCATGTTGCGACTTTCGGCGACACTTCCCAGTTGAATGTTGTCCGGATCATCAAATAATCGTTTGATTTCCGAAACGGATTGATAGGCCGTGGTAGTAGTGGCTGCTTTGTATGGATATTTGAACCCCATAATCTGCTGAATTTGTGATTGATCAATTTGATCAGCTGGAAGTTCCTGTTCCTCTGTGGCCGACTTTGTTTCGGTCGTCCCAGGTTGCTTCAAATCCTTCGCCGTCACAAATTCGACCTTAAAGTTCGTCGGATCCTTCGCCAAAACGTGGGTGGCATCAACTTTTCCGCGGTCCTGATAGTAGTTCGGATGACGAGCAAGTGCGGCCCCAATCCAGTCCATAAAGTTATTCGCACTACTTCTCGTGGATTGATTTAAGACCAGGTCTGAACTCTGATAGGCACGTTCCCACTTCTTGGTCTCATCTTCAACCGACTTCTTGTTCTTAACAATCCCAGTGATATAGAGTTGTTGCTCAGCCCTGGTCAGCGCAACGTACAACTGCCGCATCTCTTCGGCTAACATACTGTTGTATTCTAAATCATTAATGGCCACGTACTGCAAACTGGGCAACAGTTCATGCTTTTTTTGATCTAAGTATTTAACCCCAATTCCCAATTTATTATTGAAAATGTAGTTTCCCCGGCTGTCAGAGTTATTGAACTGTTTGGTAGCGTCCATCAAAAAGACCACCGGAAATTCCAGCCCTTTGCTACCGTGAATCGTCATGACGTGGACCGAGTCGGTCTCAATTTCTGCAGGGGCCTCCGCTAAATCGTCGTCCTTGTCCTGCAATCGTTTGACAAACTGCACGAAGGCAAATAAACCCTTAAAACTACTCTTTTCGTATTCAGCGGCCCGTTCGTATAAAGCGTGCAGGTTAGCCTGGCGCTTCTTTCCGGCCGGCATCCCACCAACGTAGTCCAAGAAACCAGTCACACTGTAAATGTGCCAGATCAAATCTGAAAGTTCATGTTTTGTCGCAAAGTCCTTAAAATCATTCAATTGATCCAAGAACAACTGCACTTTTTTGGAAACCAAATTACCAAATTCGGTTGGTTCCTGTGTCGGATAGTTGTGGTAGAAATCAAGAAGCGACGTGAAATAGTCACCGGTCTTGTGGTTAATTCGCAGATAAGCCATCTCATTTTCATCCATTCCCACGATTGGCGAACGCAGGACCGCCGCGAGCGGAATATCTTGATAGGGATTATCAATAATCTGTAAGAGTGACATCATAATCTGAACTTCAGTGGTTTTAAAGTAGCTCTCGCCACCATCAATTGAAAGTGGGATCTGTTTTTGGGCAAATTCCTTGGAAATATCTAAATTGTTCTTACGGGTTGGTTCCAAGATGGCAATATCACCGTAACGAATGTCACGCATCTCGTGCGTAGTCTTGTCGTAGATTTGCATCTTCTTTTTCATTAGGTCCTGAATTTGATCGGCCACCATTTTAACCTGACCTTCAGAACTACTGTCTGGTTCAAGGGTCAGATCGTCGTCATCATGGTCTGAATCATCTACATACATCATAACGTTGGCGTTTGATTTGACGGCATCACCGTAGTAAGTGGCCCCGTACTTCAACTTGGCGTTGCCGGTATAGTTCATCTCACCAAGACCCCGGTCCATGATTTGAGAAAAGACTAAGTTGGTAAAGTCATCGACGTTTTTGGCCGAACGGAAATTATCGGCCAAAACGACCGCCGTATCCGGATTATCGGATTCTTGATAATCGTCTAGTTTTTCCAGAAACATCCCGGGATCGGCCAACCGGAAACGATAAATCGACTGCTTGACGTCTCCTACCATAAACATGTTCTCATGTTTCGGATTCTTCATGGCGTTTAAAATGGCGTCTTGAAGACGATTATTATCCTGATACTCATCAACCATGATTTCATTAAAGTAGTTCTGAAACTGATGTTGAATTTCAGGACTGTCCTTGCTGTTCCCAGTTAAAATGTTTAACGCAAAGTGTTCAATATCAATAAATTCGTAAGCGTGCTTTTGTTTTTTGACCTCAGCATAGCGCGTCGAAAACGTCTTAACGACGTCCACTAACTTGTTAACGATGGTTTCAGAATGATGAATCACATCCAAATTGTCAGCTTGTTTGGCAAAAAAGTACCGATTGGTAAGGTTCTTTTTGATCGTATCATCA
Source organism: Fructilactobacillus sp. X8R4C1 (assembly GCF_059900905.1). Lineage (NCBI taxonomy): Bacteria > Bacillati > Bacillota > Bacilli > Lactobacillales > Lactobacillaceae > Fructilactobacillus > Fructilactobacillus sp. X8R4C1. Next base: position 26,447 of record NZ_JBWXVJ010000001.1, read on the forward strand.
GCATTTTTACGCAGTTCCATGGCTTGTTTCTTGAATTCTTTTTGAGAATCATCCACCTTTTTCCGAGACATGGTTCCCAGTTTAAAATCATGAAATACATCATAGAGGGCATCCCAGTCCGCTGTTTTCAACCGATCGTAAATCTGATTCAACTTTTTAATGTCAGCTTCAACCAAATCGGCCCGATCAGACATGGCACCGTTTAAAAATTCCTGACGGGACTGTTCAAGTAAGCTAATGGCCTGCTTCATTTTGTTTTGAAGTTCTGGGAGGAGGTATTTCTGGTAAAACGCACTCCGAGTGATACTACCGTCCATTTGATACAAGTCTGAAAGCTTATCTAACCACGCCACTGGATCTCGATCAACGTTTGCGAAATCATAAAGTCCCAGAACCACGTCGGTTAAACCGTCGTCACCTCGATCACTAGAAAAATTGCGGGTCAATCTGGCAAATGACCCATCCTCATCGTCTCCGTACAGGTCTTCACGCACGTCTTCCCAGACGGAATCCCGGAGCATCTCCAGCTCCGTTCGGTCGGCCAAAATCCGAAAGTTGGGATCTAGGTCAATAGCGTAGTAGTACTTCTGGACCAACCACTGGCAAAAAGCATCCATCGTTGAAATGTGGGCCACTGACAACTTCCGAATTTGTTTGACTAAGTTTCGTTTTTGCGCATTGTCACTGGTCTGATTAATTTGATCTTGGAGACCCTTTTTAATGCGATCCTGCATCTCCTTAGCGGCGGCCTTCGTGAACGTCACAATCAACAGATGGTCAACGTCAACGCCGTGTTCGACCTTATTTAGGACTCGTTGAACCAACACCCGGGTCTTTCCCGAGCCAGCTGAGGCCGACACTAACGCATTTCCCTGAAACTTTTCCGTAATGGCCTTTTCTTGTTCGGGGGTAAAATTCATACTATTGTTCGCCATTATCACGTGCCTCCTTTCTTAAGAAGTCAATCACGTCCTTGTTGTTCCCCATGTCTTTCACAATTCGATAGTTATTTTCAGTTAATAATGGGTCAAACTGCATCACCGGTTTATAGGGAGAATAAATAATCTTGGATTGGTCTTTATACTGAGACGGTTCCAATTTAATGTTTCCGGCAAAAATCTGCTTACCGGCATTCTTAATCCGATCCTCAGTCCGTTTCAGTAGAAGGTCCAAGTCACGTGGTTCAACAATACTGGTCTTGACCGCATTACTGTATAAATCACCCTTACTGGTAAACTGATATGGATAAATATTACCGGCATCGTCAACGTTATTGACCATGTCTTTTAACATACCATCGTTATTAACCAAGAGGCCCGTGTACTTATGAGCCTTCATCAATGCGGCTTCCAGCTGCTTCGGATCATCAAAATTCTTAACGTCTTGCGGCTTCAAAATCGGGTCAAAGATGTGCATATAAAGCGCTCCCGCTAACTTCACCTTGTCAGTAGTAGATAGCTTATCCTGATTTCGTAGCACCGCATCAAGGTAAGTCATCATCTGCATCCGCGTTCCGTCATAGGCTTCCGATAAATCAATCTTCTTTTCACCGGATTTATAGTCGACCAACCCGAGATACTCAGTCCCATCAATGAACATCTGGTCAATCCGGTCAATTCGGCCCCGCACGTTCACCGAGTGTTGACTGCCTAAATCAAAGTTCAGACCGTCAATGCCATTCGGTTTTCCGGGTTCACCAAAGATGACCTCGGTGTTTTTCGGTCGCATTCTGGTGTAATGGGACTGGTCTCTAAGTGCCGTCGCCATCTGGATCACCGTCTGGATTAACTGCTTAGCAATGTACTCCATCCGGTTGGAACTCTTCAGGATTTCGTACTGCAGGTTCGGGTCGTTTTCAATAATGGTATCAGTGATTTCAGTTACCATGTTTTTAATCTGTTCGTTGGTTAACTTAGTAATGTCAATGTGTTCGGCATTAATCTTCTTGACCAACTCATCAAGGGACTCGTGGTAGAACGTTCCCGTACTGCTGGGGTCAAGATTAAACTCGTCTCGTTCTCTTAGTCGTAGTCCATACTTCAAAAAGTATTCGTACGGATCATAGTAGAATTCTTCTAGCTTAGAAATGGAGGTATTAATCGTGTTCCCGTACAGCCCCGTCACAATTTGTGGCTTCAAAGAAGCTGGCACGTTCTCATACTTCAGACTACCAAGTAACTTCTGCGTGATGGTCCGCATCGTTGGGTCATTTTCAAGGTTCGCTTTAATCTGATTCCAAGCTGGACTCAATTTTTTACCACTAACCTTAGCATCGAGTGCGGCCTTGACCAAGAACTTTAAGGTGGCACGCTTGGAACCAATGAACTGCCGAACATCGTTAGAATCAGATGCTGGCGTCCCACTTACATGTTGCTCTTTTAGGTTAAAGTGATCCCTAATTCTGGCGATGTACGGTGAGATGGACTGAGTCACGTCTTCCTTTCCGCCACCCAAGTTGTACGAAAAGACCAATTTATCAGATGGGGTCATGAAGGCTAAATAATTTAAGTAGGGTTCGTTGACCATTTGGGTCTCACTGTTGTCATTTAAATACTGGTCATCAGTAAAGTTATCATTCATCTGGTCACGATCGGCGTCGTTAAAAAGACTATTGTTTTCAATCGTGGCTGGCATGCTATTGTCGTCAGCTCCCATTACAAAGGTCACTTTTTTATCGTTCAATTGGACTAGTCCGGTTTCAGAGATTGTGACCTGATCCAAGGTTGATGGAATCTGGGAATATGACGCTCCCTCAAAACCAGCCTTTAAGAGGTCCAGGAAGGTGTCCATCTCAAAGGGATGATCACCCAAAAAAGTAACAAAGTCGTCCAGTAAACCGCACAGTGTGTTCCAAACTTGTTCCGACTGACCAGCTTCCTGTAGGTCACCACGTTCAGTGGCATGATCCTGCCAGTGTTTTAGTTCATTAATTACACCATTTTCATCCAAAAATTGGTACAGCAGGTTGGCAGCATCTTTCCCCGTCTTGGCTTGCGCCATTTTCTTATAAAATGGTGGTAACGTTTCTTTTACAAAGTGGCGAATGACGTTGATGTCAGTGGAGATTTCCTTATTTCGATTTGACATAATGCCCGTATCGTTGTCAGAAACAGTGGCGTACTCCCAGTCTTCGTCCTGAGTCCAACATTTCCCCTCGTAGCCATTTTTTAGGACTAAATTTTCACACAACGAAAGACAGCGACGGTAACGATCAATGTTCATCGGCTTTCCGTCTTGATCCCTTGGCAGTAGTAATTCTGACTTTAGTAATCGCATCACATCGTCGTAGCGGTAATTCCGTTTCCGATCGGTACGATAGATGGAAAACAACGCGTCGATTAGTTCCACTAGGGGATGATTGTCCATGTGTTTCTGAATGTCCACGAAATACGGAATTTGTTGCATCTGAAAAATGGGATCAATGACGTTTTGATACTTGTCCAAATGTCTGGTAACCACCATGAAATCGGAGTAACGAAAGCGTCCCGTGGCAACCATCTGACGAATCATGGTCGCAATGTTCATCAACTCGTCATAATTGGAATCAGCCCGAAAAAGTTCGAGGTCCGAGTTGCCATTCGTGTTCGGCGAAATTGGTGTCCCGACCTGGCTACTTGAAATCCAGTAGTCCTCTAGTTCCTTAATGCCATCACTACAACGACAGTCGCCCGCGTACTGATCGGTCATGATTTTGACCCCGCTTGCCTTAGCGTACTGGTACAACTGGTTGTACAGTCTTCCCGAACGCAAAAAGAAGGCCGAGTTATCGGGCATTTCATTTGGATACGAACGGTCCAAGTTGAGGTCAATCGTGATGTCTTTGGCCTTATCAATCAACGTTTTGACGATGTCTAGTTCCGAAGCAGAAAATTGGGAGAAACCACTGATGTAAAAATGCATCTGGGACAGGTCGGTGTTTAGTAGGTACTGGTTTAACATTGTCAAAGTCTGTGAACTATAGACGTATTTTCCGTCCGTTTTTTTCAAGAATTCGCGATAAATCACGCTAATGTCTTTCAGTTTTCCCTGTAATTCGGGATTAATCGTTCCAGGATCAAGATCAGCAATCTTATCCAACGTATCGGGGTCAATCTTGCCCTGCTGCAGTTCGTTAATCTGATCAGCCACCTGCGAAATAAAACCTGGTTGGGCTCCTTCACCCTTAAATACGGATAATTGCTCTTGTTGATTTTCAATAATCTGAAAAATAATCATGTTGATGGCATCTTTTGAAAGCCGAGGTAGTTGATACTCCTTACTGTTGCCGAGAAAATACCACATCAATCGCGAAAAGGAAAAAACCTGGACCCGTGTCTCAGCAAACGTGTTCTGCTGCTTATGATTCAATTGTTTCAGCGTCCCTAGTTCGGACTCAAACTTAATATGGTTCGGTACCAAATAAAAATATGCATCGTGTGGATGCTGCTGCATGGACTGATCAAGATTTCCGACCACTTTTTTAAAATGGTCGTTACTGGCTTTGCCTAAGACAAATTGTAGTGCCATTATGCTTTCCTTTCTGAACGCTCCTCAATGAGTGCTTGTGACTGATTGATAAATTTCTCGTTCACGATTGCGTCAATTACAAAATGTGCAACCGTTTCATGGGAAACGTCTCCAACTGGAACGGACTTTCCTTCTTCAATCGTATGACCATCGTTGTGTTTGGTATTAACTACGTTAACCAAGCGAAAAACAGTGTAGGGGATTTCCGATTCATCAATGACTTTTATGGCATACTGTTGCTGCTTTAAAAATTCAGAGACGTCATCGACTCCCGGATAATCAAGTTTTCCGTCAACTTCTTTGTCAATGCCTGCTACCGAAAGAAAAATAACTCGTTCTAGTTGAAGGCGGTGCGAATAAATCACGGAAAACAACGCTTCCATGTCCAAATCAACGTCCATCGGTCCCAGAAAAGAAACCACGATATCAACATCCTTTAAGTGTCCCCGATACGTCCGTTCCTTAGTAAAATCGCCCGCGGTAATCTCAAAAACCTGAAATTTATTACTTCTATTAAAGTAGTTAAAGACCATTTGTTCGGCCGGAGTATTTCCTAATAATAAAATCTTCTTCATCTCTAAAACTCCATTCATACTCTAATTCTAACAAACATGTCAACGGACGTTAATGCACGATTTTTGCCTTGTAATTAGTATCGTTCGTGATTTGACACATTTTAACTTTGTGTTATCCTATTATCGTAATTCGTTTTTGAAAAACCGAATATTAATTTGATAGGAGTTGTGGAAATGGCTAATCGAATTGCCTCGTTTTTTCACTTTCAGGAATTAGGAACTAACTTCACCCGTGAAACGGTTGCGGGAGTTACGACTTTTGTTTCCATGGTGTACATTTTATTCGTAAACCCGAATGTTTTGGGTGCCGCAGGAATGGATAAAGGTGCCGTCTTTACGGCAACGGCCCTCGCCTCTGCCTTTGGCTGTTTCCTAATGGGAATCATCGCAAACTATCCGTTTGCATTATCCGCCAGTCTGGGGCTCAACGCCTTCTTTGCGTACTCCGTATGTATTGGGATGAAGATTCCATGGCAGACCGCACTAGCCGGCGTGTTTGTTGCCTCCATTCTTTTCGTCATCTTGACCTTGCTCAAGTTGCGAGAAAAAATCATTGATTCGATTCCATCTGACTTAAAGTCAGCCATTGCTGGTGGGATTGGCCTGTTCATTGCCTTTTTAGGATTAAACAATGGTGGGCTTGTGGTTGCTAACAAGTCCACTTTGGTGGGTCTTGGTTCGTTCAGTAACCCTCTTACTTTACTGACGGTTGCCGGCTTAGTCATCACCTTGTTCTTGATGGCCGCTAACGTTCCAGCCTCAATCTTCATTGGGATGGTTGCTTCAGCCGTAATTGGAGTCCTTTTCGGATTAATCAAAATGCCTACCGGAATCGTCTCGGCAGTTCCCAGCATTAAGTCCACTTTCCTAGTAGGACTATTCAATGTTGACAAGATCAACACGCCCCAGTTAATTGTCGTCGTGTTGACGTTCCTTTTGGTAACCTTCTTTGATACCGCCGGAACGTTAGTTGGATTAGCCGAACAGGCTGGTTACATGAAAAACAATAAAATTCCACGAATCGGCCGTGCTTTAGGTGCCGACTCGGTTACCATGCTGGTTGGTTCACTTCTTGGAACTTCGCCAATGGGTGCCTACGTGGAATCATCAGCCGGCATTGCGGTTGGTGGTCGTTCTGGATTTACGGTAATTGTGACCGGAATTCTGTTCTTGTTAGCAATGTTCTTCTCGCCACTATTGACCGTTATTACTAGTCAGGTGACAGCTCCCGCACTGATTATCGTTGGAATCTTGATGGCCAAGTCACTTGGTAACATTCATTGGAACAAGTTTGAAGTGGCAGCCCCAGCCTTTCTGATTGCAATTGGAATGCCACTAACGTACAGTATCTCTGACGGAATTGCACTTGGTTTCATCGCCTACCCAATTACCATGATTGCCGCTAAACGTGGTAAAGAAGTCGGTTGGATGATGTACTCGTTAGCAATTATCTTCCTAGTCTTCTTGTGGATCTTAAACGTAAAATAACAAAAAGCCCCAAAATGAATTTGAAAGTTCATTTTGGGGCTTTTTTAAGAAATGATAATACTAAGTTTTTTACCTAACGCCGTCGCAATTTTTGAAAGCGTCTTTACACTAACGTTATCACCCTTCTCAACGCGGTTAACGGTTGACTGAGGAATTCTAGCCTTTTTAGCAAGTTCTCTTTGAGAATATCCCGCATCTTTCCGTACTTTCATAACTGAAACAGCACCTTCTAATTTGCCTTCTTCTTTTTGAACCCCACTCTTAAAGCCGGGTTCTTTTTTATCTCTATCTAAGACATACTTTTCTAACTTATTCATTATATTCTCCCCTTATCAAGTATATATTTATTTTTTGTTCTTTTCCCACTTGCAAGATTTTTGTATCTTTTTCGTAAATATATAGGTAAATAATTTTTTCAAAACAATTAAGCCAATTTCATTGTAACCGCTTCCGAATGGATTATACTCAAGGTGAGATATGAGTTAGCTAACTGATTCTCATAGTTATTTGGTCACTAAAGTTTAATTCAAGTTTATTTATAATAAGGGAGAGTTATTATGGCATATGAGACTGTAAATCCATTTAACAACGAAACAATTAAGACTTATCCAAACGCTACCGACGCAGAATTAGAGCAAGTCCTAAAAACTGACGAAGCGCTTTATCAAAAAACGAAAAAACAAGACATTAAAAAACGAGCTAAAATCCTTCACAACGTTGCCAAGGCTTTGCGTGACAACAAGGACGATCTAGCTAAGACCGCTACCATTGAAATGGGCAAGTTGTTCCGCGAATCTCAAGGTGAAGTTGAACTTTGTGCCATCATTGCTGATTGGTTCGCCGACCACAGCGAAGAATTGCTTCAACCAAAGGCCATCTCTTCAATTGTAACTGGTGAGGCTGAAGTTCACTACCACGCCCTCGGGACGTTAGTCATGGTTGAGCCATGGAACTTCCCTTACTACCAGATCATGAGAGTCTTTGCTCCCAACTTTATGGTAGGAAACCCAATGATTCTAAAGGATGCCTCAAACATCCCAGACTCAGCCCAATCATTTGCGGACGTCATCAGAAAGGCTGGGGCACCAAAGGGCGCTTTAACCAATATGTTCCTATCATACGACCAGGTCACAAAAGCCATCGAAGACAAACGGGTTCAAGGAGTAGCACTAACTGGCTCCGAACGAGGTGGATCTTCAGTCGCTGAGGCCGCTGGTAAAAACCTCAAGAAAAACTCAATGGAACTGGGTGGAATGGATCCATTCCTGATTCTAGATGACGCTGATTTAGACAAAGCGGAAGACATTGCTTGGCGGGTTCGTCTCTATAACGACGGTCAGGTCTGCTGTTCTGACAAACGTTTCATCGTCATGGACAACGTCTACGACAAGTTTGTTGAGAAATTAAAGGAAGACTTCAGCAAGGTTAAAATGGGTGATCCAATGGACCCATCCACAACGCTTGCTCCAATGAATTCCAAGAAAGCTAAGGACAAACTTCAATCCCAAGTTGATGCCACCATTAAAGCCGGCGCTAAGGTAGTCTATGGCAATGAACCAGTTGATCTCCCAGGCCAATTCTTCATGCCAACCATTCTTACCGACATCGACAAGTCTAACCCTGGCTACACCACTGAATTCTTTGGTCCAGTTGCTTCGGTCTACAAGGCCCACAGTGAACAAGAAGCCATTGATCTTGCAAACGACAACCCTTATGGACTAGGTGGAATCGTCTTCTCCGGTGATCCCCAACATGGCGCCAAGGTTGCCGACCAGATTGAAACCGGGATGGTCTTTGTTAACAACTTCCTTGCTTCCCTTCCAGCCTTACCATTCGGTGGTGTAAAAGGTTCTGGTTATGGTAGAGAAATGAGTGACATTGGTCAAATGGCATTCGTCAATCAACAATTGATCGTTACCGCTCAAGAACCAGATATGCATAACCTGGCAGGTGCACTGGTTGCCACTGATCCTGAAAAATAAATCAAACTAAGAATGAACTTAAATAATTCATCCTTTTTAATAAAGAAGAGTCTAGATCGTTTAATCTAGGCTCTTCTTTATTTTTAAATTTGAACGTTAGAGAATTGGTGACAATAAACGGCTAAAGTGCTGCTTAAAGTTTAACCACCATGATTCCGATTCAAACATCTTCGTTGTCTGCAGGGTACTATTCTTCAAGTCCTCTTCAAAAATTGCTCCCATTTGTTTTCCAAATGCTTCATCATAGGTAAATGAATTAATCTCGAAGTTTAGTTTAAAACTACGATAATCCATGTTAGCGGACCCAACTGAGACAATTTTATCATCAACGACAACCGTTTTAGCGTGCATAAAGCCGTTATTGTAGTAGTAGACTTTGACCCCCAGTTTGGTTAACTGACGTGCATAGTACTGGGTGGCCCGGTATACGAACGGATGATCCGGCATGTCTGGCACGATGATTTGGACGTCAACGCCTGACATGGACGCAATCTTCAAGGCATCTAAGACCGATGGGTCAGGGATTAAATATGGCGTCGTAATCTGGACCTTGTGTTTGGCCATTTCAATCATCTTAATGTAGCCAATCTTAATTTGTTCCATACTGGTATCAGGGCCACTGGAAACAATCTGCATGACCGCTTCACCGTCGGTATGAATGATTGGATAGTACTTCTTGATCATTTCTGGGTTGTTGGGATTAATTTGGAGTTTCCCATCAGTGGCGTTCCAATCCAAAATAAACTGGGACTGGAGTCCATAAATGGCGTTTCCGTGAATTCGAATTGAACAGTCCTGCCAATTACCAAACTTCTTACTCCAACCCATGTACTGGTCGCCGATGTTAAAGCCACCGACGTAAGCATGCTCACCATCGATCACTAGAATCTTGTGGTGATCTCGAAAGTTAACCCGAAAATCAAAGAAATTAGAATGGGTGTGTAAAAATGGGTAAGCATGGCCACCCGCTTCAAACAGCGGTTTAAAGAATTTCTGCGTGGTCCCCATCGAACCCCATGAGTCATAGATGACCCGGACGTCAACGCCCTCTTTGGCCTTCTCAACCAATGCCGCTAAGACCTTTTTCCCAATTTTATCAGCATAAAAAGTGTAGAATTCAAGGTTAATGGAACTTTTCGCGTTCTTAATGTCAGAAAACATCTGATCCATCAACTTGTCGCCATTAGTGAAAACGTCGATTTTGTTGTTGTCATAGAGTGGCGAGGTATCAGAATTCATAAACATGCGAACCATGTTAGCTGACTCCCACGCAATCTGTTTTGATGGTGTGTCAGCATCCTTCGGTTTTTTAAGCATTGCTTTTTCTTCACTAAGTTCGTGTCTCACGTGTTTTTTCACGCTACCCTTTAACCGAAAGAACTTACTCTTAGGTAGTTTTCTCCCAAAGAAAGCGTAAATAATGAAACCTAGTAATGGTAGAAATACCAGTACTAAAAGCCATGCCCACGTTGCGGCGATGTCTCGGGGTTGCCTGAACACGGTAATAATCGCAAAAATCGCATTACCGATGACGATAATGTGCCAAATTAACATCCAATCAATTGCCATTGTAGATCCTCCTAGGTTTTATACGTCTATAATACATAATTTTAAAAGACTTTGCTTACTTTTTTGCTAACGATGGATTAAAATGATATGTACTTCGCATGAAATAGCAGGTGATGAAAATGAATTCTTACTTTGTCCTTGGACTACATGGTGTACACAGTTTTTCGATTCTTCATCGATTAGTCAACGCCCTGATTGCCAATCCGCAGGTCGCAACCGTGGTCTTTGCCGCCATAGTAATCGCGATCTTAGTTTATCAATTGTTTTTGAAAAAATAAAAGTGTTTCATAGTTGGCGATTAGTAAACATCGTTCACAACTACGGAACACTTTTTATTATTTGTTCATTTATATCGATAATGATGATTAATTGTACTCTGAACACGTTGATTAATGATTAACAAGAATGCCAAACTGGAGAAAAGCAGTATTAGCATCGGAAAGTAATCGATGGGGAGACTAATTAGTACCAAAGATAACGATCCAAATATCATAAATTCAACGACGTACAATCCAATTTTTAAAAACCACTTCATCTTACTCTCCCACCTATTCTACTGCTTGTTTAATAATTATTGATGCAAATTATACAAGCAATATAAATCGGTGTCTACCGCTTAGTAGCGGTGTTTTGGAATTTTAACCCGCTGTTAAATGGATTGTAATAGTGTATAATGTCACAAACACTTTTTTCATGCCAAAACAACGAATGTAAATCTAAAAAAGAGGTAACCTACTGTGAAACGAACTTACGTTAAAACCAAAAATGGAATATTTACCAATAACATTTTGTGATCAATAACTGTCCTAGCTATGCATCCCAATAACGATTCATTAAAGTATGAAGCAATTGTACGGGCAGCTGTATATCAATGCGACTGCCTTTTTTTATAATTATATATTATCATACGGAATAAAATAAGCCATAAAAAAACACCCTTCCCATCGGAAGAGTGTTAAATTAATTTTTATTGTAATGAATCCCATGGATCCAACTTGATTGGAGTCTTCTTCAAGACCTCTTTTTGGGTGTGTTTTAGATAACTCTTCTTAACAACCACTTCGTAAACGAAGTCCTGCATCCATTCGTCGGTCATTGCGAAGTAGCCGTCGTCTCCAACCTTCTTGCCCCAACTGTTTTCAACTTTCCATTTCGTTGGAACGTCGTTGATTAAATCAACACCGGTCAACGTCATGGCGTGGGAAACTTCAGCTTCGTGGTACTTGAGGCGTTCAGCCTTGGTCATGGTCATATCAACCCCGAATAAGGCAGATTGACGGTAGAGTTTGCTATCCAAGTAACCCTTTTGTCGGTTCATTTGATGCAAAACATCATTTCCAAACCAAACGGTCTCGCCATCTTTAAGTTGCTTAATGGCGGCTTCCTTCAGTTCGTCCATTGGGGCATTCAAGAACTCAATTGGCATGCCACCCTCAACGTTGTTTTGACTTGGAAGAGAATACATCTCATCCATCTTCTTATCAGGTGAATTGGTCAAAACGACGTAATCGTTTAAGTCAACGCCAATGTACTTGTCGTAAAATTGCTTGGGAGTCAAACCCTGGTCTAAATGATACTTCTTATCATCATCACGATATTCAAGGTCAAAGGTCTTTGGTGGAACACCAAATGAGTAAGCCGTCATGCGGTAGACCTCTGTCATCATTTTCTGTTTCATTTGATTAATATCATCGTCTGAGGCATCAGAATTAACCAAGTCTCTGAGGACCATCCCGTCGTGACGTAACTTTCGATCCATCACCTCATCGTAGTCGGTGGTGTCATCGGTGACGGCCGTTTCTGGAAAAGCCTCTTTGGGCATAACGCCGTACTTTTGGACCAGTGCCGCTGCCATTGCCCATTGGCCACCGTCTTCACCCGGCATGCTCAAGTAAAAGTCAACGTCCCGGTCACTCGTTGGTCGATCGGCCAATGCAATCATACGGTCGTAAAACATATTCGCCCGTTCAATCTTGTCCCAGAAGAACAGGTAGTTTTGGGATAACTCAAAGTCTTTCTTGTTGTACTTGACCGCAAATTTATGTCTCAAGGTGTTTAACAATGAAAATAGCCAGCAGCGGCCACTGTGTTTCTGATTAGAAACCGTTCCCGTATCAATGTCAATTGAGAAGGTGCGGTTCAGACGCACCGCCGTCTTAGGGTCCTCTGAAGCCTTATCAATCCCATTAGTCATGATGGCCCGTGAGATCACTTCATTTTTAGGTTGCACTTCCAGATCGGCCTGCATTTGATCAACGTCGTCTGGTGTAATTGGATGATTAAATTCCGTCATTATCTTCGTCCTTTCTTTCGATTAATTAGTTAATTGTAATTCTAAGTCTCAACTAATCGTTTTACAAGCGAAGGGACTAAAAATTAGGATTCGTCATTCGCATCAGCTCGGGACCACGGTTTACCAGCAACATGCCCTTCCCGTTTTCAAACGACAGTCCCTCAAATTCACGGTGACCATCGGTGATAATCGTCCGGATGTCACTGGTCTTTAAGTGGCCTAACTTATTGACCGGAATCCGCATGATGCCACCATTGGAAACGAGATATAGGTTATTATTCTTATCATTGTACGCTAGTGACTGAGGCACAATCCCAGGAGCGTGTCGGATTAACTGCGGAATTAGTTTGAACTTAGCTCCCCGCTCGTTAATCTGGCCGCGATAAATCTTGACGGCTCCCCTTGGAGCAATTCCATGATGGGTGATGCTGTAAAAATACGCCCGACCGGTTTTATCAAAGGCGAGGACCATTCCCATTGGAACCTTACCAGGAATGGTCGACTGAACCCGTGCTCTGACTTTTTGTTCTGGCTTTAAGGTGTCCATGTTCAGACGTTGGACAACCGGTTTGAAGCCATTCTGTTTGATAAACCACATCTGTTTATTCTTAGGGTTATAGGCCATCGACTGCCCGTGCCCCGTGTGAAAGACGGGCCCAACCTTGATGGCGGCCAATTCGGTCTTACTATGACGAAACTTCCCCATGTAGCCTGGCAAGTCAAATCCCAGTTCGTTTAGCTTTTTTAAATCATAGCGCACCACGAACCCGGTGTTGGAGCCACCGTAGAAGGTGTACATAACGTACGCATACTGTCCGTGTAGCACCACACTCTGTGGATTACGCATCAGCCGGTGATTGCGGTCGTTCAAACGCGCGTGTCTACTGGTATAAGTAGGTAAAAAGTATTGGGTAACAAAGTCAGAATGACCGTCACCCCGAATCGTATGTAAAGTGTTCGGATAGTTCTCATCGGGTTTATAGGCCGATTCGTATGGATAATAGCCCCGTGAGTAATCCTTGTTGTCAACTACCTGATAGGCGTGTGCTTGTTTTGATGATTGGGTCTCATTTTGATTTGATTTCATAAATTCTAAAAGGTAAAAAATGACGACCAATCCAACAAAAAGCAGACACATCACAAATAAAAGCTTCTTCATCAATCCCTTCATATAATCCCCCAAAAATTAATTTAAATAAAAAGCTCATCATAAATATGATGAGCTTTTATTGATTTAATATCCTAATTCATTAATATTATACCGCTTTTGCTTGGTGGTACTCCATGGGAAGGTCTTGACAACCCCAACGACCTTCTTCTTTGGAACAAAGCCCCAGTAACGGCTATCGTTTGAGACGCTCCGGTGATCACCTAGAACGAAGTACTCACCTTTAGGTACTTTAACGGCACCCTTATTTTTAGGCCAGTTCTTGGATAAACTAGTTAGATCCCAGTCACCAGGCATCCGGTTGTAGTAAGTTCCCTGTTGCTGCTGACTCTTACTGATGTAATCCTGGTTAACCTTCTTGTTGTTAACGTAGATACTGCCACCCTTAAAGGCAACAGTATCACCAGGAAGTCCAATCACCCGCTTAACGTAGTCGGTGTTCGGGGCAGCGGTGGGATCCTCCCCCGCCGCATTAAACACGACGACACTTCGATGCTTAATCTTCGCCTGTCTGAAGACCATGATCCGTTCCCCATTTTCAAGGTTCGGCTGCATCGACGGTCCATCAACCTTGGCCAGCGTAAATAGATATTGTCTGATTATTAAGGCTAGGATCAGTCCAATCACAATCGGAATCACCCAACTCATGACGCTCTTAAAAAATTTCATTTCAGATTCTCCTCAATCATTATGTATAATTTTATTCTATCACTAATGATTTGTCAGGGATGAACTCCATCCCGAAAATTTCCTTTATATATTTAGTAAGTATACCTTATAATAGCAATTAGTGCGTCATTGATCGCAAATTTTTTACTAGGGATGAAAAAATGGAAACAAAGAAAAGTCACGTCATTTGGTTAGCGGTCCTCCTTGGGATCGTGAGCGCAACAGGTCCACTATCAATGGACCTATACATGCCGGCGCTCCCACAGATGATGGCAACGTTTCACACCAACGCCTCTATGATGCAACTAAGCATCACTGCTTGTCTGATTGGCCTGGCGGTTGGACAAGTCATCATCGGCCCCTTAAGTGACCATTATGGTAGAAAACCACTACTAATCATCGGTTTTGTCCTATTTAGTGTCTCATCTGCAATGATCGCGTTCATTCCCAATATCTATGCCTTAATCACTTTAAGACTCATTCAAGGAATCGCTGGAGCAACCGGTCAAGTCATTTCTAGAGCCGTCGCTCGTGACATGTTTTCAGGAAAAATCCTGACCCGTTTTTATTCACTATTGACTGCTGTTAACGGCATCTTCCCAATCATTGCTCCCATCTTTGGTGGTTTAATCATTAAAATTACCGACTGGCAGGGAATCTTTCTCATTTTAGGGGTGATCGGAATCGTCATCGTTTTCATGTGCCTCTTTGGCATTCCCGAAACCTTAACGCCCAAAAACCGCAGCACCGGTTCCCTTTTTCAATCCGAAGTACAGATGTTTTACCTACTAAAGGATCCCAAGTTTCTCCGCCTGGTGCTCGCAACCGGACTGGTCTACGGGTCGCTATTTAGCTACATTTCTTCCTCTTCCTTTGTCTTTCAGAGTCAGTTTCACATGTCAGTCACCGAATTTAGCTTCTTATACGCCATAAACGGAGTTGCAATTGGGATTGGTAGTGCGTTGCCGGGTCGTTTGGTAATGAAAACCGACTCCATCACCCTATTAAAATGGTTCATTAAGGCCACCATCATCACTAGTTTCATCCTGATTCTCAGTGCCATCTGGTTTAAAAACCTGTTAGTGGTTATTATCCTAGTCTTCATCATTCTCATCTTTATCGGTGCCATGCTGACGTTATCCACGACCGTCGCCATGAACGCTGCCAGTAAGAACGCCGGCAGTGCCTCAGCTCTTGTGGGTCTAACGCAAAACGCCATGGGTGGAATTGTTTCACCACTCGTTGGTATCATGGGTGAAAATACGTATTTGCCAATGGGACTCATCATTTTAATTGCCATGATTCTGATTAATTTATTGTTGGTCAGACCCAAAACTGTGAGAAAATAAAGCAAAATCATTAATTTTTTCTGCAGGTTTTCTTCATGTTTTCTGCAGGTTTTCAGCACCCTTAAGTACCCAAAGACTATCAAATCAACGTTTTTACATCATCTTTTCTGCAGGTTTTCTGCAGATTTATTCTATCAATAAGGAGAACACCCCCCATGCTCACCACCAAAAACAAACGCTTCGACTCCTTCTCACTTGTAGTCGGACTCTACTTTTTATTTGTTGCGTTCCTCCTATTTATCCGACCAATTGGCTCTTTAATTACCATTATGGCACTTGGAACCCTACTTGCCGGAATTTACCGTTACGTCCTGTACTACGAGTTGTCCAACTATTTCAATGTGATTAATAAGACCCTAATTGTAACGGGAACGATTGAACTCGTAATCAGTATCATCTTGTTTTTTCATCAGTTACTAAACTTTCACGTGGTCCTGATCTTAATATTTACCTGGATAATCGTGGACTCCCTCACCGAACTTTTAACGGTCAAATTCATCCCTAAGGTTCGGAAGTGGTACCACTCAGTCGTGATTGGCCTCGGGATTTTGGGCATTATCGTTTCAGTGGCCCTCACCATTCTGTCGTTTGTCTCCACCTCAGAAACGGTCATCTTATTGGCCTTGTTCTTCGTCGCCGATGGCATCGTCATTGCCGTTCGAGCATTTTAAGGAGTGAACCAATGATCGAAATTATTTTCAGCTCAATCGTGGCTTATTTTTCAACCAATCTGGATTACTTACTCGTCTTGGTCCTCTTGTTAGGAGCTTATAAGAGCCCAAAGTTGGTCCTAACTGGTGACTTAATTGGAACGGTGGGGCTCACTCTACTGCCAATGATAATTGCGCGAATTCTCGGGGCCGTGCCTCAGATGTGGATTCTCGGTCTTCTTGGGATCTTCCCCATTTTATTCGGAATTAAGGAGTTATTTCCACCAAAGCCGCACTCAAGTAGTGACATCAGTACCAGTAAGGGATCGAAATTCAAAATCGTGATGAAAGTCGTGGCGATCACCATCACTGCGTGTGGTGCCGATAACGTCGCCGTTTTCATTCCCATTTTCATCCGCAAAACTAATTTAGAACTACTCTTGGCACTCATCACCATGCTCATCATGGCGGTCATCTTTTTCTTCTGTGCCATCCTCATTGAGGATAACCAGCCCATCAAGAAGCTGTTAGGAAAATACGGCCGTTACCTGTCATCAATCGTGTACATTCTTTTGGGAGTCTCCGTTTTAGTTCAAAACGGAACGATTGCCCATTTCTTTCATTAATTAACAAAAAGGCATCCCACTAGGATGCCTTTTCCTTTTGTTTCATAACTCGTTTCATGAACTGATCCTTCTGGTCAAACACGGTCTCATTCATAAAACCACTTGGACCATGGGGAACGCCGTCAACAATGTGAACCTCAACGTTCTGTTTGCCAATGAACTTGATGAGTTCGGCCGCCATGTTAATCGTCTGAACGTAAGGAACAACTCGGTCACCGGTTCCCGCGTATAGAAGCGCCGGAACCATGGCATCATTTAGGTACGTCACCGGATTGGCCTCGGCAACTAAATCAGGAACGTCAATCGGTCGGTGAAATCCCAGCATGGCACCCTCAAAAGAGTCGGCGTCACCGGTTTCATAAAAATTGGGCTTTTGACCGAGCGCCTCAAACTCCGGCTTTAAAAGGTCCATTTCGTACAATCCGTACGAAGAAATCACACCATCAACCTGACTCGAATAGTCAAAATGACTACCAAAATCACTTTCAAGGTGGCCACTGGCTTCAGAAGCTGCCAGTAACATCGCTAATTGAGCCCCTGATGATTCACCCATCATGAAAACTGCGTTACTATCAAAGTGATAACTATCAGCGTGAGCTTTCACGAAGCGCACCACGGCTTTTAATTCGTAGATTGCGGTGGGAAATGGTTTCATGTAACTAAGCGAATAATTGGGACTGACAACCGCGTAACCGCGCTTTAACAGTTCCAAAGCACCGTTTAATTTAAAAGAACTCTTCTGTCCGAAGTACATCCCACCGCCATGTACATCAATGATGACCGGGTAACGGTCACGCTTTTCATTTGGTAGGTAAACGTCTAGTTTGTGTCGTTCTCCATCCGCATAGGCCACATCGATGAACTTGCGGTCCACGAAGTCAGAATCGGCAGGCGAAAATTTATGTTCACGTTCAATGAATTTAACCATTTTAAGACTCCTTTGAAGTAGTTAATTTTATGATAATTCAAAAGCAGAAGGCCGGCAATTATTCCTACTTAATCGTGATGGTTTTGCCCTGACTCAGGTTAAATTAATTTATTTTACAAAAGTCAGTTTTTTCTATTGCTTTTTTAAAAAAAGAGGCTAAAATCAGTCCACGGTTGTTTAGAAGCACATTCTAAACGATATTTGGAAAAAGGGGTGAGAAACATTGGATAACAAAATTCTAACTGACGATGATTACGCCAAAATGCCATTGTCAGATCTCACTAGCACGCTAGACACCTCGAGCACCAAGGGTCTAACTACCAGCGAGGCCAAACAAAAGTTACAAAAAAACGGATACAACGTCATCAAGAAGGGTAAGCAGGAATCGGTTTTAGTCGCCTTCCTTAAAAACTTCACTTCACTAATGGCCATGCTGCTGTGGGTCAGTGGTGTGATTGCCATTCTGGCAGGCACCGTAGACCTTGGAATCGCAATCTGGGCGGTCAACATTATTAATGGTCTCTTCTCATTTTGGGAGGAACACGCGGCCAAAAAGGCTACCGACGCACTGAGCAATCTACTACCAACCTACGTCAACGTCATCAGAAACGGGAAATCAGTTCAAATCAACGCTGATGGGATTGTCGCCGGCGACCTACTACAACTACAAGCCGGTAACGCCATCCCAGTTGATGGAGTCGTGGTCCATTCTTCATCACTACAGGTGGACGAATCTGCTCTAACTGGTGAATCACTTCCGGTTGATAAGAACAATAAGTACCAACACGGCGACGGAAAGTTTGCCATCAGTAACGTGGTCTACGCTGGGACCGTTGTCACTAACGGAACGGCGACCGTCTTAGCCGTTAAGACCGGGATGAACACCGAATTTGGTAAGATTGCCAGCCTGACGCAAAACCAAAAGAAGACGGACTCACCACTTACTAAGGAACTGAACCGTCTCACTCGTCAAATCTCGATTATCGCCTTTGCGATTGGGATTACGTTCTTCATCCTCGCCATCTACTTCGTTCATTACCCACTTGCCAAGTCGTTTATCTTCGCACTGGGAATGATTGTGGCCTTTATCCCAGAAGGACTCCTTCCGACCGTCACGTTGTCTCTAGCCCACGGCACCCAGGTCATGGCCAAACGCCACGCCCTTTTAAAAGACTTAGACAGCGTTGAGACCTTGGGTGAAACCAACGTAATCTGTTCTGATAAGACCGGAACGCTGACCCAAAATCAGATGACGGTCAACCACGTTTGGCTTCCAGACAAGGAGTATACCGTTACCGGAACGGGGTATTTCAACAACGGCAAAATCCAGTTCAACGGACAAGACGTTGATCTCGCTCACGAACCGGATTTGAACCTTTTGTTAAAGATTGCCCTGCTAAATAATGATACGGCCATTAAGTACGACCCAGACAACAAGAAAGCTCCGTCAATTTTAGGAACCCCAACCGAAGCGGGATTGAACATCTTAACCGACAAGGCTGGTTTAACCCGTGATGACGCAACAAAACAGACTCCGAGGCTGAAAGAACTTCCATTTGACGCCAATCGGCGCCGCATGACCACGATTCAAAAGACGGCGCCAGACGGCAGTAACGTCATTTACACTAAAGGTGCCCTTGATAACATTCTTTCGATTTGTGACAAAATCCTAGTAAACGGTCAGGTGCGCCCCATCACCGCAACTGACAGGCAAAAGATTAACCAAGCTAATGCCGACTACGCTAAACAAGGACTGCGTTCACTCGCTTTTGCTTACCGCGATGACGACACCGATGATCCGAAACAAGCCACGATTGACAACACCGAAAAGAACCTCGCGTTTGTTGGTCTAGCCGTCATGTCCGATCCCCCACGAGAGGAAATCTTTGACGCCGTCAAGAAATGTAATAGTGCCAACATTCGGATCATCATGGTCACCGGTGACAGTTCCTTAACCGCCAAGAGTGTTGCCGTCCAAATCGGCATTACCTCTAACAAGGCGCGGGTCATCACCGGAGAAGAATTAACCAAGATGTCAGACGATCAACTTCAAGAAGCCGTCAAGGGTGAAGTCATCTTTGCCAGGGTGGCTCCGGAAGACAAGTATCGAATCGTCTCCATGTGTCAAAAAAACGGTGACGTGGTTGCCGCTACTGGTGACGGTGTCAACGACGCTCCAGCTCTAAAGAAAGCTAACATCGGCATCGCCATGGGGGTTAACGGAACCGACGTCGCCAAGGATGCCGCCGACATGATTTTAACCGACGACAACTTTGCCTCCATCGTTTCTGCCATTGAAGAAGGTCGAACCGTCTACAGCAACATCCAGAAGTTCCTCCTTTACATCTTGAACAGTAATATGGCCGAAGCCTTTCCATCAATTCTATTCCTAATCTCAAACGGTGCCATTCCACTCCCACTGACGGTTATGGAGATTTTAACCGTTGACCTGGGGACTGATCTCCTGCCAGCTCTGGGACTTGGAACCGAAAAGAGTGAACCGGGAATCATGAAACGGCCACCACGTTCAAGAAGCTCGCACCTGTTAAACAAGGGACTTATTATCAAAGCGTTTGGTTGGTACGGACTATTTGCGTCTATCTTGTCAACTGGCGGTTACTTCTTTGCCAACTACCAACACGGTTGGCCCAAGATTCCGCTAGCTGGCAGTGGCACGTTTTACGCCGAAGCCACTACCATGACGCTAGCTGCCATCGGATTCTGTCAAATCGCTGCCGTCCTTAACTGTCGAACCGATTCGACTTCCCTATTTAAAATTGGGATCTTTAGTAACCACCGCATCATGTGGGGCATTGCCTTTCAGATTGTCCTAATCACCCTTCTAATCTACGTTCCGTTCCTTCAAGGTGTCTTTGGAACCGCTGCAATTGGTGTCAGTGACTGGATCTATCTGATTGCCATCCCAATTCCACTGGTTCTAATCGATGAGGTCAGAAAGTACTTCGTAAGACGACACATCCATAACAAGTTCAACCAACACATGTCTCACCTACAAAAATTAGAAAAAGCCCTATAAAATTAAAAGAGGATGCTGAACAAATTGTTCAACATCCCCTTTTTGGTATGGGTTTTAAAAATTGAGGTTTTAATAATTTAATGGCAATCAATCGTTACTTCAGAATCTGACAAAATTCAATACGTTCGTGGTTAGGACCATAGACGTTAAAGAATTTAATTCCCTTTGTCCAGTACGCCCCAATGTATTGAATTTGATCATCATCGACGTTCAGTCCCATTTCTTTAGCGGCCTTAAAGGCACTTTCAATGTCAGTGGTATTTAAGGCAAAGTGGTTAATCGCGCCATCAACCGGGTTGGTTGGCTCACCTTCCCAAATTTCAAGGGTGAGGTTGTCGTACTTCATAAAGGCACAGTGAATGTTACCATTTGGGAAATCGCCAATCTTTTTAAATCCAAGTTTTTCATAATACTGAATGGTTTTGTTAAGGTCTTTAGTAGGAATTCCTACGTGTTGAAGACCAGTAAAGTAATCACTAATATTCATTTTCTTACTCCCCTTTTTATTATGCGATAATTGGTGTTCATCATTATCAACGTCGGTTGCCACCGTTGAATCTTCTATGCCATTAGACGTATCTAACGCTTGGTGCTTGAGGCTTGGAAAGACGACCTTATCGGCAATTCCGGTAATGCCACCCTGGAAAAGAAAGGCAAAAACCGTTCCAATCCCATAGTATTCAATTCGATGTGTGATCAAAATCGCAATTATTCCAATAACAGTCGGTGGGATGTATGAAGCCCACATTGCTTCAGCGGCGTTCCCCTTAAAATACTTGAAACGTAGGATCTGCATTAGATCGTCATTTGGGTGTAAGACCAGGTTGACCCGTTGATAAATCGAAATTCCAATCGCAATAAATGCAACTCCGATAAAGTTGACCAGCACGTAAACGGTGATTAAGCCCAACGAACGGGCCTCCGGTAACTTGATAATCTCGGTCAAAAGGTCATAGAATACCTGAACTAACCAGGAAAACGGAATCATGAAAATCATGTTTCCAATGGCTCTGCCCCAGTCCCATTTTCCAAGCAAGAGTGCATTCAAAATGATGATGGCGACTCCGATCAGGACGAAAGTCCAAAAAAGATTCCAATGAATCGCAATACTAAAGTTGGTTTCGGCCGCCGTCCAGTACGCGGACCCCAAAAACTGGGGAACCACCTTGGCACTGGTGACCAACGTCAGAACGTTTCCAAGTGAATTGATGATGATTGAAATAATAAAATAAATAATCGAAGCACTCATCGAAATCGTTCGTGGTGTTTTCTTTGCAGTCATAACAATCACCACATTTTTTTATTTAAGTTCTGGGTTAACTGCGACAATCGACTTCCCCATCTTAGGGGTCGTGTGATTTAGAACTCCTTCAACTTCGTCAAGCTTTAAAATATTATCCTGGAACGGAGTGGTCTTAACGGCACCAGATGCCAGTAAAGCAATCGCATCTTCAAAGGCATGGGGATTAATAATCGATCCCTTAATCGTTAACTGTTTCTTAAAGACGTTGTAAGTATTCATTGAGAAGGTCTGATCAGGTTTACCGACTCCAAACATCAGCACTTGAGCACCCTTGTTGGTGTGCTCAGCAGCTTCTTCTTGAGTCTCAGGACGACCAACGGCTTCAACCACAAAGTCATAATTTTCTTTAATCGGGGTCTTCGTCGTGTTAATCACGTTGTCTAACTTTAATTCAGTCTTCAAACGGTCAAGCACCGAGTCGTCTAGGATCCCGGCTAAATCAATTCGTTGAATCCCGTAGTCACGCAGGATTTGAGCGAACAGACGAGCCATGAAACCATCACCAATGATTAAAGCGTGTTGGTAAGGGGTAATGTTCTCGGTAATCTTCATTGCGTGAACCACACAAGAGATTGGTTCAAGTGAACATGCAGCTTGAAGTGAGACTGAATCTGGTAACTTGTAAACCACTTTTTCAGGTGCTGTAAAGTATTGAGCAAGTCCACCATTACGAGTTACTCCAATGGCTGACAAGTTGTCACAGAGTTCATAACGACCAGTTCGACAATAGAAACACTTGTCACAATAAATATTGGGGTCAACGGCCACCCGATCACCCTTTTTAAATTCTTGGACGTTTTTACCAACGGCGGCAACAATCCCAGAATTTTCGTGACCTAACACGATTGGTGGGGTAGCGTCAGTGGAGCCTGGTAGTCCGTTGAACAGCCCATTATCAGTCCCACAGATTCCGGCATAGGCCGTTTCAACCAAAACTTCATCGTCTTTTGGAGTTGGAGTGTCAATCTGCTCCATCTTCATCTTTTGTTTGGCAGTCATTACTAAAGCATTCATTTTATCGTTCATAATAAATAGCCTCTTTTTATCATGTTAAATTTAGTATTAATTAATAGTAAGTAAAATAAGCGCTTGTTTTTATTTACACATTCAATATATACTCGGAATTTTAATAATGCAACCGCTTACACTATTGGCATGGCAATAAATAACAACTTCACAAGCACTTCTGAATCAGCAAATATACTAAGATCAATATTTCAAATCATTTTGATTCTCATTTTATTTTGAAATAAATTAACATAAATAATAATTTCACAATAATTGTTTTGATAAAACGAAATAAAAATGAAAATCACACGAATTGTTCGGAAATAAAATCACCCCCAAACCGCTAGAAGATGTCCTAGTGGTCCAGGGATGATTATCAAATTAAATTATTTAGATTAACTACATGATCAAAGTACTGTAATTCGGACTTATTATGAATGACAGAAATAATGGTACTATTTTTTAAATACTTTCCCATTAATTTATAGAACACACTAACCGATTGTGGATCAAGTCCACTACTACTTTCATCAAACAAAACCACTGATGGATCTTGAATAAACGTTCGCAAAATTAGGATTTTCTGTTGCTCACCACCGGAAAAATGACTCTTAAATTCTTTGGTAGAATAATTTTTCAAAGCATCATCTTTTGAAACCTTCTCTAACCCGATTTCGTCAAAAAGTTGATTAATTAAGTCAAATGATGTTTTATGATTTCCTGGATACGTTAAATTATCGGATAATGATCGATTAAATAACGGTGTGGCCTGACCAAGATACACGACATCGGTCGAGCTTTGAGCCGGAATTATAATTTCACCCCTTTGTGGCATTATCAATCCACCAATTATTTTTAACAACGTGCTTTTCCCTAAGCCATTATCACCAACAATCGCCGTCTTTTCACCCTTATGAATGTTTAATGACAAATGGCTAAAAATGTTTTTGCTATTACGATAACTAAATTTAATTTTTTTAACCCTCAACCAATCACTACCTGGGGCAAAAATTCTGCCTTCATGAACCGAACCCAAAACAGGATAGTGTAAATCGTCTAATCCTGACCGGATACGATCAAAAAGCTCAATCATCTCCAGATACTCGGACCCAAATTGACTCAAACTAATGATTGAATACACTAAAATTAAAAGTCCAGAAATACTGTAATCCTTGTTCTTACCAACAATGCTGATAAATACAATAATTCCGAAAGCCATCACCACAATGAATAACTGCTGGATAATCGCAGATCCATTAATTTTATTTTGTAATTTATAATAGATTCTTCTCTCATTATTTAGTAGGTTATTAAAAATACCGTTTTCGTAGCTTAAACTTCTTAGTGAATAAATTGTTTCTTTATTATTATAAAAATCCAAGATGTATTCATTCACTTTGGAAGTTTTACTTAAAGAGTCGCGGACATATTGCCGATTTCTTCCCGACAATTTAACGGAAAGTAAAATGTAGATGAGAAAGACAATTAAATATGCAATTCCAATCATTAAATTCATTTTAGCCAAAATAACGGTATATAAAGAAAGTAAGGCAACTCCCTTAATTCCTGCTGGCATCACTTCTTGAACCAACTTACGACATGAAAATGAAACTTCATCAATGTAGCTTTGGAGTTTGCCCACTTTTTCTGCTTGAAAGTACTTGTAACCACCCTTTTCGATGTTTGACCAGATCTCCTGTTTAGAATACTTACGGGTAGCCTGTAAAAAATAATTACTAACATAAGTGGTAATCGAAGGAATCATTAGCGTTAAAAACAATAAACAACTCGTAAAGATGACTTTCTTACCGTTTGAATTAATGATGTTACTTAGTAAATACGGTTGTAAATAGAAGATAGCATACGATACAAATAAAAATAAAAGGTAAATGATAATCTTCAAAATACCAATTCGATTAATCAAATGTTTAGCAAAATATTTCATCGGTCTGCTCCCAATAATTGTCGTTAATCTTCATGTAATTCAAATTAATTGAGACAATCATAGCACCATCAAAAAAGATGTTGAACTTAATGTTCAACATCTAAAAACAATCGTTTATAAAATCTATTCATTCTGGATCTCTTAACTTTTCCTCAAAACATTGATTATCATAGACCCAACAAAGAAAATTAATACAACTACATTTAAAACCATCATTAAATTACTATTCGACACAAAAGCCGCAATAAACCACAAAGTGAGAGCGGCAACAATCATTGATAAGAATTCCATGATAAAAATAAAAGTGGACATCATCTTACTACTAACGTAATGCTGAAATTCAATATTAAGTTGATACGAATAGACATTGAAGGGAATCTGTAAGAGCGTCAAAAAGACGACGGGCATAAAATCAAGCCTGAACACATTACACAATGCAAATAAAATCAGAATAAGTATTAGATTAATAACATAAGATATCTTTGAAATTTTGATGTGTTTTAACATCATATTTCCAATAATTGAAAAGAGTTGAAACAACACATACACAATTCCGAAGTAAGCTTTAGAGATGTGGTCTTGTAACAAGATAAACTGCCAATATTGATAGAACACTTGGGCAAACATCTGCAAAAAGCACATCAGTACAATGATTACTGATAATTTACTGTTACTTTTAAGACTTTTAAGTCCGCCTACCATTTGACTTAAGGTGATCCGATCTTCCATCTTGATGTTTACTTTTGGAATTAAGCCTTGAATTAGTATAAAGGCAAGCACAAATCCTAATAAAGACACAATGTATATGTTAATTCCGATGTAGTTATAAATGGTTGCACCTAGTCCGCCACCAATTAATCCACTAAACAAAATCGCATAGTTGTTTTTCACGTTGAATTTTTTGATACTACCGTCATGATTTTTAATGGTTTTGACAAAATAGGTGTCTAAAGACCCTGTCATGCCCGCTGATGACATCCCATACAAAAACCATGCCACGCTGATTAGCAGAAATGATTTGGTCATAAAAGTTAAAAAATAAGAAATAAAAATCAAAATTAGGGAAAGTTGGTACATGTTCTTCTCTGAAATAATATCTGAAACAATACCAGATGGAATCTCCATTATGAGAGTTGCAACCATAAAAATACTTTGAATGATAGATATTTGACTGATAGAAAATCCCTTATCCAACAGAATTACGGATAAGATCGCATGCGGGAGGACCCTGGAAAAATTATACATAAAGTTTCCGGTTAAAAAGCTTTTTATTTGAGTACTTAAAGCATCGATAGGATCTCCTCCAATCAATCAGATTCTAAAAAAAGGGAAGAATATTTCTTCCCCTTTTACAATTAAGTTAGCTCTATTAAACAACTTCCATTCTTATTGTTCAAATACTTTTACTATTTATCGCCCTCACAAGCTCCTTTGCCACTGCTTTTGGCGATTGCGGATTCTGTCCCGTAATTAAGCGTCCGTCTCTCACGACATGGCTTTTAAATGGTCGTACTTTTTCAAAATGGGCCCCGTGCTCTTTGGCAACTTTCTCATTTAAGAACGGCACTCTTTTATAGTTGCCACTTAAAACTTCTTCAGCAGTCGTAAAACCAGTAATCTTTTTATTAGAAATCAGATATTTCCCATCTGGCAACTTAATGTTAAGGATTCCCGCGATACCGTGACACACCGAACAGATGTATCCACCGTTATTATAGATTTCCAAACTGATTTTCTGTAACTGCGGGTCATCGGGGAAGTCCCACATCACGCCGTGTCCGCCGGTATAATAAATTGCCAAATAGTCTTTGGGGTCAATGTCAATTGGTTTCAGAGTGTTAGACAATCCGCGATTCTGATAGTCGCGATCTTGATACATCTTTAGAGTATCAGCCTCAACATACGACGACTTCATGCTTCTCGGATCAATCGGAATGTATGCCCCTTTTGGACTAAGATAGTCCACGTCGTATCCAGCCTTTCGAACTTCCACCACAAACTCAGCTGATTCACCCAACCACAGACCAGTCAGTCGATTACTCTTGGGGAAATTAGTCGTGTTAGTCTCGACCACTAAAATTTTTTTCATCGCAGTATCCTCCTATTTATCTTGACTCAGATATGGCACTAAAATTGCCTTCACTCTCTTAGCCAGTTCACCCTTATCAACCTGTTTGTCTGATAAAACTAGCTCTTCGATGATGCCATCAATTCCGTAGCAAATGAAGTCTAGTTCCGTTTGACTGATATCTTTAGTGACAAACTCCAGTTGTTCCCTGGTAAAATCGTTGAATTCTTTTCTGAACTGATACGAATCTTGACTTTTTAATAGATTACGAAAGAAGTTACGGTCCTGAGTGAAGAAATTAATCCAAAGTTCAATCTTTTCTTGAACTTTCGTGTCGTCGACATTCTGACAGGTCAACCTCAACTCTTTGAAATATGAATTCATAAAGTCCAAAACCAGCGCTGACTTGTCAGAATAGTGATCGTAAAAGGCTTTTCTCGTAATGTCGGCTTGATCGCAAATCATTTTCACCGAAATTTGATCTAAACTAGGTTTCCCCTGCAATAATTCACGAAAGCTGTCTTGAATGGCTTTTTGGGTTTTCCGAACTCTTCTGTCAATCTTTTTTTCCATTAATAATCACCTTTTTTTGAGTTCATAGTTGCAAATGCAACAGTTGTATTATAATATACTCGTGTAACTTAATCAACGAAACTTATATCATTTAGGAGGTAACTAATGAAAACAATCTTAATCACAGGAGCTAGCTCCGGAATGGGATATCAAACCGCTAAACGACTGGCAAACTCAGGTTATCAAGTTTTTGGGGCTGCCAGAAACACAGACGCAATGGAACCATTAAGGGCTTTCGGAGTTACTCCAATTATCATGGACGTTACCAACCAAGATTCGATGCAAAAAGGTGTTCATCAAGTTATTCAAACCGCCGGCAAGATTGACGTCTTAATTAACGGGGCCGGTTATGGTTCTTTTGGTGCCATCGAAAACGTCAGCGATGAAGAAGCCAAACGCCAATTCGACGTCAACGTCTTCGGGTTAGTTGCCTTAACGAAACTGGTTTTACCCTACATGGAAAAACAACACGCGGGCAAAATCATCAACATTTCTTCAATGGCGGGCCGGTTTAGTAGCCCACTCGCCGGCTGGTACTTCGCATCCAAACATGCACTTGAAACTTTAAGTGATTCACTTCGAATGGAAGTAAAAAGGTTTGGCATCCAGGTGGTCTTAATCGAACCGGGTGTCGTTAAAAGTAACTGGTCCAACATCGCTATGAACAAGCTAGTTAATTCATCTAAGGGAACCAAGTACGAAGCAGCCGCTAAAGAAATGGCCGAGAAAACTAATAAAATTTATGCTTCAAAATTAGCGTCACAACCCACTCTGATTGCCAAAACAATTCAAAAAGTCGTTTTAGCCAAAAAGCCCAGACCACGATATCTCATTGGGTTTGGTGCGAAGCCAACCGCTTTCTTCAATGCCGTTTTACCAACTCGACTGATGGATCGTTTGATCCCCAAATTTATGTAAGAGGTGCCTAATATGACTAACATCCCCAAACAAATGACCGCTCTGCAACTGCTAAAATACCGGACGCCCTTTGTAAAGGACACCATTTCCGTTCCTCAAATTAATGACAACGAGGTCTTGGTGTCAATCGCGGCCTCGTCACTTAACCCAATCGACTACACGATTCAATCCGGTAAGGTAAAAATCATCATGCCGTACAAGTTGCCAATTACCGTCGGAAACGACTTCTCTGGCACGATTGTCAAAATCGGTAAAAAGGTAACTAAATTCAAATTGGGTGACCAGGTGTACGGGCGTCCTGATGATTATCAAAGTGGCACTTTAACCGAATTTATCGCGATTGACGAGAACGACATCGCTAAAACGCCTAGTAACTTGAGTTTAGTTGACGCCAGTGCCGTTCCCCTAACCGGATTAACGAGCTACCAGGCTTTAATTGAAATTGGCAAACTGAAAAAGGGCCAAAAAGTCTTCATTCAAGCCGGATCTGGTGGCGTTGGTACCATGGCAATTCAGATTGCCAAAGCGCGAGGTGCCTTCGTTGCGACAACCACGAGTCAAAAGAACGTGGCGTTAATGCGCTCTTTAGGTGCCGATCAAGTGATTGATTATCATACGACGGATTTTTCCGAGGTGTTAAGTGATTACGACATTGCCTTTGACAGTCGTGGCGGTAAGACCCTCAAAGATACCTTTAAAATCTTAAAACCTGGTGGCAAGCTAATCACAATCAATGGAATTCCAACCTTTAAATTTGGAATGAAACATCATCTCGGCTGGTTTAAATCGATTTTGTTTGAGATTGCTAGTGGTCCCTTGCGACTTTTAGCCAAAAAACATCACGTTGAATACACCTTTTTCATCATGCATCCCAGTGGACCTCAACTGGATATTTTAACCCAGATGATTGAAGACCAGCAGTTAAGGCCGATTATTGACAAGGTCTTCCCGTTTAGTGACGTGCTAACGGGATATAAACTACTGGAATCACACCACGCTACTGGCAAGATAGTGATTGAGATGAGGTAAAACTATTTAACAAAAACCGTAAAAATAAAATGAAGTGCCAGATAAAGTTAAAATTCTATGTCTGGCACTTCATTTAATTTATTTAAATACATCAACAATTTCAGGAACAAACCATCCTATAAATCCTCCAAAAACGAACAACAGTCACCAATAATGAGAAATAAAATACCAAAAATTCAAAACCAATTAAGAGGTTCTAAATATATTAAAAAGTTTAATTAACAATAAAAAAAGAAAAACTATGTACTCTTATGTTCTTCAGTGTTACATGTGATACAATGTAATTAAGGAGATGATGTTGATGGAAAAAGTTAAAATCAGAAAACGCGGAAACTCAATTGGTATTAACTTCAATAGTGAGACTCAAAAAGAATATGGATTAGCTTTGGGACAAGAATACTTTCTAACTAAAGATCAACAGGGAGCACTTATGTTGGTCCCAAAAATAAAACAAATTTATGGCGACAAAAAATATGCCAACGGAAAACTTTACCAGTCTCCCATTAATAATAAAAGTCAACTAGAGGGACGTGAAATGATTTGAATAATCAATCGTATTGTCCAAATCAAGGAGACGTTGTTTGGATTGATTTTGATCCCAGTAGAGGAAACGAAATTAAAAAAAGACGTCCTGGCCTAGTAATCAGTACCAAAGCCTTTAATGACGCAACTCGTTTTGTTGTTGTTTGTCCAATTACGAGTACAATTCGGAACTATGCTGGTAATTTTAATTTAAATGGATACAAAACACATGGTCAGGTTATAACTAGTCAACTAGCAAGTTATGATTGGTCTAGTAACAGTGATAGAAATATTAAATTCATTGAAAAATTAACTCAATACGACTTACTAATCATAGAACAACTAGTAGGTCAGATCTTTAATTTCCCTAGCCAGGGATAAAACAAATAGTAATAAAAAACTGATACGCCACAAAAAGCCTCTAACTATCGAATTAGTTAGAGGCTTTGGCATTCATATTGTTAGTACTAACAGTATTATCAAATCATTCCACGTTTCAAAACGCTAAAACCAATTTCACTCTTAATCATGCCTTTTAATTGGTTTGGCCGGATCGCCTACGTAAGTTGAATTGGCAGGAACATCCTTATTGACAACCGAGCCAGCACCGATAATGGCATTCTCACCAATGGTAACACCTGGAAGGACAATGACACCAGTTCCAAGCCAAGCATTTTTGTGAATGTGAATGGCACCAGTAGTAATCAAATTCCGGTGGTCTGGTCGCGTATCATGGTTAAGCGTGATCAGTGAAACTCGTGGTCCAATCAAAACGTTTTCGTCGAGATAAATCCCACCAGCATCGTCAAAGAGACAATCGGTGTTAATTAAAACCCCTGGTTTTAGGAAAATGTTGCGACCAAAATCAGTCTGAAGTGGTGGAAAGACAATCACGTTTTCCGGTACTTCCCTGCCAGTAATTTTCGCCAAAATTTCCTGTTGTTTAACTGGATCTGGTTCACTGTTAAACTGTTTCAATAGTTCAGCATTTTTAAAATGAATATCAAAAGTTGGTTTAAATGACGGGTCACGAAAGTCAAACGTTCCACCGTTTAAGGCGGCTTTTAAAAGATCATCTTCTTGTGACATAGATATCTACCTCGATTTTTGTTTTTTAGAGTTATAAAGGCTCCTGTGACAATTGTATCATCATTATAATGAGAAACAGAAAATCACATAAATGCCTACCTATAATATCTAATAGCACTTTTTCTAATTTCGATACCATGCAGTTTTAGGCCAATTATGATGCTTCTTTTTTTGGCTTTTCCATGATGAACAATCTTTAACCCCATGTCCATATTCATTAAGTCCTTGACATTTTTCCATACTTGGAATTGATCCACATCCATAATCATGCGCATGCCAAGCACAATCACTACCAATAAAATCTCTAAATGCGTTAGCATGGTTTTTACCCCAGTATCTATGATCAGAATATTTTCCGTTAAAGCGATTGCAATGAACATGAGTCCCCCGTTTTACACGTTGTCCATTTTGTTGTCCTTTCCACCTTTTCAAAATACTTAAAGGAGTTCCATTTGAAATTCCAGTTTGGTTATTCATATGATCCATGTTTTCAATAAAATCAGAAAATTTAATGACTTTTAAGTTCGGATTATCAAACATTGGACTTTTAAGTGATCCAGAAGATTCTACTACTGAAGTCATAGGAAAACCAGACTGATCTGATGTTGGTAATAACATCTCAATTGTTATTTCATCATTATTGATTGTTTCTCTTATATTATAATATCTAGATACTTTGACAAAAACCTTAATTGTATCTGGACTAATATTAGATAACTTATATGTATCTCTTACTTCAACGTTACTTGATCTCGTATCCATCATTGACGATGCATTCACAGAATTAATATTACTAAAAACAACTAAAAGCACTGAGAAAATTGAAATTACAATAAATAAAATTAGCTTATCCGTTTTCATTTTATATTCTCCTAAAATTCTTTATATTTACATAAGTATTATATTACATAAATAACTTTTTGTGATAAAATATTATCACAAAAAATAATAAATTAAAGGGGGCCTACAAGATGAAAGCTAAAACAATTCTTATATCAACATCACTCACCATCATTTTATCGATTGGTTTTCTTGCTTTCGACCTTTTGTTTGCTGACCATGCAGCAGTGAGCATTCAAATGAGAGCAATAACTTTATCAAATACTAAAATTAAAAAGTTTAGCAAAAATTTAGCCACTTATAACTACATAAAACGCCATAAATATGAACCACTCAAAAATTTATCTGATGATCAAGGGTCAGTTAATCTTCATTATTATGTAGGATCAATTGGCAACAAAAGCATTGGCATTTATGGTTATCTAAACTATTCTGGGTTCAAAATTTTATTCCCACAATTTCAAGTGAAATACATAGAGCTAGAATAATCAAACTGAATAGATAATATTAACAATATTGGTTTTAAAATGAAAAAAATAAAATCAAAAACGTGGTAATTCAATTGGCATTAACTTCGATAGTAAGACAAAAAAGAGCCCACCAGCTTTAGCTGATAAGCTCAATCATCAGTTCACCACAAACTGGTGATTTGTGTATCTCTTACTATCAGTCATTATTCCAGTAATAATTAATTTATTAACTCATTTGATTGAAAAATTAATTGACTTTTTACTTAATAGGCAAACTACATAAAATTATTTTCTTTCATGTTATCCTAGCGATTAATCGCATCACAATCAATTCGTTCCTTATGCTCGCTCAGGTCTAATCCCTTAGCCTCTTCTTCTGGAGTAACTCGCATCTTCGTAACGTGCTTTAGCACTAACACAATCAAGAAAACCATGACGGTCACAAACACGATACTGAAACCAGTTGCCAGCAGCTGAATCCAAAACTGATGGAGTGAACCACCAGCGAAAATCCCGCTAAACTTCACCTGCGGATTGATTGCCTTACTAGCGAACAGTCCGGTCAAAAGACTACCAACGATTCCAGATACCCCATGACAACCGAACGCATCCAACGTATCGTCGACGTGCAAACGGGGCTTTAAGTATTTAATGAAGGTGTAACTACATAACGTGGCAATGATGCCAATCGCAATCGCACTGCCAATCCCGACAAACCCACAGGCCGGAGTGATGGCAACCAGGCCACACAAAGTTCCGGTACATGCGCCCATCAGGGATGGTGCGCCTAAGATAAAGACGTCTAAAATAATCCACGTTAACATCGAGGTTGCCGTGGCAATCGTGGTCGTTAGCATGGCCTGAAAAGCGATGTGATTAATGGCGAGTGCTGATCCACAGTTAAAACCGTACCAACCGAGCCACAAGATGACCGTTCCCAAAAAGACCCAGGTCAGATTATAAGCCTTGTCGTTTTTGCCGCGCTTGTGTCGTCCGAGCATGATGGCCAACACCAGAGCGGTAATCCCAGCGTTAATGTGAATGACCGTTCCACCAGCAAAGTCCAAGACTCCCATCTGTTGTAAAAAGCCTGCACCCCACACGATGTGAACGAGTGGATAGTAAATCAAGATACACCATGCAATCGTGAACAGGATTAAGAACTTAAACTTCATCCGGCCAACGATCCCGCCAATCCAAAGGGCTGGCGTGATGATGGCAAACATCATCTGAAACAGCATGTATGAACCGTTGGAGATGGGACCGGCAGTTGCTGGAGCGGTAAAGTTGAAATTATGTAACATGAAATCATGCAGCCCACCGATAACGTTGAAGTAGTTCCCCGAAAATGAGAGCGAGTAGCCAATGATGACCCACAAAAGAACGGGAATGCTGCACATGATGAAGACCGACATCAGGGTGTTCACCACGTTTTTTCTTGAAACCATCCCGGCGTAGAAAAACGCCAGCCCCGGTGTCATGAAGAACACCAAAATCGTACAGATAAATACAAAAACCTCGTTTGCTGCCATGTAAGTCACGCCCGTTCATCAATTTAGTATACTAATAGTCTAGGCTTTAATTTTCATTTGAACAGGTTTGATGTCTCAATATGTGACATGAAAGACGGAAAAGTTTCATCAAGTCGCCTTTCTTGACGTTTACGCCATATGAGGGTTTACCATTTACCTGTATTAAGAAGGGAGTTGTTATGATGTCTGTTAAAGATAAAGTTGTAGTTATCACCGGTGGCTCTTCTGGAATGGGAGAAGCTACCGCTAAGTTGGCCCTCAAAAGAGGTGCCAAAGTGGTCGTTGGATCACGAAATGAAGAAAAATTAGAACGAATGGCCGATGAAGTTGACCATCCCGAAAACTTTGCCTATCAACAAACTGACGTTACGAAAAAAGACGAAGTGCAGTCCTTAGTCGACTTAGCCATCAAAAAGTTTGGCAAGCTCGATGTAATTTATAACAACGCTGGAATCATGCCGCAGGGAATGGTTGACGATCCAGCTAAATTGAGCGAATGGCAGGATATTTTAAACACCAATATCATGGGAGTATTAAACGGGATTGTGGCCGCGGTTCCTCAAATGAAGAAACAGGGTCACGGCTTAATCATGGCCACCGATTCGGTCGCTGGTCACGTGGTTTACCCTGGTTCAGCCGTTTACAATGGTTCCAAGTATGCCGTCAAAGCCATCATGGAAGGCCTGCGTCAGGAACAACACCAAAACGGCATCAAGACCGGGATTGTGTCACCCGGTGCCGTTGATACCAACCTGATGTCAACCGTTCACGACGATCAAATCCAAAAGAGTATTGAACAAAATAACAACACTAAGTATGGCTGGTTAGAACCTGATGACATCGCAGAAATTGCCGTCTTCATGATGAGTCAACCAGAAAATGTTGACATTAACGAAGTCCTGGTTCGCCCAACCGACCAAAACATCTAATAAAACTTTGATTTGACTCCTACTCAATGAGTAGGAGTTTTTTGTCACAGAATCTTAATCAATTTTAGAACCCATTTACTTGAATCAGGATTAAATTTAGCGTTAAATGATCTCGTATCGGAAGTCATAAGTTGGAAGAGGGGTTTTATTATGACAATCGAAAATAAAGTTGTAGTTATCACCGGTGGTAGTTCTGGGATGGGAGCTGCCACCGCCAAGTTAGCTTTGTCTCGGGGCGCCAAAGTGGTCGTGGGTGCTAGAAACGGGGAACAACTTGAAGAGCTTTCCACCGAAGTTGATAATCCAAAAAACTTTTCTTACAAAATTACGGATGTCACTAAGAAAGAAGACGTTCAGGAACTGACCGGCATGGCAATCGACAAGTACGGTCAACTAGACGTCATGTATAACAACGCTGGCATCATGCCACAGGGGCCTGTCGACGACCCGGATCGGTTAGCCGATTGGAAGAAAACCATCGACACCAACATCATGGGAGTCTTGAACGGAATCGTGGCCGCCGTTCCCCAAATGAAACAACAGGGTCAAGGTTTAATCATGGCCACTGATTCGGTTGCTGGTCACGTGGTTTACCCTAATTCCGCCGTTTATAATGGTTCCAAATACGCCGTCAAAGCCATCATGGAGGGTCTCCGTCAGGAACAACACCAAAATGGAATTCGGACTGGGATTGTCTCACCCGGCTTTGTCGACACGAACCTGATGGACACCATCAACGATGATAAGATTAAAAAACAGATTGAAGCTGGCAAACATGGTTGGTTGAGTCCCGAAAACATCGCGGAAATCGCGGTTTTCATGATGAGTCAACCAGAAAACGTTGATATTAACGAAGTCTTGGTTCGTCCAACCGACCAGGATGTTTAAATAAATATAGGTCCCTCAGTAGCTAGTGAGGGACCTTTTTGTTTTGTTACTCAGCAACTCTTTTAAAGAAACCACGGTAAAAGAAAAGAATCAAAAACGTTGAAATCAGTGTAATTGCGAGAAATACAAATGCATAAGCAAGTGAGTTGGACAGGATGTGACCCATGATGAAACTCCCCACCGGCATCGCAATGTTCAAGCAGAAAAACAAGACCGAAAAGACCTTGCCAATTAGTTCCTTATCAACGTTAATTTGAATAAACGTTTGACTAATCACGCCATAGCGCAAAAGAACAACGTTTGCGAAGAACGATAACGCATAAACCGAATAAATATTCTGGAAAATAAAATTCTCAATTAAAATTAGAAGCAAGATAAATATCAGGAAGAATTCACTTTTAAGATTATTAGTCGATTTGAAGAATTTAAGCGAAAAAG
Source organism: Fructilactobacillus sp. X8R4C1 (assembly GCF_059900905.1). Lineage (NCBI taxonomy): Bacteria > Bacillati > Bacillota > Bacilli > Lactobacillales > Lactobacillaceae > Fructilactobacillus > Fructilactobacillus sp. X8R4C1. The sequence goes on from NZ_JBWXVJ010000001.1 coordinate 62,839, forward strand.
CTCCGAATATCCCACCAATGGCTTCCGCACTAATCACCGTTCCGTAGAGTGATTGAAGATCCAAGTTCTTTGACACAAAGACGGGAAAGAAAACGTTTAGTTCCGATGAAAAGAGAGACAGTAAAATACCAAGTAAAACAATAATTTGTAAATTAGAATTATTTAACAAATATTTGATCGCAATGGCGTATCTGTTCTTGGTATGACCGGAAGATTGATAGTGAACCAATTTCAATAAACACAAAAATGCGATTACAAAGGATGCTGCATTGATAGCAAGCGCCCCAATGATGTTTAAATACGAATGGGTAAATAAGTATGTACTAACAGCTGGAACAACCACCGTCGCAACCTGCCCCGCAATTGAGATGGATTGATTAAACTTAGGAATCCGGTCGGTTTGAATGTACTGACTAATCGCTTTCTTCATCAACGGCGACAATAAAAATCCGTTAAAGTTCAGGACAAACAAAAACAAATTAACGACCCAAATACTGGGCTTGACTCCACCAAGGGAAGAAAGGTACACAATGTTTAAAACCGAAAACAAAAATGAAAGTAATTCGGACACTAGTATCGCTTTTCCCATATACTTTGAATCCGCTATATAACCACCAAAGAAACTAGCCACAAAGTTCGCCGTACTAGCAATTGCCAGACTAGTTCCTAACGTGGCAGACGAGTGAAACACATTCAAAATCCATAGATCAATCAGGGTATTAAAAACCAAGTCCCCAATTTGAGAAAAAAGTCTTGAAGAAAACAATTTAAATTCCAAGATAATTCACTCCTATCCTTTTAATTTGTGTTATGATACGAAAAATCAAAATTATGTTGGCCCCATGTTACATTTTTAATTTAAAATTGCAAGAATAAATGTGAAGTCAATAGCATTTTAAAGGATAGTGAAACCAATGAACGTAGTAATCTTAGCGCCAATTAGTAATCAATTTATGAACTACTTTGATGCCGTTAAAAACGATCAAGATAATCAATATTTAATTTTTATTTTGAAACGCCATCGCAATAACTATCCAGCCCAGTTGCCCACTAATATCAAAATTATCGAACTAGCTAACTGGAACGAAACGTACATTGATTACGAAATGCAACAGCACTTTCAAAATCAAATTGATGTCATCTTTGCATACTCTGAAGAAGAAATTGAATTTGCTGCAAAGATGAGAAAGAAATATAACGTGCCAGGACAGACCGTTAGGAGTGCTAAGGAATTTAGAGATAAACTAACGATGATCGAAACGGCGCAAAAATCTGGGGTCAAAGTTCCAAGTTTTAAACCAATCAATTCGGTCAATGACTTAATTAATGCTTCAAAACAATTCGGTTTTCCCCTTATCGTGAAACCACGTGATGGCATGGGATCGATGAATTCTTACAAAATTCAAAACAAACAACAGTTGATGAAAATTGCCAAAGAACAGAACCTTACTAACTTTATTGCGGAAGAATATATGGACTGGGATTTGTATCACGTTGACGGAATGATATTGAATAATCAACTCGTTTATTTAATTCCATCCAAATACTTTCACAATTTACTTGAATTTCATCATGGCACTTCAACTGGTAGTGTACAGATTGATCCCAATACCAATATCTATCGACAAATTCATGATTTTACCGTTCAACTATTGAGTGCCTTTGAAAAACCAAACAATTTTCTGTTTCATCTGGAGGTTTTTGCCAATGGGAAAGACATTTGTTTTCTTGAAATTGGTTCGCGTCTTGGCGGCGGACGCATTCTTCCAGAAATTCAAAACGAATTTCATTTTAATCCAATTCAAGAACTGCTTAAGGCTGACATTTCTGAAGATCAAAGTCACGTTGTTAACCACTCATTTACAACCAAAAACATCAGGGGATTTGTCTTAACCAGTCCTGAAAGCGGCAAGTTACTGCAATATCCTCAAAAAATTCCATTTAAAAACGTTTATGACGTTATCCCCTTCGGCAAAATCGGCCGGATTTATGACAACGCTCATAGTAGTGTTGATGCCATCGTTGGTGTATCAGTCGTTGGAAAAAATCCAGAAGATGTTCAAAGGGAACTGACTAAAATCGATCAGTGGGTTAAACAAAATACGCTTTATCAAAAATAATCACTCATCTACTAAATGAGTGATTTTTCATATAAAAAAAGAAGTAACCATCAAGTTACTTCTTTTAAATAATTATTTAGGTTCAATCTGCACCGTGGCACTCACCGGTCCGTCCGCTAACATTGGTGGCATGTACGGACTTCCAGCGTACTTTCGTTTATATTCGTCACTAACGGCATTTTTGATTTTGTCACTGTCATCAGCTTTAACGAAATTAACCTCGTAATCTTGGTTCGCTAGGTGAATCCGTCCAGCACCCTGCTTCATGGCTGACTTGTACCAGCTGGAATTCTGACCGTTAGCGGCCCGAACGTATAACTTTCCGTTTACCACAACCGACCAAATCCAGGTTGGCGTTCCGTAGGTCACCCCATCATCATAAAACGGTGAAACGTGCATATCATCAGCTTTTGAAAATGCATCTAATTGTTCTTTCGTCCAATCTTTTGCCATTCTTAAGCCTCCTCAACTAATCATTATCAACAATCAATAACGATTTAATGGCTTCCCGCTTATCCATAGCAGCGTAAGCATCCTTGACGTGATCTAAATCAAATTCCTTGGTAAAGACTTTTCCGGGATTAATCTTGCCGTCAAGAACCGCCTTCAACAATACATCACGGTCGTAGGTGGTAACGGGCGCAATGCCGCCACGCAAACCGGTGTTGTTGTAAAAAAGTTTGTTGGTATTCATGTCAGCCTTTTGGGGAATTCCCACTCGGCCAACGACAGCACCTGGTCTAGCAACCTTAGTTGCCGTATCCACCGACTGCTCGGTTCCAACACATTCAAGGATGGCATCAGCACCAGCACCGTCGGTTAGTTCCATCACGTGCTTCACCGCTTCATCCCCACGTTCTGGGACAATGTCAGTGGCGCCAAATTCTTTGGCTAACTTTTGGCGGTCCTCGTGACGACTCATGGCAATGATTCGTTTTGCGCCACGCAACTTGGCCGCAATCACACCACAAAGGCCGACGGCCCCGTCACCCATGACGACAACGGTGTCACCGTCCTTCACTTCGGCGCTGGCAGCCGCATGATAACCCGTTGCCATGACGTCAGAAAGGGTAACCAGTGACTTCAACATTTCGTCTGAATAGTCCGATGGTTGACCCGGAATCTTGACGAGTCCCCAGTTCGCGTTGATGTATCTGAAGTACTGAGCTTGATAACCAATGTTGGCGCCTTTCTCCTGGTTCATACAGTTACCGTCAAAGCCCGCCAAACAAGCGGCACAGTGACCACAACCATGGGTAAATGGGGCAATCACAAAGTCTCCGGGTTGAACGTCCTTGACGTCTGATCCAACTGAATCCACAATTCCAATGGCTTCGTGGCCCACAAAGGTATCGCGTTTTCGTTCGTCAATGCCACGATACCACCAGAGGTCAGAACCACAAACGCTGGCCCGTACCACCTTAATAATGGCGTCGGTTGGCTTTTCAATCTTAGGTTTAGGCGTGTCCACGAGTTCGACATCACCCGGTCTGATAAATTCAGTTGCTTTCATTTTAATTCCTCACATTCATTTAACTAAGCTTTTCGATTAATTCCTAAACTTTCTCTTACATCCAACTGGTCATCTTGAAGCAAGCGGGTCGCTAAATCAGCAATACTGGCAACGGCTACCCGATTGCCGCTAACATCTTGACCTTTATAGGTAATCTCGTACTGACTACTGCCATTATCAAACCATCCCGGTCGAATTAACGTGTAATCTAAATCAGAACCTTCAATCACATCGGCCGCCTCTCGATACGGTGCCAGTCGTGGATTGTTCTTCAGGTTCCCACTTGCCGAGATTTCTTCAGGGACTTCATTATAAATACCCATTGACGTAATGAAGACCAGGCGTTTGACGTTTTCATCATCCATGGCGGCCACAATGTTCCTGGCCATTTCCGGTAAGTTGCCACTAAGCGCCACAAACACTTCGTCCTGACCATGCACAACTTTTTCAAGGTCAGATAAATCATTTACGTCGCCACTTACGGCTCGTTCATGATCATCATCACTAAACTTTTGACCTGCACTTCTTGAAAAGAGTGTCAAAAAATCATCGGTCTTTTCCAACAGGTTCTTTTCAACCTCTTGACCGACGTTTCCGGTCGCTCCAATAATTAAAATTTTCTTCATGAATTATGCCTTTCACATTCTCATTACTTAACGAAGTTTTGAATGGTCTTTGGATCACGGTGGTCAAAGAACTGGCTTTCACCCTTATCTAACTTGGCGATCTCCTTCATATCATCGTCACTTAATTCAAAGTCGAAGATATCGATGTTTTCTTCCATCCGATTCTTATGAGTTGATTTAGCCAGGGTCACGATTCCACGTTGAAATTCCCAACGTAAGATGACCTGACCAACACTCTTTTTGTACTTAGCACCAATTGCTTTCAGGGTTTCGTTATTAAAGATAGCGTGTTTGCCCTCCGCAAATGGAGCCCATGCTTCTGGACGAACATCAAATGATTCCAGATAGTCGACGGCGGTCTTTTGTTGTTCCCACGGATTAATCTCAATCTGGTTGATGGCGGGCTTAACGTCGTTAAATAATGCCAAATTGGTAATCTGATCATCGTAGAAATTGGAAACCCCAATGGACTTAATTTTGCCCGCTTTTTGAAGTTCTTCAAGGGCCCGCCATGAACCAAAGGTGTCGCCGTAAGGCTGGTGAATCAGGTATAAATCAAGGTAATCCAGTCCCAATTTTTTGAGGCTGGTCTCAAACATTTTCATGGTTTTGTCGTAACCACTGTCAGTGAACCAGACCTTAGAGGTGACAAATAAATCCTCGCGTTTTACGCCAGACTTCTTCAGCCCCCGACCCACGGCTTCCTCGTTTTGGTAGTATTGAGCCGTATCGATTAAACGATAACCCGATGCGATGGCGTCGATGACCGATTGTTCGGCCTCTTCGGGGTTGGTGATTTGAAAGGTCCCAAAACCAGTTGCGGGCATTTGGTTGCCGTCATTTAATGTAAAGTATTCCATGATAACTCTCCTTATTTGTTATTTATTAACTACCTCATAATTTACACCTTTACTTGGACTTGAATGCAAGTAAAGCGTTTTGTCGAAAAGAAAAAACAACCAAAGATTGGTTGTCTTAAACCGATTCATCTTCAAATTTTGCCATCCAGTACACGTCATGGTAACTTCCGTTAACGTAAAACTGGTCTTTGAGCGTTCCTTCAATCTTAAACCCAAACTTTTCGTAAATGTAAACGGCGGGTTTGTTTTGCACGTCGACGTACAAGAAAATCTTGTGGAGGTTCAACGTCTCAAATCCATAGTTCACACAGGCATCAAACGCCGCCTGGGCAATGCCGTTGCCAACGAATTCGTCACCAAGCGCAATCTCAATCTCAGCGTTTCGATCGCGTGGATTAATATCAATCAACGCCACGATTCCAGCAAACTTGCCTTTGACGTCAATCGCAAAATTGCGAACGGCCGGATCATTGTTCTCACGTTCGTATCTTTCGTTAAGGGACGACACAGAAAGATACGGTTCGGTGAACCAGTAGTCCATGGCGCGTTTATCATTAAAAAGTTCGTGGAGCTTGGGTAAATCAGTTTTCTCTAAAGCACGTAATTTCATTCAAAATTCCTCGACGATCTTTTATTAGTGCCTAAATCTTATCAATCTTTATTCACTTTGACAATTTATGAAAAAGAAACAGAAGTAAAACAAATGAACCCATAAAGTCGACTTTTGGTCCGACTCTATGAGTTCATCCCGTTTCTAATTATTAATATTGATTATCATTTTGCTTTATCAGGGTGTCCCTGCAAGTAGATGGTGTGGGTATTTAAGAATTCATCAATTCCATGTTTACCATCGTCGCCACCAATTCCAGATTCTTTCCAACCAGAATGTGAACCATTAATGGCTTCGAAGTTGTAACGGTTAATGTAGGTTTCACCGTCTTCGAGTTCGTTTGCGGCCCGATGAGCGTTATCCAGATTCTCGGTAAAGATTGAGGAAGTGAGGCCAAAGTCACTATCGTTAGCCATCTTGATGGCATCACTTAGAGTCTTAAAGGTCACAACCGGGAGAACCGGTCCAAAGATTTCATCTTGAATAATCTCAGAATCCTGTTTGACGTTCGTGATGACCGTTGGTTCGTAGTAAAAGCCACCTTCGATGTTCAACTTGTGACCACCAGCGGTAACCTTGCCGCCAGCTTCAACGGCTCGGTCAACCATTTTCGAAACTTTATCCAAAGCTCCTTGGTTAATCAACGGACCCATCCCAACGTTTTCGTCCTTCATCGGATCGCCAACCGTGATTTCTGACATTTTCTTCGATAATTTCTTGGTGAATTCGTCGGCCACGTCTTCTTGGACGTATACTCGTTCACAGTTATTACAGATCTGACCATTATTATCAACTCGGGAATCAATGATGGATTGAACCGCCAAGTCAATATCAGCATCCTTACATACAATGGCGGGAGCTTTTCCACCGAGTTCAAGTGACACTTTGGCCAAATGGGTAGCGGCACTCGTCATGACTCGTTTCCCTGATTCAACCGAACCAGTCAGACTGATAATGCCAACCTTTTTATTCTTTGACAATTCGTCGCCAACAACCGAACCAGGTCCCGTGACAATGTTAACAACACCCTTGGGAATGCCAACTTTTTCAACGATCTTAGCGAATTCAAGTGCTAAGTTAGGGGTGTCAGAACTTGGCTTCATCACAATGGTGTTCCCGGTGACTAGTGCTGGACCCATCTTTCTGGCAATTAAGAAGAACGGGAAGTTCCATGGTAAAATGCCGGCCGCAACGCCAATTGGTTGCTTTTCAATCATGATACTTTCGTCTTCGTTATCAGATTGAAGGATTTCTCCCTCATAGGTTCGACTGGCACTTCCCATGTAGTCAAAGTAATCGGCTGAGAATAGGATCTCAGTGGTGGCAAGTGACTTAATCTTGCCCTGTTCTTCTTGAAGCATGTAAATCAAATGGTCTTTTTGTTTACGAACTTCGTTTGCGACCGCGTGCAAATACTGACCACGAGTGGCAGCTGGAACCTTCTTCCATGATTCTTCGGCTTTAGCTGCGGCATCGATAGCCGCTTTCGTCTCTTCCTTACTAGCACTAGGAACGGTTGAGATTGCCTGTCCCGTCGCTGGATTGAGCACCGTTAATACTTTTCCTGAATCCGAATCTTTAAATTCTCCGTTAATGTACATTTGGTAATGTTTTAATTCAGCCATAATATGATGCTTCCTTTCAATAACATTTAATTTCAACAATCATGTTAAAGTGATTTAATCAACCTTATTTTCCGGGTTGGTAGTCCTTATCAATTACTAGTACCGGTTTAATCGTCTTTCCGCTGATGGAATCAGCATTGGCTTCGTTGATTTCATCAAATGGGTAGAACTTCTCGGTCTTATCAAAGTCGAACATGCCTAATTGGTAAAAACGAATTAAACGGGGAACGTCGACTTGCGGGATCGAATCACCCATGTTAACACCGACAACCTTGCGATCACTGGTACAAAGGTCGTTCCAAGTATCCAAGTTAATGTGCTGGTCGGTGACGGCAATCGTAGCCGTTGTTCCGCCTTGAGCCAAGGCTTGAATCGAACTTTCCATGACCTGTTTAACACCAGTGGTATCAACGGCGTAGTCAACTCCGTGCCCATTAGTTAATTTCTTGATGGCTTCAACGGGATCCTCGTCTTTACTGTTGATGGCATCAGTGGCGCCGAGTTCCTTGGCCAACTTCAAACGGGAAGGAACGATGTCAACGGCAATCACACTGGTACATCCGGAAATGCGACCAGCCATCATGGCCGCCAAACCAACGGCTCCAGTCCCAAAGACCGCAATCGTTGAGCCGGGCTCGGGCTTTAAAGTATTAAAGACCGTTCCACTACCAGTCACGTAGCCACAACCTAATGGTCCTAACTTTCTTAAATCGAGGTCCTTTGAAACCTTAACGGCGTTTCGTTCACGAACCACCGTGGTCGTGGTAAACGATGATTGGTCAAACATGTCGGCAACATCGTGCCCATTTTCGGTAAAGTGCGCACTGCCGTCGGGACGAACCCCCGATAGGTTATTGGCCGCATAGTTTAAACATTGAGTGGGAATTCCCCTTAAACAGTTAATGCAGTTTCCACAACCATAAAATGACAGAACGACGTGATCGCCGGGCTTAAAGTCTTTTACTTCCGAACCAACCTGTTCGACAATCCCAGAACCTTCATGACCCAGAATAATTGGATAACCAATCTCGGCCGTGCCCTTTCTCAAGGCTTCATCTGAGTGACAAATTCCAGTTGCAACCATGTGAACTTGTAAATCATCTGGTTGCATTTTGGCTAATTCGACATCATCTTTGATTTCGAATTTGCCATTTTTCTTATTAACGACCGCTGCTTCAATCTTCATAAGTAAACCCTCCCATAATGTAAAATTGTTAATTATTGAGCAATTATGATCAAAGAAAAAGCTGATTTCATTAATCAACAATTGATTTTTTAAACTCTTTTCTATTAAACAGGATTGGAATTTTCGAAATGATTGGTTTGATCTGTAACCGCTTACAGATTGTTATACTCGTCTTCTAAAAAAATTCAAGTTATAACACATCAAAATCATAATTATCTAAGAAATTATTCTTCCAAACCCTTGTGTTTCTAGTAGAGTCAAAAGCCAAAAAAATTCCCCAATATTGTGATGGAATAAACTTTAATTATGTATAAAAAAGAGAACCCAAATAAATGGATTCCCCTTACTTAATTATTTAATTTTTGCTGGATTCAAGATTGGCTTCTCCCAGAAATCAAGCGCACAAATCGAGTTAATAATGTAATAGATGTATTTGCCAACGTTTGCGAAGTTGCCCTGCACGATGGCTTTTAGTAACTGGATCAGATTGTAGACGAACCAGTACTTCCACTGAACGGTCAGTTTCATGGCGTTTAAAATGTTCGCAGTCAGCGACAAATCAAACGCAATCACAACAATCCAGAATAACAAATGCGTGTAACCATTAGGCCACCCCACTAAATTGGCCGCAAACGAAAATATGAGACTCAAAAGTAAAATGCTGGTCATGACGACCCACTTCTTGATTCCCGTATACGGTTTGGTCGCCTTGTACTTAGCGGTCTTCATCCACTTATTAATCGCAAACGTGTAGATGATGAAAGTCACCGGATAGGTAACGACCGCCGCTTTATTACCTAAAACGTAGTCAATAAAGCCGGACAACACCACGTTAATGATGCCAATCACATTGCCGAGGTTATTCATTCTCCCAGTTAAACGCGTTGAATAAATGGAGAGGACGGCGTTTACGATCGAAATAATTCCAAACGGAACAAAGACCACCCAGGAGCCCCAGTGCGTGACGTCTGCCAGATTCTCCGTCAGATAACCACTCGCAATCGACGCAATCACCACGATTGCGACTCCAACTAGGTCAAACCATCGACTTTTTGCTAATGCATGTAACATTATGAACATCTCCTCATTGTTTTTAGCGAGGCGTATCGGAAGCAACCCTCGTTATTTAGTTTTTTGTTACAAACAATTGAACGGCTTGATTATAACACCATTATCATTACTAGAAGCCAAATTTTGAACGTAAAAAAAGACAACCCGGATGGATTGCCTAATTAATCTAGTTCGATTTGCTTTGACTATCTTTCGCTGTTTCTTGATGCTTATTCTTAGAACTATCTTTATTCGTAAAGTGATTAATGACCATGTGTAAAACAATAATAAACAGGATGGCACCAACTAGGACGCCGACAATTCGCTTCAAACTACCGTTAATGATGTACATCCCACCAACAATATAAATAATTGACTGTGGAATTGACCCAATCACAACCGCCAGAAACAGTAGTTTGCGTGATATTTTGAACCGTGAAGCCGCGTAACTAATTAAATAAACGGGGAAGAACGGGATGGCATAACCAATACACAGAATGATAAAGGGATGCTTAACGTTACTAAAACTCAATTCTTTATCTCGATAATTACTTGCGATATTACGGACGGACTTAATCAACTTAACACTGCATAGTCCACCAAGGGTTAACCCAATTAAATTAATAAAAAAGCCCAAAACGTTCCCGAAACAAATACCGGCTAGCACACAGATTACTTGATAAGGAACAAACGGTAACAGCGTCGCAAACGTTAAAACAATTAAAAACAGAGCCGCATCAATGACCCCATGCTCATGAATTTCTTTGACGGCCACGCCCCTCTGACTCGGATCAAAAAACATCCGAATCTGTGGAAAATAATCTTTAAACAGAATCACTAATCCAATAACAACGATAATCGCTAAAAGACAGTATACGATTTTCTTGTTTTCTAATTTTTTTATGATGATAAACTTCCCCTAACATTAATTGAATAGGGAGATTCTAACACATGTCACGAAACGATAAAACCGATTTTACAAAATTAAATTCGATAATGCCATTTCTTTTCTGACTTTCATCACTAGTCTATAATCAATCCTAATAGTCACATTCAAGGAGGTATTTACTTTGCACATTGACACAAAATTAATTCACGGAGGCATCACTGGTGACAAGGAAACGGGAGCCGTTTCCGTCCCGGTCTATCGCGCCTCAACTTTCAAACAAACTAAGCTTGGCGGGAATCCACGCTGGGAATACTCACGGACGGCCAATCCGACCCGGTACGCCCTTGAAACCCAGATGGCAGAACTCGAAAACGGAACCGCTGGTTTTGCCTTTAGTTCGGGGACTGCTGCCATCAACACCATCCTCTCGATGTACTCCAAGGGTGATCACATCATTGTCGGCCAAGACCTGTATGGTGGGACGATTCGTCTAATTAATCAAGTAATGAAACGTTTCGGACTTGAGTTCACGGCCGTTGACATGCAGGATACTGATGCCGTTGAAGCTGCTTTTCAGCCCAACACTAAGGCCATTTACTTTGAGACCCCTACGAACCCACTGCTGACGGTAGCCGACATTCATAAATTATCCGAAATGGCGAAAAAACACGTTGCCAAAACCATCGTTGATAACACCTTTGCGACCCCTTATAATCAGAACCCGTTGGATTTGGGCGCTGACGTGGTGGTTCACTCAGCTACAAAGTATCTCGGTGGACACAGTGACGTCGTGGCGGGCGTTGCCGTTACTAACGATGACCAGATTGCCGAACAGTTGGCCTTCCTGCAGAATTCCATCGGTAGTACCCTTGGTCCTGATGACAGTTGGTTGGTTCAACGTGGCATTAAGACGCTGGGTGCTCGCATGCGGGTTCACCAGGATAACACCAATGCGATTCTTGATTTTCTCAAAAATGAACCCAAAGTTGCGAAGGTTTACTATCCTGGTGATCCTGACAATCCGAACTACGAAGTGGCAAAGAAACAGATGCGTAACTTTGGTCCCATGATTTCGTTTGAACTCCAACCAGGACTTTCAGCGAAGACGTTTGTCGAAAGTTTGAAAATCATCACCTTGGCCGAAAGTCTTGGTGGTGTTGAAAGCTTGATCGAGGTTCCTGCGGTCATGACCCATGGTTCCGTTCCAAGAGCAGAACGTTTAAAGGACGGAATTGCTGACGGTCTGATTCGTTTGTCAGTTGGGATTGAGGATAAGGAAGATTTACTGGACGATTTGAAGCAGGCGTTTGATAAAATTTAGGAAGTAAAGAACTAGCATATTTAGATACGAATATGCTAGTTCTTTTATTTTGCCGAACAATATTTTTTAATCATGAGGTACCAAATTAACTTATATTGACAATTATTCTAACTTCGGTAAAATTATTAAAAAACAAGGAGGAAGTTATGAATTTATCTAAAAAGTTTGTAATTCCAATTCTTTGCGTAACAATGTTGTTTATTCTAAGTGGATGTAAGAATTTCTCGTTAAATAGCTCCGGGAAAGATTACTTAAAAGTATATGATGCAAATAACAAAGTTATTGAAACGGCAAAGGGTCATAAAAGCACTGATATTCTTTCAAAAATAGATAAAAACTATAATTCAGTAAAAAAAGAAAGGGTTCCTAAGGATGCTAAAGTAAGCTATAAATATGTAAGTCATGAAAGCAAACACAATATTAAAACTTCTTTGACCGTATATTCAAATTATAAGATCGCAAAAGTGAGCGGAATTCCAATGATTGGAAATGGCATTATCCACTTAAATCAAAATGAATTTAACGAATTAAATAATCCTAATAAGCTAATTAATAAATACTAATAAAGTTAATTATTGGAAACGATAAATTAACGGGTCGCTTTAATATCCATATATAATAAAAAAAGCTAATCATCACTGATTAGCTTACCCAAATTAACGCACCTGAAATACGCGCTTGGAAGAGATGCGCAATATCTCTTCCTTTTTTATTACACTATTATTATATGTGATAAATGCATAAATGTCAATCCAACTTTTTTTACTCCCAATCAACCTCAATCTGTTAAACTGAAACCAAATAATTAATGGGAGGCATATTATGACTAGAAAAATTGGAGTCATTGGTGACGGTCACGTGGGATCAACGGTGGCAAATTACATCGTTGTGAACGGTTTCGCCGATGACTTAGTAATGATTGATAAAAACGACGCCAAGGTCAACGCTGACGCAATTGATTTTCGGGAGGGCATGCCTAATTTACCCTTTCACACCAATATCATTGTGAATGATTACAATGCTTTAAGGGACGCTGACGTTGTTATCTCAGCCCTTGGTAAGATTAAACTGTCAAATAACGACAGTGACAATCGTTTCGCCGAATTATCCTACAACATCGAACAAGTCAAAGAGGTCGCACCTAAGATTCGTGATTCTGGTTTTAATGGCGTTCTAATTGCCATTACCAACCCGGTGGACGTGATTACCCAGTTGTACCAACAAATTACTGGTTTACCAAAAAAGCACGTTATTGGAACGGGAACACTCCTAGATTCTGCCAGAATGAAACGTGCCGTTGGTGAAAAACTAGGAATTCACGCTCAGTCACTGGTTACAACCTTGGTGAGCACGGTAACTCCCAATTTACCGCATGGTCGACCGTTCGGGCTCTTGACCAACCAATCGAAAAGTTAGCCAAAAGTCGTCATCTTGACCTCGACACCTTAGACCAGGAAGCGCGCCACGGCGGTTTTAGAGTAATGCAAGGTAAAGGCTACACCAGTTATGGGGTGGCCAGTGCTGCAGTACGGCTCGCCAACACCGTTCTCTCTGATGCACGCACCGTTTTGCCAGTCTCAAACTACCGTTCCGACTATGGCGTATACTTCTCCTATCCAGTTGTAGTTGGAAGAGACGGCATCATTGAAGATGTCCCACTTGATTTAACCGATGAAGAGAAAGACAAACTCCAAGCTTCCGCCAACTTTATCAAAAAGAACATTGAAAAATATAATTAAGAAATAAAAACACACCATAACCACTAGATTTTCTAGCAGTTACGGTGTGTTTTAATACTGTCAGCAATTAAAATCGCCACAGCAGACGTAATAATAAAAAAGCCAATCATAGTGGACTAACTCACCTATGATAATCGCATCCAACTTGCGATGAGAAAAAAGTTAGAGATTTCTTCTCGTTTTTTATTATATGGAATAAATGGTTGGGTGTCAATTTAAATAAACTCACTAAATCGTGGCACTATAATCGTTCAAATCAATTACTTTATCGTATCTAGCTAAATCCTTCTGACTATAATGGTGAATAATTTCTATCAGGGTTTTATCCGACTTCAATAAAATATTATGAATCTCACTGGCTGTCTTTTGATCTAATGCCGAACTAATTTCGTCCGCCAGAATCACAGGTCGATCCGTGTATAAAGCTCTTGCGATTCCGATCCTTTGCTTTTCACCACCAGATAAATTAATTCCATTACTACCAAGCATAAAATTCATTCCATACTTTTTTACCACATTAGTCAGACCAGCTTTAGAAATAACTTCATTTATATTAGTTTTTGATTTTTTTCCAAAGGTAATGTTGTACAGGAAACTATCGTCAAAAATATAGGTATCCTGGCTAATATACCCAAACAAATCTTGAAATTTACGTATGTTATGGAGATTGATCAAACAACTATTAATAGAATATTCTCCATGAGATTGAAATTGATCATTTAAAATTAATTTAAATAAGGAAGACTTCCCCGAACCGGATTCACCAATAATAGCTACTTTTTCACCATTTTGAACGTTAAATGTGAGATCCCTTAAAATCAGCTTATTACCAATGGATAAATTAACGTTGTTCAGCGTCAGTTCATAAAAACGTTTTTCATCATTTAGATTGTCAACTTCAACTGGTTTCATCATACTTTCGACTTTTGATTTAATGTCTTTAGTCGAAATAATCTGATTCCTTAGCTGAATGATATCCATACTTGGCCCTGTAATCGTGTTCGATAACTGAACTACAGCAAAGAAAGTTGCTAATTGAAGATGACCACTAATAACTAATGCAATTCCAAAAACAAACGGAATAACTAGACTAAATATCATCCCCGAAAATTCAACGATCGTGTTGGCATTACTGGTGATGAAATTAAGACTAAAAAGTGATTTTTCAAGTGTATGAGTATCAACTTGATTCTTTTTTGCCGCATTCTGCTCACCATTGTAAATCTGTAAAGTATCCCTACCATCGATTAAGTTCTTTATGTTATTTAAATAATTTTTACTAGCTGAAGACCACAACATAGAAGCGCTTTTGATACCATTTTGCGTAAAATGAGAAATAACCATGGGCATCAAAGCCCCGATGACAAATAAAAGGGTGATTTCCCAACTTAAGAGTAAAGACGATATGGCTGAAAAAATGATTGAATAGCTATATTTCATGATTTGCAACTCAGAATTAATCCCATTAGTTTCTAATAATTTATAATCATTCGTCAAAAAACTAAGATATTTATCACTATTCTCATGAGAGTAAAGCATGTTATTAAATAATTTGGACCTTACATTTTCATTAATTTGTTGCTTAGATTTGGACTCAAAATAATTTCGACAAATCGTAGCGACAAACACAATAATGGCAAACACGGTCGCACTGATAGCGAATCTTGGAACACCATCTAAGTTTCTTTTAGTGGCAAATGCAATCAGAGAACTAATTACGTAAGCAATGATAATATTATCAAAGCTTCCAATCATGGCAGTGATGTTTAACAATATTAAGTTAGTTTTAGATTCGTAACGTAACATGGAGACGACCTTCCTTATTAATGTAAAAGGTGTGTAAAATATTTATTCTAAATAAAATTAATTCCAATATGCTTTAGCCAACCTGATGATTTAAATATCATTGCTAGATTTGTTTTAAAAACATTAAAGCTACTAACATCACATAATGACGTATATAATATCAATAAAACTAAAGCAAAAATAACAAACAAAATAATGATTTTAAATTCACTTATTTTCATATTAATATTCCTCCAATTATTTATTAATTATTAGTAGAAAAGAGATTAACAATGGAACTCTCTAAAAAATTAAAACATGCTCGTATGAAAAATAATTTAACCCAAGATTACGTTGCCAAAAAATTAAATGTTTCTAGAAAAACCGTTTCCAGCTGGGAAACTGGACGTCATTATCCTGATGCCGAAACTTTAGTTGATCTTAGTGACCTTTATCATGTATCAGTTGATAATTTATTAAAAGATAACGTAAAAACTACTAATAATCAGACGGTTTCAAAAAAGCATTTTAATATTTCCACTATTTTTTATTACGCAAACATCTTATTTTTGCTGTTAAGCATAATGAACTTGTTTAAGCCCTTTCATCTTCATTTTGAATGGGTAACCCCATTCTTAGTAATCAACCTTTGTTGTTACATTGTTACTTATCATAAATGGATAACAATCACTAAAAATAAACATAATCTAATGAAAATTGTTCTAGTTTCAATCATCTTCTTTTCAATTACTCTTTTAGTCGGGATGATTTCCATCGAGCCAGGACTATCAACCAAATATGCAATTCCAGATACAATCGGCGTCTTCATCCATATCTTTACAATGACGATTAGTTTCATCGTAGCGTTATATTTTAATTAGTTTTTTTCATAACATTATTTAGAAGTTAGTTCATTGTATAATTATCTGAGAATAAATTACCTAAAAATTTGGTTTTTGGCATTTCTAACAAATCATCTATTATCATCTTTGGTATAGCAAATGCACTTAAAAATCCATTTAATATGGAGCCCGAATTCTCACTAATATAATTCCTAGTAATAATTGAATTTCTATCTTTAATTGCATCATTAATGAGTTCATTATAATTATTTTTTGTTATCAGATCATCGGTATGAAGTAAGAATGAATAGCCACCATATGTCATTTTTATTGATGGATAATTTAAAAACAAAGACTTCATTAAACTTATTTGTAATTCAAAATCATCTGCACAATTAATAAAAAAATCAATATTCGACAAATCGACTAGTTTAGCCAATTGATTATATGAAAATATTTTTTTATTAATTGTAGTTATATTTACCTTATTGCAGTATTTTTCATCAATCACATTAACTTTATATTTTCCAACATCATCTAAAGAATAGTTTTGCGCTTCAATATTTTTTTCTTCTATCTTGTCCCCATCCACCAATATAAAGTTATTAAAACCTAGTTTAGATAAAGTTTCTAGAAGATAACTACCACCTGTACCTAACCCTAAAATTAGTATCGATACATTTGATACAATTCTTTTATAATCTGCAAAAGTAACCCCAGGATAAGAATCAATAAACCTACTTAATCTAATATCATTAGTTGATATTTTACATGATAATTTGTATACCCATTTATTATCTACGAAATAATTAAATATATCTTCGAACTCTTTATTAGATAAAAATGTACATTTATCATTTAATCTTTCTTTGTCCATCGGACAATTAAATGATTCAATGAATTTAAAAATTTTAACGTTATCGTCTGCTATAATTTCTTTTTGCAAATATGGATTGCCATAATAAACAAATAAACGATTATGATTATTTAAATACCAGCCAATCTGTTTCATAAAAAACATAATAATACCCTTTCATTACATAAAAATAATAAATGAGCCTAGAAAAACTTTCCTAGGCTCATTTATACTAGTGTGCAATTAAACACCAGTTTTCACGAATTGCTGATGATGACTTAACAGTTTGGATATGCATTTAAAACACCTCCCATCTTTAGAAGTTATTATTTACTAGAATTATTTGAATTAGTATTCGTCAAATAATTCTTGTTTATCATATTATGTAATTACTAATGAACCAAGCTCCCATCACGTAACACTAGATAATTATTGTCTACTAAAACGTTACATTTACATTAATTAACTCATATAAAATAACTAATTAGTGGTCTAGCATTGTAAGACAAGTTACTAATTAAAGATAATAAAAAATAATTGTTCGCTAATTTTCTATTATTAACGAACAATTATTATATTTTATGACCCTTATCATAAATATGATTTTTATTATCTTGATAAACTATAATTTTTAACTTTCTTTCACGAATATCAACTTTGAAATTTTCTTCAACAATTTTTTTAGTATGGTTGGGATTAGTGCTTGAAAATATATTTACTACATCATAATCACTTTTATATATTTTTTTAATTACTTTACTTACCCTTTCAATAAAATTCTTATTATACATTCTAGAGCTTATATCTTCATGAGGATTATTTATTTTAACTGTATAAGTATCATACTTTTTTATATTTTTACCTAATTTTCCGTCAAGAGAATAAGTATCTTCAAGACATAAATTAACTATTTTCCCACTCACACCCTCTACAAAATTGACTTGAACTTTGGCCTCAGAACTATCAAGATCTTTTAAATCTACTCCCCAATATGATGATTTATATATCTTAAATTGTACCCAGATAGGTATGTTTTGTGTGTTAATTATATTATATCCACATAAAAATCCCATCAATGTAATTAGCCAGTATGGGAAATTCAAATATCCAATTCCATTTTTATGAAACACTTTATCTTTATTACGTTTTTTCAAACATAAACAAATTGCACTATTTTCTACCAAAAAAAACGCAGGGACAGAAAACCATTTTGGAAAAATAGCAATAAAATTAACTATACTAACTAACATAACAGGCAGAGCAGCCATAATCTTTATCCACAAACTTCTATTAAAAAAACATAATATTAAAATTATAAAACCTATAACATAACAAATAATAGGAAGTAAAAGTTCATTCCAAAAAAAATTCCAAAAATCATTTGACATCATTTATTTTTCTTTCTGCTATTATGGTTCAATTCCATTACCATACCAAACGCCTGTAATAACAAATAGTTCATAAAAATATAACCATTCATATATCCATGGAAGGACATTTTTCGTTAACAATAATTTACGATCGTATTCGTCATAATAATAATATAAGCATAAATTAGCAGCATGCTTTTCAGTATTATAGTGATACATATGTGGACACCTTTCATTACTATATGGATATTCTTTAATTCCATATGCCCAGACTTCAAACTTACCGCCAATTTTATAAAAAAAACTAATTTTATATGAATTACTACTTGAAGTAGGTTTAATATTGAATATTAATTTAAAGTTTTTTTTCTTATAATTTGAATTTATATATCCTTTTCCATTAGTAACTTTTTTCAAATCTTTGAATTTAGTTATCATGCTAGCTAAAGTTTCTTTTTTATTTTTAATCATCTATTAATTCCCATAAAAAGTATTTTTAGGAACATTCTTATTCTTTGGATCGCCCAATTTTATACCATTTTCTTTGCTAAAAGATATATTACCTCTGGATTGTTGTAATTTATCATTCTCACCCATTCGTTTAAATGCTTCTTGAGCAGGCATCCCAATTGACTTAATAAGTCTATTAGCAAATTCTATTTTAGTCTCAGACTCACTTTGCTTTATCAAATCTTCATATAACTTTTTTGTCCAGTCAATAAATGCTTGTTTACGATCAGGATGTTCAATCCATTTGTCTGTAAAATTTTCATCACTTTCAACCGGATTACAGATACGATAATTGCCATTACTATCTTTGTGATCATACAGATAAATAGGAATTTGAATAACAATATTTTTAATAGAAGAAAATAAATCTTCATTTCCGTCATACAAATCTGCAGCAATCGTCGTTATTAACATAGATATAGGTTTTACTTTATTTTTATCTTTCATACCTTCAAAGTAAACATTTCTGTGATACTTTAATATTTGAACAACTTTTTGAAGATTATTCCTATATGTATAATCAGGAAGTTCTTCAATACTTGCTGTAAATTTGTCCTCTCTTGATGAAAAATTTTTAGATTGTTTCCCTTTCTCTTTAAACCAATCCTGAAATCCCTTAGGATTACTCCTTAAGAATTCATAGTCATTATTACTTCGCTTATTAGTAATATATATAGTTTTACCAGATATTTTTCTGGCAGGAACAACATCAATATGCGATTTATTATAGGTAATTGTCCATGCCCGTCCTTTTTCATCAATCTTACTACTATATCTATCACTAGCTTTTAATGCTTTGCCAATTGAAAGTTTAATTTTAGATGGCTCACTATTAATATCATTAAATAAAATTACAAAATCAACATCAAAATCATCATTTTCTGCATTTAAAGGTTTTATAGTGGTACCCAAGCTATATGAACCCTGTGGAAACATTTCTACCTTGTCATTACCAAAATAATCATTTAAATATTCGGTTAATGTATTAAATTTTTGTTTAATACTATCTTTGGCTGTCTTCGATAATTGGATCGTATCTGATAAATTATTATAAAACAATGAAAGTTCTCTAGAATTTAGCATTTTAATATCCCACCTATTAATTATTAATAATTCACATATTAATAATATAACAAAACATAAAACACTTTAATTTGAATATAAAACAATTCACTAATTTTCTTAGTTAAAATACCATAATATAAAAAAATGATTGCCCCACCAGGCAATCATTTTATTTTACATTTATATGAGCAGCCAAGGACTTGAACCTCAATCTCACGAATAAAGAATTCGTTGCTCTAACAAGTTGAGCTAGCCGCTCGCAAGCAAAACTCAATTACATTTACTAGTATAATGCATATTAGCACGTCCGACAACACTTTTTGCAGTCGATTAATGAAAACTTCATAATTTTAATTACTAGCGACGATGTCGATTAAACTTCCTGATTTGCAGAATTAAGTAGACTAACAACAGAAGGATAACCAGTAATTCAATCGCGCCCATGACCATCTTCATCACATTTACTGGATTGGTCGATTTGTAAACGACGGGGACACTCATGGAACTGTTTGGTAATAAGTCTAATTCATTTTGAGACGCCTGGATGTTAACCGTTCCAACCCTCTCGCCCTTCGTAATTGGAGCAAGTGGCGTTTTGAAAACCCTAGAGTGGTTGGTAGAGACAAAGTCTGTCTTTAATTTTTCACCCTGCGGTAACCAGTACGTTTGAGGTGCAGTCAAGCCAATTTTAGTTTTAGGATTTTGTCCGTTAACAACGTTGACGGTTTTATTTTTAATCACGTTGTCACCAATCGTAATTGGTTCCAGGCTCTGACTGATTTGATTGAGCATTAATTGAGTTTGGGCGAAACGCTGTTCCTTAGGGGCTCCCAAAACGACGGTAATCACGCGGTCGTTGTTGCTGGTACCGGTTCCCACAAAATTCTCGCCAGCGGTATTACTGGTTCCCGTCTTTAATCCGTCAATCTTGAATGGATTAGTTTGGCCCAGAAGTAAGTTAGTGTTCTTGTGCGTCTTTCCATCCCATTCCAATGTGGTCATTGAGGTAGTCTTTAAGATTTGCGGGTATCGAGTAATTAATTTCTGTGACAATTGAGCTAATTCCCTAGCTGACATCGTATTCTCAGCGTCATCACTTAGTTTAGGATTCTTTAGCGCGCCTAAATCATGATTAGCCAATCCACATGCGTTATAGAATTGCCCGTTCTTAATTCCCAATTTTTTGACTTCTTGATTCATCATTTGACCGAAGTCGTGGTTAGGACCTGCCAAATATTCGCCAAGTGCCATGGCAGCACCGTTAGCAGAACAAACCAGACTCGCGTCGTACAGTTGTTTAACCGTGTATGATTGACCAGCTTTCAACGGAACGTTGGTAAAATCACGTTTCTGACTCAAATTAGCAACTCCAGCGCTAATTTTAACCTTACTGTCCCACGAGATCTTTTTTGCTTTTATTTGGTTTAATACAATATATGTAGTAATAAGTTTACTAACGGATGCGATCGGCAACTCTTGGTTAGCGTTTTTGCTATAAATGATCTGGCCGCTGGTGGCATCAACGGCAATGGCACTTTTGGCCTTTATGTTAATTTCATTCTGTGAAATGGGCGGCTGTTTGTTACTAGCATCGACCGTACTAGGATTGAAGATCAGCGGCATGATTAAAAACACCAGCGAAAATATCACGCTCAGCGCCAGTAATTGATGTTTTTTGCTTTTCAAAATTAAATGACCTCTTTTTATTAAATGATATTTTTTGTAGATAACACTTATACGTCTATTGTACTAAATTAGTAAAATAATCAAAATATGGCATTAAAAATAAAAAGCCAATCATCACTGATTAGCTCAATCAAAATATTTCGTTATTCAATATTGATAATTAGTTCCACCACAACATCATATAAACAATAGTGGCAAACGCAAAGAAAATTCCATTAATTACGTACGTTTTCTTGGTTGGATAACACAAGAAATCGATTAAGTTCAGAATTAGGATAATGGGCAACCCAATTATCGTAAAACCACTCACAATGGAATCAATAAATTGTGGCATTTTCATTCCAATCATGATCAAACCAAGCAGCAACGCGGAAACCACATAGATCAGGTTGATGATAAGCATCCCAACTGATGCGTACTTATTGTATTTAGTGGAACTTGGTTTACCCTTTTTAAACAAGACGTTATAAAACAAAGCGTAAACTACGGCGAACACCACCATTCCGTAGATTAAAATAATCCAAAACATGGCGGGACTAAGGGTGAGGCTGGTCTTAATGTTTAAAACCGCAAACAATTCAGGAAAACTACCGAAAACAATCAAAGCCGAAAGCAATGGTGCCAAGATAAACTTACCTAATGACTTAAGAAATCGCATATAGACACTCTTCTCTCAATTAAATTCAATCCTTAGGTAAATTATACTATAAACGAAAAAAATACCAACTAACTCCCGTTTGGAATTAGTTGGTATTTTACACTATTAATTAAATTAATTTCTTTCTAATGTATCCGGAACAGCCATCAATTACCATGACCATGATGACGATCCCCAACAGGATGATTCCTACTCTCGGCCAATTCCGAGTGTTCAATGCCATAATCATTGGCGCCCCGATTCCGCCAGCACCAACCAAACCAAGGATTGAAGCAGCTCGAACTGAAATTTCAAAGCTGTACAAAGTGTATGAAATCAAAGCCGGTAGGATGGTCGGCCATGTGGATAGTGCGAAGACCTGTGGTTTGCTGCCGCCAGCCGCCACGATGGAATACTCCGAACTATGATTCATTTCCTCAATGGATTCTGAGAAGAGTTTCCCAAGCATCCCGATGGAGTGAATCCCAAGTGCCATGACTCCGGCAAAACTACCGGGTCCTACCGCTTTAATGAACATAATGGCTAAAACAATTTCGGGGAAAGCTCGAATGGCGGTCAAAAGGAAGGTTCCCACCTTAGACGTTACGTTGTACTTGCTACTCTTACTATGAGCGGCAAAGAAGGCAAACGGGACACTGATGACGGCGGCAATGATGGTTCCCAAAAATGCAATGGCAAGCGTCATAATCAGCTGGGAAATCAGGTCTTCTCCACTACCATTGTAGATATAGGACCAATCGGGATGAATCAGTCCCATGAAGATGGACTTGGAAACCGTGCCAGCCGATTCCTGAATCTGACTAAATTTCATGTCAGAGAAACACCAGCCATAAATCAAAATGATGATGATTGCCCAAACGATCCAGCTGTAGCGGTCCCATCGTTTTTGTTTTTCGTTAATTTTTGGAATGGTCACTGTAGTTTCCTCCTCAAGTAATTACTAAGGATGTCAATCACCAGAACCGTTACGAAGGTTGCCAAAATTACAACCGCCGTCTCGGAGTAGTTGAATTCATCGATGGTTTGTTGAAGGTACAGCCCAAGTCCTCCAGCACCAACGTATCCTAAGACGGTTGAAGAACGAACGTTAACTTCCAACGTGTACAGGAAGAAACTACAAAATTGACCCGCAATCTGGGGAATAATTGCCAAACGAATAATCTGAAGGATGCTGGCACCAGAAGCTTTCATGGCTTCAGCTGGTCCCATATCGACCGTCTCTAATACTTCATAGAACAGTTTAGAAATCATCCCAAACGAGAAAATGGCAAGGGTAATCGTTCCAGTCGTTGGACCAATCCCAAAGATGGCAACCAAGATAGCTGCCAATAGCAGTGATGGTAACGTTCTGACGATGTCCAGTACGAACCGAGATGTGCCGTGAATAACCTTACTGTGGTCAAGGTTCCGCGCAGCCAGAAACGCGGCAGGAATCGCAAAGACGGTTCCAATCGTGGTTCCAAGGATTGCCATCTGAACGGTCTGAACCAGTGGGTCCCAGATAAAACTAAAGTACGACCAATCCGGGTTACTCATTTGACCAATCAGAACCCCAAACTGGGCGATGTTCGAGATAAACAAGCTGGGATCAACCCCACAAATTTTCATGGAGTAAATAAACAAAACGATCAAAATGGCAATTACAATGATGCCCTTAACGTGATACTTTTTGACAAAGGACATCTTCGGCATGTCGCTAGTGTGCATTAGCTATTGCCTCCTTCGTAAATCGCCTTCAAATCTTCTGGAGTAGAATCAGCCGCTGGCTTGTCGAATACCAATTTTCCATCCCGAATTCCAACAATTCGGTCCGCAAATTCAAGTGCTAGTTCAACTGAATGGAGGTTCACCAGAACAGTATCGTGATCCTTGACGTTTAAATTCTTCAAATCCTGCATAACTCCGTGACTGGTCTTGGGATCGAGGGAAGCAACGGGTTCGTCAGCTAGAACCAAATCAGGCTCCTGCATCATTGTTCGCGCGATGGCAACCCGTTGCATTTGTCCACCAGAAAGGGAGTCCGCCCGATCGTATAATTTTTTGAGCATGTTAACGTGGTCCAGTGATCGAACGGCCTTCTCCTTGTCTTCTTTACTGTACAAACCGAGGAGTGTCTTCCAGATTGGATAGTAGCCGACCCGTCCACTTAAGACGTTTTTTTGAACCGTAAGTCGGTTCACGAGGTTGAAGCTCTGAAAAATCATCCCAATTTTTCGGCGAAAATGACGAAGCGCTTTTCCCTTCAATTTAGAAATATCAGTCCCATTGATGATAATCTCGCCGTCACTGATATCTTGCATCCGATTAATGGAACGAAACAGGGTGCTTTTCCCAGCACCTGATAGTCCAACAACGGCGATGAATTCACCCCGTTTGACGTTAAAACTAATATCATCTAATCCTTTAATACCACTAGGATAAGTTTTGGTAACATGATTAACTTGTAAAATATCCGAATCGCTCAATTTAATCCCTCTCGCCTATTCTTTGGTTTTACTAATCTTGTTGGCTTGGTCCATATACGAATGAAGTTGCTTAAATTCTGACTTCTTGTACGGAACGTAGCCCTCTTCTTGATAAATCTTAAAGATAACGTCATGACCTTCTTTAGTCTTCGCCATGTTCTCGTAGGCCTTGGCAATCTTCTTCTGCCACGACTTCGACATGTCACTTCGACAAGCAACCACGTCATTTGGAATAGCTTTAGTCGTGTAAATAACCTTGGTATCCTTCATAACGTTCGGATTGTCCTTTTGGACTAAGGTTTGAGCTCCTTGGAAAGTGAAGGCAGCATCGTTGTTCTTGTTTAAAACGGACAGTACAGCTTGATCATAACCGTTGATAACGTCGGTCTTGATGCCATCCTTGTTAATATTAATTCCGTGTTTCATAAGCTCAACGACCGGGTAAATATAACCCGCCGTTGAATTCGTGGTACCAGTGGCAATCTTTTTGCCCTTTAAATCGTTGATGTTGTTGATACCACTATCTTTTCTGACAACAATTGTGGAATAAAAGTGATCTGATGACTTATTAGTGAGTTGCAAAGTCTTCGGATCGCGTGCTTGGCGCGTCGCTTGAACGAGGGGAACCACCTTGTAATTCTTTTGCGCTAAGACAAAGTCCCCAGGATTCATTTCAGAAACATCTAATGTCTTTGAACCCATGGCCTGAATAAGTGAATTCCCGTCAGTTGAAACCTTGACCGTAACCGGGATATGAAGCTGTTTTTCTAACTGTTTGGCGAGTGGCTTGGCTTCTGCATTGGCCTGCCCAGCGTTCACTGACGGAGTAAAACCAACCGTCAATTTCTTTGGTTTGTAGTTACTAGACTGTTTCCCACATCCAACTAATCCAACCGACAAAAATGTAAGTGCAGCACCAGCTGTGATCCATTTCAAAGCTTGCTTGAGTTTCATTACGAGTCCCTCCCAAAAAAATTGTTGTACCAGACAAATTAATCATATCATGATACATACATTTTTCAATAAATATCTTTTAATTGTTCGTATTTTATTTAAATATGCATTCGATATATCCTTTAATTTCCAATATATTAATTAATTAACGAATATTAATAATCAGTGTAATTAGAGCAAACAAAAAGGGCAACACTAATAAGTACGGGTTGTCCAAGTATGAATTTTATTTAATTAAACGGATACCAAAATCGACTGCCATTGGTCAAAAGGAAGATAAATTCAATTAGAATTAAAGTAACGGATATCCCTAACGCAATCCAGTCAATGATTGCCATTTTCTGTGAACTATACCAAGAACGTTTCTTTTTTTCTCCAAAGCGTCTCAAATCCATCGCATGGCTGACTGTGTCAATTTGATCCAAAGCGGAAAACATTAATGGAACCATGATGCTAACGGCCCCCTTTAAACGATGCCATAACGACATTTTCTTTGATAAATCATACCCACGAGCCTGCTGAACTTTACTAATCGTATGATATTCAACTTGAACATCAGGAATATAACGTAAAGCTAGGTTAACAGCATAAGCAATCCGATAAGAAATTCCAATTTTATTCAAACCAGCGGCAAACTCACTTGGATTGGTCGTCATCAAGAAAATAAGTGCTAGTGGAAGTGCAAATAAGTATTTAGAAAATACGATCGTTTCATAAAACAACTGTTGAAAAGTCAGTGCATACATCCCACTCCCAAGTAGAACCGTCTTACTCCCAAACAGATGAGTTCCATATTGAGGCGCAAATACATAAATCAATATTAGATTCAAAACGGCAAAAAGGGTAACGACCCAAACCAGTGCTCGAACTTCTGACCACTTAATTTTAGCAATATATAAAGCAAAAATCGCAACAATACTCAACAGAATTAAATAACGGAGGTCAAAACTAATTGATCCTAAAATTGTTAAACCCAAGAAAATAATTAATTTCGTGGTTCCAGTTAATCGATGAATAACTGTTTTACCGGGATGATACCCAAAAATATTATTATTCATCTTGCGCCTCCGAGTCATGTAGTGCTTGAAAAATTTGTTGGTAAACAGGCAAATTAAATCTTTGTAATAACGTATGAATGGTGGTGGGTTTTAAATTAGCAACTTTCATAACTGATTTATTTTTCAACAATTTGTGAGGAGTTGTGTCCGCCAATATTTTCCCATTAACTAAAGCCACAGTACGATCAGACAAGAAACTCATTAAGTCCATATCATGAGTCACAAATAAAATTGTCAAAGAATATTCTTTCTTCAGTCTCAAAATTAAATCAACTAGCTGCTTTGCATGCTTAGGATCTTGTCCAGCCGTGGGTTCATCCAGAACTAGGACTTTAGGTCTTAAAGCCAAAATGGAAACAATAGCTAGCCGTTTCTTTTGGCCAAAGCTCAAACTACTTGGCGGCCAATTTCTCATGGTATATAATCCGGCAATTTTCAGAAGTTCATACACGGTGGTTTTAATTTTTGACTCATCTTCTCCTCTTAAACGCAAGCCGTCAGCCACTTCATCAAACACAGAGTTCTTAGTTAGCATGTAATTAGGATCTTGGGTCACATATCCGATAACGTTAGCACGTTCAGTAATTGACATGTCTTTTAGATTTTTGCCTTCTAATGTTAATTGACCACTAACATCCTTTGAACTGATAAAGCCAGTTAAAATATTAATTAAAGTTGATTTTCCAGATCCATTTTTACCAACCAAGGCCACTGTTTCATTTTCATTTAAATGAAAATCCAAATGATCGAATAGTAAATGATCGACATCATATCCAAATTGAAGATCCTTCACGTTCAAAAGGGTCTTTTTATTTTTAAAATCCTTTCTTTTCGGAAGTTGGTCAATATATGCTGCTACATTCTGCTCTAACTTAAGACCACTCACTGACTTAGGTGATAATAAATTATCCATGTCAGATAAATTCAAACCAGCATTTGCAAGAAGTTGAACATAACCTGGTTCATCTAACCCATATTGAGGCAAAAGCCGAGCACGTAAAATTTCTAGTGGTGGCAGATCATGCTTAATTTCTCCATTGTCTAAAATCACTAATCGGTCAAGGGGATGCTGCAACACTTCTTCCAAACGATGTTCAATTAAAATGATTGTAAGTCCATGTTCCGATCTTAATTTGTTTAGCAAATTTAGCATATCTTCACTACTCTTTTGATCCAAACTAGCTAATGGTTCATCTAAAAGAAGAATCGGACTATTATCGATTAAAACTCCAGCAATAGCAGTTCTTTGCTTCTGTCCTCCAGAAAGAACGTGAGGCGATAAGGTAAGTCGATTATCTAAATCAAGTTCTTTAGCCCACTCTCTTACTCTATCATGCATGGTTTTGGAATTTACATAATCATTTTCTAAAGCAAAAGCAATGTCCTCAGCCACGGTTAATCCTACAAATTGTGAATTGGTGTCCTGTAGTACCGTCCCAACGTTTAATGATCTTTCAAAAATACTTTGTTTGTTACACAATTTTCCATTAATCCATATTTTTCCTGATAATTCACCAGAATAAGCTTGTGGAATAAGTCCACTGACCAACCGTCCTAATGTTGATTTTCCTGAGCCAGAAGGTCCGACAACAACGATCAGTTCACCTTTATTAACGGTTAAATTAAGGTGTTTTAGGGTTGGTTCTTTTTGAGCTGAATATTTAAAATTAATATCTTGAAGTTGTAACATTGGCTGTTCTGCTTGGCTAGACATACTTATCCTCTAATCTTCGTGTTCTAGTGAATTCTTTTTAACCTGCACATGATTATAAATCGCAATAATAGCGGTTCCTAAAATTGCTGTAGAAATAGAGTTCACGATCGCTGAAGCTACTCCCTGAGTAAATACTTTAGCAGCTGGTTCACTATAAATTAAAATATCCCCAATTGGAGCAACAATAACCCATGAAATAATGTTTGAAAAGACTTGAGAAACATTAAAACCAATCATCTTTTTCACATTAAAATTACCATCAGTAATATGTAACCGTTTAGAAAGGTACCCGATCAAAATTCCGTACAATCCATCAGCAATGACCCAACTCCACCAAATTGATCCATATGAAATAGCATCATTTAAAGCATGGCCAATAAAGGCAACTAGTCCACCAACAACGGGACCAAAAATGGCAGCAATCAAACTTAACCATGCCTGGGCAACATTAATTTGAGTGTTAGCAATTCCTGTTGGAATGGCTAAAAATTTAAATAAGATAATAAACACAGCTGTCCCAATTCCAACAGCAACGACAGAACGTGTTGATAATTTATGTTTTTGATTCATTTTATTTACCTCCAATATTTTCAACTTTAATTTGCCAATCTTCACCGCTTGAAACTTCATTGGTTTTTGAAAAGTTGCCCTTTCTTATCGCAAGTCCAAGTGTTCCTACTGAATTGATATACAATAATTCTTCGCCAGGCTTCACGTCTGAAAATGTTTTTTCGTACCTGATCTCTTTATCTAATTTAAGCACCCCTTTATAAAAAATCTTAATTTTATAATATGTGCCCATTTTAGCTTTAAATTGATCTTCCCATAAATTTTGCGAAATATTAGTCCATAAGGAACCAAAATTTATATCCTTTATCTCAACCGTTCCTTCAACCGTGTTATTGTGAAAATTAGCTTGTATTAAGGGTAAAGTTACAATTTCAGAAACTGGCAACTTTTCCCCAATTTTTTCAAATGGAATAATTCCAGAAGCTAATCTTGCTCCATTGTACGCATAAATATCTCTTCCTAAGAAAGTAGCGGATTTTTCTGAGCCAGGTAATCGCTGGGTCTTTTCATTAATAACACGCACCTCATCTAATCCAAAAACTTTTGCCACATGTGTTAAAGTCCCATTATCTGGAGTTACAACATATTGTCCAGTTTTCAATTTTGCTACAATTGATTTTCGCTTCGAACCAACCCCTGGATCAACTACTGATACAAAAGTGGTCCCAGCTTTCCAATAATTGATTGTCTGAAAAAGGCGAAAGGAAGCCTCAAAGACGTCAAAGGGCTTAATTCCCTGAGTTAATCCTGTAATACGGATATTATCGCTTATTCCATAAGCCACTCCACACATGCTGGACACAGCCCCATCATTAAGTCCGAAATCAGTTTGAATCACTAAATCTTCCATTTTATCTTTACCTCCTATTCCAAATAAAAAGCGTCCCAAAGATCCTCCTAGATCTTTGGGACGCTATGCCGTGTTACCACCCATATTCTTTTGAACATCACTGTTCAAAACTTGCCACGTATTTTTCAATACGTTTCACGATAACGGACGGATCCGGACATAATATTTTAGATTATGTCAAAATTGCTCGAAGACCATATTCCAAATTTTCTATGATTAGCTCTCACCAAACGCTAACTCTCTGTGCACAGTCAAGTTTGTACTCATCTTTTCATCACAAGTTATTAATTGCTTTTGATTGGTTCGAATTATAAAACTCTTTTAAAATAAATGTCAACCTAGTTTTTAAGTTTTGCTTAAATAATCGACTAAAATAACGCATAAATTCTAGTTTGTTTCAAGTGAAACTATTTTAATAACCATTTCATACCAAACAATAATTGACATTCTTTATCAACGGAAATAAAATAAGTGTATACTAAATAAAAAAGAAGAGATGCCGTTATCATCTCTTCTGCATAGGTTTAGTGTGTTATTTGGGTAAAAAGCTAATCTTTGCGGTTAGCTTTTTTTATTATCGCGTATGCTTTAGCAAAGTTAATTGCTACACACGAGATAACAAGAACCACTACTGCTAGTGGAACAATCCCAATAACCCACTTTCTTCTGTATTCAAGCGACTCACCTCTTCATTAATTATTAAGGTGGAGATGAGGCTCAACACAGTAAACCTACTAAAGCTCCAATTGGTGATCAAATCAATTATCACTCTGTATATAATCATACCCAATTATTCTAAATAATGGAATAGTTAATTTTTAAAATGAAGTGAAAGGAGAAAGTTTCTTGGATAATCCTAACGAACAACAATTAGCCAGCATTTTCAAAGCCCTTTCTGAACCAAATCGGATCAAAATTCTCAGAATTCTCATAGAAAATAAAGAAGAGATGACCTGCGGTGAAGTTAGTTCCCATCTTAATCTGTCTTTATCAACCGTCTCCTATCATTTCAAAATTCTCAGACACGCTGGTTTAACCAATATGAGAAAAGACGGCCAAACCAAATACTTGTCCGTTAACCAGGACTTGATTGACAAAATTCACTTAAATAACGTTATTGAACAGAAGCCATAATTAGACTTCTGTTTTTATTTTGCTATAAAGATACTTGCAAACAATTCGAGATGAGACTATTCTAATTATAATTTCGATACTTATCGAAATACATTTTACTAATTAGGAGGAATCATCTTGAAGAAAAAGAAAAAATGGACCAAGAAAAAAGTCCTCATCATCATTTCAGTGTTAATCGCCACGTTCATGACATCGGTCGAGACCACCATTGTCACTACAGCGCTGCCCTCAATTTTAAGCAATTTGCACGGACTGGCTTTTCAAAGTTGGGTGTTCGCTACATATCTATTAACTACAACACTGAGCACCCCTATTTACGGAAAATTAAGTGACCGAATTGGACGAAAGCCAATTTTTCTCTTCGGGTTAGCAGTTTTCACGATTGGATCGATGGCTTGTGGACTTTCAACGAATATCGGCTTGTTGATTGCGGCCCGAGCCCTTCAAGGACTTGGTGCTGGTGCCATTATGCCAATCACGTTTACCTTAATTGCCGACACGTTTCCACTAGAAGAACGTTCTAACATGATGGCATGGAATAACACGGCGTGGGGAATTTCGGCCTTAATTGGTCCCATCATTGGTGGTTTTATTGTTGACCAACTTAGCTGGCACTGGATTTTCTTCATCAACGTTCCACTGGGCATCATTGTATTCATTCTAATCTACTTTGGATACGCAGATCCCATTACCAAGAAAACATCCCTCAAAATGGACTATCTTGGCAGTACCTACTTGGCCTTGTTTCTAGTATCACTGTTAGTTACCCTTCAATTTTTGAGTGAACAAAAAATCAACTTTTTCGTAATTATTATTGGACTAGTCATTATTGCTACATCATTTATCCTGTTCATTCATGCCGAAAGAAAAGCCAGCGATCCTGTTATTCCGCTAAAACTATTTAAATCATGGACTTTTTCCGCTCAAATCTTAACGGCTTTACTACTGAGCGGAATTCAATTTGGCTTTCAAATTTACTTTCCAATGTGGTTACAATCCATCTACCGGGTTTCAGCAACGATTGCAGGTTTGGCAATTACACCAAGTCCCGTTGCCTGGTTAATTACTTCATTCTTCGTTGGGGCACTGATTAAACGTTTCGCTCCAAAGTTTGTTACCATTCCAATTGTGATTATTCAATTCGCGTTTTACCTCATTCTAGTATTCAGTTCCGTCTCCCTACCAATGATCTGGTTCTACATCATTTCAGGGATTACCGGTGCCGGACTGGGAATCGTAATCACGATGAACACGGTCGTTGCGCAGGCAATCGTGCCAAAAGACAACGTTGGTGTCGCTTCCTCAATGATTACTCTGGGGAGAACACTGGGACAGACCGTTATGACCGGCGTGTTTGGCTTTATCTTTAATTTATCAATCAATTTAGGTCACAACCATTACCCTGCCATTAACAGCAAACTTCTAAACGATGTAATTTCATCGAAAAATTCGGCTGGAGTTCATCTTCCAGTTAATATCAGTAATGATATCAATCAGATTCTACTTGGCGCCTTTCATAACGTCTTCTGGTTTGCACTGGTACTATTCATCATTATCGTGGTGGTAAATTTAGCGGATAAGTTGAATAAGCCGTTGGATGTAACAAATAATGAATCTAACAATTACCTAAATTAAGAAGAAGTTCTATATTTGCTATAATTAAAATGATAAATATAGAAATGAGGAAATAAAATGAATAAAGACTACAGTAATGACTTTAGGTCAAAAATTAAAATATTAAAAGAAACTAATGACAACTACATTTTCCGCGGGGTAAGATCAAATAAATTTCACTTAGAACCGAGTTTTGCTGTAGCATATCCATATGCAAAAAATAAACCCGAAATAACAAAAATAGTATCTAATCAAGAACTATCACCTGCTAATAATTCAAAAGATTTATCACAACATTATGGGGCAAAAACATTCGATCTAGACTGGTCATCAGATTGGAAAGTGGCACTATACTTTGCTTATTCTAGCTATATTAATTACAAGGGCTCAATTCTACAAAACATTTGGAATACAAAATGTAAATTAGAAAAGATAAAGCTAAGTAATAAATCATTAA
Source organism: Fructilactobacillus sp. X8R4C1 (assembly GCF_059900905.1). Taxonomy (NCBI): domain Bacteria; kingdom Bacillati; phylum Bacillota; class Bacilli; order Lactobacillales; family Lactobacillaceae; genus Fructilactobacillus; species Fructilactobacillus sp. X8R4C1. Next base: position 95,966 of record NZ_JBWXVJ010000001.1, read on the forward strand.
AAAGTGAAGAACTTAAAGGCATACTAAAAGCACTGTATAGTCCTATACCTTATACTATGAAAATTTACTACTTTGATAAATCAAAGTTAAAAAAAGATGGAAAGATAAAGTTTATTGATACACCATCAAATGGAAACAAACGAATGAAAAGTCAACATGGGTTATTAACATACATTGACTCAGATAAAATAGAGGATCAAATTGATAACCAAGAACCATTTATTGTTGATAATAATAACAATGAAATTTTAAAGAGTATAGATATTAATTTTTATAGTGAAGATGCGGTTATATTTTTTAATTATTTAAATAATAATGGTATTAGTACTAAAGCTCTATTCCCTGATGGCTATTCATGGGTAGAATCGTCATTGAGATTAGCAAAAAATTTCACTCGATTTGTAGATTCTGATGTAGTGGATTTTTATAAAAATTTATTTTATAAACCTAAGCCGCATTTAAATCTTCAGCCAATTAATGATCCACACACACCAGAATCTGATTTAACAAACACTATTGCAAAGTATCCAAGTGAACTGACTAGATTTCTAAATGACCAATCAAATAAAGAACAATAATTACTCATACAATCAAAAAACATCCCCACTTCCAAAAAAATGAGGATGTTTTTTCGTATCTTATTTTGTGTAGGTTCTAATCTTTGGTGCTGTGTATGTGGTCATAAATTCATAGATTTCAGACAACGAATCCGAAAAAAGTAACTTTTTGCGATCTTCCACCGTCAAAAATTCCTTTTCGGTCATTTCATCAAACATTTGTTTAAGCGGATCGTAGTATCCCTGAACGTTATACAACACACATGGATCATCATTGTCGCCAATTCGAGCCCATGAAAAAGCTTCAGAAATCTCTTCTAGAGTCCCAGGACCACCTGGAAGTGCGATACAACCATCCGATTGAGTCAACATTTTTTGTTTGCGAATATCCATGTTGGGAACTACATCTAAACTAGTAAGGCCGTCCATGCTGGCACCACGGTCAACTAACTCTTTTGGCATGATGCCGTGAACTACTCCACCAAGTTTTAAAACTGTCTTGGCAAGCAATCCCATGAGACCAACACCGCCACCACCATAAACTAACGCTAAGTCATGGTTAACCAACCATTTTGCCAATTTTTTGGTGGCTTCTTGGTATGCTGGATCATTGCCAGGAGCCGCACCACAAAATACTGCAACTGCTTTCATATTTTATTTTCCTCATTTCAATTTATTTTTATATTAATAAATGTACCATGTCACTTCAAGTCACTAGCGACAGGTGCTTTGACAAATTGTTTCATGTGAAACTATCTTAATTTTGCTTATTTATCATAAATACTGGCATCATATTTAAAGGGATGGTCCCTAAATAACTGACTGTAAAACGCGATTTCGGAAAAAGCTCGATTTAATTTCCTTATGTCCACGGTTTTACCGGGAGCGTCTTTTAGAAAGCTCCCATCGTTAGCAAAGTTTTTATCAACGTTGCGCACTAAAGTTGGCTTTGGCAGGGTAAATAGGCCCAGTTGTCCAAGCGTTGGTAATAAAGCCGGATAAGAAGATTGGCCACCTCGTGAATTATTAGAATAGGTAATAATCTTGGCCGGTTTGCCCTCGGCTTCAAACGCCAAGAAGTCGAGCGCATTCTTTAGGACAGCCGGAAATGAGTGGTTATACTCGGGGACCAAAAAGAGATAACCGTCCGCGTTTCTCATGTCATCCACCCATTTTTGTTCATTAGGTTTTAAAATCCGATTTTGGTTGTCCATTGGTGCAACATCTTCATAGAAAAACGGCAAATCATAGTCCGCCAAACTAATAAAATTGAAATCAGTATCATTAACCCGCTCAAAATCACCCTGTCGATTACGTAAGTACTTAAAGATCCGACGTCCCAGACTGGCCTTCCTTGAACTACTCAAAATAACGTTAATTGTCATTAAACATCACCTCAACTCATTTTCTAATCATTATACCTTTAAAATCAAAATAAAAAACCGAACCAGCTTTATCGCCAATCCGGAAATTTATTTATCAACTATTTCTTAGCTTCTTCTTTCGGACGATCAATCACTTTAACCTTATCGCCACCGATAACCAACTGATCACAAATATTTAAGAACAGACCGTGTTCGACAACTCCGGTGTAGTTCTTCAAGTTATGAGCTAACTTTTGTAAGTCAGCGTCTTCTGGAATTGTAATGTCGATTAGGTAGTTTCCTGAGTCAGTTTGAAGAATATCACCGTCATCTCTGAAGCGGAACTCTGGCTTATATCCTGCTTCGTTCAGGTATCGGAAGACACCCATTCCACCAAACGGAATGACTTCAACCGGCAACTTTTGGCCAGCTAAGGTCTTGTGGTACTTGGTCGAATCAACGATCCAAACATTCTTGTCTGACATGGTTGCGACCAATTTCTCAAAGAGTAAGGCAGCTCCGCCACCCTTGATTCCGTTGAGCTTGTCGTCAACAGCGTCGGCGCCATCAACCGTCAAGTCCACCCGATCAATGGTGTTAACATCAAGCATTGGCATGCCAAGACTTTCGGCTAATTTCTCGGTACCAACCGAAGTGGCGACACATTGAACGTCTAAGCCTTCTTTTTTGATTCGTTCGTTAATGGCTTTGACGAAGTAGGCAGCCGTACTACCAGATCCAAGTCCTAACACAATGTGATTTGGAACTCGAGCAGCGGCGTATTCAGCAGCTTGTTTCTTCTCTTTTTCGATAACTTCTTTGGTCTTGGAAGTCTTGCTGATGACCTCCAAAACATCCTTTTCATAAGGAATAGAGTTTTGTGCTCCTGCCACTTGCACCGTCAGTGATGAGGCATGGTTGGCGTACAACATTGCATCTTTGATGTTGGCACTGTTTAAATCAAGTCGAGATGCCAAGGCCCCGATGAAGGTGTCACCAGCAGCGGTTGTGTCAACAGCTTTGACTTTAAACGCTGGAATGAAGGCATGACTGGCTGGGGTTGCGTAGAATGAACCCTTGTCCCCAACGGTAATGATCACCATTCTAATGCCTAGTTTAAAGAAGTACTCCGCGTTCTTCATCATGGAATCATCGTCAATCACCTTAATTCCAGTGAGGGCCTCTGCTTCCGTTTCGTTTGGCGTAATAATATCAGTCAGTTGAAGTAATTCTTCTGGTAACTTCTTGGCTGGTGCTGGGTTCAAAATGGTCTGAACCTCATTTTTCTTCGCAATCTTAAATGCTTCGATAATCGTTGGTACTGGAATTTCTAGTTGCGCAATCGCACGGTCCGCATTCTTAATGGCGTCTTCGTGTTGGTCAACGTCTTCCGGGGTCATGGCCATGTTGGCTCCACCATAGACATAGATCGAGTTTTGACCAGTACTATCAACGGTAATGTAGGCCTGCCCAGTTTGTTGCTCCTTCGTAGTAATCACGGAATCAAGGTTCATCCCGTCCTTTTTAAATCCTTCAATCATGAACTTAGCGTCTTCATCATCACCTAGTTTAGTGATAAAAGTCGTATCGGCACCAGATCTTGCCGCAGCAATTGCCTGATTAGCACCCTTTCCGCCACCATGAGATTCTTGGTGATTCTTCACCGCCAAGGTTTCACCAGGTAACGCATATTTGTCAACGTTTAGAACCTTATCAACGTTGGTGGATCCAATCACAACAACTTTTTTACTCATTTTACTGCCTCCCTATTTGCAACCGCTTTCATTATGTATATCATATCATTCCAAAGAAAAGTTGTACATGGATTTAGCTAAAATGATGTTTTTTAAACTTGTTTTCAATAGCAAGTTTATAAACATTGGAATTTTCACTCATTTAGCCATTTCAACCCTTCATCAGGATTATCAAATTTCTTATAATCATTACTTGTAATTGCTTTAGTTAAACGTTCATTTGGAGCATCAAATTGTTTTTTTGTTTCAGCATCTACTCTAAAACGAATTTGTGACCTACTAATAAACATCATGATTAATCCTCCTTATTTTTAAGGTACCATAAATGTCAATTTACACAAAAAAAGAGACACCCGCAGGCATCCCTTTCAAACAATTTAATTAATTATTTCTTTGATTCATCCAAAGCTTTTTTAGCTAATACGAAATCACCAAAGGTAGCGGAACCGTTGTGTGGTACGACCGGACGACTAATGTATTCGTCAAGGGGACCAACGTCAAGATAGTTATCAAACAACAGATTGAATTGGTCTCTAACCTTTTGCACAAATTGAGGAGTACATACTCCCCCACCAAGCACAATTTGGTCGGGACGGAAGTTAACCGTTAAACTGATAACCCCTTGGGCAATGTAGTACGCAATGATGTTCCAAACTGGATCATCTGGTGGAGTATCTTGACCCTTAATGTTGTTTCGGGCTTCAAAAGTCGGACCGGAAGCAACCCCTTCAAGACAGTCACCATGATAAGGACAAATCCCAGGAAAGTTCATGTCATCTTGGTGTCTCTTAACTCGAATGTGACCAAATTCAGGAGTTCCACGAACCCCTAAGAATTCATCTTTGATGACGGTTCCAGCACCAATCCCAGTTCCATCAGTGATGTAACTAACGGCTTCAATATTTTTATTAGCCTGTTTACGTTTGATGTATTCACCGTAAGCTGAACCGTTAACGTCGGTCGTCCAGTAAATTGGAACCCCAAATTCACGTTTCATGGTTCCAACAAAATTGACGTTACTCCAACCCTTTTTAGGGGTTTTAATAATCCAACCGTATTTGTCAGAGTCTTTTCGAACGTCGATTGGTCCAAATGATGCAATCCCAAATGCATCAATGTGATCAAACTTCTTAAAGTACTCAACGACCTTTGCTAACGTTTCTTCTGGTGTCGTAGTTGGAATGTGAACACTATCAACAATATTGAAATCGTCATCACCAACCGCACAAACGAACTTTGTTCCACCTGCTTCAATACTTCCATATCGCATAAAAATGATCCCCTTTGCCATTTTTTTGTATCGTTTATTGTTAATAGTATAAAGCGCTTACATATTGATTGCAATAGTTTATCATAAAAATTGTTAAAAACTTAACTTAGAAATAACAAAAAGCCGGACTATTCACGTAGTCCAGCTTGATCTTATTTTTTCTTCGCAATTTTTCCCTGTTGAATGTAAACGGAGAGAATGGCAATGTCAGAAGGATTGACCCCACTGATTCGGGCGGCCTGTGCGATCGTTTCCGGTTGGATTTTCTCCAATTTTTGGCGACCCTCAGTTGCGATCCCATCAATTACGGAGTAATCAATCTTATCAGGAATCTTCTTTGACTCCATCTTCTTCATGCGGGCGACCTTATCCTCTTCTTTTTTGATGTAGCCAGCGTACTTCGTTCTGATTTCAACTTGTTCAACCACTTCTGGATCCAATTTTTCGTCGGGTCCCGGAATAAAATCAAGTAACTTTTCGTAATTTACATACGGCCGACGTAAGAACTGGGCTGCGATGATGCCGTCTTTTAACGGTTTATCACCCTGAGCTTCAACGAACTGGTTGACCTTTTCACTTGGTTTAATCCGTACGGTGTTCAAACGCTTGATTTCATCCTCAACGGCATTACGTTTTTCAACAAATTTGTCATAACGTTCATCTGAAATCAGACCCAACTGGTGACCAGTAGGTGTCAGCCGCATATCAGCATTGTCGTTTCTAAGCAGGAGTCGATATTCAGCCCGACTCGTCAGGAGCCGGTACGGTTCGTTGGTTCCTTTTGTAACCAGGTCATCGATTAGAACGCCAATGTATCCCTGGTCCCGCTGCAAAATCAACGGGTCTTTCCCCTGAATTTTAAGAGCGGCATTAATTCCAGCGATCAAGCCTTGTCCCGCGGCCTCTTCGTATCCCGAGGTTCCGTTGGTTTGACCCGCGCTAAATAATCCGCTGACTTTCTTGGTTTCAAGCGTCGGCTTCAATTGATATGGTGAGATAATGTCGTACTCGATCGCATAACCGGGACGCATCATCTTAGCGTCCTCGAGACCCTTCACGGAGTGCAGCATCTGTTGCTGGACTTCTTCTGGAAGGGAGGTCGACATCCCATCGACGTACCACTCTTCGTTGTGGCGTCCTTCTGGTTCTAAGAAGACCTGATGGCGCTTTTTGTCCGCAAACCGAACAACCTTGTCCTCAATTGATGGACAGTAACGAGGACCGACCCCTTCAATGACCCCAGTAAACATCGGGGCGCGATCCAAATTATCCTTGATAATCTGATGGGTTTCTTCATTAGTGTACGTCAACCAGCACGAAATTTGCTTTGAAACCGGTAAATAATCGGCATACGGAGTGGTGTAACTGAAATGATGGGGCGTTTCGTCGCCCGGTTGCTCCTCCGCTTCATCGTAGTGAATGGTCTCACCGTTGACACGCGGTGGCGTTCCCGTCTTAAAGCGCTTTAGTTCAAAGCCCAAATCTTCCAGGTTTTCTGAAAGATGAATGGCCGGAATTGAGTTGTTGGGACCGGATGAATACATCAGTTCACCGATAATGATTTTACCACGAGCGGCCGTCCCGGCACAGATCACCACGGCTTTGGAGTGATATTTGGCACCCGTATTGGTAACCACACCCTCAACCTGACCGTCTTTCACGATCAGACGTTCTACGATTCCCTGGCGGAGCGTCAAATTGGGCTCTTTTTCCAGGGTGTTTTTCATTTCATGGTGGTAGGCGTGCTTATCAGCTTGCGCCCGTAAAGCTCTGACGGCGGGACCCTTCCCGGTGTTTAACATCCGCATCTGAATGTAGGTCTTGTCGATGTTTTTCCCCATCTCACCACCAAGGGCGTCGATTTCTCTTACGACCGTTCCCTTAGCGGGGCCACCAACCGACGGATTACATGGCATAAACGCCACCATATCAAGATTAATTGTCACAAGCAGTGTTTTTTGACCCATGCGGGCAGCGGCTAGTGCGGCTTCACAGCCAGCGTGGCCAGCTCCAACGACAATGACGTCGTAATCGCCACCATTGTAGGTCTGCTTCACTTCTTGCTGTATCATTTTATTCATTTAAAAACCTCCATTGAGTCAAAGTCTTATTTCCCCAAACAGAACTGACTAAATAATTGATCCAGTAATTCGCCATCGTAACTATCACCAGTAATTTCACCAAGTAAATCCCAAGCGTTCGTCATGTCAATCTGAACTAAATCAACGGGCATCCCGTTATTTAACCCATTTTCAACGGACTGAAGGGAATCACTGGCCTGTTGTAAGAGACTAATATGCCTGGCATTGGTGACCATAACGTCGTTTTGAGAACTCTTAATGCCACCAGTAAAGAACATCTTCGAAATCGTATCCTCTAAGGATTTGGTTCCGTTATCCTTTACGGCTTGGGTCTTAATCACGTTATCAGCATGATAGCGGTTCTTTAACTCATCAACATCAATTTTTTCTGGTAAATCAGTTTTATTCAATAAAATAATTCGTTTACTGTGTTGCGTTAAATCCAAGAGTTCACGATCTTCATCGGTTAACGGCTCACTAGCATTTAACACTAATAAGACTAGGTCAGCCTGCTTAATCGCTTTTCTAGAACGATCGACTCCAATTTTTTCAACTTTATCGTTAGTATCACGAATCCCAGCGGTATCAACTAGGTGCAGTGGCACTCCCGAAACGTTCACGTATTCGTCTAAAACATCCCGTGTGGTTCCCGGCACGTCGGTTACAATCGCCTTTTCTTCGTGTAAGAGACGGTTCAATAAACTCGACTTACCCACGTTGGGCCGTCCAATGATAGCGGTGTTTAAACCATCTCGTAAGACTTTTCCTTGTTTAGCCGTCTTTAGCAATTGGTCAATCTGCGCCTTTAGTTCCTTGGACTTATCCATTAAAAGCTTCGACGTCATCGTCTCCACGTCATCGTACTCCGGGTAGTCAATGTTGACTTCGACCTGAGCCAGCACGTCTAAGATGTCTTGACGCAGGTGCTTAATTAAATGAGAAAGGTTCCCATCGAGCTGATTTAAAGCCGCTTTCATCGATTCGTCAGTCTTCGCTTCAATCAGATCCATCACGGCTTCCGATTGTGAAAGGTCCAGACGTCCGTTTAAAAAGGCCCGCTTAGTGAATTCACCCGGCTCTGCCATTCTGGCACCGTTACTTAAAGCCAACTGCAAAATCTTGTTCGTTGCCACAATCCCACCGTGACAGTTAATCTCAATAATATCTTCCTTGGTATACGTCTTGGGTGCTCTCATGACCGAGACCATCACTTCATCAACTTCACTGTTGTGGTCTGCTGGATCAACAATGTGACCATAGTTAATCGTGTTCGATGCCACCTTTTCGAGGTTCTTGCCCCGATAAATCTTTTCAGCCACTTTCATTGCATCCGATCCACTAACTCGGACAATCGAAATGCCACCTTCACCAGGTGGGGTCGAAATTGCCGCAATGGTATCGTAATCAGTCGTTGTCAGTGCCATTTTGAAAACTCCTTTCTCATTTTTAATCGCATAAAAAAAGTACTTAAGCCACGCCCGTTGCGTGGATAAAGTACTTTCACTACTTTACCTATTCGAATTTACAATCCTACATATAATAGGACGAAAGTTTTATTTTGTCAATCATTTTACCGTGGAGCTACCACGATTGAACGATGGGGTTCCCGTCCTGCCGAATACGTCATCACGTAGGGGTTATCTTCAAGCGTCACGTGAATCTGCTTGCGCTCAAAAGATGGCATCGGGTCCAAATAGACCGGCTTGCCGGTGGCGGCGACCTCTCTTGCGGTTCGCTCAGCTAGACTAGTAAGGATCTGAAGGCGACGACTACGATAATTAGCCGTATCCAGCTCAACTTCAAGGTAGCTAATCCCCATGTTATTTAGATAAATTCCACTTAACTCCTGTAAGGCATTGATGGTCCGACCGTGTTTGCCAATCAAAAGTCCCTCTTTGGGCGTATCAAAATTAATGATCACGTGCCGATTGTTGGGCATCTCATAACTTAGTTCGGCCTCAATCCCCATCTGATCAGTAATTGCCTGTAAATATTTAATTAGTCCACTAATAGCTTCAACGTTTCTAGCGTGACGATCCTCTGTTTGAACCGGATTAGCAACCGCCGTGCTCGCTTCTCTTTTAATTTTTAACTTGCCACCTGCTGGTTTTGGGTCTGGAGCAGATGATTTCAATTCCATTTCAACTTCTGCGGGATGTTTAAAAAGTCCGAAAAATCCCTTACTTGCGGTTTTAATAACTTTAATTTCAACATTATTTCGATTAGTATCAAGTGATTTTAAGCCATTTTTAACGGCTTCTTCGATGGTGGCTCCGGTGTATTTCGTCATTATTGTTCTCCTATTTTTGTAAACGTCTAACGCTATTAATCTTAGCACAAATTAAATAGCTGTTGGAATAGGATTTTAGAGATGTAATATTACATTTGTCACAAAAATAAAAAAAGCAGACCAACGTCTGCTTTTTGTTTAGTAATCTATTTGTGATGTTTACTCTGCTTGGCCTTTCGAATGGCCTTTTTAACGGCGCGATCGTGTTGACGCTTTTCACGTTCTTTTTCTTCACGTTCACGATTAATCTTCCAAGGGTTCTGAATCAATAACGTTTGAACTACTTGGAACGCGTTGGTTACCACCCAGTATAGTGACAAAGCTGATGGCACGTTTAACGCGGTGAAGAAGATAATGATTGGCATCCCAATCGTCATCATCGTGGTCATTCCGTTTGATTCGGGTTGACCTTTCATTGACAACCACGAACTAAGGAACGTAAACACGGCGGCCAAAACTGGCAGAATGTAGTACGGATCTGGAGTTCCCAGCTGTAACCACAAGAAGTGACCAGTTCGAAGGATATGAGTTCGCCAGATGGCTTGATACAAGGCGAAGATCACTGGCAACTGGACTACCATTGGCAAACAGCCGGCCCATGGATTAATTCCTGCTTCCTTGTAGAGCTTTTGCTGCTCAGTCTGCAGTTTTTCCATGGTCTCTGAATCTTTACTGGAGTACTTCTTTTGCAGGGCCTTCAATTGGGGCTGAATTTCCTGGGTCTTCTTCATACTCTTGGTCTGATACATCATTAATGGAAGAAGAATAATTCTAACCAAAATGGTGAAGAGGATAATTCCAATTCCATAGTTATCGCCAAAGAACTTTGATAACCAAATAATCACTCTTGAGAAATTCAAGACAACTAAGCCATCCCAAATTCCCTTACTATGACTAGTAATTGGGGCGTTACTACATGCCGTGAGCACCAGACCAATACTGGCAATCGCAAGTGTAGTAGCGATTCGTTTAAGTTTTTTCAATTTTATTCCTCGCTATAATCAGAATCTAGTAAATGAGCTAACTTTAAAACATGAATTAGACTTGCCTTAACGTCTTTTTGTGACAGCGCATCCGCTCTCGGTCTCGCAATGATTAAAAAATCAACGTCCGTTTTTAGGTCTGGCTTTAATTCGGTGATCGACTGGCGAATTCTACGTTTAACCCAGTTGCGATGCACGGCATTTCCAATCTTCTTTCCAACGGAAATCCCGATGCGGAAATGTTTTTGTCCCGGCTTTTCCAGTTGATACACGACAAACTGTCGATTAGCAACTGAATCATGTTTTTCGAAAACCTTTTGAAAGTCAGCTTCTTTTTTGACACGGTACGATTTTCTCATGAATAATCTCCAAGTATTTTCAAAAAATAATGAAAAAGACCACTGAATGGTCAGTGGCCTATGCCGATAATACTTTTCTACCTTTTTGACGTCGATGTGCTAACACTTTGCGACCTTTGCCAGTGCTCATACGTTTTCTAAATCCGTGAACGCGGTTTCTACGACGTTTCTTTGGTTGGTAAGTTCTTTTCATTACTAACCCTCCTTACTAATTAATCGCCTATATTAAATTGTTTATTCAATAGCTTTTCTAACTTATAGTATCACAAATCGACCAATCTTCAAATAGGGATTTTAAATTCATAGGTAACACTCCGTTCGATTCAAAAAAGTTTCATAAAATTTACTTGTGGATTATTGTGGATAACTCATCCCGTAATTAACACGAATTCAACACGTTTTTAAACAAAAACACAGCATGTTAACAACGTTAACCACAATCTGTGGATAAAATGAATAATCATGCTGACATCCCTGTCACATTAATAATTAGTTGTCCACATTTTCGTGTTAATTACCTAAAATATTCGCGTGATTTTGATATTTATTAACAACGCTGTGGATAAACAGTAAACAGGGTGTGAAACATTTGTCCACACCCTGTTTTTTCTGTGGAAAACTTTTTTTAAAAATGATATTATACATTCATAATTTAAACACAAGGAGTCACTCTCAATGGATCAAAACGAATTATGGAACAAAATTAAAAGTAAATTTAAAGCGGATCCGAAATTTGAGGGAACGACATATGATACATGGATCGCCACCGTGAACCCAATCTCATATGATGGCGATACCCTAACACTCGAATTACCATCCTCGCTTCACCGTGACTACTGGGAGAAAATGCTTAAAAGTCAGCTGGTTGAGTACGCTTATGCCATTACTTACAAGAACATTTCACCAAAATTTGTTCTAGAAGAAGAATTAAAAAAGAAGCAAACCCCAGCTCCTACACCGGGAGACGAGAGCGAAAAGTCATATAGTTACACCGACACGCACTTGGAGCCCAATTACACCTTTGAAACCTTCGTGATTGGACAGGGTAACAAGATGGCTCAGGCCGCAGCGCTAGCGGTCAGTGAATCACCCGGAAAATTGTACAATCCACTCTTCTTATATGGTGGAGTTGGTTTAGGTAAGACCCACTTGATGCACGCGATTGGCAACAACATTATCAAACACGACCCGAGTCAGCGGGTGATGTACGTTACAAGTGAGAAATTCGCCAACGACTTTATCGGTGCCATCCAAAACAATAAGATGGATGATTTCAGAAACGTTTACCGAAACGTCGACGTCCTCTTAGTTGATGACATCCAGTTTTTTGGTAATAAAGAAGGAACTCAGGATGAGTTTTTTAACACCTTTCAAGCGTTATATTCTAATCACAAGCAGATTGTCTTAACGTCTGACCGTTTGCCAAACGAAGTGCCAAAACTAAAAGACCGGTTGGTATCCCGGTTTGCGTGGGGACTATCCGTTGACATTACTGCTCCCGATTTAGAGACACGAACCGCTATCCTTAGGGCCAAGGCCAAAGCTGACAACATGAACATTCCAGCGGACGCATTAGGCTACATCGCGAGTCAAATTGAGTCTAACGTCAGAGAACTGGAGGGGGCGTTATCAAGGGTGCAGGCTTTTTCCAAACTCAATAACGCTCCCATTGACACTGAACTAGTGGCAAACGCCCTAAGGCCGCTGAAGTTGTCCAAAGCGCGCTCGGCTCTGACCGTCTCAGACATTATCTCGAAAGTCGCCTCTTACTATCACATTAGTGTAAAGGAAATTAAGGGCACCAAACGGGTCAAGGCCATCGTGGTTCCTAGACAGGTTGCCATGTACCTGTCACGTGAAATGACCGACAATTCGCTTCCAAAAATTGGCGACGAATTCGGTGGTAAGGATCACACTACCGTCATTCACGCTTACGACAAGATTAGTAAAATGGCCGCAAATGACTCTGATCTGAGTAAGCAAATCTCAGACATCAAGACGGAACTCCAGCACTAAGCGTTGCTCGGTTTAAAAATGTTATAATGACGGGTGTGGATAACCGGGAAATTAACCGTTGATTTACCCACAAAGTTATCCACAGTTGATAACTTTTATTCCGTAACTAATCATTGAGTTATCCACAGTATTAACAGTGCCTACTGCTTCTACTGTTTTTTATCTTTTTAATTAAGTAAATAAACATGCATCACATTTTGAGGGGGAAATTTGGCAATGAAATTCGTAATTAACCGTAATGCTTTCATCAAAGCACTAAATACCGTATCAAGAGCAATCTCATCAAAAACGACCATTCCAATTTTGACGGGTTTAAAATTAGATGTATCGGAAAGTGACATTCTACTAACTGGTAGTAACGCTGACGTTTCAATTCAAACTAGCATTCAAGCTTCTAACCCAGATAATGAACTCACGATTAACTCAACTGGTAGCATCGTCTTACCAGCCCGTTTTTTTAGTGAGATTGTTAAAAAGTTACCCGACAAAACCATGTCATTAGAAGTTGGTGACAACTTTCAGACCACAATTAAGTCAGGCAACTCAGAATTTACGATCAACGGTCTTGATGCGAACGGTTACCCACATCTACCTGAAATTGATTCCGAGAATACGGTTGATTTAGCGGCTGATATTTTCAGACAGGTTATCGGACAGACGGTCATTGCGGTTTCAAAACAGGAAAGTCGGCCAATCTTGACTGGGGTGCACTTCACGCTTGCTAACAATAAGTTGCTTGCGGTTGCAACCGACAGTCACCGTTTAAGCCAACGAAGAGTTAGTCTTCCAGCTGATGACGACGGTAAGTTTGACGTGGTCATCCCAGGTGACAGTTTAAAAGAACTCTCACACATGCTTGACGGAATCGATCAAAACATCCAGATGAACCTGTCAGAGAATCAGGTCCTCTTTACCCTCGGCGACACCCGGTTCTACTCACGTTTACTTGAGGGCAATTATCCGGATACTTCGCGTCTGATTCCAAAGACCTCAAGTACCAAGATGGAGTTTGCGGCCGGTGACTTGCTCGCCGCAATCGAGCGGGCTTCGCTGTTGTCACATGAATCGCGAAATAACGTCATTAAGTTGACGATTAAACCAACCGACCAGGTTGTTACCATTTCGGGGAATTCTCCTGACGTTGGAACCGTTGAAGAGGATTTAAAGCCAAAGACTTCAGAGGGCGATGACCTTGAAATTTCGTTTAACCCCGATTACATGAAGGAAGCTCTCAGAGTTTTTGGGCAAACTGACATTGAGATTGCGTTTACTTCAGCTCTTCGTCCGTTCACGCTGGTTCCAACCGAAAATAAAGAAGATTTCATCCAATTGATTACCCCAGTTCGAACCTTTTAATTAAGAATGATTATTAACGACCTTCATTTTGAGGTCGTTTTTTTTATGTCTTTAAAATGAAACCAAATTATATTTACCAAAGACCTCAAAATATTAAAAAAGCTCATATTTCCATTTATTTACGAATATGAGCTTTTTAGATCATTTGAGGCATTTTTGTCTAGAAATGCGTACACGCGCATAAAACGCATAAAATCGCCCGATTTATGTACTTTTACCAAATTTTAGCGTATAATAGAAATAGATTGAAAGTGGGTGAATTCATGAAAAAAGACATTTTCATAACGACTCCGTACATAACTTTAGGGCAACTCTTAAAAGAAGAGAACATTGTTGAATCAGGTGGCAAAGCGAAGTGGTACCTAAAGGAAAATATGGTGTATCTAAACGATGAGCCTGAGAATCGACGTGGCAAGAAACTCTACCAGGGTGATACGGTCTCAATTCCAGACGTAGGGATGTTTTTTATTAAGACAAAGTAGGGTTAAGCATGCAGCTAGAAGAATTGAAATTACGCAATTTTCGTAATTATAAAGATGCTGACGTTCATTTCTCAGATGGAGTGAACGTGTTACTTGGACAAAACGCCCAGGGCAAAACCAATCTACTTGAAGCAATTTACGCGCTCGCACTTACCAAAAGTCATCGGACCACCACCAATCGTGATTTGATTAATTGGGAGGAGAACCATGCGCAATTGTGGGGTCGAGTTAAAAAGAACCATACTACCACTGAACTAGAGCTTGATTTTGGTAAAAATGGCAAGCGAGCCAAGGTCAATCACATTGAGCAGCCCAAGCTATCGTCTTACGTCGGGCAGCTGAACGTGATTTTGTTTGCTCCCGAAGATTTGTCGATTGTAAAGGGTTCGCCTCAGATTAGAAGGCACTTTATGGACATGGAGTTTGGCCAGATGAGTAATCGCTATTTATACAACATGACCCAGTACCGTCGAATTTTGAAACAACGAAACGCCTATTTACGTGAACTATTACTTCACAAACAGAGTGATCTGGTCTACCTGGATGTATTGTCAGACCAGCTTTCAGCGTATGCGGCCGAGATTATTTTTCAACGCATCCAACTGATTGCCAAATTACAGAAATGGTCTTCGGCCATCCATTACGAAATTTCACAACAAAAGGAAACGTTGCGATTTAAATACGTCACCACGCTAAAAAAGACCGATTTAACATCGGTGGAACGAATCTATCAGAGTCTGCTGGCTAAATTTAAGGCCAATCGAGATAAAGAAGTGAGGCAAGGAACGACGATCTTTGGGCCGCATCGTGACGATTTACACTTCATGGTTAACGGCAAGGATGTCTCCACCTTTGGTTCACAGGGTCAACAGCGAACGGCGGCATTATCCACGAAGTTGGCCGAGATCGATTTAATGAAAGAAGAAACCGGCGAGTACCCGGTTTTACTACTTGATGATGTTTTGTCTGAACTTGATGAAAGTCGGCAGACCCACTTGCTGACTGCCATTCAGGATCGGGTTCAAACCTTTCTAACCACCACAAGTATGAGTGGGGTCGCATCTGATTTAATCAACAATCCCAAGACTTTTCACATTGAAAAGGGAGTCATTGTATCCGAGTAACGTAGTTGAGGAGGAATTGTAGTGACTGATCAAGAAAAAGAAGCAAAAAGAGAACGGGCCGGGGAGTACGACGCTAGTCAAATCCAAGTCCTAAAGGGACTAGAAGCGGTCAGAAAACGTCCTGGAATGTACATTGGAGCCACTAACGAACAGGGACTCCATCACTTAGTTTGGGAAATTATCGATAACGGAATTGACGAAGCGTTGGCGGGTTTTGCTGACGAAATCAACGTTACCGTGGAAAAGGATAACAGTATTACGGTCGTTGATAACGGTCGTGGGATTCCCGTCGACACCCAAAAAGATACCGGTAAGTCGGCACTAGAAACCGTCTTCACCATCCTCCACGCTGGTGGTAAATTCGGTGGTGGCGGATACAAAGTTTCCGGTGGACTTCACGGAGTTGGAGCCTCAGTGGTAAACGCCTTGTCAAAGGAACTGGACGTTGTTGTTACTAAAGGTGGCAAGCGGTACTACATGGATTTTGAAAGGGGTCACGTCAAGACGCCAATGAAGGTCATTGGGGACGCACCCAGGGATGCTCACGGAACTAAGGTTCACTTTGTTCCCGATCCAGACATCTTTACCGAGACCACGACCTTTAACATGAAGACTTTGACCACGCGTGTCAGAGAACTGGCCTTTTTAAACAAGGGGTTAAGAATCACAATTAGAGATGATCGCCCCGAAAAACCCGTGGAACACGATTTCTTCTACGAAGGTGGAATTCGGCACTACGTTGAATTCCTCGATCGGGGTCGCACTCCAATCTTCAAGGATCCCATCTACATTGAGGGTCAGGAAAATGGCATCACGGTCGAAGTTTCAATTCAGTATACGAATGATTATCACAGTACCCTTTTGACGTTTACTAATAACATCAATACCTATGAGGGTGGAACCCACGAAGAAGGGTTTAAGCAAGCTTTGACCCGAATTATTAATAACTATGGGAGAAATAACAATTTAATTAAGGATAGCGAGCCAAACCTTTCTGGTGACGATGTTCGAGAAGGAATGACCGCGGTCGTTTCGGTTAAGCATCCCGATCCTCAATTTGAGGGGCAGACCAAGACCAAACTTGGTAACTCTGATGCGAGAACCGCTACGAATCACATTTTTGGTCAGGAATTTTCCAAGTTCATGATGGAACATCCTCAGATCGCGGAACAGATTGTTGAAAAGGGTTCCGTGGCCTCTAAAGCGCGAGCCGCAGCAAAAAGAGCTCGTGAAGTAACCAGAAAACGAAGCGGACTTGAAATCAACAGTTTACCCGGGAAGTTGGCTAACAACACCAGTAAGGACCCGAAAGTCTCCGAATTGTTCATTGTCGAAGGTGATTCGGCTGGTGGTTCTGCTAAACAGGGTCGTTCTAGACTGACGCAGGCCATCCTGCCAATTCGTGGCAAGATTTTAAACGTTGAAAAGGCCACGATGGAAAAAATTCTGGCTAACGAAGAAATTCGTTCTTTGTTTACCGCGATGGGGACTGGCTTTGGCAGTGACTTCGACATTAGTAAGGTTAACTACCACAAGTTAATCATCATGACCGATGCCGATGTTGATGGGGCCCACATTCAGATTTTGCTTCTAACCTTAATTTATAACTACATGCGTCCAATGATTGATGCTGGATACGTCTACATTGCCCAGCCACCGTTGTACCGAGTTCGTCAGGGAAACAAATTCCAACGATACGTTGATTCTGATGAGGAACTTCAGGAGTTGTTAGCCCAACTTCCGGCTTCACCAAAACCACAAATTCAACGATACAAAGGTTTAGGCGAAATGGATGCCTCGCAGTTGTGGGACACCACCATGAATCCAGATCATCGTCGGCTTCTAAGGGTTACTTCTGATGATGCTTCGGCTGCTCAAGAAGCCTTCACCATGTTAATGGGTGAAAAGGTGGCTCCAAGACGGAAGTTTATTGAAGACAACGCAACCTTTGTTGAAAACCTAGATGTATAAATTGTTTCACGTGAAACAATTAGGTTAATTGACTGATTTAACAAGGAATGGAGGCAAAATCTCTTGGTAAATGAAGAAAATAATAAACCAAGTCGAGTTCAAAACATTGAATTATCGAAGAAGATGAGATCATCATTCTTGGATTATGCAATGAGTGTGATTGTGTCCCGTGCGCTTCCTGACGTTCGTGACGGCTTAAAACCGGTTCATCGTCGAATCCTGTACGATATGCACGAACTAGGAGTTACACCGGATAAGCCTTACAAGAAATCCGCGCGAATTGTTGGGGATGTTCTAGGAAAGTTTCATCCTCACGGTGACAGTTCCGTGTATGAGGCCATGGTTCGAATGGCTCAGGAATTTAGTTATCGTTACATGTTAGTTGACGGACACGGAAACTTTGGTTCCGTCGATGGTGATGGTGCCGCTGCCATGCGTTACACCGAGGTACGACTCTCCAAGATTGCGATGGAAATGTTGCGAGACATCAACAAGGACACCGTTGATTTTCAGCCCAACTACGATGGCACCGAACGTGAACCAGTGGTCTTACCGGCTAGAATTCCGAACCTCCTTTTAAATGGAGCTTCTGGGATTGCGGTTGGAATGGCCACTAACATTCCACCTCACAATTTAAGCGAAGTAATTAGTGCAATTCACATTTTGATGAGAAATCCAGACGCTACCACCAATGATCTGATGGAAGCTCTGCCCGGACCTGACTTCCCTACTGGGGGAGTGGTCATGGGTAAATCTGGAATCAGAAGAGCCTACGAAACGGGTCGTGGTAGTATCATTGTTCGGGCTAAGGTTGACATTGAGGAACAAAAAAACGGCAAACAGCGCATTATTGCGACTGAATTGCCGTACATGGTCAACAAGGCTAAGTTAATCGAACGGATTGCTGAACTAGTAAGGGACAAACGAATTGAAGGTATTACCGCCATTAACGATGAGTCCGATAAGGACGGGATGCGGGTTGTGATTGATGTCAAACGGGATGCTTCAGCTGAAGTTATCTTGAACAATTTGTACAAGTTAACCCTGATGCAAACCTCCTTTAGTTTCAACATGCTAGCCATCGTTGATGGTGCGCCGAAAGTCTTGAGTCTGAAACAAATTCTGCAGTACTACCTGGAGTATCAGGTGGAAGTTATTACCAGAAGAACGAAGTTTGACTTACGTAAGGCTCAGGCTCGAGCTCACATTCTGGAAGGGTTACTGGTTGCTCTTGACAACATTGACGCCGTCATCAAGATTATTCGTAATTCCGCGACTGGCGATATCGCCAAAAACGAACTGATTAGCAATTTTGATTTAGACGACAAGCAAGCGCAGGCCATCTTAGACATGCGGCTGGTTCGATTAACCGGACTGGAACGTGGCAAGATTACCGACGAGCATAATAAATTACTGGCTAACATTAAAGATTACAAAGACATTTTAAACAGTCGAGATCGGATCAACGGCATTATTTACGATGAACTCCTTGAGATTCAGAAGAAGTTTGGTGACAAACGGCGGACCGAATTACTGGTTGGTGAAATTACCAGTATTGAGGACGAAGATTTAATTGAAGAGGAAAACGTCGTAATTACTTTGACCCACAACGGTTACATTAAACGACTACCAACCGACGAGTTCAAGGCCCAAAATCGTGGAGGTCGTGGAATTCAAGGAATGGGTGTCAATAAGGACGATTTCATTGAACATCTCCTGTCAACGGCAACCCATGATCGACTCTTGTTCTTCACGAACGCTGGCAAAGTTTATAGTATGAAAGCTTACGAAGTCCCAGAGTACGGACGATCCGCGAAGGGAATTCCAATTGTTAACCTCTTAAACTTGGGTCAAAATGAGAAGATTCAAACGGTTATCAGTATTTCGTCCCAGCATAATGACGAGGACAAGTACCTGTTCTTTACAACGAAACTGGGAACGGTTAAACGAACCCCAGTCTCTGACTTCTTGAACATTCGAAAGAATGGTTTAAAGGCCATTCACTTACACGATAATGATGAAGTGATTGGCGTATCCATCGTGGATAACGGCGACAACATGATCATTGGAACTCATTTGGGATACGCCGTTAGCTTTAGAGCTGATGACGTTCGCTCTATGGGACGTTCGGCTTCAGGAGTGAGAGGAGTTCGACTCAGACCAAATGACTATGTGGTTGGAGCGGCCATCTTGACACGTGACAGTGACGTGTTTGTCATTTCTGAAAATGGATATGGGAAACGCACGAAAGCTTCCGACTACCCGATCAAGGGTCGCGGTGGTAAAGGAATCAAGACGTCAAACGTTACTAAGAAAAATGGTCCCCTAGTGGGATTAAGTACCGTGACTGGTGATGAAGACATCATGTTAATCACTAACATGGGTGTTATGATTCGGTTTGCGGTTAATAACGTTTCTGAAACCGGCCGTGCCACCCTTGGAGTTCATTTAATCCGAGTCGACGATAATGCTAAGGTTGCTACGATGGCAGTCGTTGCAAAGGATGAAGAAAACGAATCAAAGGTCAATGAACCAGCTTCATCTACTGATCAATCCGAAGAATAATGGTTAAAAATAACACTACGTTAACGGTAGTGCTATTTTTTTGCCTAAATTTATGGTTAACATTCGTAAATTGGCACTTTCATATTGATTAAATGGTGCAATTCGATTATGATATTGGTTGTGTTTGAAACATTTAAACTAAATTTGACAAAATAGTTCGTAAAATAATCAAGGAGAGTTATGAAGATGGACGTGTTTGATTACGAAGATATTCAACTGATTCCGAATAAGTGTGTGGTCAATTCTAGAAGTGAGTGTGATACTTCCGTGGAATTTGGTGGCCGTAAGTTCAAGATTCCGGTCGTACCCGCCAACATGCAAACGGTCATTAATGCTGATTTAGCCGAAAGCCTTGCAAAAAACGGTTATTTTTACGTCATGCACCGTTTTCAACCTGAGAAACGACTTGATTTTGTTAAAAAGATGCACGCTGACGGGGTCTTTGCCTCTATCAGCATTGGGGTCAAGCCTGGCGAGTATGACTTCATTAAAGAGTTGGTCAAAGCCAACCAGCTTCCTGAATACGTTACGATTGACATTGCTCACGGATACTCGGACTCGGTTATCAATATGATTAAATTCGTCAAAGAACAGATGCCTGACACTTTCCTGATTGCTGGAAACGTTGGAACGCCAGAAGCCGTGCGGGCACTTGAAAATGCCGGAGCGGACGCTACCAAGGTTGGAATTGGACCCGGGAAAGCCTGCATTACCAAGATTAAGACCGGCTTTGGAACGGGAGGATGGCAATTAGCTGCCATTCGGTATTGTGCGAAGGGTGCCAGAAAGCCCATCATCGCTGACGGTGGGATTCGGACCGATGGTGATATTGCGAAATCAATTCGCTTTGGTGCTACAATGTGCATGATTGGATCGATGTTTGCGGGCCACGAAGAGTCGCCCGGTAAAAACGTTGAAAAAGACGGTAAGGAATACAAAGAGTACTTTGGTTCCGCATCGCAATTTCAAAAGGGTGCTTACAAGAACGTCGAGGGTAAGAAGTTGCTGGTTCCGTTTAAGGGCAGCATCTACGACACCTTACGGGAGATGCAAGAAGATTTGCAGTCATCAATTTCTTATGCTGGTGGAAAAGACATTGATGCCATTAGAAAAGTTGATTACGTGGTCGTAAAAAATTCAATTTATAATGGTGATTAAAAAAAGATTTAAAAAAGCTTCGTATTTAATCATGTATCGCAAGTCAACGTCTCAAATGTCCTGTTGAAGTAAAAAACAATCAATGATATAATCAATCGTTGTGAGTTTAATTAGATTTTAATTGACTCCCCTTGCTCTCCAAATCACTGGAGAGCCGACAGTCCACAAGGAGGTGTAATTCATGGAAAACAAATACGAAATTACTTACATCATCAGACCAGATATCGACGATGCTGCCAAGACTGACTTGGTCAACCGCTTCGATAAGATCTTGACTGATAACGGTGCAAACGTAATCGATTCAAAAGACTGGCAAAAACGTCGTCTTGCTTACGAAATCGGCGGTTACAATGAAGGTACTTACCACATTGTTAACGTTGAAGAAGGCGACAACGACCAAGGTCTAGACGAGTTTGACCGTCTTGCTAAGTTTAACAAAGACATCTTACGTCATATGATCGTAAGAAGAGACGACAAATAATTAGAATGAAAGGAGTTTTTCAGTATGATTAATACAGTAGTTCTTACTGGACGCTTAACACGAGACGTTGATTTGCGATACACCCAAAACGGCGCAGCAGTGGGTACTTTTACGCTAGCTGTTGACCGTCGTTTCACTAACTCAAATGGTGATCGGGAAGCTGACTTCGTCAACTGTGTCATTTGGCGCAAATCAGCTGAAAACTTTGCCAACTTCGTGCATAAGGGTTCCCTGGTTGGAATTGAAGGTCGAATTCAGACCCGAAATTACGAAAACAAGCAGGGTCAACGGGTTTATGTTACCGAAGTAGTCGTTGAGAACTTCACTCTCCTTGAACCACGTTCACAGAACGGAAATGGTCAGGGTCAAGTTAACAACGGTGGCAATCACGCTCCTAGCGAAAATCCATTTGGAACTCCAAAGACGAGTGGTCAGGCCACTCCTAACAATAGTAAAGGTAACGACAATTCGAAGGATCCGTTTGCTAACTCTGGAGACCAGATTGATATTTCCGATGACGATCTTCCATTTTAATGGAACGATTTGATTAATGTTTTAGGAGGGAATTACACATGGCTCAACAAAGAAGAGGTGGCCATCGTCGCCGTAAGGTTGACTTTATCGCCGCTAATCACATTGAATACATTGATTACAAAGACGTTGATTTGTTAAGACGTTTCGTATCAGAACGTGGTAAGATTTTACCTCGTCGAGTTACCGGAACAAGCGCTAAAAACCAACGTAAGTTGACCATTGCGATCAAGCGTGCCCGCATCATGGGCTTAATGCCATTCGTAGTTGGTGACTAATTAAGAATTTGAGACTTAACTAATTTAGTTAGGTCTTTTTTTTATCCGATTATTGGGTTGCCTCAATGTGATAAAATAGAAGCTATAATGGAGCAAAGATGGGAGTTACTATGAAGAAATTCTTTTCACAAATGACGTTGCCGCCATTTTTAAAAAATACACGATTAAGAAAAATTACGATTTTTATTGCAATTTCATTGATTTTGGGACTAGTAATTGCCTTTCTCTACAACTTCTTTATCGGAATCGTTCTTTTACTGATTGCTTGTGTGGGGCTCGTCTATACCATTAACACGATGAACCGCGTGGGTGAAGAATCCGATAAGTACATCAACGATTTGTCCTATCAAATCATGCGCGGACAACAGGAGTCACTACTTGAGATGCCGATTGGGATCTTAATCCTTGATGATAACCACGTGGTGGAGTGGATTAATCCATATTTACAGCCATACTTTGATAGTACGGAGGTGGTCGGATATCCACTTGACCATTCTGCTCCAGACCTCTTTGACATCATTCAGGCAAACCTTGACCAGACCAAGCCAATTGAGGTCACCTGGCGCGGTCACATGTTCGATATGTTGATTCAAAGAGAGTACAACACCGTCTACATGATGGACATTACCCGCTATGCTGAGATTGAAAAGAAGTACGAAAACGGTAAAATTGCGGTCGGCCAGATTTTTCTGGATAACTTTGACGAAATTACGCAGTCAATGAGCGACCAGGACGTCTCTAACCTTAGAAACTACATCACCAACGAACTGAGCTCGTGGGCGCAGGAATACGGAATTTTTCTAAAGCGAATTGATGCGGATCATTACTTTATCCTGTTGTACGTTTCCGCGTTGAATCAAATTGAGGCGGATAAATTTAAGATTTTAGACGTGATTCGAGAAGATACCTCGAAACAGAACCTTCCTTTGACCCTTAGTATCGGGATTTCATACGATGATAATAACCTGAACAACTTAGCCGACCAGGCTCAGAGTAACCTTGATTTAGCCCTCGGTCGTGGTGGCGATCAGGTCGTCGTTAAGGCCAAGGACAAAGAAGCCCGCTACTATGGTGGAAAGACGAACCCAATGGAGAAACGAACTCGGGTCCGGGCGCGGATGATTTCTCACGCTTTACAAGAGTTAATGAAAGAATCGGATCAGATTTTCGTTCAGGGTCATGCTCAACCTGACATGGACGCGATGGGAGCCGCCATGGGAATCAGACGGATTGCCCAGATGAACGGGAAGCAGTGTTGGATTGTGATGGATGACGAAGAACCGCACTCAGACATCAAGCGGTTATTAAACGCGATTGATGATTATCCAGACATTAAAGAGTCAATTATTACTCCAGATAAGGCGTTGAAAAAGGCAACTGACAACAGTTTGCTGATTATGGTTGATCATTCCAAACCGGACATGGGTGTTTCTGGGGATCTTTACAAACGCTTAAAGAACCGCGTGGTCATCATCGACCATCACCGGCGTGGTGAGGACTTTCCTGAGAATCCGATCCTGGTTTACATTGAACCCTACGCTTCGTCAGCCTGCGAACTGATTACCGAGATGTTTGAGTACCAGTCTCAGGACGCCGATCCAATCAACCAGTTAGAGGCGACCGCCATGCTGAGTGGGATTGTGGTTGACACCCAATCCTTTACGATTAGAACGGGAACGAGAACGTTTGATGCGGCGAGTTATCTGCGGTCAGCCGGTGCCAACGCTGACGAAATGGCCGACTTTATGAAGGAAAGTATCAATAATTACATGGCCCGAAACCACCTGATTTCCATGATGGAACAGATTGATGAGAACATGGCCCTGATTACCGCTGAAGATGATAAGGAATATGATTCGGTCATTGCCGCACAAGCCGTTGATTCGCTACTGACGATTGACGGAGTGGAAGCCTCGTTTATCGTCTTTAAGCGGACGAACGGGAACATTGGAATCTCGGCGCGAAGTAATGGTAACATTAACGTTCAGTTGATTATGGAAGCACTTGGTGGAGGTGGCCACTTATCAGCGGGAGCTACGCAAATTCCCGACGAAAGTGTTTCAGAGGTTAAGAAGACACTGCTAGGTGCCATTGATAAAATCGTTAATAACGATGATAAAACCGACCAATAGCAGAATTAGTTTAAATCTGTTAAATTATTAGTAAACAAGGAGGGATTTAAAATGAAAGTAATCTTTTTAAGCGATGTTAAAGGCAAGGGCAACCGGGGCGACGTTAAGGACATGCCATCTGGGTATGCTGACAACTTTTTGATTAAGAAGGGCTTGGCTAAAGAAGCTACCAAGCAGGCTATCAGTGAATTAAAGGCTCAACAACACGTTGAACAGGAGCACGAGCAAGAGGAACTAGCAGATTCCAAGAAACTAAAAAAAGAACTTGAAAATGACAAAACCGTCGTTGAGTTGAAAGCCAAGGCTGGGTCTGACGGTCGCTTGTTCGGTTCGATTACCAGTAAACAGATTGCCCAGGGACTTTTGGATCAATACAACATTAAATTGGATAAACGGAAGATTGAATTAAGTGAGCCAATCAAGACCATGGGGTACACCGATGTTCCCGTTAAGGTCCATCCCCAGGTTTCCGCTCAAATTCGGGTTCACGTCAGCGAAAAATAGTCGTAAGTTGCAGTTAGAAAAGAGTCGATAATGAACAACGATACTTTAAATGATCACACGCCACCACAAAATATTGAGGCCGAAAAGGCCGTTTTGGGTTCCATTTTTCTGAGTACCGACGGTTTAGTTGACGCGATGGAATATCTGAATCCAGATGACTTCTATAAGCGGGCGCATCAATTAATTTTTAAGGCGATGTTGGATCTAAATGATGACGATCAGGGCATTGATGCCGTGACCGTGACCGATCTTTTGAAGCAGCGTGACCAGCTGGAAGACGTTGGTGGTGTGCCTTACATCATTGATCTGACCAACGCCGTGCCAACGGCCGCTAACTTGGTCTACTACGCGAAAATTGTAAGAAATAAGGCCGTGCTCAGGCGCTTGATTCAGACGGCTACTAACATTGCCACTCAGGGATATGAACAGTCCGAAGACGTCGAAGACCTCTTAGATAATGCCGAACGTGACATTATGAACGTCTCTGAGGACCGTAATCAGTCGGGATTTAAGAACATCAAGGACGTTTTAAACGAATCATTTACAAAGATTGACCAACTTTCTCAAAATGGTGGCGACGACATTACGGGCCTTGCGACTGGTTATCACGAGCTCGATAAGATGACGACCGGACTTCATCCCGGCGAATTGATGATTCTAGCCGCCAGACCGGCCGTTGGTAAAACCGCCTTTGCGCTAAACATTGCGCAAAACGTGGGAACCAAGACCGACAAGACGGTGGCCATTTTCAGTTTGGAAATGAGTGCCGAATCGTTAGTGAACCGAATGTTGTGTGCCGAAGGTAGCATTGACGCCAATCACCTTAGAACGGGTCAGTTGACCGAAGAGGAGTGGCAAAATCTAGTCATTGCGATGGGCAGTCTTTCTAAGGCCCACATTTACATTGATGATACTCCCGGCAATAAAATGGCTGGAATTCGGGCTAACTGTCGTCGTTTGGCAAAACAAACGGGGAACTTAGGGCTGATTGTGGTCGACTACCTCCAGTTAATTGAGGGTGGTAATAAAGAAAACCGGCAACAGGAAGTGTCTGAGATTTCCAGACAACTTAAAAAGCTAGCCAATGAATTACAGGTGCCAGTGATTGCGTTATCTCAGCTTTCGCGTGGAGTGGAACAGCGTCAGGACAAGCGTCCGGTGCTGTCTGATATCCGTGAATCGGGGTCAATCGAACAGGATGCTGACATTGTTGCATTCTTATACCGAGAGGATTATTATGAACACGATTCAGATGATGATGACCAAGATCCACGTTCCGATGTTGAAAATGATGATGATAACGTTGGCGAAGTTGAAGTTATTATCGAAAAGAACCGTTCGGGTCCACGTGGAACGGTTAAACTGCTCTTTATTAAATCGTATAATAAGTTTTCATCGATTTCATACGCTTCAAACGATGGTGTACAGTAAAAGGCCACTTACAGAGTAAGTGGTCTTTTTATTAAAATTAAGAATGATTGAGAGGATTTTCAATGAATAACAATGAAAAGACACAAGGGTTGCCAAAACTTACCACGGCCGCAATCTGGTTTCTATCCTTTGGAATTCTTGGAGTCCAAATGGCGTTTGGCTTAATGAATTCGCAACTGGGAAGAATTTTTCAGACCCTCGGGACTTCTCCGAGTCTTTTAGGGCTTCTGTTTATTATTCCCCCAATTGCGGGATTATTTGTCCAACCGTTAGTGGGAGCGTGGTCCGATCGAACCTGGGTGCCAAAATGGGGAAGAAGAATTCCCTACCTCATTATTGGAACCGTTGCTTCCGCCGTTACCCTGTTTCTTTTACCAAACGTTGGTGATTTTGGCTGGCCGAGCATCATTACGATCTCACTGGCCGCCGTCATCACGTTGGTTTTGATGATTGCGTTCAATATGTGTGTGCAACCCTACAAGATGTTGATTGGTGACATGGTTAATCAACGTCAGAGTGGGTTTGCTTACTCAATTCAGAGTTTTTTCTTAAACATTGGGAGTGTGTTAGCGTGTTTATCGCCGTGGGTTTTCACCAAGCTCGGGGTCAGTAACACCGCTAGTAAAGGGATGATTCCTAATTCAGTCATTTTTTCGTTCTACGTTGCGGTGGTTGTTTTAATCTTCTGTACGTTTATTACTGTCATGAAGGTTAATGAGTATCCCCCTAAACAGTTTAATGACTATCATGGACTGGAGCAGAATGATGAACGGGCCAAAAAGAGTACGTGGATGCTTTTAAAAGATGCTCCACGCGTTTTCTGGGTGGTATCCATTATCCAACTTTTTGCCTACATTGGCTTTGCCTACATGTGGATGTACGGGACGAGTATCATTGCCAAAAACGTTTTCAACACAACCAATCCGATGAGCAGTGGTTATCAGTCCGGTGGTAATTTATTTGGAATTTTATCGGCCGTTTATGCTTTATCAGCTGTTATTTTTTCACTTTTACTATCAAGAATTCCCCAACGAAAGTACAAGTTGCTCTTTTCAATTAGTTTGGTAATTGGCGGAGTCGGCTTTTTGATGTCAGCATTCTCCCACACCGTTTTCTTGCAGGTGCTTGCGTTTATTTTGATTGGCATTGGATGGGCTGGCGTTTCGGTCTACCCGTTGACTTTTGTAACCCGTGAGATTCCAGGAAAGTACATTGGCGTGTACATGGGACTGTTTAACGTTCAAATTTGTATTCCCCAAATTGTGGCTTCACTTGCTAGTCCACTAGTTGTGATGGCAATTGGATCCATTGCTAACATCTTTGCGATTGCGGCGGTTACCATGGTTTTGGCGGCAATCTCAGTATGGATCTTAAACGACATTAAAGACTAGTTGGAGGTGAGAACGTGCAGGTAATTGATGTAGGTGGTTTTCGGGGGCATCCACTGACCGTTAGTTTCGATGGGTTGAACGTCTATTTTGACTACTTAGATGTAATTAATTTATTGAAGCCCAAAATCGTTTCACTTTCAGACAGTGAACTAGTGACTGATGAAAATGGAGTTAACCAATTAACCGTGGCGGGAACGTGTCGTCTTGCTTCCCTTAGTAATTATCCACGTGCTGACCGACTAATGCGCTGGATTCAGCAGCAGGTAAAACCAATCGTGTTGCGTTACGGAAATAGTTTAAAGCAGAATCAGATCACTAAATCAATTGATGACGTTTACGGTGAGTTACACGTAAGTGGGATGGAAATGACGAAACGTGAGTTTTACCAGTTCTTAAGAGCCCATCACTACACCATCAAATGGCTCAAGGGAAATAATAGCCCCAGTGACTTGAGTGTGAAAAAGCATTTAATGGTACCAAAAATTGGTCATTTTAACTTGCCTCAACCATGTGGAGCGGATAAACTATACGTAAACGCGGCTTTTACCACCAAAGGTGTCCAAGTTGTGATTAATCAGTTGAAAGAATTAGATGAAGTTGCCTATCAACAGGTTTCACTGTTTTAAATGATAATTGTTCCACGTGAAACAATTGATGTAATCCCATGGTGTTCAAGGATTAGAGGTGTTAAGCGTGAAGAAGCAACATGTCCTATCGTTAATCTTGGCCTTTTTGGCGGCAATGTTTTTGATCCTCGTTCCGTTTATTGAGGATCAAAGCTTGATTTGGATTGGTCTGGCGATGGCCGGCTTTTGTGCTGTTTTAGCAATTTTAACCGAGATTTTAGCAATTAAAAAATAAAAAAGGAAGGATCCTTCGCAATTAACGAAGATGGTCTTTCCTTTTTTTAGTGAAATTAATGATATAAAAAAAGATCATGGCGTTAACCATGATCATGATATGTGATGGGCAGTCAGGGGATCGAACCCTGGACCCACGGATTAAGAGTCCGTTGCTCTGCCAGCTGAGCTAACTGCCCAAATCAAAAGTACATTTATTATAATAGCATACCGCAAAACCCCATGCAACACTAATTTACAAAAAAAGGCGAAATTGCAGATACGGAAGAAATACTGAAAAGAGCTGTTATTAATTAACAACAGTTGTTGAATAACGTGAAGCGAGTAATTTGATGTGTTACAATTTAACTAGGATTGAGCGTAAAATAAGCCTTGATTCCAAACTTGATTGATATAGGGACTGCCAGCAGTTCAAAGGAGACAAATAATATTATGAAGAAAAAAATTCTAGTTGTCGATGATGAAAAACCAATTACAGACATTGAAAAATTTAGTTTAACCAAAGAAGGATTTGACGTTGACGTCGCACACGATGGGCAAGAGGCCCTTGATAAGGTTGATAGTAATACACCCGATCTCATTATTCTTGATCTCATGTTGCCAAAGGTCGATGGCTTAGAAGTTGCCAAGGAAGTTCGAAAGACCCACAACATGCCAATTATCATGGTAACCGCCAAGGATTCCGAACTTGATAAGGTGCTCGGACTGGAGCTTGGTGCCGATGACTACGTTACCAAACCATTTTCTAACCGTGAACTTGTTGCCCGGGTTAAGGCCAACTTGAGACGGCAGAATATCACTGGCTCAGCTGGTGAAGGCAAGGACGATAATCACGACATTGAAATTGGAGACCTGGTGATTCATCCCGATTCTTACTCCGTTACTAAACGCGGGAAAGGCGTGGATCTTACCCACCGAGAATTCGAACTTCTTCATTATCTAGCCCAACACATTGGTCAAGTGATGACCAGAGAGCACTTGCTTCAGACGGTTTGGGGCTACGATTACTTCGGTGACGTTCGCACCGTCGACGTGACCGTACGTCGTTTACGAGAAAAAATTGAAGATGATTCAAGTCACCCCAAGTGGTTAGTAACCAGACGTGGGGTTGGTTATTACCTGCGGGATTCCGAAAAGGAAGAATAACCCAAATTGATTAGTTTAGAGGTATTCATGTAATGAAGAAGAAAAGACGTTGGCACTTTTTAAGGTCCATTCATTTTAAGATTGCGTTAGTTTTCGCCTTAATGATGATCATTACCTTGGAAGTAGTGGGTGCCGTTTTTGTGCGTCAACTCGAGTACCAAAATTTGAATACGTTTAAGGACTCCATTCAACTGAAGCCCTACGTTAATACATCCCTTAAAAAGCAGTTAGCCAAAAAGAACCAAACCAAGGCTAATAAGCAGATTCAGACGATCCTTGAAGACGTTGATACCAACAATTCTGATGATATTCTGGTGGTGGATTCCAGAGGAAACATTCGTGGAACCAATCAGAGTAGCGACCAATCGTTAGTGGGGCAAAAAACCACCGACAATGACATCAAGAATGCCTTAAATAACGGTAAAACCATCGAGAAAAACACCTACAGTGATGGGAACCGTTACTACACCATGATTACACCCTTGATTAACAGTCAGGGCAACGAAAACAACATGGAAGGGGTCGTTTACGTTCGTGCTAATCTGAATCCGGTTTACCAAAACATCAACAGTATCACCTTAATCTACCTGTTTGCGGCGATCGTTGCCATCATCTTGGGCTTGCTTTTAACGTTCATCATTTCTCGGGCCATTACGAAGCCAATCGACGCGATGAAGAAGCAGACGGAACAGATTGCTCGCGGAAATTATTCGGGGCACGTTAAGGTCTACGGAAATGACGAGTTGGGTCAACTAGCGAAGGCCGTCAACAACCTGTCAGTGCGGGTTGAAGAGTCTCAAGAGTCAACCGAGTCAGAGCGAAGGCGTCTGGATTCGGTCTTAGATAACATGACCGACGGTGTGGTTGCCACGGATCGTCGCGGAAACGTCATCATCATTAACGATGAGGCACTTAGTTTTCTAGGCGTTAGTAAGCAACAGGTCATCGGTAAGTCCATCCTAGATGTCTTGCATTTACGCGACCGGTTCACCCTTAAAAACTTGATTGAAGACCCAGGACAGGTCAACTTGGATTTTTCTGATCACGACCATAAGCTGATTTTATCAGCTCATTTTTCGTTGATTCAGCGTGAATCCGGCTTTATTAATGGGCTTGTTTGCGTGTTCCATGACATCACCTTGCAACAAAAGATTGATGACGATCGGAAGCAGTTTGTATCCAATGTTTCACACGAACTAAGAACGCCCTTAACCAGTGTTCATTCCTACATTGAAGCCTTGCAGGATGGGGCCTGGAAGGATAAAAAGTTGGCACCCAAATTTTTGAAGGTCACTCAGGACGAGACCGATCGAATGATTCGAATGATCAACGACCTTTTGACACTATCGCGGATGGATTCTGGGACCCAGAAGTATGATACGGAACTAGTTAACATCAACAAGCTCTTTAACTACATCTTGGATCGTTTTGACATGATCATTAAGACCGATGACGATCCGAAAAAGAAGAATTATTCCATTAAACGGGACTTTACTAAGCAGGATCTGTGGGCTGACATCGATACCGACCGTTTTACCCAGGTCATTGATAACATTATGAATAATGCGATCAAATATTCACCAGACGGTGGCGTCATTACCTGTCGGCTGTACGAACAGAACAACCGCATCATCATGAGTATTTCTGATCAGGGACTAGGAATGCCACGAAAAGCCATTAAACACATTTTCGATCGTTTCTATCGAGTCGATAAAGCTCGTTCACGGGCTCAAGGTGGAAGTGGACTTGGGCTCGCAATCTCTAAGGAAATTGTGGAAGCCTTTGGCGGCCATATTTGGGTCGATAGTATTGAAGGAAAGGGTTCAACGTTCTATATTTCACTACCAAACGAACCAGTCGAGGAGGATCTTTGGAATGAAGGAGAAGCTTAAACCTTATATTTTACCGGTTTCACTGTGTATTGCCGTACTAGTCAGTTTGGTGCTCATCGTGGCACTACTGGTCAATCCAGCTCGCTTTGGGAGTCGAATGCATCAGGATAAATCAGCTACGCTTAAAAGCGAAGTTTCTTCGAAGAATCGTTATGATATCTATTCTCCCACCGAGGTTATTACTACCACTAGGAGTGGGAAACAGAAGTCGCTCACAAGTGAGACCACGAGTTTGACCGGTGAAATCGTCAAAAACATCAAGACCTATCAGGTCAAGTCAATCAAAGAGGTCTCAAAGGATAATCAAAAGCGGTATATCGATACCCTTAACTCTGAAAATTCGCTGATGCTGAATTATGGTGGCGAAGTTCCAGTTAATTTGTTAAGTAAGATTTTTAATCACAAGGTGAAAAAGAATGATTTCAACGTTGATCGCATGGTCATTCCACTAAATGACAGTACCCACTTTTACCTGCTAGGCGATGACGGTTACCACGTGTACCAGGTCACCACTAAAAAGCGGAATTTAGCCAAGTTACAGAACATTCTTACTACGAAAGTTCAAAGTGTGGACGTTCAGATGCGGACGTTAAACGATCGCCCGTTTCTCTTCTACCCAAGTCAGGTCAAGATGCGTAATTACGGGTACTTACTCGCAGAACAGTCCCAGACGGCTTACATTAATCGGGTACTAGGTAATACGACGGATACCAGCGTTAAGCACCGAAAGAAGAGTACGACCTACAGTAGTCGGGACCAGTCATTAAACTTTGACAATGAGGACAACGTTATTTATCAGGACTACCAGCAAAGTAAGCGGGGCCACAGTTACGAGGAAGTGTTGAACTCGGCTTATCGCTACGCTACTAAGCTGGGGATTCCACTGGATAATGCTCGTTTTGACAGCTATAATCCGGTCAAAAACACCGTCACTTACCGGACGTTTGTGGAGGGTTATCCCGTCTTCAATCAGAAGCGACTGGGAACGTGTTCGTTTAAGATGGGAAATGGTGGAGCCAATCGTTACGAATTTTCACTTTTAAGTTTTCAAATCCCAATTCCCACGAACGCCGAAAGTACTACCCTTCCAAGTACTGGAACAATCTTAAACCAACTATCCGCTCAGGGAATTGACATGAAGAAGGTCAGATCCATCACCCTTGGTTACCAAGTTGTTCCCGAAAAGAACAATAAGCAGTTAATCACCTTGCAGCCATCATGGTTCGTTAATTACGACGGCACCTGGATTAACTCCCAGTTGATTGGCAATGGGACCGGAAAGGAGAGCTTCTAATGAATTTTAAGCGAATTCAAGAGATCTTCTTGCTGGCTTTCATTATTTTGGACGTCTTCTTGGTCCTAATGATTGTTCAAAACCAAAACATGCAGTCCGAGAACACGAGTCAAAACAGTGCGAACTCCACCATTATCAAAGAGATGCGCAGGGATGAAATTTCCGTTGGGAAGCTCTCAAATAAGCGCTCTAACGGTTACTACATTTCCGCTTCTAATGATGGTAATCTCGCAAATGAGATGGGTAACTTGAAAAATCAGGACGCGCGCTTTGAAAATGGCGCTGTCGTAAGTACGTTGCGGACGCCAATTGACATTGATAATCGGAACCCACAGAACACGCTGGACCCGCTCATGAAAAGAAAGAGTTTTGTGATTAACGGTGAGGATTATGAGTATGACCAAAACCAGTCCAATTCAAGTAAGATTGTCTACATTCAGAAGGCGCTGACGAGTAATTTGATGGACAATAATGCCAGAATCATCTTCTATTTAGATGACGACGGTAATATTAAGAGTTATACGCAAACGGCACTTAATAACATCAAGATTTTACACGAGAGTTCTGAGACCATTTCGGAAGAACGGGCACTGATCTGGCTCTACCAGTACAATGAAATTCCCAACAACTCCAGGGTGCTTTGGACCAGAAGATCATACACTAAATTGTTAAACATTAATAATAATGGGGTCTACATCCCTACTTGGGTCATTGCCATCCAGACCCGCAACTCCAAGGACGTTTCCGTAAGGCGGATTAACGCCTTCACTGGGTCGGTCTTAAAGACCGAAAACGTTCAGGAGAACTTTAAAAATAAAATCACAAGTGGGACAGAAGATAATTAGAAAGCTGGGAATAAGTTGAGCGAAGATCCAATGAAAATCAGTGTATTGTCGAGCGGAAGTGGCGGCAACGTTACTTATATTGAGACGAACCAGCACAAGGTCTTACTTGATGCCGGACTGTCGGGTAAAAAAATTGAGAACCTCATGAATTCAATTGGACGGAGTTTGACCGACGTTGATAAATTATTTGTGACCCATGAACACACCGATCACGCTAAATCGGTGGGTATCTTGGCGAGAAAGTACAACATGCAGGTCTACGCGAACGAGAAGACCTGGAACGCGATGGGTAACAAGATCGGAAAATTTCCGGAGGAACAGAAGTTTATTTTCGATCCCGATACTACCAAATCGTTTGGGGACTTGGACGTTGAAAGTTTCAGTGTGTCCCACGATGCTGCTGACGCTCAGTTCTACAATTTTCACGACGGCGATAAGAGCTTTGTGGTTTTGACTGATACAGGCTACGTCTCTGATCACATTGAAGGAGTCATAAGAGACGCCAACGCGTACGTTCTAGAGTGTAATCATGACGTGGAAATGCTGAGAAACGGCGACTATTCGTGGCCAACCAAGCAACGCATCATGAGTGATGAGGGTCATTTGTCAAATGAAGACGGGGCGGACGCCATGATGAAAATCATCGGACGTGACACCAAGAACATCTTCATCGGGCACCGCAGTCATCATAACAACATGAAGTCACTGGCTCATCTTACCGTCGCTTCCATGCTTGAAAACGAAGACTTTGGGGTTGGTCATGACTTTAATTTGTTTGACACCGATGTTGAAAAACCATCCGATTTAATAACTCTTTGAGAATAATTGATACTTTTTTAAAAACTATTTGATAGAATAATATTAAATGGGGTGTAAATATGAAGAGAACACATCCGCTACTAACAGTTGCCATCGTGGCACTAGTAGCCGGTCTATTGGGCGGTGGAATTGCCTATGGTGGGATTTCGTGGTATAACGGCGGAATGTCTCTAGGAACTCAATCCGTCCCTGCGGGTTCCAATCGTGGCGGAACCGCAAAAGTTGAGAATGTAAGGGTGAATGCCTCTAATCAGGCGGAAAAAGTCTTTAAGGACAACAAGGATACCGTTGTTTCGGTGATTAACACCGAGAAGACCAAGTCCAGTGACTCTGATCCACTTCAGGGTATGTTTGGTGGCGTGTTCGGAGGAAATGGCGGAGACAATGGCGGTCAAGACCAAAAGGATCAGCAACAGATTAGTGAGGGTTCTGGAGTTGTCTACAATAAGGATAACGGCTCAGCGTACATTGTGACCAACAATCACGTGGTGTCTGGTTCGTCCAACCTGGAAGTCATCTTGAGTAACGGCCAGAAAAAGGAAGCTAAGCTAATTGGCCATGATGCCGTAACCGACCTTGCCGTTCTTAAGATTAACGGCGATGGTGTCAATAAGGTGGCTAACTTCGGTAATTCTGACGACATCAAGGTGGGTCAAACCGCCCTTGCGATTGGATCACCACTTGGCTCTGAGTACGCTTCGTCTCTGACTGAGGGAATCATTTCCGCAAAGAAGCGGGAAGTGCCGCAGGCTAGCACCGAGAACGGTCAGCAGAACGCCAGTGCCGGTGACGCTACGGTTATTCAGACCGATGCCGCCATTAATCCCGGAAACTCGGGTGGACCACTCCTAAATAGTGCCGGACAGGTCGTTGGGATTAACTCAATGAAACTGTCGAAGGATAGTTCCGGTACCAGTGTTGAAGGGATGGGTTTTGCCATTCCAAGTAACGAGGTCGTACGGATTATCAACCAGCTCATTAAGAACGGAAAGGTAATTCGTCCCGAACTAGGCATTAAGTACGTGGACCTAGCTAACATCTCGGTTAAGCAACAGAAATCGATTTTAAAGCTTCCTTCAAACGTTACCAATGGAGTTGTAGTAATGGACGTTAGGGGTAGCTCACCAGCCGCTAATGCGGGTCTCAAGAAAAATGACGTGATTACCAAGTTGGCTGGAAAAGACATTACCAATCAGGGTAAGTTGCGTGACATCCTGTATGAGCATAACGTTGGCGACAAGATTTCCGTTATCTATTATCATAATGGACAAATGAAAACGTCTGAGATTACGCTAGATCAGCAAGCAAAACAGCAGTAATTTAAAAAATGTTCGTCGTAGAGTAAATGCGGCGAACATTTTTTGTTTGAAAAGAGTGAACTGACATT
Source organism: Fructilactobacillus sp. X8R4C1 (assembly GCF_059900905.1). NCBI lineage: Bacteria > Bacillati > Bacillota > Bacilli > Lactobacillales > Lactobacillaceae > Fructilactobacillus > Fructilactobacillus sp. X8R4C1. The sequence continues at coordinate 132,287 of NZ_JBWXVJ010000001.1, forward strand.
CGGATAGCTTAATGCGATAATTGAAGCAATTGTCCGTTTAAAGCCTGAATTTTAGTTGTGATGATTGTAACGATACTTATGAATTCCGTGATAGAGGGATTGACGGTAAACTCCGAACAAAATTGGTTTAAAAAAAATTAATAATCAGAAAATACGTGGTTGGAAATGTCAAGTGGTAAAAGTCTGTGCATAACTTTGGGGATAAACTCATTGTGAAAACACAAAAGCTGTAATTTAGGCTTTAAATGATAGTGGAAAAGTATCGAGAAGTTATCCACAGGCAGTGTGCATAAGTTTATGTAACAAAATTTTATTAAAAAAAGAACGCGATAAACGTTGATATCACAACAACGAAAATTGCGTTAACGAACATATGTCTTGTTTATTTCTGTGGATAAATAAAAATGTTGTTGACAAAATCGAAATATTAACAGGTCTTTAAATTCTCCAGAAACGTGATAGTTTGTGAAGGTGCCTGTGGATAACTTTGTGGATAGTCTGTTTAAAGGAGTCGACTTATGAACATTAAATTGGTGGTAGTTGGAAAATTGAAGGAAAAATACTTCAAAGATGGAATTAATGAGTACGTCAAACGACTTTCTCGTTTTTGCAAGTTTAAGATTGTTCAGGTTCCCGACGAAAAGGCGCCTGAGAACCTTAGTCAAGCGGAAATGGACGAGGTGATGGAGCAAGAAGGAGCCCGAATTTTGGCTAAAATTAAAGACCGCGAGTATGTGATTGCTTTGGCAATTCAAGGCGATGAACTGACCTCTAAAGCCTTTGCGAAGAAAATCAAGGATCTCGCAACGTACGGTCACTCGGACATTACCTTTGTGATTGGTGGGTCGTTGGGACTTGCTCCTAAGGTCTTGAAGCGGGCTAACTTTGAACTGTCATTTGGTCGTTTTACGCTACCGCACCAGCTGATGCGCTTGGTGTTGACCGAACAAATCTATCGGGCTTTCATGATTAATAGCGGGAGTCCGTACCATAAATAGGCTGATTGACTTTGATTAGAAACTAAGATTATAATAATTATGGATTTAAAAGGGAAGAGATGCTGGTATCATCTCTTCCATGTTCGCAAGTTAGGTGCGGTTACTGTGGTGAAGCTAATCAGTTATGATTAGCTTTTTTTATTATTTTATTTGTAAAATATGGATATTTTCTTCAATTACACGTACACGCCGAAAGGATGTTATTAATAATGAAAATTTTAAATTCGCATCGGATGCTGCGTTTTCTGGTTCAAGTTCTAATTACCGCTATTGGAACGGCGATTATCGCTTTGGGAATGACCCTGATGCGAAAGGAAAACCTCGGAATGGACGCCTTTACCGCGTTAAGTGTCGGATTATCGCACCATTTACCGCTTGGCTTGGGTAACATCCAGTTCATCGACTACATGATTCTGTTAGTCATCGTGCTGATTTTGGATTACCATCAGATTGGCTTTGGGACTTTGATTAACATGCTGGTGGGTTACGGGGTTCAGTATTTCACGCTCTGGTTCGGTGCCTACTTGGTGTTCGATAACTTTTGGTTGAAATTGTTGTTTGCTGTCCTTGGATTCCTGATATTCACGGTAGGAATTGCCGTGTACATGTCGGCCAAGTTCGGGGTGTCCTCGTATGACGCGATTGCGCCCATTTTCTCTCAAAGATTGCACATGCCGTACTGGTCAGTGCGGGTGATTCAGGATGTGCTTTTCATGTTTTTGGCGTTCCTCGTCTCTGGTCCAATTGGAATTATGACGGTCATCATTTCGTTGTGTTCGGGTCCATTTGTGGAACTCTGGGGCAGACACCTCCATCTGATTAAATAAAAAACGGTCCGCTGGATTATTCCAACGGACCGTTTAGTTTAACTAATTTTTATTATCATTTGGGTCAACGCTGCAGCTTCCGCCTTCACAGTTAGCACCCTTTTGCTGGTCATCATCGCCACCAACCATTTCAATTGGTTGAAAGCTAGCCCAAGCCTTGTCTAAAGCAGACTTGAAGACTTTTACTGGTTGAGCACCAGAAACGGCGTACTTCTTGTTGAAGATGTAGAACGGAACCCCGTTAATTCCAACTTGTTGAGCGGCGGCTTCGTCAGCTCTGACGTCGTCTTTGAATTTATCACTGTCTAGGACTGATTTGACTTCGTCTTGATTTAAACCAACGCTCATGGCAAGATCAACTAAAACGGAGTTGTCGTCAACGTTTAGACCGTCGGCGAAGTAAGCCTCGAATAACTTGTCCATCAGTTCGGATTCTTTGCCCTTGGTTCCCGCAAAGTGAAGCAAGCGGTGTGCTTTTAAAGTATTAACCACCTTAATCTTTCCGGTATCCATCTTTAAACCAGCTTCGTTTGCCAGTTCGGTGATGGTTGATAGAAACTCGGAAACTTTTTCCCTTGACATCCCCTTTTCCTTACTCATGTGGTCAGCCATGGTTTCTGGTTCACCAGATGCGTTGGGATCAAGTTCAAAACTATTGTAATGAACCTCAACGTCGTCCTTATGGTCAAAATCACTTAGTGCGGACTTGAAGTGGGCTCGTCCGATGTAACAGAATGGACATGCAATATCGGACCAAACTTGGACTTCCATTTTTTTCGTCATTTTAGTACCTCCTACAAATTATCTACTAACTAAAGTATAGTGTTCAACTGAATCAATCACAATCATCTTGCTTAAGAATCACTTATCAATGGCGTTGCTTGTTCCAAGTAACTTATCATTTTTGATTTGTTTTGGATCTTGGTTTTGTTCAGTGGTTTGCTTACTATCACTGTTTTTTGCTTCATTTGGAGTGTTTTGATTTTTATTCTCGGCATGATCCGATGACTTCTTGTCAGAATCGCCATGGACTGATTTGAGAATCTTATTAAGCCAATTCTTCATGTTACTTCCCCCTCATCTACTTCTCACCTTATTATAGTATAGTGAGTTTTGATTGTAATGAAAGTTAACTAATTTATAAAGAATTGTGATAGGCCAACTACGAAGCGGGCTTTTTGCTTGCTTTTGTTTCGGAAATTAAATAGAATTAAAGTACGTATTAGCTTACTTTTTGTGAGTAAAGGGAGAGAGATTAAATGAAAACAGTTGACGTAATTTTAGGTAGTGCCCGATCCAATTCTAGTGGTGCCGGAATTTTTAACTTTTTAAAGAAGAACGCAAAAGAACTTGAGTCTGATAACGAGGTCAAGTTGAACTTTATTGACATTGGTGATTTAGACTTACCAATCTTCAATGAACCACTCCCACCAATGGGTGATCCTGACCGGAAACTAACGGGGGCCCCCAAGAAGTGGATTGATAACATCAAGGCTGGAGACGGTTATCTATTTATTGAACCAGTCTATGACAACGGTCTTTCTGGCGCGTTTAAGAACGCCCTTGATTACATCGGCTTTGAAACGGCTGACAAGCCTGCCCGAATTGTTTCGTATTCTAGCAGTGCCTTGTCTGGGCAAGCTTCCGCTTTAGGCATTCTTCCCACTTTATCCATGTTGGGAATGGTAATGTTGCCACACATGACCATGATTGGTCACATTGACGACAACTTTGAAAAGGATGGCAATTTTGTAAGTAATGCGCCATCAGAAGAATACTATTCCAAACAGTTAAAGGATGCCGTAAGTGACATTGCTTCTTACACCAAACTTTTAGGTAATTAGCACTATAAGTAAATACGTAAAAGGAGCACTTCATTTTTTTGAAGTGCTCCTTTTTTTTATTGAAAAATCATCTGCAGGACGATCAGGATAATCGAGATCAAGAAGACCGCTGTGATTATGTACTTGAAGAGCTTGTTAATCTTATTACTTCCCTCGGGGAAGAGCCACAAGATTAAGATTAAAAGGACGTTTAGACCAATTCCCACCCATGGATTGGGATGAAAAAAGGTTAAGACCATTAGTAACACCAAAATCACGAGTTCAAGTAATTCCTTAAAGACTGTCAATTCAAGTAACCCCCTTTCTGTTTTACTAAAAACACCAAATCCGAGTAGACGTGGAGGTCTCTCAATAGATTTGGTGCACAGGTATGTTTTTAAAATGGCAAAAGAGATTGATTGGTACTTCTCATTACCGAACTAATTATACCATTGCGTTAAAACAAAAGCGAGATTATTTTTAATTATTTTAGATGATTGACAAGTACTGGGGATTAAGGCTGATTTAAACGGTCTAAGTATCAACTAATAATGGATTATCATTAGTCAGTACATTCAACAAAGTTAATTAATTAAGAGCCAAGTTATATTACGTTCGAGGATTTTTCTGATGCGATGATTGTTAAACATGTAACTATTAAAAAGTTAGTTAAAATTTGGCAAAAACGGTTAATTTTCCCAGTGTATCAACACATATCCGCTTTTACAAATTATCAGTCTTTGAACGATTTGACAAAATTTGTGAAACAGTTATCATTATTGACGTACGACTAGGAAACTTTTTCTAGTCGGTTAAAATGCTTGTTATAAATTGCGAAACCCCGTACGATATGGGTGGTTAAATCGTTTAACCATAAGCATGAATAACAATCTTAAGGAGGATTATTATGAAATCTGCAATTGAAGTGAACTCTGAAATTGGGCAGCTGAAGTCTGTCTTAATGCACAGGCCCGGAAAAGAGATTGAAAATGTCATTCCGGATACCATGAAGCAGATGTTGTTTGATGACATTCCGTATCAAAAAATCGCTGACAAAGAGCACGATTATTTCACCAATCTACTCCGTGATCATGGAGTGGAGGTTGTGTACATCGAGGATTTGTTGGAAGACATCTTAAAAAAAGATGACGTAAGGGATGATTTTGAGTCAACTTATCTAAATGAACACTACTACACGGGTAGTTCGGCAGAGGACATCAAGCGCTACTTTGAGAGTCTCTCGATTCACGACCTGGTCAGTACGATTTATGCCGGTCTAAGACGAGACAAGATTCATTTTACTCACCCAAGTTTGCATGATGTGGCCGGGACGAACGCTTTTGATCCCTTCCTGCTGGATCCACTACCAAATGCGTACTTTACCAGGGATCCGCAAGCTTCGATGGGATCTGGTTTAACGATTAACCACATGACTTTTGAGGCGCGGCGTCCGGAGTCACTCATCACGGAGTACGTGATGAAGTATCATCCACGGTTTGCCGGAAAAGTTGACGTTTGGCTGGACCGCTATAATGATGCTCGGATTGAGGGTGGTGACGAACTCGTTTTAAACGATCACGTCATGGCAATTGGTTGTTCGCAACGAACCTCAACTCGTTCGATTGAAAAACTGGCTCACAAACTTTTTGAAGATCCCAAGTCACATTTTGACACAATCGTGGCGGTTCAAATTCCGCATAACCATGCCATGATGCATCTAGATACGGTCTTCACCATGGTCAACTACGACCAATTTACCGTATATCCAGGGATCATGAACGGTGGTAAGATGAATATTAACATCCTTCATCCCGGAAAAAACAATACCATCAACATGAAACATCGTGAAAGTCTGCCGGATACACTCAAGGAAGTTCTTGGATTATCTGAGATTGACATGATGGAGACCGGCGATGGTGATCCAGTTGCCGCTCCACGTGAACAGTGGAACGATGGGTCAAACAACCTGGCAATTGCCCCCGGGGAAGTGGTCACATACGATCGCAACACGGTCACGATTGATGTGATGCGAAAACACGGTATTACTGTTTACGAGATTTTGTCTTCAGAACTATCGCGTGGCCGTGGTGGAGCTCGTTGTATGTCACAACCAATCATTCGTGAACCACTTGATAAAAATAATTAGAGGGGGAGCAAATTAAATGAGTACATTACTAGAGGAATTAAAATCAATGCAAGGACGTTCTTTTTTAAAGGAGTCTGATTTTACGCCAGCCCAGATTGAAGCTTTGATTGATTTTGCCATTAACTTGAAAAACGAACACAAGAAGTATGGCAAGGTGACCAAGTATTTACACGACAAGGACCTGGTGCTCTTGTTTCAAAAGACTTCGACCAGAACCAGACTTTCGTTTGAACTTGGTGGTGACGACTTAGGTGGAAACACGGCCTACATTGATCCAACCTCAAGTCAGTTCGGCAAAAAGGAATCGGTAGAAGACTCCGCGCGAGTCTTTGGCGAACTGGCTGACGGAATTGAGTACCGGGGCTTTGAACAATCCGACATGGAAATCATGGCCAAGTACTCGGGAGTTCCCGTTTGGAACGGTCTTTCAAACGAGTGGCATCCCACTCAAATGATTGCGGACTTCATGACCGTGAAGGAAAATTTTGGTCACTTAAAGGGGCTCACGTTGACCTTTGTTGGTGATGGGCGCAATAACGTGGCTAATTCTTTACTAGTGACCGGTTCGATGCTGGGTGTGAACGTTCACATCGTGGCTCCAGATGAACTGCACCCCGAAAAAGCGGTGGTCGACCTGGCCGAAAAGTACGCCAAGGAATCAGGAGCACACTTCATGATTACCTCTGACATTGACAAGGGGGTCAAAGGCTCAAACATCATCTACACCGATGTCTGGGTGTCAATGGGTGAAAACAACTGGCAACAACGAATTGACCAACTACTACCATACCAAGTCAACATGGACTTAATGAAGAAGACGGGCACCCCTGACGATGAATTGATTTTCATGCACTGTCTACCAGCCTTCCATGACGGCAACACCACCACTGCCAAAGAGGCGGTTAAAAAGTACAAGGGCCTAAATAGTCCCGAAATGGAAGTAACCGACGAGGTCTTTAGAAGTCCTTACGGGCGCCAGTTTGTTGAAGCTGGCAACCGCAAGCACTCGATCATGGCAATTATGGCCGCCACTTTAGGCGACTTAAGTATGTACAACGAAAATTAAATTTTACTAAAGCATAAATAGGATTATCAATGATACAATCATGTCCTAAATTAGGATTTGAGAGGATTGCGTAAATTATATGGGAAATAAAAAGGGAGTTTCATTATTTGGATTAATCATGCTGGTCATTAGTTCCGCGATTGGCGCTGGAATTTATAATGCCAGTGAACAGATTGCGGCAGCGGCCACTCCGGGACCCGCGCTCGTTGCGTGGATTATTACTGGAGTCGGAATTTTTGCACTAGCAATGAGTTTGAAGTCTCTAAGTGAGGATAAACCAGAACTGACTGGAATTTCCGATTTTGCCAGAGATGGATTTGGTGATTTTGCTGGATTTCTATCGGGCTGGGGATACTGGCTATCGGCATGGCTTGGTAACATTGCGTTTGCCACCATGATGATGTCAGCGATCGGTTATTTCTTTCCGGTTTTTCGATCAGGCAACTCAATTCAAGCGGTAATCATTGCGTCGGTATTCACGTGGCTACTCACGTGGTTAGTAACGATGGGGATTGAGAACGCGGCTTTCATCAATACCATTATCACCGTAATAAAAATAATTCCCTTGGTTGCTTTCGCAATCTTAGGAATTGTCTTATTCAAAGCTAACGTTTTCACCGCCCACTTCTGGGCTAATTTTAGTACTAACTTCACGTATAGTCCGGCGACGGCAATGGGGGTATTTGATCAAGTCAAGGGCTGTATCATCACTACCATGTGGATCTTCATTGGGATTGAAGGAGCCACGATGATGGCAGGACGCGCCAAGAAGCGTTCTGATGCGGCCAAGGCGACCATTATTGGCACCATCTCACTCTTGATCATCAACATCGTGATTGCGATGCTACCATATGGCTACTTACCCCAAGCCAAACTAGCTAAGTTGAGTAACCCGGCCCTGACCTATGTTGTTAAAGATATGATTGGACCAATAGGTGCGGCTTTTGTCAGTATCTCACTTATAATCACCATGGTCGGTGCCCTCCTGTCATGGACCATGCTTCCGGTTGAAGCGACGTCACAACTAGCTGATCAGAAGCTACTACCCCGGTGGTTCGGTTACTTAAACAAGCACAATTCACCTTCACACTCATTATGGTTAACTCAGATTTTGGTACAAATTGTTTTGATTTCGTTACTATTTACCGATCAGGCGTACAACCTGGCAATTTCGTTGTGTACGGCAGCGATTGTGATTTGTTACGCGCTGGTTGGTGCCGATCAAATTAAGGCTGGCGTACAGGCTCATTCGGTCAAGAAAATGATGCCGGGAATCCTAGCTCTATTGTTTGAAGTTGTCGGAATCGCAGTGGCGGGACTACAATTCTTGTGGTTATGTTCAATTGCATACGTTCTAGGCTTTGGTTTCTACATCAAGGCAATCAAGAATCAAGGACGTAAAATCACACCCTTTGAATGGATCATGATGGCATTGATAACGATTGCCGCCATTGGGGCGGTCATTGCTCTATTTATGGGAAAGATAGGAGTGTCGTAAATGAAGAGAATCGTGATAGCTCTAGGTGGCAATGCGATTTTAACCGATGATCCAACTGCAAAAGGGCAAAGAGAAGCTTTAAAAAAAACCACGAAAAAAATCGTGAAGTTCGTGCGTAATTCAACTGAGAACCTTCAGTTAGTGATTACTCACGGCAATGGACCGCAGGTTGGAAACTTGTTACTCCAAGAACTAAACGGTAGCACGAAGGAAAATCCGCCAATGCCACTTGACGTGGTTGGAGCGATGACTCAAGGTGAGTTAGGACTGTGGATTGGGGATGCCCTCTCAGACAATGATATGACTAGTTCAACCATTGTCACGCGGGTATTAGTCAATCCCAATGATCCAGCGTTTAAGGATCCAACCAAGCCCATCGGTCCGTTTTACGCGGACGTTAATTCCGTCTTAATGAAACATCCGGACTGGAAATTCGCCGAAGACTCCGGACGCGGATTCAGGCGGGTCGTTCCATCGCCTCATCCCATCAGCATTTTAGAGGCGAAGCAAATTAGCACCCTGGTTGACAGTGGGTTCACTGTCATTGCTGGCGGGGGAGGTGGCGTTCCGGTCGTCATGACCGATGACGGGGACGTCGAAGGCGTGGAAGCCGTGATTGATAAAGACTTTACGGCTTCACTAATCGGACAAATGGTGAACGCCGACCAGTTAATTATCCTGACGGGCATTGACCAGGCGGCCATTAATTTCGGACGGCCTAATCAAAGAGAACTGGGACACGTGTCGCTTGACGAACTGGACATGTATCTAAAACAAGGTCAGTTTGGTAAGGGTTCAATGGAACCCAAGATTCAAGCGGCGATGCAGTTTGTGAAAAACACCGGCAGGGAAGCCGTGATTACGTCATTAGACAACGTTGCCGATTTTGAGGAAAATGGTCGAGCAACGGTCATTAAAAAATAACGACTGAAGAAATCACCCGATGACTATGAACTAGTCTTTGGGTGATTTTTAGTTGTTATTAAGTGATTCAACGGGACTATAACCATTTTTCCAATTTGATATTAGCATTTAAGAACGAAATGTCAAAGATTATTCTTATCTAGTTAGAGGTAATCCAATGTCGTGATTAGTCTTTAAAACAAAAAGTTCCCTTGCAACTATCAAAAATAGTTGCAAGGGAACTTCATGGTACTTGTGGGTCATAACCATCAAATAGAAAGGAGTAGTGCATCTTGTTTGAAAACTACCGCCTACGCGGTACAAACATAGTATATCATACATGATAAAAATGTCTATCCTTATTTATTTTATGTGATTGAATGGTGGCACGATTAACGCTGGCTTTAACATAAACTTCACATGCATATCGCTATTAACGCTTAGTTGAATTTGTTATGCTTTAGACGTATATAGGAGGTTTCAATTATGAAGATTATGATTATTGGTGGAACCGGAAGAGTCGGTTCTGACCTAGTAAAACAATTTCAAAAAAACACTGACGATTCGGTTACCATTGCGGCTCGTCATCCTGAAGAAGTCAAGTTTGTGGACACCGTTGAGGAACGTCCCAAAATTAACACTATGAAGTTTAGCATCGTCGACATGAGTGTTAACGAAATGGCCGACGCAATGAAGGGCTTTGACGCCATCTACTTCACCGCTGGATCTGGTGGACACAACGTGGTCCTAGTTGACAGTTACGGAGCCATCAAGACCATGCAGGCCGCCGAAAAAGCCGGCGTCAAACGTTACATCATGCTCAGTTCAGCCTTTGCGCTTCAACCAGACCAATGGGAAGGAAAGAAACACTACGCCAAGTTGCAGGACTACCAGGCTGCTAAGTTCATGGCCGACCACTGGTTAATTCACGACACCGACCTGAACTACACTATTTTACAGCCGGGCTCCTTGCTTGAGACTCCTGGAACCGGCGAAGTAACCTTTAATGATGACCAACCTGGTTCAAATTCAATCAACGACGTTTCGCAGGTTTTGTTTGACGTTTTAGATAACCAGCATGCCTTTGACAAAGTCATCGTCATGCACAGTGGCGACATGAGTATCGAAACTGCACTTAACAATTTAAAATAGTTAGGGAGAATTAAGATGGCTGTTAAAGATAAAGTAGTTGTAATTACGGGAGCTTCTAGTGGAATTGGTGAAGCGACCGCCAAGTTGTTGGCAAAGAACGGCGCCAAGGTCGTGCTGGGTGCTAGAAGAGAGGACCGCTTACGTGCGATTCAGGAAGATATCGAAGCTGATGGTGGCGTGGCCGCCATTCAGAAGACCGATGTCACCAAACTCGATGAGGTCAGAAACCTGGCGTCCGCTGCGGTTGACCAGTTTGGTCGCATCGACGTTTGGATGAACAATGCGGGTGTGATGCCCCAATCACCACTGATTAAGGGTGACGTCAAGGGTTGGAATCTCATGATTGACGTCAATATCAGGGGTGTTTTGTACGGCATTACCGCTTCCCTTGATACCATGCGTGGTCAAGGTAGCGGTCAGTACATCAACACCGCTTCGGTTGCGGCCCATACTTCTGGAATTAACAGTGGGGTGTACAGTGCCACAAAGGCAGCCGTTAAGATGATTAGTGATTCACTCAGAGAGGAAGAGGCCAAGGCTAAGTCTGGTATTCGGGTAACCATGATTTCACCCGGCGCGGTAGCTACCGAACTGCCCAATCACATCACCGATCCGGACATCAAGAAGCAGTTTGAGTCATACGACTTGACGCCGCTTAGTCCCAAACGGATTGCGCAATCCATCCTGTACGCCATTGACATGCCAAAGGACGCTTCGGTCAACGAAATCGTGATTCGACCAACCGATCAGGTTTAGGACTGATGCATATGAAACTAGATGTATCGAAACATGTCTTAAGGGATGGTTCGTTTTTAATCATCGCCATCCTGTCAATCATGCAGTTTGCGCGCTACGTCTACACCCAGGAGTATCTGCGTTCGGCTAAGTACCTGGTGCTGTTTTTGATCACCGTCTTAATGTATGGACTAGTTCCAGATCAGGTCCTGCAGTCGATTGTCAATCTGATTATGATTGGGTTGCTCCTGATTTTTACGTGGTACGACGAACGCATTGATAAACGACGAGAAAAGAAATAAATTAATTAGACTAGTTGTTGGTTTTAACCGATAATTAGTCTTTTTTTACGGGAAAATTAACCAATCCGTGAACCATTTCCGCGATGAAGGTTGAAATTGTTAATGTTTAATACTATTATTATAAAAAACAGGTTGTTCGAATTTTGTTATCTGACAATATCCGAACATTGCATATAAAATGGAGGAGAAAGTTCGATGAATTACTATCTAATCATTAACATCATTGGGGTCGCTGTGTTCCTCGGAATTGCCTTTTTGTTTTCTAAGGATCACAAGCACGTCAACTGGCGATCGGTCATTGTCGTTTTAGTCTTAAACCTAGTCATCGCGTTTCTCCTTACTCGCTTTAGTTGGGGTCGAGATGCCGTCAAGGGTGCCGCTGAAGGATTCAACTGGATTGTCCAGGTTGCCTACACTGGGATTGCCTTCGCACTTCCCAACTGGGTGCACGTCAAACAGATGAACTTTGTTACTTCAGCACTGCTTCCAATCCTAATGATTGTTCCGTTATTTGATATCCTTACATACTTTGGGATTTTGCCATTTATCATTAAATGGATCGGAATTGCGTTATCAAAGGTTACAGGACAACCAAAGTTTGAGTCATTTTACGCCGTTGAAATGATGTTCCTGGGAAACACGGAAGCCCTAGCTGTTTCTAGTCTGCAACTTAAGAAATTATCCAGTGAACGACTCTTGACGGTTGCCATGATGTCGATGTCGTGTATCACCGCTGCGATCGTTGGTTCGTACACCCAGATGATTCCGGGGCAATACGTCTTAACCGCGATTCCGCTTAACATCTTGAACGCCATCATCGTGACATCACTACTGAACCCCGTTCACGTTACGCCTGAAGAAGACACAATTGCGACGATGACGGAACCTTCAGAGCAGGTTGCTGAAGAAACGGTTGCTGATAAGCCGGAAAAACCCAAGAAAGAACCGTTCTTCTCATTTTTGGGTGATTCAATCTTAGGTGCCGGTAAGTTGGTCTTAATCATCGCTGCCAACGTCATTGCCTTCGTGGCCCTTGCTAACTTAATTAGTAAGTTACTAGGACTCATTAATCCTTGGTTGTCACTTCAACACTTACTTGGAATCGTAATGTTCCCATTTGCATGGCTGATGGGGATGGACGTTAACCACGCCTTCCAGTTTGCTCAATACATGGGAACCAAGTTAGTGACCAACGAATTCGTGGTCATGGGTGCCATTGCTCCCCATATCAACAACTTACACATCTTTCCGGCTCACTACCAAGCCCAACTCTGTGTCTTCTTGACTTCCTTTGCTAACTTCAGTACCGTTGGCATGGTCATTGGATGCTTGAAGGGCTTAGTCAGCCGTGAAAAGAACGACGTTATTTCCAGAAATGTTGGATACTTAATCCTATCCGGAATCTTGGTATCACTACTCTCGGCTGGAATTGTTGGATTATTCGTCTGGTAATCATAAAATTAAATTTATAACACTTCTGATTTAATTCAGAGGTGTTTTTTGTTGTCTAGTTATAAATACGTAAGTTTAGCGAAACTTAATTTTAGTATGATACACTGAACGTAAATAATTAGGGGATGAGAATTTGAAACGAATCCATCCAAAGCTAAAGATTCGTTGGCTCGCCATCGTTTTGGTGCTAATCTCGGGGATCGTCGCCGTGACCTTCACCCATTTCGACGCACCGATGTACAAACAGACGGTGGCTCGAGTCGTAAACGTGCACAACTACGGTCGCACTTCACAAACTGATGAATTTAAGAATCATGACTACCAAGAAAATCAGAAACTGACCCTCAAGGTCTTAAACGGAGAATACAAGGGCAAGACGATTACCGCTAACAACCAGTATTCTGGTGCCGGGGCGACCGACATGAAGTATCATGCTGGCCAACAGATCTTTATTCACGTTGCCAACAAGAACTTAAAGCCTTCGTCGATTCTGATCAACGGCTTTAAGCGGGACACCGCGGTCGTCTTCTTAATCTGGCTAACGGTGATGCTGTTGCTGGTGATTTTGAAGTTCAGTGGCTCCATGGCGCTTTTAAGTATCATCATCAACGCCGTGCTGTTCTTTTTGGCGGTCTCAATTGACGTGGGAACGAGCTTCAATCCGTTTGTTTTATTTGCCATCTTGTCGGTCATTTTCACGATTGTCACCGCCATTCTGATTTTTGGGGTGTCAAAGGAGACGGTCGTGACGATTTCGTCCACGATTCTAGGGACCGCGGTCGCGATTCTGATTGCGTTCATTGTCCTGTCGGTCACGCACGAGCGGGGCATGAACTTCGAGATGATGGACTACGTGACCCAACAACGACTACCAATCTACTTCGTCGGTTGTATGATTGGGTCGCTGGGGGCCATCATGGACCTCTCAGCCGACATCACGTCCAGTCTGTTTGCGGTTTATGAAGAAGACCACAGTCTTTCGTTCTTGAAGCTCTTAAAGAATGGGCAAAACATCGGACGGTCAATCATGGGACCGTTGATTAACGTCTTGTTCCTCATTTTCGTGGCCGGAACTTTTCCGATGATGGTGCTGTTTTTAAGAAACGGCAACAGTTGGGGCTACTCGTTCTCAATGATTATGTCACTTGGAATCATTCAAAGTCTGATTAGTGCGATTGGGATTACACTGACGGTGCCGATTACCAGCCTGATTGCGAGTGCACTTTGTGAAATGAAGGTGATTAAATGAGTACCATGACCGTCTTATTAATCATTCTCTTTTTCGCAATGCTGCTGGCGGGTGGCTCCAAGGGTTTCGTGGCTTTTATTGGTCTTTTGTGTAACTTTGGTTTGGTCTTCATGTCCGTCGTTTTGATTGCGTTTGGCATTCCGTACCTCTGGGTCACACTGGTTAACGCCGTCATTATCCTCGTCATTACAATTTACTTCGGTAATGAACAGGGACGGAACGCCGACGTGGCGTTTGTGACTTCGTTAATCGTGGTGGCAATCGTAATTGCGTTGATCATTCCGGTGGAACACTGGGCGCAGGTGCAAGGTTTTGGACCCGAGAATACCGAAGATTTGGAAGGAATGTCGCTCTTAATTGGCGTGAAATTCCTAAACGTTTCGTGTGCGATGACGATTTTGAGTTGTCTGGGAGCCGTGGCCGAAGCGGCCGTTGCCATGGCCACTGGGTTAGTTGAGATTCAGGACCACAACATCAAGATTTCCGATAAAGACTTCAGTTATATCGGAGTTTCAATTGGAAAAGAAATCGTTGGAACGGCCTTTAACACCCTATTCTTTAGTTTCTACGGGGAACTAGTTGGTTTGTTCATCTGGTTTGCGCGTTTGCATTACAGTATCGGCATGGTCATGAACGACAAAATCTTTGCGTCAGAGTTGATCATGACGTTGATTTCGGCAATTGGAGTGGTATTGACAATTCCCGTGACCATCGCGGTGATGTTGTATTTGAAGCATCGCAAGTTGAAGAAAGTGAAACAGGGATAAATATTAAAAACATCTTCTTCAGACTAGTATCTAGTATGGGGAAGATGTTTTTTAATATTATCTTTTAAAACGTGATAAGACATGAATAAAAATGATAATTAATCCGAATAATACCGTTATTAGTAAGGCATTTTTAAAATTGGAACTAATTCCTAATGAAGTTAATACATGTTTTGGCACTGCTGTTTTTATATTTTTAATGCTTTCATAACGCATGATTGATGCTATTTGAAATCCAGGCCATAAGTTTAAAATTTTCTGCATAAAATGCGGTAGATCGCCATAAACAATGTAGGTTCCTGAAAAGAAACCAGCTAATGTCCCAACAATTGCGGATAATGATGAGAAACTTGAATTGCTTTTTAAGAAATCAGTAACAAAAGAAAATAGTAAACTAGAAAAAATAATTAGTAGAATGCTAAATAACATTACAACAAGAAATTGAATATTAAATGAATTATACTTGTATTTGAAAGACAAATATCCAAAACAAATAAGCGAAAAAACAAATGTTGAGACAAGACCTTCAATAACAGAAGTTACAGTATATAATTCGTTAAGTATTTTTAGACTTATCTTACTATTAACAATAAAATCATCTATTCTATTATTTTTTTGATCTTCAAGTTTTTGACCAAATGCGGTTAATGTAGTTGTCATTGATACGATGGAAATTAAGCCTGCCATCATCCATGTGTCTACAAACTGGTCGATATGGTTAATACCCTTTAATGAATCTATTAAATTAGAACGTAAGAAAAAGATATAAATAAATAAACTAATGAACATGCCTAAGAAAGAAAAGAAGATACCTATTTTGTCTTTAAAATAGATCAGAAGGTTTCTTTTAATAAATTTTCTGTACATTCTACAAACCTTCTTCCATATTCTTGAATAAATCAGTATAAGTTGTTTTTACTATTTCAAAATTTTCATTCATTAAATCATGTTCTATTACGAAATTTACAGCTTTAGCAGCAGTGTTAAAATATTCAGTATTTTTATTTTCATGAAAAATAAGTTTGAATTTTGGCATTTTTTTCATGAAAGTATTAATATCACCAAAATATTTCACTTTACCGTGTAACATGAATAGTACTTTACTAGCATTTTCTACTTCTTCAAGTAAATGAGTAGTGAAAATGATACTGCATTGTTGATCACGTAGGTATTGATTCAAATCTTTCCAAATAGTCTGACGTATGTCAACGTCTATTCCTGCTGATAACTCATCTAAAATAAGGAAATTCGGCTTAATAGAAATTGCACGTAAGTAATTTACTAAACGTTTTTGACCACCTGATAATGTTGCATATGGTTGACTAGTATCAATATCAAATTCCTCTAGTTTATTTAAGATGTATTGAAGTTTATGTTTATCATTAATTCTACAGTGTATATTTTGATACACAGAAAGTTCATTATCTAAAATATTATTTTGGAAAACTGTGCCTAAATTAATGTCTTTCATGTAAATGTTCCCACTAGTTGGTGATGTTAATCCCATTATTATATTCAATAATGTAGTTTTACCAGCACCATTCGGGCCAATTAATGCAATCTTGTCCCCTTTATTAACAGAAAGGGAGACATCGGTTAAAATATCTGTTTTTGAGATTTTTTCAACTGTTAATTTCATGAACTCTCCTTATGATGTAGTTTATGGTCATAATTTTAATATTTAGTATGTACCTTTCTTTATTATTTGAAAACTGATTTTTAATTTTTTTATTTTGAAATTTAATTGATTTGAATAACGAACAAGACGAGGGGGTCCCTTTTCTGATTTGTGAACTTTATCCTTTACAACTCGCGATTTCTGTGGTTAAATTAATGCAAAATAAGAAAGGGATGAAACCAATGACAACGATTACTACGAACTATCAAAATACTTACTGTTGCTGTACTTGTTACATGTAGGTCAGCGTTCGTAGTTTTAGATGCGGGTGTTGATCAAACGCCTGTATCTAAGTGTAGTAATTTTTGTGCTCAGTTAGATACAACATTTTGTTAGTCTAACTGAGATTGGTGAATTCCAACTCAATCGAATATACTAATCTACTCTATATTTACGTGGAGAAAAAGGATCAGTTAGGCTAACTTAATGGATAGTCTAACTGATTTTTTTAATTGTTTCGTTTAATGGGGTTTTGTCAGAAACAGGATTACTTAGTTGAAGGGGAGAAATAGGATGAAGAAAAGATATTGGATTACCGCATTAGTCGCAATTATCGTGATTTTATTTGGATATACGTTTGTGTATCGGCCGTATCAGAAGGCCCATGCACCACAGTCAAACAAGAAGACGATCACTTTAGCAAGTTCGCCTGGTCCATACAGTGACCTGTTTATGAAGGGCATCAAACCCATTCTTGAAAAAGACGGTTATAAGGTTAAAAATAAGTCATTCTCCGTCTTACTGAATGCCGACATGGCATTAAACCAGGGTCAGGTTGACTTAAACGTTGAACAACACGGCGCCTACATGAATAACTTTAATAAGGAAAATCACGGAAACTTGGTTTCATTAACCAAGGTGCCAACCATTCCAACTGGGATTTATCCCGCTAAAAAGCATAGCTTAAAGGACGTTAAGAAGGGTGACACGGTTGCCATTCCAAACGATCCATCCAACATGTCACGGGCTTTTCTAGTAATGGAAAAAGCGGGTTGGATTAGGCTGAAGAAGGGTGTTGATCCCATCAAGGCCACTAAAAATGACATCATCGACAACAAGTACGATCTGAAGTTTGATGAAATGGATTCGGCCAACGAACCACGTTCCAGAAACAGCGTGGACTACGCCATCATCCCTGGTTCTGATACTTACGGGGCTAAGATTCCAGCAAGTTCAATGCTTCTGCGTGAAAATCCACAGAGTCAGTACATGTTGCTAGCCGTTGTAAACAAGAAGAATGAGCACACCAAGTGGGCTCAGGACGTCAAGAAGGCATACAACTCCAAGCAGTTCATGAACTACATGAAGAAACACAATCAGGACCACGAGTGGGAAATTCCTGAGAAATAATTGAACACTGTGTCTAAAAATACGATCAAATCCTCCCAATGTTTGGAGGATTTTTTTGTTTCACGTGAAACTTATTTCACACAAAAACAGGTCAACCTTACAGTTAACCTGTTTTGTTACTAAGTATTGCAATCCTACTTGTTATCTTTGTTCAAAGCGATGTTCTTAAGTGCTTCAAAAGCATCGATATCGATTTCTTCAGTAGTATTGTTGTTGAAAGTAACTTGGTATGAAATGATGTTACCTTCTGATTCGCGGGGATGGATTGAGTTCACGTTGTTCACGTTAATCAAACGACCATCACCAGTTTCAACTAATCCAGAAAAGTTCATGTTTTTCACCTCCTTACTAGTATTATTACATATGACGCGCCAAAAGATAACTAATAACACGCTCAAATTGCCGTTAAATTGGGAATTTATTGCCTTTTGTTAATTTCGTGATTTACATTAAAAAGACTTAATAAATTAAGCAAGCGTTTTTATTGCAACCGTTTTCATATGGGAGTATATTAAGGTCAACAAAAGAATTAAGTACTTTTGGGAGGAAGAAATTATGACAGATGTAAAGAAAATTCCTGCAGCAGTAGCAATGCTTAAAGTTATTGAATCATATGGCGTTAAGGATGTTTATGGATACCCTGGTGGTTCCATTAACTCAACGCTTGCTGCGCTCGATCAAGAAAAAGATAACATTAATTACGTACAAATTCGACACGAACAGGTTGGGGCATTAACGGCCGCTGCTCACGCTAAACTAACTGGTAAAATCGGAGTTGCCTTTGGATCAGCTGGTCCTGGTGCGGTCAACTTACTAAACGGTCTGTATGACGCTAAAGAAGACCACGCTCCAGTTCTTGCCATCGTTGGCCAAGTTGGTCATGACAACATGAACTATAATTACTTCCAAGAATTTCCAGAGACCCCAATGTTCTCTGACGTTTCGGTTTATGACCGTATCGTAATGACTCCTGAAAGTTTGCCACACGTTGTTGACCGTGCGATTCACGAAGCATACGCAAAGAAAGGTGTTGCCGTAGTTGTCATTCCAAATGACTTCGGTTTTGACGAAATCCCAGATGTTCCGTACAGTTCTGCATCAAAGACTTATGACAAGCCAGCTCCAGAACCAGTCGCAACCGATGACGAAGTAAGTCAAGCCCTTAAGATGATTAAAAATGCTAAACGTCCAGTGCTTCACGTTGGTCGTGGAATCAAGAGCAACGGCGACAAGTTAATCGAACTTTCAAAGAAACTCCAGATTCCAGTTATTATGGACGGCTTAGCTTTAGGCTACGTTGACGCCAACTACGAAGCTAACCTTGGAACCGCCAACCGTGCCGCATCAAAGGCCGCTGACGAAATCTTGAGTACCGCTGACCTAGTTATCGCCATTGGTGGTGACTTCCCATTCGCTAAATCAGTTTATGCAAGTCACAAATTCGCTTACATCCAAGTTGACGATTCTCAAATCCAACTTGGTCGTCATCACGAAGTTGACCTCCCAATCTGGTCTGACGCTGGCTCATTTGTTGACAAAGCATTGGCTCAAAGTGAAAAAGTTGCGCCAAGTCCATTCTACAAGGCTGCCGTTGCTGACCAAGCTAACTGGATGGAGTACATTCACAAGATGTTAAACATTGGCAGTGACGAAACCGACCAGAGTAATGGTAGTTTCATGGAAGAATTCAAGGACTTTGGTAAACACTTGAAGGACACCATGACTAACGCTAACTCAACCATGCCAGTTGCCCCAATCTACAAACAAATTAACCGAGTAGCCGACAAAGATGCCGTCTTCTCAATCGACGTTGGTGACAACATCATCAACAGTTTCAGATACTTGGACATTCAGCCAACTAACAAGTGGGTCATTTCCGCATTGTTTGCAACGATGGGTTCCGGACTTCCTGGTGCCATTGCTGCTAAGAAAGCTTACCCAGATCGTCAAGTCTTCAACATTGCTGGTGACGGTGCCCTTTCAATGGTTATCCAAGACTTAGTAACTTTGACGAAGTATCAACTTCCAGTTATTAACGTGGTTACTTCAAACGAAGACTTAGGCTTCATCGAAGGTGAACAAGAAGACTTACCAATGCAATTCTTCGGCCTTCAACTTCAAGGTCAAAGCTTTGAATTAATCGCTAAGGGAATGGGAATTGACGCTACAACTGTTCACAACGTTTCTGAACTTCCTGCTGCATTTGACAAAGCCGTTAAGGTTACAAAAGCTGGTCACCCATTCTTGATTGACGCAAAGATTAACCAAGACCGTGGACTTCCAGTTGAAGACTTGATCGTTAAAATTGAAAATGGTCAAATTGTTGAAACCATCAGTCCAAACTATAAGAAGGACAAGAATGACAACAAGACTTACACATTACCAGAATTCTTCGCAGAATATGGTGGTGAAGGCTTGTTACCACTTAAGGACTTCTTCGATAAATACGATGTTCAACTTTAATAAGTATGAAAAAGAGCTCTCATTGAGAGCTCTTTTTTGTGGGCAAATAGAGGATGTAAATACTTGAGCAAATTCCTCAGCTCACGGCGATTTAATGGTATGATGAAAGTAATCACAAGAGGATATCGGAGATGAAATATAATGAGTTTTAAAGGATTTGTTAATTGGTTTTTAGTTGTTTTTTGGATCGTGACTTTCGTGGTGTTAGCCATGGGCTTCAGTATGGTATCAATGTATATGATGGTGATCGGAATGCTGATTCACAGTTTAAATTGTGTCCTGGGAGATAAAATTTAAAGGAGGAATTAGATGTTTAAACCAATTTTATTGATTATCGCAGTGATTGCCTTAATCATTGCCTGTTATTTGTATTGGACGAATCGCGGTCGGGCCGTTGATAAGAGTTATATCAAGAGCTGGACGTACTGCTTCTTTGTTGTATGTATGCTGGTTGCTGTTGTAACTTTTGCCGTCGCCACCAGAAACATTTTGTCGGTTGCTGGCTTTGTGATTGCCTTCGTCCTGTTTGTTTACTACTTAGTTCGCTACTTTATGGCTGCTTTAGGTAAGGGATACAGCTGGGATCAGACCGTTTTTCTGAAATACTTTAGAAGAGCCGTGTACGCACTGCTTGCAACCCTAATTTTCTTCATTGCGTTCTACTGCTCGTCAAACAACCAGTTGGATATGTTGCATCATCGAGAGATCACTTCACATCTCCAGATGAAGCATAAGAAGACGCACAAGGAAAAGATGAGAATGGAGAAAAAGGATAAGAAAGCGGAAATGAAATAGTTGTTGAGGAGCCCTGTGGTAGGGCTTTTTGTGTACATAGGAGGGAGTTACATTATGCGTGATGTCTTACCTAAGCACAAAGTATTTTTTAATTTTAGTGATTTTATTTATAATATTTTATTGGTAATCATTAATGTTTTGCTGAGTGTTGTTATATTATTTTTTAAAAGTAAGTATCAATTTCAATTACTCTTAGTGACTATTGGAGTTGTGTTAAGTATACTTTTGCTTATTCATATAATTAGTAGGAAATATCCTTTATCCTTTATTTTTTTTCCATTTATGGATGGTTTGTATTATTTATTTTTGTATTTAGATAATATTTTCTTATATAATTTTATCAATGAATTGTTAATATCTTTTGCCACAGTTTCTATAATTATTAATATTAGTTTGTGTTGTATGTATGCTTATGATAGATGGAAACCATTTAAAGATTTTTGTATAAAAACAAAAGAACGTTTTTTGAGTCCACTAGATAAAAAAATTAATTTAATATGGCCACACATTAAGAATTGCATAAAATATTATACTATTTCACTTATGATTACATTTTTTGCATACATTCTCATATTGTTTATGATTGCTGACACGTCTTTTGATCCGTCGTGTGTTTATTTGAGCTCAGATGTATATAATCAAAGTACTTTATTATTAAAAATAGGAATTTTCTTGATGATCTTCATAACATTTTTAGTAGAATTAATTTACTGTGCCGGGGAATTTAAGGTTAGTAAGAAAGAGTCGACTAGGAACAAAATAGTAACTCTATTTGATCACAATTCAATATTAATATACTCTCCTGTAGTTATTATGTTTTTAGTGCAAATGTTTTTGGAAACGTGGGGAAATAAATCCTTTTATGAAATAATAAATTCAAGATTATTTATGTTTACTTTGATATTTTTGATACCATTGTTATTTTCGATTATTATCAATGGATGTGTTCAAGTTATGACTAAGGTTATAATTTGGATTTTAGATGGAGAATATAAAAATACTCCAGGAACAGTTTCTGAACGTTTTAAAATAGTATGGACAATTGGAGCTGGAATAATTGCTATAATTGGGTATTTGATTTTATTATTTAAGTAAAATAAATATGTTAAATGAAAAGGGACTAAAATTTTTAGTCCCTTTTCATATCTCACTATCGTAGAGATTACTCGCAATGATAAATCAAGTCTCACTAATGTAGAGATACTCATTACTTATAGTAGCATAATCTTTCTTTAAAATAGTTCTTTTTCTATATTATTCCCTATGGTAAAATTATTATCGTGAAAAATTTCATTTTTACGTACTTTACTGTGCGTACGATAATATTCTACTTGGAGGTTAACGTTCATGAACGTTATGCAAGCAATTGAGAAGACCGTCACTAATGCGGGTATCATTAGTTCGATCACCTCAACGATTTTCATTATTTTACTTGGTTTCTTTTTACGTAAGAAGAACATTTTTACCGATAAATTCGGGAAGATGTTGTCAAAGGTCGTATTGACCGTCGCCATTCCAGCCTTAGCACTGAACTCATTCATGCAGCCAATCAACGATGATACCTTGAAAGAGGGAATGAACGTCCTGCTGTGGGGCTTCATCATCTACATTATCTTGATTTTTGTTGCGCCACTGCTTTATCCCAAACAAGACAAGGATAAAAAAGAAGTGATGGGAATTTTAACGACCTTCGGTTCCACGACTTTCTTTGGAATTCCGATTGTCGGGGCGGTCTTTGGACCGAAGGGAATCATGTACAGTTCCATTTTCAATATTGGTTACCGGGTTTTCCTTTATTCATACGCCTACATCAGAATGTCAGGTTTGAAGATGGAAATGAAAAACATCAAGAAAATGTTCCTTAATCCTGTTGTAATTGCAACTTTCCTCGGACTTTTCCTGTGGTTGGGACAAAATTATGTTCCACATGTAACAGTCCAAACGATGTTAAATGGAATTCCTGGCAAAGGTACGAGTAGTGTGGCTTTCTACCGAATTGACCAAACCGCCTTGTGGCTCTGGAAACCGTTGAACTACTTAGCTCAACTATCCTCTCCACTTGCTTGGTTATCAATCGGTGTTACGCTTGGTTCCATTTCATTCAAGCAGGCCGCTTCCAACAAACTGTCATGGTATTATAGTTGGAATAAGGTCATCATTGTGCCGTTGTTCAACCTGATTGCGTTGACTGCTCTCTCAATGCTTGGCATCATGCCAATGAGTTACGTGGCTATCGCAACGATTGTCATCATGATGGCAACCCCAACAGCCACGGTTGCTTCAGCATACGCAATTAGCTTCAATCGTGATCCAGTTTTGGCTTCCAACGCGTCGTTCTTGTCGACCATTCTGTCAGTGATTATGATGCCGATTTGGATTGCGCTGCTTGAAGTCATCAATAACTCGGGGATTATCAAATAATGGGTGATAAAATGTTCAAAATTACTGCGTATGGGGTGCGTCCCGTTGAAGTCAGTTACTTCAAAGATTTAAATAAATACGATTATGAATTGAACTTAGTTTCTGAAATGTTAAATCGTGACAACGCCATCGATTCCAAGGGGTCAGACGGAGTGTTAGTTCGTGGAAACTGTCTGGCTGACAGGGAAAATTTACAGAAATTTGCCGACTGGGGTATTAAGTATGTCTTCACGCGTACGGTTGGTTACGACCACATTGACTTGAAGGCTGCCAAAGAACTTGGCATCAAGGTCGCTCGCGTTCCCGGATATTCGCCATATGCTGTGGCTGAACTGGCAATGACTCTCGGAATGAGTCTGTTTCGCAAAGTTGCTTCTGAAATCAACGCCACTCACGCTGGTGATTTTATCGTCAATGATTCGTACTTTAGTCGTGAGATTCATTCTAGTACCGTTGGAATTATCGGTGCGGGCCGCATTGGTCGAGCTGAGGCTAGTTTGTACAGTGGAATGGGAGCAACCGTGCTCGCTAACGACGGTCACAAGGTTGACGCTCCTGAAATCGATGAATACGTCCTCATTGATGAATTATTGAAGCGGTCTGACATTGTTTCACTGCACGTTCCCTACATTAAAGGTGAAACTGATAACTTAATCAGTACCGCCCAAATCAATTTAATGAAAGACGATGCCATTTTGGTTAATACGGCTCGTGGTCAAGTGGTTGACTTAAAAGCCGTCGATAATGCTCTTGCGTCCGGCACATTAGGTGGATATGGTGCTGACGTGTTAATTGATGAAGCTAACATTTTTGGTCATGAATTCAAAAGCGTCGACGATATTAAGAACCAGGAAGTTGTTAACCTAATGAAGAAATATCCAAACGCAATTGTGACGCCGCACGTTGGTTCGTTTACGGAACCAGCCTTGACGGACATGATTACCGTTAGTTACGACAATTTTCATGAAATGTTGACGACGGGTAAGTCTAAGAACGAGATTTAAGATTAAAAGAGAATATTAATTTTAGTCAGCATTTAACAATTATTGAGAGTGTCTTTTTTAAAGACATTCTTTTTAGTTTTACTTTTTATTCTATATGGTATAATCATCACTATAAAAAATTTCATTTTTTACGTATGAAGAGAGATGATACTACATGAAAGTGGTTAATTGTAATAATTTCAAAGTGAACTTTGAAACATACATGGATCAGGTTATGAAGGACGATGAAGAAGTTACCATTCATTGTGAGAATGGTGATTCGGCGGTGCTTGTTTCAAAAAAGAAATATGATAACATGATCGAGAATCTGTATGTCTTAGGAAATGGTGAGAATTTGAAGTTCTTGGAACATTCGAAGAAGCAATTGAAAAATGGAAAAACGAATTATTTGAAATAATAGTTAATTAACATAATTATGCTGTATAATAACAAATGAAGATTATGCAATCAACTCATCGATTTAATAGGGTGGTGGGACTGAGTTTATCAGCTAAAAGTTGATGAACTCTTTTTTAATTGTTATACCGTATAATTGAATTACTGTTTAATTAAGTTATAATATACTTATAACAAGTAATACATGGTCACCTATTTTCGGTAGAATTGATGATCGAGAGCTCATCGGCCTGTCGCTGATGAGTTCTTTTTTAATTATCATGGTTGTTTAAACGGTCAAATAACATATCTATTAATCGAATGATTAAATTAAGTTATAATAATAGATGTAAATAGTTCATGGGATCATCGATTTTTAGTAGGATTGATGATCAAGAGTTCATTGGTTTGTCGCTGATGAACTCTTTTTTTATTCATAGAACCACATAAAAAGGCTGAAACCAATTGGGGTTTCAGCCTTTTTGGTACTATAGGTCTCGCTAATGTGGAGACATTGACAAGATGGTGCCATTCCCACTAACGCAGGGAGCCTCGTTACTTCTATGATACCATTTCAATTTAATTAAATAAATGCCGTAATGGCGGAAGCAAAGACAATGAGAACTAACCCGAGGTAGGTCAGAGTCATTTCCTTTGGCGTCTTCTTCTGGTGTAAAAAGTAAATCCCGGTCAGAGTGGAAACGAGGACGGCTAATTGACCCAGAACGTTGGCAGTGGCCAATCCGTTCATGTCAGGCTGAGCTGAGATTAAGTACATTAACATACCAAAGCCTTGCGATAATCCAGCGAGAATGTTCTTGTATGAAACGGATTGAATGAAGACATTTTCGTCTCTTAGGTTCCACAAATCGTAAATCACGGCACATAGTACCATTCCGATGGCCTGGGGAAGAAACGCATGGTTCCCGTCCATGGCTTGCATGTTTGGCAATAAAGCCTTCATTGATGGCATGATGACCACCTGTGGAGCGGCTGAGTAAACTAAGTATCCCAGGGCACCAATCAGTTGAAAGATCGTAGCTTTCTTTAAAGCACCCTTATTGGTGGATTCTGGGTTTTGGACCCAAGCGGTGAGAGTCGCACCAAGAATTACGATAACTAGGGCAGTAAATCCTAAGACTTTTCCGATAATGCCAGTCCAGTCGCCTAGAACAAAGACTCCCCAAAGCGACGTCAGGATCAGCTGAAAGGCCGTGGTAATCGGCATTACTCGTGATGATCCAACTAACTTAAAACCCTTGAACTGCATGATCTGACCAAAGCCCCAGCCAAGTCCAGAAATAATTCCAAAAGTGGTACTGATCCAGCCGGGAAGGGCTAATCCTTCAATGAAAAACAGGACGACCGCAAAGACTAAGGTTCCAAGGGTGGCACCTAAGATTTGGTTGGCGGGTTTTCCACCAACCTTCGAAGCAATCGTGGGGAAAAGTCCCCAACCGACCATTGGTCCTAAACCAATTAATATCGCTAGCCAATTCATAATAATAACCTCCTAAAGTGTGTGAATGAATTTTTGAAACGCTGCGGTCCCCTGGTCATCAAGCTTGAAGACCCCGGCGTTTTCCAAGACGTGCATAAAGGTAATCCCGACTTCTTTGTCAATCACGTCCTGGACGTTGTCGGGATTGAGTTGGTAACTTTGTTTGATCTGGTTGGCCCAAGCAACGTGATAATCCGCGATGTCGTTAGGTTGACCAAGTAGATACTTCTTGACCTCGGCCAGTTCGGATTTCAAACGGGAGGGTAGAATGGCCCGTCCCATCACTTCAATCAGGCCAATGTTTTCCTTTTTGATGTGTTGGTATTCGGCGTGGGGATGAAAAATGCCATCGGGATACTTCTTGGACGTCTGGTTATCACGCAGAACCACGTAGACCTCAAATTGCCCCTGCTTGTTCATGCGGACGATCGGTGTGACCGTGTGATGCGGTGTCCCGTTTGTTTCGGCGCGCACGTCGACGGACGGGTCCGAATACTTACGCCATTCATTTAAGATATGGGTCGCAAAATCAATCAGTTCTTGTTTATCTGTCCCGGTCAGGCGAATCGTCGACATCGGCCAGTTTAAGACCTCGGCCTTAACGTCTGGATACTGATCCAAGTCAAAGGTGAACCGGGTCTGTGCTTTCATCATTGGGAAGGTGTGATAGCCGCCCTGGTAGTGTTCGTGACTCAGAATTGAACCTCCCACGATTGGTAGGTCCGCATTACTCCCCATAAAGTACGCAGGGAACATCGAAACAATTTCAGTTAGATTGAAAAACGTCTGCGCACTAATTTTCATCGGCTCGTGAACATCATCCAAAAAGATGCAGTGCTGATCAAAGTAGGAGTACGGTGAATACTGAAAGCCCCATGGCTTCCCGCCAACTAAAACATCAATGATGCGGTGATTAACCCGCACCGGAATTTGCGAATTACCGTAGTAACCCTCAGTTTGAGCGCACAGGTTGCACTTGGGATAACCAAAGTGGGTGTTTTGACCGGCCTTGGCAATGTCTTTGGGGTCCTTCTCCGGTTTCGACAGGTTAATCGTGATTTCCAGATCCCCAAACTTGGTGTCAATGTCCCAGAGCAGGTTCTTCTTGATGCGAGCAGTTTTAATGTAGTTATTTTGTTGACTTAAATTGTAAAAATAGTTCGTGGCCCGGTCTGGAGCCTGCTGATACAGGTTCCAGAACTTGTCATTGACTGCACTTGGAAGTGGGGTGTAGAGATTAGTCAGTTCCGCCTCTAACAGTTCACGGTTTTTGAGGGTATCGTCAATTTGACCATTCTTAATGGCCACATCGATTAATTGATCGACCGTTGCCAATAATTTATTAGATAAGTTCGGATTGGACACGTTCTTTTCACCAACCAAATGGTAAAGATAATTTATGAGATACGTGCGGTCCGATGGTCGGTACGTTTGTCCAGTATCAATGACCTGACCGGCGTAGTGTTCAACGAGATTTTCCATGTTGTTCACCTCACCTAAATCTGGATTTCTTTCGGGCCATCCGAGATGTTGGCAATGTAGAAGTCAGCGTCGTAGCCGAACCGGTAGTTGTAGGTGTCACCAACGTTTTTGGTGAAGCTTGCGACTTGGTCGGATGGAACAATTGCAATCGCACACCCACCAAAACCAGCACCGATCATTCGCGATCCAACGGCGCCGTTCTTCCAAGCTTCATGAACTAGCGTATCCAAGTTCGGACCAGTGACTTCGTAATCGTATTCAAGGGAAATGTGAGATGCGTTCACTAGTCGACCAAATTGAGCAATAGCGTTGTTACGTAAAGCCTTCACGGCTCTTAAGGTTCGTTGATTTTCAGAAACCGCATGACGGGCTCGTTTCAACAACGTTGCGTCATTAATGGTGTAGGTATACTCATCAAATTCGTCGTTTGTCATGGCCCCAAACGAAGAGAAGTCGGCCACCTTGTTGACTAGTTTTAAAGCGTCCTCACACTGTTGGCGGCGCTCGTTGTACTTGGAATCTTTGAGGCCCCGTTTCTTGTTGGTATTCATGATGACGATTTTGTCGTTTCCGAGTTTAATCGGAACGAACTCGCTCTTCATCGTGTTGGTGTCGAGCAGAATGGCCGTGTCTTTTTTGCCCATCTCAACGGCGTACTGGTCCATGATGCCGGAATTCACACCGATATCGTTGTTTTCCACATGTTGTCCGAGTTTGGCTAGTTCTGGTCCCGAGAAGACGTCGTTAAACTGGTCGTTTAAAATCTTGCCAAACAACATCTCAATGGAAGCAGATGATGATAGTCCTGACTCATCCGGTAAAGTGCCATAAATTAGAATGTTGAAACCATGATCCAGCTTGTGACCCTTGTCGGCAAACGCCTTGAACATGCCCTTGGGGTAGTTAATCCAGCCATCATCGTGGTTAATGGTTAGGTCGTCGATTTGAAACGAGTTGACTCCCGTATCTGGGAAGTTCTCCGAATAGATGTTGACTTGTTTGTCGTTACTCGGAGTCACCACGGCGTACGTTCCGAGGCTAATGGCACACGGAAAGACATGACCACCGTTGTAATCGGTGTGTTCACCGATCAGGTTGATTCGGCCGGGCGCGAAATACGCCTTGGTCGGTTCTTGTTGATACAAGTCTTGAAATTTATCCTTTAAATTACTAATAATTTTGTTAGTTGAAGTTATTTTCTCGGTCATTTAAAACATCTCCTTAGAAATCATTTCATTTGTAGTGATTTCTATTTTGAGAGTAAGCGTTTTCATGTGGTAAGTCAAGATTTTTTATCTTATAAAATAAATTGTGTAAAATAAATCTAATTGTTAATTTGTTGCACATGTAAGCGCTTTACATAATCAGACATCTTGTTATACTTGAACTGTGATCACAATATATTCGTTAAAAAGTAATAAATGAATTAATAGGAGGATCGTTATGGATAATTCTAAATCTGCTGACAAACCTAAGAAGAATACACTTCCTAAGTTGAGTTTGTATACGATTTTTGCGATGACATTTGGCTTTTTTGGGGTCAATATGGCATTCTCGCTTCAAAGCTCACAAATGGGACGAATCTTTCAGACCATTGGTGCGGATCCAACAAAATTAGGTTTCTTCTTTTTGTTGCCACCATTAGCTGGAATGATTGTGCAACCATTGATTGGTAAGTATTCAGATATAACCTGGAATCGGTTTGGTAGACGAATGCCATATTTATTAGTAGGAGCTCCAATTGCAGCGATTGTACTGATATTGTTACCAAATGCTGGTTCATTTGGGTTTGGTTATGGATCGCTTGCAGCTCTTCTATTTGGTGCAATTACGATTGCCATGATGGATGTTTCATCAAATGCATGTATGCAGCCATTTAAGATGATTGTTGGTGACATGGTTAATGAAGACCAAAAAGATTTGGCATGGTCATGGCAACAGTCCTTCTCAAACTTAGGTGGAGTGTTTGCAACTTTACTGCCATTCGTCTTAACGGCGCTTGGAATTTCAAACGTAGCACCTAAGGGAGTGGTTCCATTATCGGTTAAGATTGCGTTTTATACTGCCGCAGCCGTTCTACTAATCACAGCTTTATACACCGTTATGTCAGTTCATGAGTACAGTCCAACCGTCTACGCTAAGTATCATGGCATTGATGTCAATGCCCAAAAGACAAAGAGTAGTTTAATTAAATTATTAAAGACGGCGCCTCGTCCATTCTGGGAAGTCTCGTTTGTCCAATTCTTTAGTTGGTTTGCTTTTCAATACTTATGGACATATGGAACTGGTTCAATTGCTAAGACCATTTGGCACGTGACCGATCCATCGTCAGCCGCATATCAGGCAGCTGGAAATTGGTTTGGAATTCTGTCAGGAGTTGAAGCATTAGCCGCTGCTATCTTTGGATTCTTAGTCTTGTCACGGACGAAACCCAATTCACGTAAAATGTGGTATCGGATTGGATTGTTTGCTGGTGGAGTTGGCTTTGTTTGGTTGGCATTTATTCATTCTCAAGCTCTTTCAGTTGTTGCGTTTGTTTTAATTGGAATTGCCTTTCTTGCTATGCAGTCTGAATCACTGTCAATCGTGACTGAGACTTTGAACGGTGAGGATGAGGGTGCCTACTTAGGCCTCTTTAATATCAGTATTTGCATGCCTCAGATCATTGCTTCACTAGTTAGTTTCGCCATTTTCCCGCTGATTGGAAAATCAATGCCTGGCATGATTTTGGTTGCCGGAATTATGATGTTATTAGGAGTGATAGCCGTTAGTGCTATTCACGTTAAACCAATTGAAAGTAAAAAATAATTTTAAATTTTAGTTTAGGAGTTAGTTATGAAAAATAAACAATGGTGGAAAAATGCAGTCGTTTATCAAGTCTATCCCCAAAGCTTTCAGGACAGTAATGGAGATGGAGTTGGAGATTTAGACGGGATCAGAGAACGACTTCCGTACATTAAAAAATTAGGTGCCAACGTGATTTGGTTGAACCCAATTTACGTCTCACCCGAAGTTGACAACGGGTATGACATTGCTGATTATCGGAAAATCAATCCTAAATACGGTGATATGGAATCGTTTAATAAGTTACTTGATGCCGCCCATGATTTAGACATTAAGATCGTGATGGATTTGGTGGTTAACCATACTTCGACCGATAATGAATGGTTTAAGGAAAGTGAGAAGTCTAAAGATAATCCATACCGTGATTATTATTTCTGGCGTGATCCAGTTGATAGTCGTGAACCTAACGATTGGGGCTCCTTCTTTACGGGTTCGGCTTGGAAATACGATCCTAAAACTGGCCAGTACTACTTGCACTTCTTTGCCGATGAACAAGCGGATTTGAATTGGGATAATCCCAAGGTTAGAGGAGAGGTCAAAAACATCATGCGTTTTTGGCTTGATAAAGGAGTCGATGGCTTTCGAATGGACGTCATCAACATGATTTCTAAACCAAAGGGCTTACCAGATGCACCCAAACTTAAAAATGCTAAATACGCTGAACCAGCCAAAGACGTGTTAAATGGACCTAACCTGAATCAATACTTAAAAGAATTAAATCGCGACGTGCTCTCTCATTATGACGTGATGACTGTTGGTGAAATGCCTTCATCAACGCCTGATGAAGCGTTGGAATACACTGGTTTTAATTCTCATGAATTAAACATGGTCTTTCAATTCGATCACGTAGGATTGTCACCAAATCCTGACAAACGTTTGGACAAATGGAACGACCAACCCGTTAAATTAACCGAGTTGAAGCAAGTCTTTAATAACTGGGAAACCAAGCTAAACGGTAAGGGGTGGAACAGTCTTTACTGGGGTAATCATGACCAACCTCGTGCTGTGAGTCGGTTTGCGACCGATGATCCCAAGTATCGGATCTTGGCTGCCAAAATGCTTGGTACCACACTCCACATGATGCAAGGAACTCCTTACATTTTTGAAGGTGAAGAACTCGGGATGACGAACGCTCACAAAGAAGATTTGAGTCAGTATGAAGATATTGAATCACTGAACGCTTATGATCAATTTGTGAACAAAGATAAGTTGGTATCGCCAACGAAAATGATGAGTTACTTAGCTAATATCTCACGGGATAATGCGAGAACGCCAATGCAATGGGATACGTCTAAGAACGCTGGATTTACTACGGGGAAACCTTGGTTTGCTGTTAACGAGAATTACCATGAAATTAACGCAGCCGATGAAGTTGATGATCCAGACTCAGTCTTCACTTATTACCATGATCTAATTAAGTTACGGAAGGATAATCCAATTATTATCGAGGGAGACTTTGAATTGTTGGATCCTGACGACGACCAAGTTTTTGCGTATAAGCGACACTATAATGGACAGACATTACTCGTTGAAAGTAACTTTACTGGTCAAAAATTGAGTCGTAATTATGAGATTCCAGTTGGCGTTAAGGAACTGATTGGAAACTACAATGATGACATTGAAGGTCAGTTACGTCCTTACGAAACAAAAGTTTATTTAAGTAAATAAAAACCGGGCTCATCAAACCATACCTTGATGGGCCTGTTTTTAACGGAAGTTTAGTTGAGAGGTGGAAATTATGAAAAACAAGCAATGGTGGAAAAATGCAGTGGTATATCAGGTCTATCCACAGAGTTTTCAGGATAGTAATGGTGATGGAGTCGGTGATTTAAATGGTATTAGAGAACGGTTGCCGTACATTAAAAAATTAGGTGCCAACGTGATTTGGCTTAATCCGATTTATGAATCACCAGAAGAAGATAATGGTTATGATATCGCCGATTATCGCAAAATTAATCCGAAGTACGGCGACATGGAGTCATTTCAAAAATTGTTAGACCGGGCTCATGAATTGGGAATTAAAATTGTGATGGATTTAGTTGTTAATCACACGTCTGATCAAAACAAGTGGTTTAAGGAAAGTCGGAAGTCCAAAGACAATCCGTATCGTGATTATTACTACTGGAAGGACCCTGTTGATGGCCACGAACCGAATAATTGGGGTTCGTTCTTTAGTGGTCCAGCGTGGAAATACGATAAAACCACTGGTCAGTACTACCTGCATCTCTTTGCGGACGGTCAACCCGATTTGAACTGGGAGAACCCCAAAGTTAGAGAAGAAGTTAAAAGTCTGATGAAGTTTTGGTTGGATAAGGGGGTTGATGGTTTTCGAATGGACGCCATTAACCTGATTTCAAAACCAGTGGGATTGCCTGATGTAGATAAGGCTAAAAACGCCATGTATGGTGCACCAGGCCAAGATGTTTTCAATGGGCCTAAGTTGAATCAATATTTAAAGGAACTGAATCGAGATGTGCTTTCTCACTATGATGTGATGACCGTTGGCGAAATGTCGAGCATTAATCCCGAACAAGCCATTGAATACACTGGCTTTAACGCGCACGAGTTGAACATGGTTTTCCAGTTCCAGCACGTTGAATTGTCGCCCAACCCTGATCCAAGACTGGGAAAGTGGAACGACCAGCCAATTAAGTTAACTGAACTAAAACAAGTCTTTAATAACTGGCAAACGAGGCTAAATGGTAAGGGTTGGAATTCACTTTACTGGAGTAATCATGACCAACCTCGTGCCGTGAGTCGATTTGCGACGGATGATCCCAAGTATCGTGTTTTAGCTGCTAAAATGCTTGGCACCACGCTTCACATGATGCAAGGAACTCCGTACATCTTTGAGGGTGAAGAACTTGGGATGACGAACGCTCATAAAGAGGACTTGAGTCAGTATGAAGACATTGAAACAATTAATGCCTATGACCAATTTGTCAAAAAAGAAAAGATTGTTTCCCCAACTAAAATGATGAGTTATCTGGCTCATATGTCCCGTGATAATGCGAGAACGCCAATGCAGTGGGATAATTCTAAGAACGCTGGCTTTACTACTGGAACACCGTGGTTTGCGGTGAACAAAAATTATAAAGAAATCAACGCGAAGGATGAGGTTGATAATCCAAATTCGGTCTTTGCTTACTATCAGAAGTTAATTGAATTGCGTAAGAATAATCCAATTATCATTGAAGGGGATTTTGAACTCCTAGACCCAGACGATGAGGAGGTCTTTGCCTATAAGCGTCAATATCAAGGAGAGACTTTGTTGGTTATCAGTAATTTCACTGACCACGAGGTGGAACGTGATTATGAGGTACCTGATGGGGCTGAAGAGTTAATTGGAAATTATAATGATGATACTGGTAAAAAGTTGAGGGCGTATGAGAGTGAAGTTTATAAAATTAAATAGATAATTTATATAAAAATAGAGTAATACAGATATTTAAATATCTGTATTACTCTATTTATTTTGTACCATTTTTCTCGGTAATTGGGAATGTTTTGATAATCATGTCTGTCAAACGCTCACACCTAGAGCTAATTTCTTCGGGTGTCCATTTATTGTTTGCTGCAATATTCTTATTTGCAGTAATTAAGCTATTTTCTTTAACTTCACTATCTAGGTATATTTTCTTCTTAAAGTAAAAGTTTTTATTATTTGCTTTTCCATTATTGTGTTCTGATAATAACGTTATGTTTCCAATGGCGTATTTATATTTTGTTCTTATTTTTTCACTTTTGGGAAATGAATTATCCCAAGAAGAACCATCATCTATAACTTTAGGTAAAATATGCTCAAGTTGTAGATCATACTTTTTTAATTCACTTTCGTCTGCTCCAAATAATTTTCCATAAACGATTTTTAGAATAAGTATTAATTTTGGATCTCTTTTTTCAAATTGTTTTTTAATAATTTGATTTTTTGTTTCATAGTCATTTTTCATTTTTTGTTGTATTGTTTTCTTTATTTTTTCAGTAATAGGATTATCATTTTTACAAACTTTAATAGTTAATTCTTTAAACATACTATTTACTTTATTATTATTGTTTAGAGTGTCTGTTTCATGATTTACTTTGTCTAATTGTGTGTCATTAATGAGTTCCCCAGTAGCATTTGTGGAATTTAAGTAATGCCAACCGTCATAAAGAACTCGATTTCTAACTACGAATGTCCTAATAACTCGTAAAATTTCGTTAATATGTTTAATGTCATATTCTTTATCTAACATAGCTATTATTAAAGGATAATGTGAATTGAACTCGAATGTATTTAGGTCCATTAATAAATTAGTATATGTAATAAGATATTTCTTATCTTTATGTTCAATATTATGTGATATATTTTTATCCATTGTTAGTCTGTATCTCCTAATAATATTTAATATATTGAAACACAGTAATTATTTCATTAGTGGCATAACTATTCAATAGTTATGTTTGCAATAATATATTGAATGAATGGCAGTTCTAAAATGTTAATTGTTTATTGACTATTATTAAGATAACTTATAAATAATGATAAAATAAAACTATTCACAAATTTAAAAAGCTTGGAAGTTATGAAAAATGAACGAAAAAGAAGAAAAATTACTAAAAAAAGCTAAAGAAGAGTATGAAAAGCAAGTAAGACAAACAAAGGTTCCTGAAGATGAGAATATATTTCCGTGGATGACTCATTCACTTAAAATTATTGTTTTAGAAACAACTCAACCCGCTTTAACATTAGGTGGATCTGGTGATACTTCTTACACCGTGTTTTCTGTAATATCAAAAAATGATGAGCTTGAAATTATTGATAAAATCAATGAAACAGATAATTATGATTTTAAATCAATAGATCCTACAGATATCTTAGATAATCTTGTGACAAAACATGTTATAGATGATCCAGGAGAAATTATTGATGGACCTGATCAACTATTTATTTTAGAACCGCAATATAATTTTGAAAATTCATTAGTTAAATTGATGGATAATTGGGTTAGAAAAGAATATCAAAAATCAAAAAATATATTAACTTCAATACCAAATGATGAATTAAAGTTTGATAAACAGGACTTTTATGCCGATATTCTTCAATATGATAAAATTGTTGATGGAATTAATGATGATCAATTTACTGATGAACTAAAAGAGTGTTTATATGCATATAATCATTCAAAGTGGTATATATGTGCAGCTGGAATAGGAGGATTAATTGAGCATTTAATGTATCTTACTTTAGATAATTATGGAATGGCTACTTCACAAAATTTATCCAAAGACCCGACAGCTAAGGATTATTTGCGAGCTTTTAAACGTGATCCAATAAATTTAGAATCAAGACAAGAAACATTTATAAAAATGTTGTTTATGGGTAGAAATGCTATTTCTCATTTTAATAGTGGGTATACTGATAAAAAGCTTTGTGATTTGATGTTTAATGGGCTTATGAGTTTATATTTTGACTATTATGTTAAAAGTGAAGATTATAAGGTTAATGGAGAATAATTAATTAGGGGTTTTATATATGAATGGATCAGATACACAGATAATGCAGCAAATAAAGGATGTACTATCAGAATTTAATGATAAATACATATCTAAAAATGGCAGTTTAAAAAAGTCTAAAGTTATTGAAGACTTGGATAATTTTAATAAGCCGCTTATAGAAAAATTGTTAAAGAATAAAATAATCAGAAAGTATTATGTGGAAAATATTGACGGAACAGATGTATTCAATTTAAATCAATTTATTCAAATGTTCCAATATAAGAATTTTTGGGAGGATAGTTTTACAAAATATTCAAATAAGATTGGTTTGTCTAAAGAAGGTAGTAATGAATTTATTGATGAATCAGATAATGTAGTATTAAATTTTCCCTTTAAAGATACTGTTTTAAAAGGCGGAATGAGTGAAGAACATCCTGATGGTAATACTAATGAACAATTTTTAAATGAAGTACTTGCTAAATCTGAGATAGATGAAATGCTAGAGCCAAAAATATTTAAAAATGCGATTAAGTATGATAAAGAAGGTCATCATTTTACTAATCATTTCGATGATAATGATAATTTCATTATAAAGGGTAATAATCTTATTGCTTTATATAGCATAAAGAAAAGATATGAGGGATCAATAAAAATGATTTATATTGATCCTCCATATAATACTACGAAGGATTTTGAATATAATGATAAATTTACTCATTCGGCTTGGTTAACGTTTATGAAAAGCAGACTTGAAATAGCTTGGGAGCTGCTTGCTGATCAAGGGACAATATGGATATCTATTGATGATAACGAGAGCCACTACTTAAAGGTATTATGTGATTCTATTTTCGGAAGAAATAATTTTCTAGATGAGGTTATTTGGCAACGGGCTTATGCTCCAGTAAATTTAAAAAAGACTTTTTCTAAAAGTCACGATTATATTGAGGTTTATGCAAAAAATAATTCCGATGATTTTTCACTTAATAAGTTACCTAGAAGTGAAGAAGCAAATAGTAGATATAAAAATCCTGATAATGATCCAAGGGGAAGATGGCAATCAGATAATCTTTCAGTTGGCCCAGCTGTTAAAAACAATATATATCCCATTACTACTCCCTCTGGAAGAGTTGTTCTTCCTCCTGATGGAAGAAGTTGGCTATATTCAGAAGATGAATTTAAGAAAAGAAGAAAAGATAACAGAATATGGTTTGGTAATGATGGTAAAAATGTTCCCAGGGTTAAAAGATTTTTATCTGAAACTAATACTGGTGTAGTAGCTCAAACTCTTTGGACATATCAAGAGGTAGGACACAATCAAGATGCCAAAAGAGAAATAAAGAAACTATTTAATAGTAAGAGTGTCTTTGGGACTCCTAAGCCCGAAAAATTAATCCAACGAATTTTAACGTTGGGATCCAATGAAGGAGATACTGTTTTGGACTTCTTTATGGGTTCTGCAACCACTCAAGCAGTAGCCATGAAAATGAAACGAAAATTTATTGGTATAGAACAAATGGATTACATCGACACTGTGTCTGTCCCAAGATTGCAAAAAGTCATTGATGGGGAACAAGGTGGAATTTCAAAAGATGTTGCTTGGAATGGTGGAAGTTCATTTGTTTATGCTGAGTTAATGGAGAAAAATCAAAAATTTGTCCGTTCCATTAAAAATGCTGTTGATGATAAAGATCTAGATGAAGTGTTTAATGAAATGAAAGAATCTTCAGACATTGATTTTAGAGTAGACATAAATAAGTACGAAGAAAATTATAAAAACGATCTAAATTTTGATGAAAAGAAAAGAGTTTTGTTGGAAATGTTAGATAAAAATCAACTTTATTATAATTTTAGTAATATTGATGATGAAAATATCCGAAAAATGTTGTCAAAAGACGATTATGAATTTAATGAAAGTTTTTATAAGAATTAATAATTTAGGAGGAACAAATGAATACTGAGCCATCTGTTATGTACGAAGTAAAACAAATACTAAAATCTTTTGGAAATAAATACATCAATGAAGCTGGGGGGGGGTACAAAGAAATCTAAGGTAATAGAAGATTTAGATAATTTCAATGGACCACTTATGAAAAAAATATTGAATAATGAAACAATCAAAAAGCATTATGTTAAAAGTATTAATGGAACTGATGTTTTTGATTTAAATAAATTTATTAAAATGTTTCAGTATAAGAATTTTTGGGAAAATAGTTTTACAAAGTATTCAAATAAAATTGGTTTAACTAATAATGATAGAAAATTTATTGATGATTCCGATGATGTTGTCTTAACATTTCCATTTAAAGATTCAGTGTTAAAGGCTAATATGTCTGATGGAGACAACAATGATAATAATGAACAATTCTTAAATGAAGTTATTGCCAAACCAGAAATAGATGAACTTTTTGAGCCTAAAATATTTAGTAAGGCTACTAAGTATGATGATAATGGAAGTAATTTAATAGATGTTTTTAATAATGATAACCTTATTATTAAAGGTAATAATCTAGTAGTTCTACACAGTATTTTAAAAAGATATAGTGGAAAGATTAATTTGATTTATATTGATCCACCATTTAATACGCATAATGATACTTTTAAATATAATGACAAATTTAGTCGTTCCGCATGGCTAACGTTTATGAAAAATAGGTTAGAGGTAGCTAAAGAATTATTATCTGAAGATGGTAATATTTTTGTTCACATAGATATTAATGAATCACATTATTTAAAAGTTTTAATGGATTCTATATTTGGTGAGAACAATTTTGTTGAAGAAATAATTTGGTCATATGGATCCGCATCTGGTGGAAGAGCTGCAGGTGCAAAACCTGTGAACGTACATGATTATATTCTTCATTATTCTAAAAACTATTCTGATAGAAAACAACATAAATTATATACACCTTACTCAAACAATTATTTGAAGTGGTTTAAATATGAGGATGAAGATGGAAGAAGATATAGACGTAGACAGCGTGGAAAAGATAATAATGGTAATGCAATTTGGACAAAACAATACTTAGATAAATCTAATGGCGTTCCTTTAACAACAGTTTGGGATGATATTAAACAAATATATGCTAACCCTCAAGCATACAAAGAAAAAAATAAAGCATTTTCTGAGATTGAGAAGGGTTTTGGTAATTCTGGACAAAAGCCGGAAAAATTAATTAAAAGAATTCTTCAAATGTCTACAGATCCTGGAGACATTGTTTTAGATTTTTTTCATGGATCAGGTACTACTGCTTCAACTGCATTAAAGATGAATAGAAAATTTATTGGTGTTGAACAAATTAATAATCAAGTAAATATAGAGTTAAGTAGACTTATTAGTGATATTCAGGGAAAACAATCTGGCATTTCAAAAGATAAAGATGTTAATTGGAATGGGGGAGGATCATTTGTTTATCTTGAGTTAATGGAGAAAAATCAAAGGTTTATACAAAAAATTCAAAATGCATATGATAATGAGAATTTAGACAAAGTTTTTGAAGAAATGAAAAAGACATCTGACATTGATTTTAGAGTAGACTTAAATAATTATGAAAAAAAGTATAAAAATAATTTGAATATTGATGAAAAGAAAAAAGTCTTGCTAGAAATGTTAGACAAAAATCAGCTTTATTATAATTTTAGTGATATAAATGACGAGAATGTTCGGGAAGTTATGTCACACAGTGATTATGAATTTAATGAAAGTTTCTATAAGGGTGGTGAAGATTAATGTCAAAAGGAAAAGAAAAAGTTCTACCATTAATGGATAAAGTTAGAAGTGAAGTTAGAGAAAATCTTTTTCACCAACGTGTTAATTTGCCGGACTATATAAAAACTGGGTTAAAACATACACTAAGGCCTTATCAAATTGAAGCCTGGGAATTTTTAGATGATACTCAAAGAAAAGATAATGCTAATCAATCATACAATCATTTATTGTTTAATATGGCCACAGGAAGTGGTAAGACTGATCTAATGGCAGCTATAATTTTATATATGTATGCTGAGTTTGGATATCAAAATTTTTTATTTGTTGTTAATACAAATTCTGTTATTTCAAAAACAATTGAAAATTTAATTAATAAATCTTCTTCTAAATATCTTTTTAAAGATGACTTTACGATTAATGGAATAAAAATTGATATAAAACAAGTAACGCGTTTCCCACATAATCCTAATCCTGGAACAATATATATTTGTTTATCTACTGTTCAAACACTAGCTAATGAGTTAAATGATCCCAGTGAAAACAGTATTACTAAAGAAGAATTAAGTAATAATAAAATAGTCATACTAGCTGATGAAGCACATCATTTTAGTGCTAATACTAAAGGAAAACAGGCACTTGAAGATCGTTCTTGGGAAAATACGTTAAGTAACGTCCTTGAGGCTAACAAAGAAAATCGACAATTTGAGTTTACTGCAACGATTGATCTTCAAAATGAATCTATTTACGATAAATATAAAGATAAAATTATTTATCAATATAAACTAAGTGATTTTATCCATCAAGGATACTCAAAGAATGTATATAGACTACAAGCGAATAATGATGATAAAAGCAAAATGCTTAATGTAGTCCTATTAAGTCAATTTAGAAAAAGAATTGCTATAAAAAATCATATTTCCGATTTTAAACCGGTAATTTTATTTAAATCTAATAAAATTTCTATATCAAAAGAAGCTAACAAAGAATTTGATGAAATGATTGAGCACTTAAATGTTGAAGATTTAAGGGAATTTATTTCTTTACAATTAAAATCTAGCCAAAGTAGTGCTTTAAAGGATGCTTATAAATATTGGTTAAGACAGGATTTAGCTAAAGCAATTGTGGAAATAAAGAGAGACTTTTCTCCCACAAACACTATTAACGTTAATGAGGGAAAACAAGGTGTTAAGGATAGTAAACAATTAAAGGAAATTAATTCACTTGAAAGTCCTGATAATCCGATTAGGGTTATTTTCGCTGTTGCAAAATTAAGTGAAGGATGGGATGTTCTTAATTTGTATGATATTGTTCGTATAGGAGAACAGCCTACAACAATTAAACAAACTAATAGTGAAGCACAGCTAATTGGACGAGGTGCAAGATATAATCCATTTGAATATGATAATAATAAAAGCTATCAACGAAGATTTGATAATGATTCTTATGATCTTCAGCTGTTGGAGAATCTTTATTATCATACAATTAATGATCCAAAGTATTTATCTAATTTGAAAAAATCATTAGATAATATGGATTTGCCTACTCATGATGATTCGGAAGTAAATACTTATACTGCGAATGTTAAAAACGAATTTAAAAAAACATCAGCATATCAACAAGGAAATCTGTTTGTTAACAAAGTAAGGGAAGTTCCAGATTCTGAATTAAATAGTTTAAGTAGTTTTGGGATTGGTATGAAAGAAATTCACCACGTTGACCTCAGGAATAGTACTTCAGAGTCCGTTTACAATGAGTTAGATGATAATTCAGATAAAAAGGAAGAAAGAATTGTCCTTAGACCGAGTGATGATCACAGAATAGTCAAGAAAGCTATGGCTAGAAATATTTTCTATCGATTTTCAACTTTAAAGACATACATTCCCTCTTTACGATCTTTAAATGAATTTATTACTTCAAGTTCTTATTTAGGTGAAATTAGATTAAATGCCTATGTTTCACCTGGTGTTCAAGAACATCTTTCCAAACAACAAAAGTTGATGGCAATTGAAAAATTTCTAGGTTATGTTCAAAGAAAGATTACTGAGAATTTTCATAAACAGATTGGGACTAAGGTGTTTAAACCAATTCCGGTAAAAGAAGTGGTAAGGGACTATACTAAAGTTGTTTCTAAGAATTTTAATGATAACGAAACACTTAGAGAAAAAATTCAACCATATTCTGATGAGGTAAAACATAAGTCTTGGTTTGTTTTTGATAATGCTATAGTTGATGGCTTAGAAATGGATCTAATTAATTTTATCGGTACGTTGATAGAAAGATTGCAAAAGTACTATTCACATATTTATTTGTTTAGAATAGATGAGCGTGCTACTGACTTTAAGTTGCATCAATTTAAAGGTGAACCAATGCATTATTCAGGATTTATGCCAGATTTTGTCTTGTACATGGATAATTCTGATTATTGTTATCAAGTTTATATTGAGCCTAAGGGTGAACAATTACTTGATAGAGACGAATGGAAACAGAAACTTTTAGAAAGTATCGATCCAAATAATATAACTTTTATGAAAGAAAATGATAATGTCAGATTATACGGGGTCAAGTTCTTTACAAAGGGTGATAGTAGAGAAATCGAAAAAGAATTAAATGAAGATGGCATTTTATAAGTATTAAAAAACAAGGATTATTCTTACTAAAGAATAATCCTTGTTCTGTTTTAGAAGAATTTTATTTATTCGCAAAGCCAATGATAGCTTTTTGATGATGATCCGTCAGATGCTAGTTTAGTTCCATTTACTTCTACTAATTTTTTCCATCTTTTATCCATATAAATGAATTTAGGCCGTCTTCAATATTTGTTTTTGTTTGAAATGGTATAGTAAAGGGAATTTTAGTAGCTCCACTATTAATAAAATCTTCGGCTTCTTTTTTTGAGGCTGTTTTATATCTTGGATCTTGTCTATTATTATTTTTTTTAAATTTGTCCAAATTAGTTCTTCTGCTATTAAAGTTTGTAATTTAGTTTTATATTTAATATTATTTTATAAGATACATGGCATATAAACAATAATAAATTTATTTTAGAGTGGTTTTCTGAATAACTTTTAACTATTATTCTTTTACAGTAACAATATTGTAGAAACTGGAGTTACTTTTCCAGATATACACATTATTTAACTATCTCTCTTCCCATTGCTTTACCTAACTCTTCCCTTTGTCTAAGGGCTTTCTTTTGTTTTTCATCTAGTCCATCTAGATACCATGTTCCTTCAAATGGATTTCGATGTTTAGGCGTTAACTTTGATCCATCTTTTTCTTTTTTAATGTCAAAATCAGTACCTTCTGGGTAGTTAAATCTTTTTGGAATCGTAATTACACTTTTATTTCCAACTTTTCTAAGTTTCATTAGTAATTCCTCCTTTAAGAGTTTGTATAATGACGATCTTACTTGGTACCTAAACCCTCAATGAGCTATGCTTAAACTGTAATGATTATTCATTGATATTGATTACTTAACTTTAATCAGGAGGGGATCCATGGAAAAGCATAAATATTTCATCGTTACTGGAGTATTGATACTGTTAGTGATGGTCTTAACTGGCGCGGGTTTTGCCTCATTGCATCATGCTCATGAGAAGCCGGCCAGTAAAGGCATGAGTATGGCCAGTTTTCCTGCGAAGTTCCGTGGGACTTGGTACTCATATTCGACTAAAACCAAGCAATACAGCGTTATCCGCAACACGAAAAGGACGAGTTCAGCGACTATTTATGATGTCGATTCCAAACCAGATACATATCGTGTCAC
This sequence comes from Fructilactobacillus sp. X8R4C1, assembly GCF_059900905.1. Lineage (NCBI taxonomy): Bacteria > Bacillati > Bacillota > Bacilli > Lactobacillales > Lactobacillaceae > Fructilactobacillus > Fructilactobacillus sp. X8R4C1. The sequence continues at coordinate 176,068 of NZ_JBWXVJ010000001.1, forward strand.
GATCCATCAAACCAAGTATAAGCCCCACTTTAAGGAAATTGGCAATCGCACTAAACTAAGTAACAGTTACATCAAAAAGACCGAAAATTGGTCGTTGTTACGTAATATGAGTTACATCCCTTGGCAATCAGGTCCAAAGGGAAGGGCGGCCACCGTTAATCTTTACGGTTGGACGCAATCAACAGGGGATGGGATTTACCTGCAGGAACGACGCCAAAAAGTCGACGACTACCACGTTGACATGCTGACGTATGTGAATAACGGAGTGAACCCGATCGTTAACATGAACGAGGGTGGTCACTTTTATCGTAGTAGGCAACTGGCGCAGAAGTTAGCTGGTCGCAAGTATCATCACGAGTTTCGGTACGTTAAAGACTACTAAATTATTTTAATAGATTACTTAAGTCTTCCCATCCGCATCCACCTGAAGTCGGACCGTGATAGTTAGAATTTCCACCATCTTGACAGCCAAACAAGTTATTCACTTGTCTGGATATCATTTCCTCCAGACTTCTGATTTTGTATGAATACTCTTCCTGTTTCTTGATGAAGGGAAAAGAGCCGTCCAGATAGATTGGGGTAACAATGTCGTTGAAGTACAGTTCCAGGCGGTCGTCACCCTTGCGAATCACATGATTGAGGTTGTGGTAGGCGACCCACGACGTGTTGCGCTTGCAGTGGTCAATGGACTTTAAGCGCAGGAGTTGAACGTCATTTCTGATGTATGGGATATTCTTTTTAATCTGACAGTGACTCGCCAGCGTTTTGATTTTCGCAAGAGACAGGTGGTTCTTTTGCCACAACTCCTTCATTAAGACGTTGGTGGTTTGTTTTACGAGGGTAAAGCCTGAGACACGGTCGACGACGAGGGAATTAAATTGATTGCGGGCGTCCTTTAAATTGATGAGCAACAGGACCGAATCCCAGTTAATGGTGTAGGTGGTCAGTTTCCGGTTCACCTGTGACGGTAAAATCGAGTTGATGTCGACCGCGAATTCGTTGCGCATCTTTCGCTTAAGTGGTTCACATAGATTCAGTGGTAATTCATTTAATTCCATGATATCTCTCCTTTTTTGTTTGTTCATTATTTAGATACGCACTTTAGGGAGCAATTTTTCATGAATTTCGATTATTTAAAATAAAACACAATTAGCACGATTAAAAAATAAACCCTAGTGATCATCACTAGGGCTTATTAGTGTTTCAATGTGTGAAAGATTATTTGAGGTATTTACGGCGCTTGTCAGCTAATCCAAAGATGCCCATCAGAGCCGTGAGAAGTCCGACGATTGACAACCAAGTAGTATTTGATTGGCCGGTTTGAGGAAGGGTCACGTTTGAAATTCCCTGCTTCTTACTCGTCAGCTTATCAACCTTGACAGATTGACGATAAGCAAGCGGTGAGGTGGTCAAATGATTACCGACTTGTTTACTGATTCGGTACTTAACTTCGGTTAACGGGATTACACCGGACGTATTGGTCTGGGCGCTTTCAGTACGAACCGTTTCCGTGTGGTTGATGTAAGTTGTCCGTGGTTTTGTGGTCCGTTGAGCCCGGTCAATGGCGTGGTTGATGATTTGAGCGTGCGCCTTTTTGGTCGTGTTTTGATCACTAGCTTGGTTAGCAGCCTGCTCGTCATGAGCCAGTGCGGCTTGGTCCTTTGCTAGGTCACTCTTAGCCTTGTCCAAAGCTGTTTGATCGGAGGCCGCTTGTTTTTCGAGGTCGGCTAACTTCGCCTTATCGTTGGCAAGTTTGGCCTTGGCGTTCGCTAAATTATTGGCTTCATTTTGGTAATTAATCAGTTGTTTTTGTAAGGCGGCCAGTTTAGCTTGGTCATCTTGCAATTGCTTTTCTGCTTTTTCAAGATCCTTTTGTTTGTTGATGAGGTCTTGGGTGGCCTTGTCTAAATCACTTTGCGCCTGTTCGTTTGCGGCCGTTTCCTTCTTCAACTTGTCCTGATCGTTATGGAGTTGGTTGGTGGCGTTTGCGACCCGCTGTTTGGCTTGGGCTAACTTGTTCTGCAAGCCAGGAAGGGCAGCGTTGTTGTGGTCGATGGTCTGTTGCTGCTGAGCAATCTGCTTGTTCAAGTCGTTGATTTCGGCCTTGGCCTTGTGAATGTTGGCGGACCATTTATCTGGATCATACTGGGTAACTTGTTTTTCATCGTTACCTAACTGATTGGTCAGACGTCCCAGCTTGTTTTGTGAGTTTTCTAGCGTTTGTTGGGCACGTTTGATTGCTCCTTTACAATCTGAGATTAATTCGAGCGTGTCATCAATTTGGCGTTCCAGTGTTTCGGGAGTCACGATACCTGTATCAGTTACACTAAACTTAGTCGAATCCTGAATTTGACTTGGGCTAATCAAGACCAAGTGAACTTGACCATAGTTATCAACGCCGATGCCAAGGTACTTGTCATTATTGACGTTTCCGGTCTGCGGGTCGAGACCTAAAAGACTCATCTCGTGGGCATCCGATTCCTGACTGTCATTAAACAGCAAGTTCATAATTATACTGTAAAGTTTGGAGTAGATGGTATCCATAGTGGTGTAGTTGTCAAAGGTCATGTTACCAGGGGTAACGATTTCATAACCGTCCGCTCCGGGGTAAACTTTCAGCCCATACTTGGCTGCCAAGTTGTTGATGGCGTTGACGTCATAACCATTTTTGTTACTAATGTTCCAATCATCTTGGTTATAAGCGTTCATCAAGTTGTCAATAAAGTAATCCATACTATAACCACCGATTGCAATGTCCGTGGTACCAAACTGTTTGTGGATTTGATTAATGAGCCATTGGACGTATTCTGCCATTTCGAGTTTTTGATTATTGGTGAATTGCGGGGTTTCCTGGCCATTACTGTTAGTCCCAACCTGGACATAATCCTGTTTCGCAATGTCACTCGGTTGGTAGTGGTTGGCGGCCATTGCCGCATTATCAAACTGGTTGAACCAGTCGGATGCGTTTTCGTTTGGATGTTGTTGCTTCCATTGCTGAAAGCCCTGTAAGGTCATGCCAGCGGGAATGTGAATGCTTTGCTCAAAGGCACTCTCAGACTGTTTCTCGTCGTTTAAGGTACTCTGAGCGTCACTAAGGGTTGAGTTCCATGAACTAATGTCATCTTGCGCGTTACTAATGTCCTGGTTCGTTTTATTGATGGCATCTTGGTCGTGTTTAACGTTGTTTTCGGCCTCGTCATGCTTTTTCTTAGTGGCGGCTTGCCACTTGTCTAGGTTGTCAAGCGTGGTCTGAGTATCCGCTTTTTGTTGCTTCGCTTGGTCTTGTTTTTGTTGGGCATCCTTGGTGCTTTGTTCGTTGTTGTCAACGGCACTTTGCGCTTGATTTTGAGCGTCAGTATCGTGGTTTAACTGGTTCTGGTCGTTGTTAACGGCGCTCTGGGCTTGGTTTTGGGCCTGCTGAGTATTATCAGCGTTCTTCTCATCTTTTTCCACGGTCGCCTGGTCGTCATTTTCGGCTTTTTGATCGTTATCAACTTGACTTTGGTCCTTTTTAATGTCGTTATCGGTCTGATTAATTTGGTCCTGAGTCTTTTTGATGTTTTCGGGAGTGGCATCGGCCGCTTCTTTTTGGGCCTGGTCAACGGCAGCTTGGTCCTTATTCACCACACCCTGTTGATTACTTATGGCTTGAGAGTCGGAGTCGACGTTCTTTTGGTCGGTGTTTACAGCCGTCTGGTCATTTGTGACCTGGTTTTGATCAGTTGAGACGGCATTAGACGTGCCATTTTGTTGTTGACTAGTGGGTTGCGTCTGGACGTTTGCACTAGCAGCATTGTTGAATACTCCCACTGCAAACACTCCCGACGCTACCAAAGCGCTTCTAGTAGTAATCCTTAGCCAACGTTTATGTAGCCTTACTGGATTCACGTGCGACTGATGACTATCATCTTTTGATACCTTACAATTATCATATTTAATAAATTTACTCATAACATAAGTCCTTTCTGCTTATAAATTATTTTGCATAATTGATAATACTATAAGGACTTTTATAATACAATTGTTTTAAGTAAAAAATGATAATTATGTGAGTTGGTCTTATTTCAATAAATAAAAACCAGCGCGTAAAGCGCTGGTTTAATCATATTCAGTTTGGAGTTAAACGAGCCACCAAATAATCAAAGCGATGATGAAGACGATTAAGGCTAATCCGAGCCAGTCTTTATACGTTGGCCGATGTGGTGTCATCGTGATGGTTATGTGCTTTCCAATTTTCCATTCTCTCGTTTTCATGTCATACCTCCCATATGTAATTGGTGATAGTGTGTTATACTAAAAATGTAGTAAGGAGCGAGCGCAAATCGCTCCCTAAATGAATTACCATTTAAAAACAATTTTGAAGCCTATGATTTCTAAGTTTATTTTGACAGTTAACTTAGTAATTCTGGGCTTTTTTATTTTCAAATGAGGCCATAGTCATCACCTCCTTACTACATTTACTACAATACACTAGTATGAAAGTATTTAAAATACTTTTTCAATCTCATTGTGTATAATATTAAATTAATTTATTTCTGATGATAAAAGTACTTTACTTTCTCAACAATTCTCGCTTCTTTCGTTCAAACTCTTCTCTAGTAATGATGTGATCATCCATCAACTTTTTGAACTCGCGGATTTCATCTGCCTCTGAAACGGGTCCGTGGTCTGTTTCCTTGGAAAAGAAGGTAGTGAGGGTACTTGTCAGCATCCCTACAAAACTAATCCCAACCAGCATCAAAACGACGGTAATTCCCTTCCCAATCTCGGTCTTAGGACTAATATCACCGTAACCAACGGTCGTGGTGGTCGCAATTGCCCACCAGATCGAGTTAGTGAGCGACGTGTTTTCGACGATGGAGTAGAGGCTGGCTGACAGCAAGATAATAATCGTACATATGAGTAATAGGTAAATAAAGCCGTTGGTTTTAAGAAACCGTTCGATTCGTTCTTTGAATTTGCCAAGGACACCCGCGACTCTGAAAAGTCGGAAGATGCGGGTTAATCGGGTTACCCGAGAGATTTTGAAGAAGGATAAGCCGTACCCAAACGGAATGATTGCGAGTAAATCAAACAGATGAGTTTTTATGTACCGCCATTTTGGTTTGGCAAGCAAGAGACCACCGAAGTAGTCGACGGTGAAAATCAGCCAGATGGCATCGTCAATAGCCACGTATGGTTCAGCGTCAAGATTAAGCTTATTTAAGAACTGAAGAACGGTCAGCACAATGGAGATAATTGCTAACAAGATAATCATTGCATCGTAGGTATTTCTGATAATTGGTTTAGTCACGTTCACATCACCCATCACATAGTATATATTTATTTTACCAGTCCTTAGGATCGTTTATAACAACTTCAAGAGCTCACTACCAAAAATGATAGTGAACTCTTTTTGTTTTTGTTCTCATATTTGAATTGCTAATAATGTTGTGATACATCAATTTTTATCATGGAATAAAAATTATAATCAGAGAAATTGCACACCAGACGGCGATTATAATCGAATAATGATTATTAAATTATTATGGAAATCACATAATTATTTTTCACAAATTACCTACAAGCAACACTAAAAGTTACAAATATTATATTATGTAACATATATTTTAAAACCATCTAAATTGTGATGATGTACTCAAATTATTGCCACTCTACGAATTGTTCCGTCTATTATTTTAATTTTTAATAAATTGTTCATAAAATACTTCGTGAATTTTGTTCAAACCACGTTATTCTTGTGAAGTATTAATTAATTACTTGATTGGCAATGGACCTTAACGGCCGTGATTGTAATTATTATTATTTCACAAAGCGTGTTTTTAAATGGAGTGGGAGGAGTTTTTATGTTAAGTAATCCAAAGAAACATTTCAAAATGTATAAAGCTGGAAAGCGGTGGATGGTCGCTGGGCTGGTGACCTTTGCTACCGTTTCTGGTTTAGCCGTTGGAGTAAGTGCTGATACCACCGCTCAACCAGCTGCAAATAATGTGAAAACCGATGCACAAGCGGCGGGTAGCGCAGTTCCTGTAAATGCTACTAAAGCTGACCCAATGACAACTAATAATCAAACTCAGGTTGATAAAGAACCGACTGCTAACGAGCAGCAGCCAAATGACCAATCAAGTCAACCTGCAGCAACTAATGCGCAAGCGGAATCACAAACGACTCAAAAGAACACCGTTACTCCATCAGCACAAAACCAAAACGGTAACGATCAACCAGCAGTTGCGCAATCAAATGACCAGCAAAATGATGGTCAATCAACTGCCAATCCTGCTAAACAGGACCAATCACAGACTAATAATCAAACGACTGATGCTTCAAATGCTCAGCCCGACAAATCACAAGTAACCGATCAAAAAGCTACCAATCAAAACGCTGATAACCAGGGTGTGAAGAAGCAAACTAATCCAGTCAAGACTGACCAACCACAGGTTGACCAAAATAAAACGGCTGTTGCTCCAACGAATCCAGAACCAAAACCAGTCGAAAAGATTGATGATCAAGCTAATTCAGTTGCTAACAACGTTCAAAATAACCAAGCTGTTCAATTTAATGCTCAATCCGTCAAAAACGTTCAATTAGCTGACCAGACGCAACAGGGAACCTGGGGTTCTGCTAAGTATGTTTATGATGCCCAAACTAGAACACTCTCATTTAATGACGGTGGAGACTTAGGCAACGAGTTTCAACTTGATGATTGGTTGCAAAAAAATTATAAACAAGTGCAACACGTTGTCTTTAATTCCAAGGTAATTGTTGATGACGCTAACGGTCTCTTCGCTTATTGGAGTGGTGTTCAAGATTATCAAAACTTGTACAACCTTGACACCTCGAACTGTACCAAAATGACCAATATGTTCTTAGACAACCATGCACTTAAGTTGGTCGATTTGACGGGAATGAATACCAGTAATGTAACCGACATGGATGCTATGTTTTATACCAACGCTGGTTTGGATGGAATGACCGGAACTAAGCTTGAATATGTAAACCTTGGTGGCATTGATACTTCAAAAGTAACTAGATTCTATAACATGTTTAAAGATGATCAATTTTTGAAGCGTATCGACGGTCTAAATAAACTAAATACTAGTAGTGCTCAAGTAATGCACAGCATGTTCCAATCTACTTATCGATTGGAAAGATTAGATGTAAGTAGTTTTAATACCAGTCATGTAACTGATATGGCTTACATGTTCTGCGGAACCGGTGTTTTAACTGACGACTTCAACATCAAAGGTCTTTCAAACTTAAATACTAGTAAAGCAACTGACATGAGTTACATGTTTAACGGTGATCAAAGCATCACGGACTTAAGTGGAATTACCAACTGGGATACCAGTAACGTGAAAAATATGGACTTTATGTTTCAGGATGATAATGCTCTAACCCAACTAGACCTTCACAATTGGGACACCAGTAACGTGACATCGATGAGTAACATGTTTGCCAACTGCTCTGGCCTTAAAAGTTTGGACCTTTCCAACTTTGATACCCAAACCACTAACACGACTGACATGCTTGCAAACGATCAAAGTTTAAGTGAGCTCAAGTTAGGTAATGAAACTGGTTTGTCTGATTCCTATTTGCCAGCGGTTCCTAGTCAATACGCTGGTTGGGTTCAAGTCGACGCCAATGGCCACGTGATTCCTGGTCAGAATGCCTTATCTTCAGACCAATTAACCAACGGTGAAGCTCATCCCGGAACATGGGTTTGGGGAAATCCAGTGAAAGACGAATCCTCAATTCATGCTCAGGGAATTACTATTTACGCTGGTGATGCTGTCCCAACCGACGCTGCGGCTTATAACGCTGGAGCTACCAACGAAGATGGCACAAAAGCATCCATTACCAAAATCGATATTTCCAAAGTTAATAACCAAGTACCGGGTCAGTATCCAGTAACCATCACGGCCTCCAATGGTCAAAGCATGACGGTTACGGTCACTGTTCTTGCTAATCAAGCCAACATTACGGCCCATGGCATCACAATTTACGCTGGCGATAACGTTCCAACTGATGCTACTGCTTATGGTGCAAGCGCCACCAATGAAGATGGCACAAAGGCAACGATTACCAAGATTGATACATCCAAGGTTAATAACCAAGTGCCCGGACAGTATCAAGTTGCCATCTCTGCCTCAAATGGCAAGACGTTCTATGTCCCAGTCACCGTTTTAGCCAACCAAGCTAACATTACTGCTCATGGCATCACCATTTACGCCGGCGATGACGTTCCAACCGATGCCGCATCGTATGGAGCTACTGCCACAAACGAAGACGGCACAAAGGCAACGATTACCAAAATTGACACATCTAAAGTTAATAACCAAGTACCCGGCCAGTATCAAGTATCCATTACCGCATCAAACGGTAAGACGTTCTTTGTGCCAGTAACGGTTTTAGCCAACCAAGCCAACATTACAGCTCACGGAATCACCATTTATGCTGGCGACAACGTACCAACTGACGCCGCAGCGTATGGAGCTACTGCCACAAACGAAGACGGCACAAAGGCAACGATTACCAAGATTGACACATCTAAAGTCAATAATCAGGTACCCGGACAGTATCAAGTTGCAATTTCTGCATCTAACGGCAAAACCTTCTTTGTTCCCGTAACGGTTTTAGTAAATCAAGCTAACATCACTGCCCACGGTATTTCCATCTATGCTGGCGATAACGTCCCAACTGATGCAGCTGCTTACGGTGCCAGCGCTACTAACGAAGACGGCACTAAAGCCACGATTACCAAAATTGATACATCAAAAGTTAACAATCAGGTACCCGGACAGTATCAAGTTGCCATTAGTGCTTCAAATGGTAAGACCTTCTTTGTTCCGGTCACTGTCTTAGCAAATCAGGCTAACATTACCGCTCATGGTATTTCCATTTACGCTGGCGACGATGTTCCAACTAACGCTGCTGCCTACGGTGCAAGCGCTACTAATGAAGACGGCACTAAAGCCACGATTACTAAAATCGACACATCTAAGGTTAATAACCAAGTACCTGGACAGTATCAGGTTGCTATTAGTGCTTCTAATGGCAAAACCTTCTTTGTTCCAGTAACAGTTTTAGCTAACCAAACCAACATTACCGCTCATGGAATTACCATCTATACTGGTGACAACGTTCCTACTGACGCCGCAGCGTATGGAGCTACTGCCACAAACGAAGACGGCACACCCGCAACAATTACTAAAGTGGATACTTCCAAGGTTAACAATCAGGCACCGGGTCAGTACCAGGTTGCCATTTCGGCCTCAAACGGAAAGACCTTCTATGTACCAGTAACAGTTTTATCTAAGAACGCTACCAACCCTGACCAACCCGGAAACAACGGTAGTGGTAATCAACCATCTAATCCAGAAAATCATGACAACAATGATGGAAATGGTGAAAATCCAAGCACGCCAAATAACGAAGGTGGAAATGATAACGGTGGATCGTCGGTAACCCCAGACAATCATGGTGACCACGTTTCAAAGCCTTCTGATCAAATTCCATCAGTTCCTGGTAACGAAGGTCAGAGTTCAACTGCTGCTAATCAGTCAACAAATCAGACTAGTGAGATCGCCAATGGAGGTAAGCAAACAACCACTTCTACTTCACTAAATAATCAAAATCAACCTTCAAACACTAATGCTGGTCATCAAATGACTATGAAGCCCCAAGGTAAGCGAGCTCCTCAAGCAACTAATCAATCCAACCAAAAGAGCGTTAAGAAAAATAAGCACGTTTTGCCACAAACCGGACAAAAGACTTCTACTTTCTTAGAACTCATTGGACTAGGCTTCATTAGTTCTGCTTTAGCTTTGGCTCTTCGTGATTTAAAACACCGCGTTAAATAAAAATAGATAAATTTTAAGCCACTATTAAATGATAGTGGCTTTTTTAGAATCTAAAAAGGACTCCCAAAGTTTTTAACTTTGAGGGTCCTTATTAACCAATTAATTATTTACTTTTGAAAACGTTTGGTTTCATATGCTGAATGACTCTATTATTCATTAACACGTACAGGATTACGATTTGAATCGGAGTTGCGATGATGTTTTTGACAATCCGGATTGGCAGGTAATAGAAAAACGACGTGTTGGACATGATTGAGATCCAGAGGGTGTTGAAAAAGACGTTAATCACTAACGTGACAATTACCATCGTGATCGTCAAGCGCACCCAACCAATTTTTTGGTGGTGATAAAAAGCAAAACTATATATCAGGGCGGCTAACACGGCGGTAAAAGTGTAACCAATGAAAAAGCCGTACCCATTAATAAAGGATTGCAGGATATCGAGGATTACTGCCGAGATGGAGGCCCAGAACGGACCAAACCACCATGCGATAAATACGGCGGCAATAAAGCCAAATCCAATCTCCAGATAACTAGTCTGAAACTGAATCTTACCTAGCACAATCTTGATGGCCATCAAAACCGCTAGATAGGTTAATCCCTTGGTGCTTAGGGGGAGCATCCCCCAATGTTCTAATTCTTTCTTCATACTGACATCTCCTTAGTGGAGCTGCCACCAAAATTGGCATAAATTAAAGTGGCGAATGCGGACCAAGCACCGCAAACTGTTAGTTTTTCGTTCAGCGTTCACATTCCGTTCCGCCGACACTTAACGCGCAAGGTCCTACTCCTAAATTTTTAGAACATTCTAAGTATACTCCTTTTAAGATAATTGTTTTGTTAAATATGGTCAGTCTGGGAATCGAACCCAGATTATCGAAGCCATCGCTGACCTACCATGACTAAGGTAAGAGAAAAAATAAGAAAATTGGTTTGATTAATAAGTAAGTATTAATCAAAGGTCCCTTTCCGATTAGTTCTCTTTGGAATTAACTACCTATGTATGATTTCTATTTATAAAAGCCCCGCCAGAGGAATGTACAAATCATATATATTAAAGATCGTAATTAAACTTTTAAAATTTAAACATAATAAGTAGTTAAGTGCAGAGGGAAGAATCGAACTCCCGTTGTTAAAAGTTACCAGACTCCGCAATAATTTATTCATCTAAGATACTAACAGGAACCAATTATTAATTGAGATCATATGTAAAAATAATACATTATTTTAAAAGAAAATTAAACGTACTTTTAGTTCATAATGAGGTACTATGAACCGTAAGAAAAAGACTAGTGCCCGTCTGTAGGCGCTAGTCTCTGGAAATTAAATTGTGATTACAAAATTAAATTATTGAAAACTGATGATTTTAAAATCGTCGTCATCGGCAAAAATCTCAAAGTTAAAGACCTGATCTAAGTCGTAGTGTTCGACGTGATAGGCAACGTTGTCGTCAATGGCGTTTTCAAGTTTGGAAAGATTAAGCGCGGAGATAAAACTGAGCGCATACTCTACTAACATGATTGGGTTGTCGATTAGGTCGTGGAACTGGCTCTCGTCGTCTGAGACCGTGGTGATGTTTCCTGAAAACTCGTCACCGATGGTGTTGACTCCGTTGTAGCACTTCTGTTTGAAGAATTGATTGCGGATAAATCCTAGTCGGTTGGCCTCATCACGGTCTTTGACTTGGTCGGTTTGGACCTGGAAGTTATCATCAGTTTTGTTTAGTTGACTGTGATTTGGCACAAAGTCCCAAATTGAGCGTTTGTCTTTAAAGTTTGGTGTGACGTTGTATGGATTTAAGCGGATGATTTCACGATCGTTAAGTTTGCATACTGGTAGCGATGAGTACAGGCTTTCTTTTTGTTGTTTCTTGATATAGGCATCCTGATACATCAAGACGAGATCGATCACGTACTGGGCGTCTCTTAGCTCGTTTAGTTTCATGGTATTCCTCCTTTCTGTGCCCCTCAATATAGCAGGATTAGAGCGTGAAAGTCTAACATATTGTTTATAAATTAACATGACGTAAAGGATAAATAAGTTAAGCAATAATGTTTATAAATTGGCATGACACCAGTATTATTATGGAACATACTTTATCACAAACAAACGGTTATTGACAAAATAAACTCTATTCGTTAATTATTTCACTAATTGATATTATTTCTTATCTGATTAAATTCCTTTAAGATGAAGCCTATTTTCTAATAACATTTTATTCATAAGGTCATTTTCATCATCGGGATTTTTTTCTTTTCCGTATTTGCAAAGAAGATCAATCGAAATTTTTAGTTGATTACTCAAAGTTTCAGTTTCATTTTTATGTGTGCTTCCATCTTTATTTTTTTGCGTTTTTGTATATGCAAAGATTAAATTGACATTAGAATTATAAATATTTGTTGATTCAAAAATTGATTTAAAGTATGAGTAATCAGCATCTCCTAAAGAATGCCCGAATATAATTATATTTTTAGTTTGTTTATCAATTAAATTTTCATAATGATTTGTGCTTTCTGAAAACACTCTATACGTTTTTGTAAACCAATATAGGGGTGAAGAAGCTTTGATTTTCTGGCTTCCAAATCCAATTATAATGTTTTGATTTTTGAAATCATTGTCGTCCTTAATTGTCCCATGAATGTATCTTATGTTTTCTATTTTTTTATTTTCCGGTATTGGAGTGTAATTAAAGGTTAAAATGTTGAAGTTTTCGCTATTTGTTAATTTTTCTAATTGATTACTATAAATTTTATCGTAATTATTTTTATTTTTTACTGTTGTTTTTAGATATTCTCCAAAGTTTGTTTCAAACTTTTTTAATTGAGTAAAAAGAACTTTGTAAAGTTTTGCGGGAAATAAGATTGTTGTTTGTTCATTTAATTCTCTTATAATTTGTTGTAATGTAAATTCATTTGTATCTCCATCTGTATCTAAAAAATTATTCAGTATGAATGGAAGTATAATATTTTTTAGATCTTTGATATCGTATTTATATTTTATGTCATCAACACTATAAGTGTACTCTGGATCCATCTCTTCTGTCCTTGATTGGCAATATATGGTATTTCCATTTAAAGCATTTAATCCATTTTCCAAAATCTTTAAATCTGAAGGAATATTTTCTCTCTGATAAAAGAAATTTTTTAATTGTGTTTCGACATCTTTCCACGTTTTTAAATTATAAATAACTTTTTCATTTTTATTATTATTTATTTTATTATCAATATATTTTAAACTTAAAAAGTACATATCCCAAAAACTTAGTCTTCCCGGTATTGATATTGTATTTTTTAATTCTTCAAATGTACTTTTTCTATAATCTTTATCTCTTTCTTTTGTGATTATTTTTTCTGCCTTACCTAATAATTCATTGAATTCTTTCATTTCGTTCTTAAGGGTCATATGTTTAATATGGAGTTTATTATCATCTTCATTTCCTCCATTCAAATAATCTTCAAATCTTGTTGGCAATCCTAAATTAAGATCAAAGCCATTACCGATGATGAGTACTGTATCTTCATTATTTCTTTGTTTCCAAAAACTCAACTTTATCCACCCCATAGTTAAATAATTTTTATTTTGTTACTTATTTCTTTTTATTTTACATTACATATCTGTTAATTAAGCTAATATTATTATGAATTATTCAATATTTAGGGAGTTAAATGTATTTTTAAGAAAAATGTAATCCCATTTTCACTTTCAATGTTGCTCTATCGACGTTAGCCTCGCTAGCGTCTTTTTTGACGGCAAAGTTCCGCCATTTATCGGGATGGTGCTGGTTCTCATCCCATCTTATGCTAGTTCTTGATACAAAGGCCTTTGGATCAAACTACTATAGGGAGATTCAATTTTATGAATAACAAGCAAGCAGCGTTTCGTTTCTTAATGGAAGATGACCACGAGGTTGTGATTTTTGGTGTACTGAAACGCTTGGGAATTAGACCATTTCACGATCAATATCAGGACCTGATGTCAGAGGGACACCTGGCATTTGTGAGTGCGTATCAACGCTATCCGGGTGATCCCACCGATGATAAAAGTCGGTTAAATTTTATTTATCAGGGAGTTTACTGGCACCTTTTGGACCTGTTAAAGAAGGAAACTAGGCAGAGCTCCAGAATTGACGTTGAAAATAGTACCGACCTGGATGTCATCTCTGATTGTGATAAAGATGTCGAAACGCGCATCATGTTTGAAGAAGTCTTGAACCGATTGAACGAAAGGGAGCGCCAGCTGGTGATGCGGTTGTATCACGGCCAGTCGATGACGATGATTGCGAAAGAACTTCATGTATCCAGAAAAACTTTGTATCAATGGCGCAAACACATTATCAAAAAGGTCAATTGGGGTAACACATTTACAAATTGATTCGTTTCTAGTAGGTGTAAGGGGTTGGCCAACTGCCTTAACAAAATAAATTGAAGAGGATGGAAAAAATGAAAAGAAATTGGATGAAGACTAGCGCAACATACACACTTGCAGGAGAGGGTCATGCTGACGCTAAACACACCTTTAACAACCTGGTGCAAAACGTTTCAGAAGACCAGATCAAGCAGTTCGGTGTGATTTTAGCGGAATTATCCGGTGACTCATTTAAAAAGGCAACGTTGAGTTCCACTGATACTTTGGATGCTGAATAATTAGGAGGATGAACATGAGAAATTTAGAATTAGTTTTTAAATCAGATCAAAACAAGGTCAAGACCATTAAGTTGAGTTACGCTTCAAGTACTCTAGGTGAAGAAGTGGTCAAGAACGCCATGGACCGGATTGCCAAACTCGAGATGTTTCAAAAGGACGGCGTGAACTTGTACAACACACCGGTTTGTGCTCGTTACGTGGAAATTAAGAAATATCCGATCTACCAGGCACCGGTGGTCCCAGCTACCAAGTAAATTATGAGCTCAGAAAAGCGCTTCATTATATATGAAGTGCTTTTTTTGTGCGTTATAATCGGTTTAATGGATGAACAAGTTCGAAAGGAGGAAGAGCATGAGTTTACGGTTTGTTTTAGCGCCAGATTCATTTAAGGACAGTATGTCAGCCAAACAAGTGGCAGGCGCGATGGCGGCGGGCATTATCAACGTTGATCCGTCGGCCCACATTGATAAAGTTCCGATGGCTGATGGCGGCGAAGGGACCGTTGACACGCTGGTTGACGCCACTCATGGAAGGAAGATTGACGTCACGGTTGATGGTCCGATTCCTGGTCAGAAGGTGGATTCATTCTTTGGAATGCTCGGTGACGGCAAGACCGCGGTCATCGAGATGGCGAAGGCCAGCGGACTGGAGTTAATTCCCGAAAACCGTCGTAATCCGATGGTCACAACCACGCTTGGGACTGGTGAGTTGATTAGAGCTGCCTTGGATTTTGGCGCCCAAAAAATCATCATCGGAATCGGTGGCAGTGCGACTGTTGACGGTGGAGCCGGGATGGAAACGGCCCTTGGAGTCAAGTTCATGGACGAAAACGGAAAGGTCATTATTCCAAATGGATCCTCAATCGGTCGCATCTCCGACATTTCGGTGGCGGGACTCGATCATCGGATCGCTGAGACCGAGTTTGTGGTTGCTTCGGACGTGACTAACCCACTGGTTGGAAAGAACGGTGCGGCGCCGGTGTTCGGTCCCCAAAAAGGTGCCAACTCTAGTCAGGTCGTGCAACTGGACAATAATTTAAGAAGTTATGCGCACGTGATTAACGATAAATTAGGGATGGACGTTACAAGCGTTCCTGGCAGCGGTGCCGCTGGTGGTGTTGGTGCCGGACTGATGGTCTTTTTAAAGGCCAAGTTGCGTCCCGGCATTGAGATTGTGGAACAGACGGTCGGACTAGAAGAAAAGATTAAGCATGCCGACTGCGTTTTCACTGGTGAGGGCAGTATTGACGCTCAGACCAAGTTCGGTAAGGTGCCCTTTGGAGTCGCCAAGTTGGCCAAGAAATACCATAAACCGGTCTTTGTTGAGACGGGTCACATCGGTGAAGGAATTAGTGACCTGTACGATGCTGGAGTGTCGTCGGTGATTGACATCTTAGGCGGAGTGACGTCAATGGAGGAAGCCCTTAAAAGGGGACCCGAAAACATCGAACGTACCACCGAGAATATTATAAGAATTATCAAAGCCAGTTCGAAACTTTAGATTTTAAATAGAAATAAGGTAGAATAAGCGTATGTAGTAGTGGAGTACGTTTACGAAATGGCGGTAGGAAAATGAAAAAATTTTTTTGGAACCTTCTAATTGTGGTCCTGGTCGTTGTCGGGCTTGGTCTGGTCTTTAATTCTCAGATTACTTCATGGTGGGTTGGATACCAAGGCGGACAGAAGGCTAACAGTATCACCAAGCAGGAGGCTAAGCGCGGAAATCAACGTAAGGGTGATTATGATTTTAGTAACGTGAAGGCGGTCGACGAGAACGCCATTATGAAGAGTCAAAAGGCCAAGCAGTCGCCCGCAATTGGCCGCATCAAGATTCCAGACTTAAACATTGATTTACCCATCTTTAAGGGGCTAAACGACGATGATCTAACGATTGGAGCCGGAACGATGAAGATGGACGAAAAGATGGGGGAGAAAAACTACGTCCTGGCGGGTCATCACATGAAGGACCCAAACGTGTTGTTTTCGCCGCTATCAAAAGCAAAGGTCGGACAGAAAATCTACCTTTCCAATCCTAGTAAGAAGTATACCTACAAGATTACCAGTAAGAAGATTGTCTCTGAAGATGACATCTCGGTGATTAATGATAATGGCAACCAAAAAGAAATCACGCTAGTCACGTGTGCTTCTGGGAATCCGGGTGAAACCAAACGGTTGATTGTGGCCGGTAAATTAATTAAATAGTTCAAAATAAAATACCGTGTCGTTATTAGTCTAATAACGACACGGTATTTTTGTGTCGTGAGTTGATAATATCAATTGTCTTGAAAGTATTCGCGAAGTTTCTTTTCAAAAGATTGGGGTGCTTCTGGGACTGGACTGGTAATCCACATCTCCAAAATAAAGAAAAAGGCCTGAGCCTGCAGATTCATAATCATATTTTTGGGAATCTTTTGTTTAACGTGAAAGTTGGGTGAGTTGTTCATAATGTTACTTTTATACTTTTTCAGTAAAAAAGCCATGAAAATCCCCTTGAGGCTTGGTTTGAGTAGGACACGAATCTGATCGCGATACTTATACACAAGCTCCGGTAGGCAATTAATCAAATTATTGACGTAGGTGTCGTCTGGATCGCTTTCCTTATTAAATTCTTCATCAATTTGATTGCATAATGTGGTTTGAATGTAAGTGATTAAATCATCAATGCTTTCGAAATTATTATAAAAGGACTTTCTTGATACGCCAGCCGAGTCTGTTAGTGATTTCACGTTAATATCAAAGATGCTTTTGTGACTAGCTTGAATTAGAAATTCATTTGCGATTAAGTCCTTGGTTACATTGGTTGCCATATTTTTCTCCAGAATTTTGCTATAAATCATTCTAAGAGAGTTACTCACTAGCGAGAGTTGTTTTAACTCTTTTGGATAATTAAGGCTTTTTACACATTAAGCGACCATTGAATGTGAATTGTATTATAGCAATTATAATATGATATCCTTTATAGTTTCCTGCATGAGTACCGATGTAAACTTTATAAATCAGTTTTTATGTACATCACAAGAAGTATTCTTATTTTTGGACTCGATCGTACATAACAAATTAAATTTTTTTAAAGGTTTCACATACTTGTTCTGGTGGAATTAATTTGATTAGCTGATCTACTAGTTGTGATTTCCATGAAACAAAAGTACTTATGTACTTTTTAACTTACTTCTTAGATTGAAAGTGAGTTTTGTTACTGCTTTTAAATATATAGTATTAATGTTACAAAAACATTACATTTTTTGGTGATTATTTACACATAATGAGTATTATGTGGGACCAGACACATGAAGTTAGACTAAATAAAAGCTTATTATGACAGTATTTTACACACATTGTGTAAAATACAATTGTGTTCAATTCAATTTCGATTTGTGCAATAATTGCTTCAGGCTTAGTTAGCCGGTAAGTATAGATTGATTTGAAATTAGAAGGGCAGGTTTTTACTTATATGTTCAATCGTGATAGCAAAACACATTATAAGATGTATAAAGCTGGTAAACGATGGCTGTTCAGTGCAATTACAGTCACGATGTTTTCAGCCGGGATTTCAGGCGGAATCCTTATGTCTAACCAACATAATGTGAAAGCGGACGTTACTAACAACGCTCAGATGAATTCACAAAATAGTGATTCGTCTGATAAGCAAGTAACAGTACCGCAAAATCAGACTACCAATGATCCGGCAGCTGAACAGAACGTCACCAAGAGTGATGACACAGCAAGTAACCAAAATGTTACTGCTGCTCAAGACACAACTAAGAATGATGACACTTCAGCTAAGCAAACCGATTCATCACAAAATCAGACAACCGATCAAAGCACCACTAAAAGTGATGACGCAACCAGTCAAAAAACCGATTCAACAAACTCTGATCAAAACATAACAAAAAACAATGACACCACATCAGATAAGCAAGCTGACGCTGATGCCACTAAAAATGACAACACTACCAATCAAAAGGCCGATTCAGCAAAAGACCAAGCAACTGACCAAGACGCCAATAAGAGTGACGATGCTTCAAGTCAGAAGAATGATGCATCACAGGACCAGTCTTCTGATAAAAAAGCTGATGCCACTAAAAATGATGATGTGGCAAACAAGGAAGCTGATGCCTTAAAAGACCCATCAGCTGATCAAAAGTCTGACCAGGAGGCAGCTACAAGTGATAACACAGCAAATAAGCAAGACGCTGTGGTAGCTGCCAACCAAAAGACTGATGATCAAGCAGCAGCCATGAAGCAAACTGCGGCAGCCTTAGCCACCAATGATCCCCAGAATCAGCTAAAGAATGCCACTACTGATCTTGCTGCTGAACCATTTAAGATCACTGTTAGTGATCCAGACTACAAGTCTTATGGTGTTCCTTGGGTTGATCCAAACTCCGATCACTTTACGTATGGTTTTGTCACTGTGAAAAATGCTGCCAATACTAACAAAGTAAAGTGGATTGTTTGGTCAACTGATCGTACTGGTGACGGAGTTGTCTATGTAAATGAAATTGATGCTGACGGGAACCTTCTTAAAACCTATGTTCTTAATCAAGACGGCGAAGTAGATAACTCCGATTATATTAATGGAATACAGTATAAAAGATGGAGCAATAACTATAGTTCGATGGGATTTGAAGGCGATAATCCTGAACAGTATGTTTTCAGAAAAAACTGGTTCTATAATAACCCAGCCGGAGTGGATGCCAATCTTGGAGCTATGAATTCCTATACTCCAGATAAAGTTACTTCGACAGTTACGTGGACAAATAAGGACACTGGCGAAGTCATGGCTACCCATCAGTTCACTGGAATGGCGGGTCAGTCATATGATATTACCGGCATGCCACCAGAAATTCCCACCACTTATTACATTTCTACCGAGCCATCAAATGCTACAGGAACCATTTCAAGTTTTGGTGTAGTTGGGACTAAGTGGGTTTCACATCTGAAACAAGGTTACGAGGTAACCTATACTGAAACTGATGATCATGGTGGAATGAGTGTTCAATTAACGGATAAAGACGGAAACCTCGTTCCTGGTAGTGATGGTCAGACGACCTACCATATTGATGCTAGTTATAACTATGACCCAACAACTAAACAGTATTCATGGGATATTCCTGGATATGGAGTTGTGGTTCTTACCCCAATTTATGTTCCACAAACCCGTAAGATCGATTATCAAGTTGCTCAACTGGGAAAATTAGTTCCAGTTGATTCCAATGGCAATCCAATTGACAATGGATCCCATGATGTTCCATACGAAACGCAACCAGACGATCCTACTAAAGCACAACAACCTCAATTACCCAATATTCCTGGCATGATTCCAATGGACCCCCATGATCCAAGTCAACCATTAAAACCAGGTCCAGATGGGACCTATCCATACCCAATTACGGATCCCGGTTCAGACACTAAGGTCCCTTATGGCCCCGCTACCAGTCAAGTGACTGATAATAGTGGTCAAGGTACCATTACCGTTCACTACAAGGATGCTAACGGCAACACTGTTTCACCAGATAAGCAAGTCAGCGTTCCATTTACTAGAACTGGTACTAGAGATAATGAGACTGGTAACATCACTTGGGGCGACTGGGAACCAGTTGGCAATGCTAATCAAGTAATCACTTCACCAGAGGTTCCTAATATGACTCCTGATCAGCCAACGGTTACTGGTCATGCCACTGAAGGTAAAGATGATGTTCATACCGTTATCTACAGTGACACCCTAACAACAGTAACTGATAATAGTGGTAAAGGGACCGTGACCGTTCACTATGTTGATGCTAATGGGAAGACCATGGCAAAGGATCAAGTTGTTACCGTTCCATTTACTAGAACGGGGACTAAGAACGAAAAGACTGGTTCAATTACTTGGGGTGACTGGAAGCCAGCCGATAACGCTAACCCAGTTATTAATTCTCCCAAAATTACTGGTTACACACCAAGTCAAGCTAGTGTAACGGGTGATGCTGCTGAAGGAAAAGACGATGTTCATACCGTTGTCTACACTGCCAATGAAGAACAAGCTCATGTTGAATACATTGACCAAGATAATGGCAATAAAGTTCTAGTAACTGATAACTTAAACGGCAAGTTCGGTAGTCAATCTGATTACAGCACTGCGGATCGAATTGCTAGTTACGAAGCTCAAGGCTACGAGTTGGTATCCGACGGATACCCAAGTGGTTACAAGTTTGGCGACAATAATCCCACCTTCCAAGTTGTCTTAAAGCACAAGACCAAGGAAGTTACGCCAGATAACCCTGGAAACCCAGGTCAACCAGTGGATCCAAACAACCCAACGGGACCGAAGTATCCTGATGGCACTAGCAAGGACAACTTGACTAAGTCCATTACGAGAACCATCCACTACGTTTACGCCGATGGCAGTAAAGCCGCAGATGACCAAGTAGAAACGGTTACGTTTAACAGAACGGCCACCTTTGATGAAGTAACTGGTGAGATAACTTATGGTGCTTGGACATCTGACAATGATGTCTTTAGTTCGGTTGATTCACCAGCCATTACCGGTTATACCCCTGATCAAGCAACTGTTGGTTCTGAAACTGCCACTGCTGATACGAAAAATTCAGATGTTAAAGTCACATACACTGCTAACGATGAGCAAGCTCACGTTCAGTACATTGACCAAGATGACAACAACCGAGTTATTACAACTGACAATCTAACTGGTAAGTTTGGTTCTAAGTCTGATTACTCAACCAAGAACGAAATTGCCAGCTTAGAGGCCCAAGGTTACGAATTAGTCACTGATGGCTATCCAAATGGTTATGAATTTAATACCGACAACCCAACTTTCAAAGTTGTTTTTAAGCACAAAACCAAGACGGTTACGCCAGATAACCCGGGACAACCAGGACAACCAGTTGATCCAAATAACCCAACTGGACCAAAGTACCCAGATGGAACTGGTGTAAATGACTTGACTAAGAACATTACGAGAACGGTGCACTACGTCTACGCTGACGGTAGTAAAGCCTCCGATGATCGTACTGAAACGGTTACTTACACTCGGACCGCAACCTTTGACCAGGTTACCGGCAAGATCATCAGTTATGGCGACTGGACTACTAAGAATGCGGTCTTTAGCTCAATCGATTCGCCCAAAATTACAGGATACACTCCTGACAAGGCAACCGTTGGTGCTCTAACTACTACTGCCGACTCAACCGATTCAACCGATACGGTTACCTACACTGCTAACGATGAGCAAGCTCACGTTCAGTACATTGACCAAGATGATGGTAACCGGGTTATTAAAACTGACAACCTAACTGGTAAGTTTGGCTCTAAGTCGGATTACAGTACAAAGAACGAAATTGCCAGCTTAGAGGCCCAAGGTTACGAACTAGTCACTGACGGTTATCCAAATGGGTACGAATTTAATACCGACAACCCAACTTTCAAAGTTATCTTTAAACACAAGATGAAGACGGTTACCCCTGACAATCCAGGAAACCCAGGACAACCAATTGATCCAAATAACCCAACTGGACCAAAATATCCTGATGGAACTAGTAAAGATAACTTAACCAAATCAATTACGAGAACTATCCACTACGTTTACGCTGATGGTAGTAAAGCAGCTGATGATCAAGTAGAAACCGTTACTTTCACCAGAACGGCAACCTTTGACGAAGTAACTGGCAAGTTAACTTACAGTAACTGGACTTCAACTAACTCCGTCTTTGGACAAGTTGATTCTCCAGCTATCACGGGATACACTCCAGATAAGACAAGTGTTGGTTCTGAAACTGCCACCGCTGACACACCTGACGGAAGTGTTACCGTTACTTATAATGCAAACGAACAAAAAGCCGTAGTTAACTATGTTGACGAAGATAACGGTGATGCCGTTCTTCATACTGATGACTTAACTGGTAAGTTTGGTAGTAAATCTGGTTACTCAACCAAAAATGAAATTGCCACTTTAGAAGCTAAGGGCTACGAGTTGGTATCCGACGGATACCCTGCTGATGGCTTTACTTTCAACACTGACAATCCAACCTTTACCGTTGTTTTGAAGCATAAGACTAAGACGGTTACACCGGATAACCCTGGTCAACCGGGACAACCAGTTGATCCAAATAATCCAACTGGACCAAAGTATCCAGATGGGACCGGCGTAAATGATCTGACTAAGAACATTACGAGAACGGTGCACTACGTTTACGCTGACGGTAGTAAAGCTTCCGATGACAAAGTTGAGACGGTTACCTACACTCGAACGGCAACCTTTGACCAGGTTACTGGTAAGATCATCAGTTACGGCGACTGGACTACTAAGAATGCCGTCTTTGGTGCAATTAATTCTCCTGAAATTACAGGATACACTCCTGATAAAGCAACGGTTGGTTCACTCACCACTTCCCCTAATTCAGAGAATTCAACTGATACGGTTACCTACACTGCCAATGATGAACAGGCTCACGTTCAGTATATTGACCAAGATGATGGCAATAGGGTTATTAAGACTGACAATTTAAACGGTAAGTTCGGTTCTAAGTCGGATTACTCTACTAAGGCTGAAATTGCTGATTTAGAAAGTCAGGGTTACGAGTTAGTCACTGACGGTTATCCAAATGGGTACGAATTTAATACCGACAACCCAACTTTCAAAGTTGTCTTTAAGCACAAGACCAAGACGGTTACACCGGATAACCCTGGTCAACCGGGACAACCAGTTGATCCAAATAATCCAACTGGACCAAAATACCCAGATGGAACTGGTGTAAATGATCTGACTAAGAACATTACGAGAACGATTCACTACGTCTATGCTGATGGCAGCAAAGCTTCCGATGACAAAGTTGAGACCGTTACCTACACTCGAACGGCAACCTTCGACCAGGTTACCGGCAAGATTATCAGTTACGGCGACTGGACTACTAAGAATGCGGTCTTTGGTTCAATCAAATCTCCTGAAATTACGGGATACACTCCTGATAAAGCAACTGTTGGTTCACTCACCACTTCCCCTAATTCAGAGAATTCAACTGATACGGTTACCTACACTGCTAACGATGAACAGGCTCACGTTCAGTACATTGATCAAGATGACAACAACCGGGTTATCACGACTGATAACTTAACTGGTAAATTTGGTTCTAAGTCAGACTACAGTACGAAAGATGAAATCGCTAAACTAGAAGCTCAAGGTTACGAATTAGTCACTGACGGTTATCCAAATGGGTATGAATTTAATACCGACAACCCAACTTTCAAAGTTATCTTTAAGCATAAGACCAAGACGGTTACGCCGGACAACCCTGGCAACCCAGGACAACCAGTGGATCCAAATAATCCAGATGGACCTCATTATCCTAATGGAACTGGTGTAAATGACCTGACTAAGAACATTACCAGAACGATTCACTACGTCTATGCTGATGGCAGCAAAGCTTCCGATGACAAAGTTGAAACGGTTACGTTTACAAGAACGGCAACTTTCGACCAAGTTACTGGCAAGATTATCAGCTACGGCGACTGGACTACTAAGAATGCGGTCTTTAGCTCAATTGATTCACCAGCCATTACGGGCTACACCCCTGATAAAGCTAGTGTTAGTTCTGAAACTGCCACCGCTGATACACCTGACGGAAGTGTTACCGTTACGTACAATGCCAACGAACAAAAGGCGTTAGTTAATTACGTTGACCAAGATGATAATAACAATGTTATTCATTTTGATGACCTAAACGGTAAGTTCGGTACCAAGGCTAACTACAGTACTAAAGATGAGATTGCCAAGTTAGAAGCTCAGGGCTACGAGCTAGTATCCGACGGATACCCTGCGGATGGCTTTACTTTCAACACTGACAATCCAACCTTTACCGTTGTTTTGAAACACAAGATGAAGACGGTTACGCCAGATAATCCGGGACAACCAGGTCAACCAGTTGATCCAAATAACCCAACTGGACCGAAGTACCCAGATGGAACTAGTGTAAATGATCTGACTAAGAACATTACAAGAACCATCCACTACGTTTACGCTGATGGTAGTAAAGCTGCTGACGATCAAGTTGAGACAGTTACCTACACTCGAACTGCAACCTTTGATCAAGTAACTGGCAAGATCATTAGTTATGGTGACTGGACTACTAAGAATGCTGTCTTTAGCTCAATTGATTCACCAGCCATTACGGGATATACTCCTGATAAAGCGACGGTTGGTTCCGAAACTGCCACTGCTGACACACCGGACGGAAGTGTTACTGTTACCTACAATGCCAACGATGAAAAGGCTCAAGTTGAGTACATCGACCAAGACAATGGTAACGAGGTTATTCATACTGATGGCTTGAACGGGAAATTCGGTTCTAAGTCTGATTACAGTACGAAGGACGAAATCGCTAAACTAGAAGCTCAAGGATATGAACTTGTATCCGATGGCTTCCCAGGTGATGGTTACACCTTCAATACTGATAACCCAACCTTCAAGGTTGTGCTAAAACACAAGACCAAGGAAGTTACTCCAGATAATCCAGGAAATCCAGGACAACCAGTGGATCCAAACAACCCAACGGGACCAAAATATCCTGATGGTACTAGCAAGACGGACTTGACCAAGACCATTACTAGAACCGTGCATTATGTATATGCTGACGGTAGCAAGGCTTCAGAAGACCGCATCGAAACCGTTACGTTCAACAGAACGGCCACCTTTGATGAAGTAACGGGTAAGGTAACTTACAGTAACTGGACGTCAACGAACGCTGTCTTCGGTTCAATTGTTTCCCCAACCATTACGGGATACACTCCAGATAAGGCAAGTGTTGGTTCACAAACTGCCACGGCTGACACGCCAGATTCAAGTGTCACGGTTACCTACAATGCTAACGATGAAGTCGTTCACATTAACTATGTTGATCAGGATAAAGGCAATGCCCTTATCACTAGTGATACCGTTAACGGTAAGTTTGGTAGCAAGGCTAACTACAGTACGAAAGATGAAATCGCTAAGTTAGAAGCGCAAGGATATGAATTAGTATCCGACGGATACCCTGCGGATGGCTTTACCTTTAATACTGATGGCCCAACCTTCACGGTTGTGCTCAAACACAAGACTAAGGAAGTTACGCCAGACAATCCAGGAACTCCAGGTCAACCAGTGGATCCAAACAACCCAACTGGACCGAAGTATCCTGATGGAACTAGTAAGACTGATCTCACTAAGAACGTTACTAGAACCATTCACTACGTTGATAAGAATGGGAACAAGCTAGCTGATGATGTGGTTCAATCAACGACCTTTACTAGAACGGCAACGTTTGATCAAGTTACTGGTCAGGTAACTTACAGTGCATGGACGACTAAGAGTGACGTCTTGAGTGGGGTTAACTCGCCAGTTATCAATGGTTACTATACCAACACTGCTTCAGTTGGACAAGCAACGGTTAACGCTGATTCCAACGACTCCGAAGTAACGGTCGTTTACTACGCCTTAGGTCACTTAGTTCCTGATGTTCCGGGCAGTAACCCGATCGTTTATCCAAATGATCCCAACAACCCAAGTGATGCTGGTAACCCACTTATCCCTGACATTCCTGGATACACTCCAGTTGATAAGAACGGGAACAAGTTGGTCCCTGGCACACCATATCCGATTGATCACAATGATTTAGGAAAAGATACCCCAATTCATTATGTGAAGAATGCTGAACCATCAACTCCGGTAGTTCCAAACAAACCAGAAAAGCCTTCAGTACAACCGGAGCCAACTAAGCCAAGTGCACCAAAGGAAGTTCCGGCCGCACAACCGGAAGCTCCGAAGGCTAAGCAGGCTCCACAAACTCCTGCTAAAGCACCGGCTCAACCAGCTAAACCACAAGCAAAGCAAGTTCCAACAGCTAAGCCAGCTAAAAAGTCTGAAAAGAAGACGACGTTACCACAAACTGGTCAAAGTTCTGATAGCTTCTTAAGCCTGATCGGAACCATGCTGCTGTCACTTCTCAGCTTCTTTGGCTTAGGAAAATGGTTTAAAGACCGAAAAGAAACCAAGTAAGTTTGTGATTTAAAGATTAAGCGAGATTAATAAGTTTAAAGGCTAACATCCATTTTGGGTGTTAGCCTTTTTTTATATTTTTTTAATAATTAAAAAATTCAGCAATTTATTAAGAAATGAATAAATTGCTGAAAACGTGTTGGTACTAGCATAGGGTGATTTAGATTTGAAAATTCACAACCTGAATTACCTAATTAATTGACGAGTTTGATAAACAGAATGATTGAGTTATCATATTTTTTATGTATAATAAGTCTCCGTAATAATGAATAATAAGTGTAGTTTGTGATTTATTATTTTGTAACCGCCAGGGTACTAAGGAGTGTTTATTTATGTTTAGGGATTCAAAGAAACATTTTAAGATGTATAAGTCTGGGAAACGGTGGATGGTTGCCGCCCTTGTCACCACTTTCACAATCGGTGGAATGACACTTGGGGCAAACGCCGATACCACTGCTACTCAGACCAATGCAGGAACCGTTCCGTCTGAACAAAAAGCAGACCAGACGAGTACGGCGACGCAACCGGGAACCACATCATCTAATCAAAATGGTGCAAACCCAAGTAGTTCAGACCAAGCTGTCAGTGTAACAGATGGCCAGACAAAGGATAATAAGAGTCAAACAGCTGATTCACAAAAGCAGGCGGATCAAGCAACTCAACCAGCGAATGATTCACAAATTCAGGTGCAGAATGACCAGTCAAAACAGGATGATAGCAATCAAGAATCACAATCATCCACGAGTAATTCTAATCAAGCGAGTCAGAACCAAAAAACTGAGCAATCATCACAAGATAGTCAAACTGATCAATCGAAGACTGACCAGTCCAGTGATGTAAAGAAGCAGACCGAGAACCAACCAAGTGTTACTTCTGATAATCAAAATCAGACCCAGGATTCATCAAGTAAAAATGATGCAACAGCTAAATCTGATTCACAAGCTGATCAGGCAAAAACTGATGACCAGAAGAATCAAGGAACTGATACCCAAGCCAAACCAGATGATACTAAGCAGGCTAAAAATGATGACGCCAAAAGGGCCAATCAGCCTAATCCTGATGTTGTAAGAAGTAATCAACAAATGAATGCTGATACCACTAGTGACAGTAGTACGTTACCAAAAGGTATCAACATCACAAGTGACGCATCTCCGGACAATACTAACTTTAACCAGTTTGGGAGTATGTCAGTTCGAACCGACATTAATATTACCGATGCTGACGCTACCATCAATGCTGGTGACAGAATCGTCTTTAACATTGCCAACAGTACTGATCCGGGTAGTGATGTCATGATGAAAAAGGTTATTGATTGGAATAAAATTACAATGACTGGTGGATCGGAATATGGTCACTTAGAATTTGATCCTAACACGGGTCAAGCTTATTACATTTTCGATAAGAATATTGCTTTCACAACGGGTTCGTTCTCGTTTACTTTGAACATTCCGTTTCAAGCTGACCCAACTGTTCCACTAGTTGGAGTTAACTTTTCAACTGAGTTTCAGCAGGGTAATTCCACTTATTTGATAAACAAATTTTACTATGGATACGTTGCTTCTAATAATAATCAACCATCACCTGACCGTGTTCAGGCACCCAACTTGGGAGCAGGAATAGGTGGAGTTGGATTTGCTGGTGTTGGTCCAAATTATGATGGACCTACTGCTAATAATCCGATTTCAGTTCCTACTTATGGTGATGCAATCTATGATCCAGCCAAGGGTGATCAACCTAGCTTTACTAATATCCTTTATCCCAATCAAGATCCAGACCCTAATCTAAATAACCTAACTGGCAGAACCTGGACCGTTGACATTCAGGGTGACGGGGCTTCGTTTGATTTAAACGGACTTCGGTTTGGAATTCCTAAGGCAGGAACTCCTTATACACCTGGATGGGCCGGACAGTATGCTGGTCAGTGGATTACGCTAGACCAGTTGAGACAGGTTTTGCCTGGCGTTCAGGTTCAAGTTGACCAAATTGATGCGAACCATGCTAGATTATCGATTACTTTCCCAGATGGGGTAACCATTCAATACTTACAGTTTACTGGTAATTTTATTGCTCCAAATACTGGTGGCAGATATTCCGTTAACTTTGGTTATCATGATGATCAGGGAACTTCGAGAAATAATAGTATTCCCATGGGTTTTGTTTACCAAACTAATGACCAACAAGGATTCTTCCCATCCATCACGGCCAGTGATAAGTCATTAAATGCTGACACCTTCAACATTAACAACTTAGACAGCTACCTGTTAGATGGCGTAAGTTCAAATGATGTTCAAGACGGAACCAGCAATAAAGTTGAAATCTCTGATGATGCCGCTTTAAGAGAAGCCATTGCTAACAAGCAGGCTGGCGTTTATAACGTGACTTATAAGACAACCAATTCGAAGGGATTGACGAGTTATAAGACGGTGAGTGTCACGGTCGTTCTTAGTCAAGAAGTTACAGACTCAACCACTGGAACATTTACCATTCATTACGTTGATCAAAATGGTAATACCCTCCAACCAGATAAGGTCATTACCGCGCACTTCACCCGGACTGGTCAAAGAGACCCATTGACAAATAAGACTAGCTGGAATAAGTGGACAAGTACCGATAACACTTATGACATTATATCACCAAGTGTTCCTAACAGAACTCCTAGTCAGGATTCAGTCAGTGGAACCATCAATCCTGACGAAAATGGTTCAACAAAAGTGATTTACACTGATAATACTGAAGATTTAAAGGATGAAGCAAATGGGCAAGTAACCATTAACTATGTTGATCAAAATGGCAATCAGGTTGCCCCATCGAAGACAGTTGTTGCCCACTTTACTCGGACTGGAACTAAGGATTTGGTAACTGGTAAAGTTACTTGGAACGATTGGATAAGTACTGACAACACTTACGACGTGACATCGCCAAATGTTCCTAACAGAACTCCTAGTCAGAAATCAGTTATCGGAACGATTAACCCAAATGATAACAGTGAAATAAATATTACTTATGCTGACGACACTACGGAAGTAAGTGAGCAAGCAACTGGTCAAACTACCATTAATTACATTGACAAGACTGGTGGCAACCAAGTGGCACCATCAAAGGTTATTACTGGTCATTTCACCCGGACTGGGACTAAGAATTTAGTAACGAATGATGTTACTTGGAATGATTGGACAAGTGATGATGCTCATTACAACGTTGATTCACCTAAGGTTTACAACATGGTACCCGATAAATATCAAGTTATTGGAAACGTTGTTCGTGGAGAAAATAATACAATTAATGTCTACTACACGCATGACACGGCTTCAGTAATTGGTACTGCTACTGGTCAAAGAACCATTCACTATGTTGATCAAAATGGTAACCAAGTGGCACCTTCAAAGACTATTTCCGTTAAATTCACTCGAAATGGGACGAAGGACTTTGCAACGGGTGAACTTACCTGGGGACCATGGATGAGCGATGGCAGTGATACTTACAACGTTGCCTCACCAGAAATTGCTAACATGACTCCTGATAAGGACTCAGTTAGCGGAACTATTACTCCAAATGAGTATGATTCAGTAAATGTTGTTTACACGCATAACACTGAAGCAGTATCAGATCAGACAACTGGTCAAGTTACAATTAACTACTTGGATCAAGATGGCAATCAAGTAGCACCATCAAAGACGATTATGGCTCACTTCACTCGAACTGGAACCAAAGATTTGGCAACGGGTGAAGTCACATGGAACGATTGGACGAGTGATGACAATACTTATAGTGTTAAATCACCAAGTGTTGCTGACATGACTCCCGATCAAGCGGTCGTCAATGGAACCATCGGTCCAGATGAGATGGGAACAGAAAAAGTTATCTATTCTAAGGAACAGACAGGTGAAACTAACCCAACACCAAATCATCCGGAGGACCATAATGGTGGAAACCCAACGGAACCAGAGAATCCAACTAATGGAAACAATGGTGAAAGTGGGAACAACGTTGAACCAAACACACCAAACAACAATGGTGGAAATGGTGCAATGACACCAAATGATCACAATGGCAATGCGGTTCCTGAAAGTAATGGAAGTTCAAATAAGAACAACTCGAATTCTTCAGAAACAACCGCCCCAGAATCCTCTACTTCAGAAAATAATACCCATGTTAAGTCACAAAAACATGGGACTAATGAAGCTAAGGGAAATGCAACCAACACTAATAAAAAGAGTGAGTTGCCACAAACTGGTCAAGAAGATAACGGTGTCCTAAGTGCCATTGGAATTATGTTACTTTCAATTCTTGGTATCTTTGGATTAGGAAAATGGTTTAAAGATAAAAAAGAAACCAAATAAGCTTTAAATTAAATTGAATGGTCGACATCTATGAAATGGATGTTGGCCATTTTTTTATGGCTAATTTATGAAAAGTTATTTAACAAAAGCCGAGTTTAATCAAACTTTTAAAATTAATTTGGTGCGGGAATAAAAAAATTTTTGCAAATATTTTTGTGAATTTTACTCACACAAAATCGGTCAAAAAAAGAATTGACAGTAGACAAATTGTGAACGATTGGATAAGACTCGTGTTATTTTAATCAATTAATTAAATAAGAAACGTTTTTTGGCAATATTAGCTATAATTACCGGCAAATCAATGATAAATTGACTCACAATTCGTAAGAGGAAATTTAAATATCGGAAATTCGATAAAAATTACGGGTTGCTAGATTTCGCACGCTATTTTTACGTAGTAATTATTATTTTATAACCCCTCTCTGCTAGTACGTTTTACAAACATTGTGAAACATATTAAAAGGTTGATTGCTGACATCATCGTGTTTACAATGTCAATTGTGAATATATAAACAGCAGTTTTACTATATATTCTGATAATTCACAAGATATATTTTAGAACGAGAGGGGAAACCTTATGCAGAACAATACCAAGAAACATTACAAGATGTATAAAGCCGGAAAGCGGTGGATGGTCGCAGCCATTGTGACCGTCGCTACCGTCGGAGGATTGACGGTTGGCGCAAGCGCCGATACTAACGGTCAATCTAATAATAATAATCATAATATACAAATTATTAAAAAAGCAGCGTCCAGTCAACCAGTAAAGGGTGACCTAGTCACGACGTCTGCTCAATCGCAACCAGAAAATCAAAGTAAGTCGAATCCAGCCGTAACTCAAACGCAAGATAATGTAGCACAAGCTAATACCAGTCAGACCACTGGGACAGCTCCAATGGCCAGTGCTCAACCAGGACAAACTGATTCATCTAAACCGACGACTAACACTGCACAGGTGGACCAATCGTCATCGAAGAATGGTAACGGTCAAACCGAAAGAGCAGCTCAAACAAATTCACAACCGACTAACAACCAAGCCACGGCTAGTCAGAACGATGCGCAAAGCAAAAATCAATCGACCCAACCAACTCAAAATAGCGGTCAACAAAACGCAACTGACCAAAAGACTGCCCCAGCACCCGCTAATCAAGCTAGTCAAAAAACTGATAATCAAGGTGCCAATTTTAATAAACAAGTAGTTGCTCCAGAAAAGCAAGCACCGAAAACCACTAATAACGTTCAGAATAACCAACCAGCGGTAATTAATCAGCAAGCAAAACAGGTTAGAGACAACATTCAAGCTGACCATATAATTTCTAATTCGATTGCGGTTAAAGTCGGTGATCCTGTTCCTGATGATCCAAGTTCATATGGAATTGTTGCAACTGATGATCAAGGTAATCCTCTAAAAGTTACTTCTATTGATATTTCAGGAGTTAATAATCAAGTGCCTGGACGTTACTATGTCCCATTTACTCTTTCTGATGGCATGACTTCTCAAACATTTGTAGATATTGTTAGTTTTACAGCCAAAAATATTTCCATTTTTACAGGTAATCCTACTAATATCGATTTAGGAGACCCTGACAGTTATGATGCTCAGATGACGAATGGCACTATTCCATTTGCAGTTTATGGAGTTAACTATAATAGTGTTAATCTTAATAAGCCCGGAAAATATGCAGTTGTAATCTACGGTCCTCTTGATACTTTATCAGGTCCAACTTTGATTGCTTATGTAACCGTTGTTCCCATTCCCGCTGACGCGATTACCGGTCACGATATCAGCATTCGAATTGGGCAAGCCGTTCCAGACGACGCTAAATCCTATGGTGCGACCGCTCTGAACCCAGATGGCAGTCCAGCAACGATTACTGGGATTGACACTTCCAAAGTCAATAACACTAAAGCGGGAGATTATCCGGTTGTTATCAGTGCGTCAAACGGTTTAACCAAGACGGTCTACGTTCACGTGCTCTTTAACCACACGAGTTTAAGTGCGCATAACCTGACCATCTATACTGGCGACCAGGTTCCAACTGACCCAGCTGCGTATGATGCCAAGGCGACCGATTATGATGGTAATCCGGCTAAAATCACTAAGATTGATGTGTCGAAGGTAAATAATCAGGTCCCTGGAGTATATCCAGTTTGGATTCACGCTGACAATGGTGAGACACTCGGTGTCACCGTCACGGTCGTTAAGAGTCGGATTAGCATTGCCGCTCATGGAACCAGCATCAGAATTGGGAGACAGGTTCCAACGTGGCCAAGTGCATATGGTGCTAAAGCAACCTACAAAAACGGGAAGCCCGCTAAGATTACCAAGATTGACGTTTCAAAGGTTAATAACCAAATCCCGGGTGATTATCCAGTCACCATTACTTCAGATAATGGCGAAAGTATCACTGTCACGGTTACTGTTTTAAAGAATCACACGCGCTTAAGTGCTAACAACATCAAGATTTACGTTGGTCAAAAAGTTCCAACCGACCCAGCGGCATACGATGCTCAAGCAACTGATTATGACGGCAATCCAGCCCAGATCACAAACATTGACGTATCCAAAGTAAACAATGAGGTTCCTGGCGTTTATCCGGTAACGATTACCGCCAACAATGGTGAAAAACTGGGTGTCACGGTTACAGTGCTCCCTGACGAAGCAACGTTAGTGGGACACGGCTTAACTATTTACGTTGGTGGTCAGGTCCCAACTGACCCGCAAGCATATGGGGCCAGTTCCACTAACACGGACGGTACAGAAGCAAGTATCACTAGCGTCGACACTTCCAAGGTTAATAATAAGGTTCCTGGTCAATATCCTGTTGTCATTACTTCATCAAATGGCAAGAAACTAGTAGTAACGGTGATCGTCTTAGCGGATAAGACGAGTCTTGAAGGTCACGGAATTACCATTCACGTTGGTGATCTAGTTCCTACCAATGCCGCTGCCTACGGTGCTAGAGCAACTAACGCTGATGGTACGGAAGCAACGATCACAAGCATTGACACCTCGAAAGTTAATAACCAAGTTCCTGGTCAATACAAAGTTATCATTACCGCCTCAAATGGGGACACATTGGTTGTTACTGTCACGGTTTTGCCTAAGAATGCACCAACCCCGAACCACCCAAGCAACAATGGCGGCAACGGCATTAACCCGATTACACCAAGTCATAACGGTGGCAACGGTAATGGTGGTAGCTCGGTAACTCCAAATCAACCAAGTGGCAGCTCTGTCATGCCAGGTCAACCAACTAACAATGGTGGATCTACAGCAACTCCAAATAATGATAGTCAGACCGGTACACCAGAAGCTTCAACGAAGCAGAACGGTAGTCAAGTAGTCGAACCGCAAAGTACGCAAGCCATTCACCAGGCTTTCAATTCTTCAGAAAAGAACGCTAAGCAGAATTCCAAGAACTTGCCACAAACTGGTGAGAACGACTCGTTAATCCTCGAGTTAATCGGTCTTGGCTTTATTGCTTCAGCAATGGCTTTGGCACTTCATGATTTAAAACATCGGGTCAAATAACTCGGTATCATGGTTAAATACGAGAAGTTTGAAAAATTTGTTTAATTAAAGTAAATTAGTTCAAAAAAATAGCCTTCAGGAATTTCCTGAAAGTATAAAAGCCTCACAAGTTGAATTTATCGTCCAACTTGTGGGGCTTTATTATGTCTAAATTAAATTATGTGGACTTAGGTTGCTTACACTTTTAAACAATGCGGTATACTTATTTCAATTTATATTATGAGCCTATTAATGAAAACATATTAAGTTTAACTAATGGAGAATTAACATGAATAAAATTTTATTGTGTTCAAACTTTTTAGTTGATTTACTCTTTATGATGTTGACCACTTTGTTACCCATATTTGTTTTTTCATTAACAAAATCTTATTCAGATGTTGGTAAGATACTGCTTGTTTTTACAATAATTGTCTTAATTGTAAGACTTTCTGTATGGCATTCGGTAGGGAAAATAAAGTTAAGACTTTTATTTGGAACCATATCATTTTGTGCAACATATGTTATTTTCTTACTTTTCTTTAAAAATTTCTTATTCTATTATGTGGGATCTATACTATTGGGAATAGGAATTGGATTAATTCCTCCGATATTATTAAACCTTTTGACAAAAACGCAAAATGTTAAAACAAATGGGAAAAATATCGGTTTATATAATATAACCACTGCTGTATCATCAGCAACTGGCCCAATGATTGCGGAATTATTATATAAGTCGTCTGTTAAACTTTTACTTTTTAGTTGGCTTGCTTTGGCAATCCTTTTATTAATACTTGTTATAAAGGTGATATCTAATAAGCAAACAACTATCACTGATAATACTCATACGAATAATGTCCCATTTAAATTTATGTCTTTAAAGTTATCCGTTCTACTTTTGTTTCTAACTGCCATTGCTATCTCTTATGGGACCATAATAAGTTATCTTCCGATTTATTTTAGCCATCTTCATTTATCCGTTGGTATTTACTATTTCCTGTTTTGGCTTTTTTATTCCATCGCTCAAGGGTCACACTTTTTTAATTCGAGTTGGGAATCGTTAACTATTATTGCTTTAGGGATGATTATTAGTATGGCAATTATTTCCTACAGTAATCTAAGTATATTGTCGTATCTTAGCGGCATTTTGTTTGGATATTTATATGGGTCGATATTTAGAATATATTATTCACTGATGGCAAAAATAAAGAATCCTACGTCAAGAAATAATGGATATGGAATAGTGGGTTTGATGTCTTATATTGGGGTAGGAATTTCACAAATCTTTATTAGCCCATTTCTAAAGTTGCCCATTAATAATATTTTTTTCTTAAGTAGTATGTATTTAATTCCATTTTTTATATTAATACCATTAGTATTGAGGAAAAAACAAAATTAAAATATTAAGTTAAATTAGTTCAAAAAAATAGCCTTCAGGAACTTTCCTGAAGGCTATTTTCATTGGTCCCACTTCGTCACTAATGAGTGGCCCACGGTCACGATTGGTTGATAACTTAAGACTTGATTGGTCTTGGTGTTATACAGCACGTCACCCAGCTTGTCGACGTTGTCACCGCCGTTTTGGTTGTACTTGGTTGCGTATGTGACGATGACGCGAATCTTTTTAATCGTTTCGGGACTGTTGGGATTGTCGTACATCTGTAGCCCGACCATTTTACTCTTGATGCCCATACTTTTGACTTTATCCTTGGTCTGTTTGTTACCTTGTTTACCAAAGACTCTTTGGTTGCTGGCGTAATTTGGTCCAATGAGTCCAGCTTCCCTTAGGACTTGAGGACGTGCCAGAAATTGATCGTCGTTGTTGTAGGTATAGAAAATCTGGAAGAATTCGTTTAGGTTCTTGTAGGTCGTGTCAGCCATGTGTTGGTTTTGCAGAATACTGCCGGCCTTTTGATTTTCGGTGTTTAAAAGACGATTCTTATAACGCTTGTTTAGGGAGTTAAACCGTTGGTTGTACGTCTTCTGCTCGGCAGAAAGAGTGGCCTGATTAGTTTTAACCTGGGTGTTAATGGTGTCATTATGAATCATCAGGGTGAAGATGGCGAGGAGCAAGACGACAATGATTACGAACATGATTGCTAGAACACTGACGTTTTTATTGAGGTGAAATTTGTTGTTTTTAGCCATTGATTTCTTGACCTCCTAACGCCACGAACGTGCTGGTCCATGAAGTCCCAACGAGGGTCGTCTTTCGTTTCTTAACGTTGTAGTTAACGACGTAATTCAAGACGTTTGGCTTCTTATTCTTCCTTGAGGCAAAGGTAATGGTGATCATCGAGTTGTAGGATTGCGATTGGTTGTCATAACGAGCGTTGTTCACGGAGACGTTCTCAATCTTTTGGTTTAGGTATTTTTTGTTATGACCCTTGGTGCTTAGAATGGTCTTAGTAAGGGTTGGATCGAAACGGTCCTTTTTAAACTGCTTGCTAACGGCTTGACGCTGTTTGCTTGATTTGGCCGTGTATGCCATCTTCATGGCCTTTTGGTAGACCTGGTCGTTATTTTTCTGAATGGATGTGATGTCGACACCAGTCTGGTGCTGCTTTTGAACTTTTTGCGCGGTCTTTTTGGCGTTTAACGTATTGGTTTCCTGCCGGGTTGTCCTAATCTTAGTCATAAGTTGTTGGTTTTTAGCCTTGGCGTGATGAGTTGAGACTAACAGGCATCCTATCAGGATCACTAAGACGAAGATGATGCAGGATGCAACCGTCACACAAACTAGGTTGACGTCATGTTTGGACTTGTTCATAAAATACCCTCGAATTCTGGAAAATGTAGTTACGTTAATTATAGCGGCTTTCCGTGAGAAGTGTAAATCAAATTTCCATTAAGTTTCATTGGTTCTAAAGTTGTGATAAATTTTTAAGCAAAATATTTTCCCTGAAATTTCATTCCATGTAAAATTATAGGTAAGGAAGTGATAAGAAATGGCTAAAGTAGCTGTACTTGTAACTAATGACGTTGAAGATGTTGAATTGACTTCACCAGTCGAAGCATTGAAAAAAGCTGGTCATGATATTACGATCATCGATAAGAAGGCTGGCGAAGAGATCACTGGTAAACACGGACACAAGACCAAGGTTGACGCTGGAATTGCCGATGTTATGCCGGAAAGCTTTGATGCTTTGCTAGTTCCCGGTGGCTTTTCACCAGATCAACTGCGGGGTGACCCACGGTTTGTTAAATTTGCGAGAAGTTTCTTGTTAGCTGACAAGCCAACGTTTGCGATCTGCCATGGTCCCCAATTGTTCATGCAGACGGGACTGGTTAAAGGTCGCACGATGACCGCTTATAAGACGGTTCAAACTGATATTTACTACGCTGGTGCCATTGTGAAAGATGAACCGGTTGTAAAGGATCATCACTTGATTACGAGTCGAACTCCGGATGATTTGGATCAGTTCAACGCTGCCATTGTTGAAGACTTAATTTAAACTAGCAATAGTAAAAATGCTTTACGTATTTAATTACGTAAAGCATTTTTTTAATTATGAGTGATAAACGATTTGGCCGTTAACAAAGGTCATGAGGTTCTGCGCGTCGACTTGCTTGCCAATAAACGGCGAATTAATTCCCTTTGATTTCATGTTTTTGGTTGTAATTTGATGCGGCGCATTTAGATTCCAGACTGAGAAATTGGCGTGATTACCAACCTTGATTTGGTTTTCTTTTGAGAGCTTGAAGGAGGCGGTTGGCTTGCTACTCATCCATTCCATCAATTGACTGAGAGTGACTCGCCCAGTTTCAACCAATCTGGTGTACAGCAGTGGAAAGGCTGTTTCGATGCCGGTAATCCCGAAAGCCGCATCGTTAAAAGAATTCCCCTTGTCAGAGACGGTGTGAGGAGCGTGGTCGGTCGCAATCATGTCGATGGTGCCGTCAAGCAATCCATCTAGTAACGCTTGCGGGTCTTTTTTGGTTCTCAGTGGCGGATTCATCTTGTACATGGGGTTGTCACTGGTAATCATGGTGTCGTCTAATAACAGGTGATGCGGGGAAACCTCAGCGGTGACGTGCACGCCATCCGCTTTAGCCCGTCGAATCAGTTCCACGCTGCGCGCCGTTGAGACGTGACAGACATGATAATGAACGCCACTCACCCTCGCTAGTTCGAGGTCGCGAGCTAGTTGACTGGTTTCCGTCACTTCGGAAATACCCTTTAGGCCAAGTTTTTGGGATGCTAATCCTTCATTAATGACGCCGCCGTTCATTAACGAGCGGTCTTCGACGTGGGCGGTCAGAGGCAATCCAGTTTGAGCGATTTCTTTCATGGCCTCGTACATGGTCTGGGCGCTCTGAATCCCAATCCCATCGTTACTGAAGGCTACGGCTCCAGCCTGTTTCATCTCGGCACAGTTCACGAGTTGGTTACCACGTTCGTTGTAAGTGACGGGGGCGAACTGTTTCACGTTGATAGCGCCCTGTTGTAGGTTATGCTCAATCATTGATTTTAGTTTATCAGGAGTATTGGGGACGGGCATGACGTTTGGCATGGCACAAACGGTCGTGTAACCACCGTGAGCGGACGCTTCACTACCGGTTTTTACGGTTTCCTTT
This sequence comes from Fructilactobacillus sp. X8R4C1, assembly GCF_059900905.1. Taxonomy (NCBI): domain Bacteria; kingdom Bacillati; phylum Bacillota; class Bacilli; order Lactobacillales; family Lactobacillaceae; genus Fructilactobacillus; species Fructilactobacillus sp. X8R4C1. The sequence continues at coordinate 215,027 of NZ_JBWXVJ010000001.1, forward strand.
TCCGTTTGACCGGGGTCTCTGAAGTGAACGTGCACGTCCACCAAACCGGGCAGTACCACCTTATTCATGGCGTCAATGACCCTGTCGGTTTGCGTTGGCTCAATTTGAGGTTTGATTTGTTTAATAACACCATCATCTAACAGTAAATCACACCGTTTGAGCGCTTGATTTTGAAATACTTGCCCGTTTTGAATTAAAATTTTCATCGTTCGTCAATTCCCTCAATATCTGCTTTATTCACAATGCCCTTATTAACTAGGACGTCGGTCAAAATGGCCATGCGCATGTACATCCCGTTCGTCATCTGTTTAAAGATTCGGGACTTGTCGGCTTCCACGAGGTCGGAATCAATCTCAATCCCACGGTTGACGGGAGCGGGGTGCATGATGATGGCGTTATCCCTCATCGTTTGGTAGCGCTCCTTGGTTAAGCCAAATTGTTCGTGGTAACTGGTGGCGTCAAAGTCCGTCAGTTCTTTTCCGAGGCGTTCCTTTTGCACCCTGAGTAACATCACAATGTCGGATTTGTGAGCCAGTTCGTCAACGGTTAAATGCTTACCGTACTCCTTAAATTTCGGGTCGTACCACTGGTCGGGACCCGCAAACGACACGTGCGCTCCGAGTTTAGTTAAAAGTTCCATGTTGGAACGGGCCACTCGAGAGTGGTTTAAGTCGCCAATGATCCCGACGTTTAAGTCCTTGAAGGTGCCAAATTCCTGGTAGATGGTCATCATGTCAAGAAGTGATTGGGATGGGTGCTGGCCACTTCCGTCACCACCGTTGACCACACTAATTTTCAGGTTGTCGTCCAGTAGTTGTTGGTAGTACTCGTTTTCGGGATGCCGAATCACTGCGATGTCAACGCCAATCGCCTGAAGCGTTTTGATGGTGTCGGAGAGGGTCTCACCCTTGGTGACCGAACTGGTATCAGCGTTAAACTGGAGAACCTGAATGCCAAGTCTGCGTTCTGCCATCTCAAAGCTGGTATGCGTTCTGGTACTGTTCTCAAAGAAGAGGTTCATTGCGTAGGTGGGGCGGTTTAGGTGCACCGACTTGCCCTCTTTGAAGAGTTGCGCCAGTTTAATCTTATGTAAAACCTGTTCCTCATCCATGTCAGAGACCGTCACTAAGTCATGCTTGTATGAATATGCCATTTGATCCTCCTAGATTTTCACTTGGTTGAATTGCATAAATAAAGGGCCTACTACAAATTAACGTAGCACGCCCACTTTTGACATGACCAGTTAACTTTTCAATCTCTCTGGATTGAATTAAAGTAGTCTCGATTTATTTGATAAATACTCTAACTAAATTGACGTAGAAAGTCAATTATTTTTTAGGCAAGTTTTCTCAGTTGACAAGTGCGACTCGTTGCCATTATGATAATGACAATCAATCTTTAATTGGTTCAGAGAATCCAAAAGATTATTCATCCTAATTAAACTAATCGCGGTCGCAACTATGACAAATGGGAACTTCTCTGAATGCCTACTAGTAGTTGTGACTTTTTATATACCAAAGGAGTTATTACAATGGATCACATTTCAATTGCAGCACAGATCGGTAACGAGACGTTTGCCCATCCCTTTTTAAATGCCGCTGGAGTCTTTGACGAAACCGCCGAAGAGATGAATCAAATCCTGAAATCCGAAGCTGGTGGCGTGACGACCAAGAGTGCCACGTTAGAGCCACGTAAAGGAAATCCCAAGCCGCGCTACGCTGAAACAGAATTTGGCAGTATCAATTCCATGGGATTACCAAACAAGGGACTGACATACTATCTCGATTACATTAAACAGAATCAGATTGATAAGCCAATCGATTTATCAATCTCGGGAACCTCCCTTGGTGACAACATTACGGCTTTAAGAAAAATTCAAGACAGTAGCTTTACCGGTCTCTGTGAACTCAACTTGTCGTGTCCGAATGTGATTGGCAAGCCCCAGATTGGTTACGACTTTGCGGCCGTTCACGCGGCCATGGAAGCCATTTTTAGTTTTTATACCAAGCCACTGGGCCTCAAGTTACCACCGTATTTTGACTTACAACAATACGACGTCGTAAGTAAGATTTTAAACCAGTACCCACTGACCTACATCAACACCATTAACAGTGTTGGTAACGGCTTGGTTGTGGACGCTGACACCGAATCAGCAGTCATTTCCCCCAAGGGTGGTTTTGGCGGAATCGGTGGTTCATACGTCAAGCCCGTGGCGTTAGCTAATGTACGAGCCTTCAGAAAGCGTTTGAAGCCAGAAATCAAGATTATCGGAACTGGTGGCGTTCGTACTGGAAAGGACGCCTTTGAGTTAATCCTGTGCGGTGCTGATGTGGTTGAGGTCGGAACCGCTCTTTTAAAGGAAGGCCCTGAAATCTTTTCACGTTTGGATTCTGAACTGACGGGTATCATGCTTCACAAGGGCTACCATCAGTTGTCTGATTTTCGGGGGAAGCTTAAGGAGCGGCAGGATTAGTTTGGTCCTAGAATGATTTTAAATACTGTTATTAACGAAAGGGTGACCACACGATCGAATCGCGTGATCACCTTTTTTAGTTTGAACCTTAAACTGCGTTTGAAATTTCACCAATTGGACCGGGAATTAACAGTACTAACGCCATGCAGACGAGTAGTACGATTACAAGTACAACAGCGATGGCAATAATAATCTTAGTTGACTTGGACATAAATCTCCTCCTAATCATTTTTGATTAGATCAGTCAAAAAGATGAGCTCCCATGAATTGAAACACACAATCTCGATCTTTTTGAGTTTGATCTTGTGTTCCTCATTTAAAGTGGGGTCAAACGGATCGTCAACGGCTCGTGAAATCAGTGAGAAATTGGACGGTTCTCGATTTTTCATGTAGCCGATGCGGTCTTTTTTCTGGTTCTTCTTGTTAATTGTGACGACTTCAAAATTCACTTCACTCCGTGACAGATAATCAAGGACCTCCTGAAGTGGATTTTTAAAAGGAAGGTCTTCAATTGTTTTAATTTGTGGTGTATCCTTAAGCCCATATTCAGTCGCAAGGGTCCGATACTCGATCATCTGTTTTAAGTATGGAGTTCCCGTGTTAAAAACCGGAACTTCTTTCGTCAGATCGATTAATTCGTAGTTATCAAGACGACCTTCGAGGTCAATGGTCCTCATCAGCGCATACTTGTCGTTATGTTTTAAAATGTAACCAACGTCGAATTTATTTTTCCGTTCATTTTCAAAGTATTCCACCATCGTGGTGGGATTGAGTTCATCAATATCAATGTCTTCCATTTTATTCACCTCCTGGGCTCAATTTCATCATACCCAAACGCTCACGATAGTACAAACATTTAGAAAATTGAGTTTAATTGGGTGTAAAATAGATACCAGAAGAACTAATAAAGGGGAATTTCATGTTAAAAAAACTTGTCAAGACGCGTCAATTCAAAACGTTATCGCTTGAGTTCGTGGCGTATGCTTTCGTCATTTTAGACTTACTTTATTATGAAGCTTTTCACCTGTCGGCTGAGATTGGTCTAATCTTCATTTTTATGGCGGTTCCAATGGCTTTCTTTGAGTCAAAGGGGAAGGGTTATCAGTGGTCGTGGCTCGCGGCTTCGACCTTGATTTGTGGAGCAGCCGCTTCGGTGATGAATCGACCGTACTTTGTGTTAGCCGTGCTGTTCTTTACCGCCGTCTACGCCTTCATGATTTATCACCCGATTAGTCTGTATCCTAAGTTTTGGATGATGTTGATCTACTGGATGGTGTTCATCTTGGGATGCGACATCATCACGTGGACGGGACGCAAGATTAACATTGTGACCGAGAGTCATAAGCAACTTTTGAGCGCTAATCTTGAAATTATTGGAATTACCCTGTTAGTGATGGTGATTTTGACGGCAATCGGCTACTTCTTGATTCGTGGGCAGTTAGAACCTTTGCTCATTAAAAACAGCATCATGTTCTGGATTAACGTGGTGTTGAGCGTCCTGTTGGTCATTCAGTCGGCGGTCGTGGTTTTCTGGCTGAAATTTGGACCGTTTCACCTTCACCTTGGTCCGCATTCCGTCATTGGTGGTTTTACAATGGTCGGCGGTAGTTTGATTGCCCTGTTGATTTACATCGAACTGGTCTTTATTATCATTAATTCGATTTGGTCAAGTCATACAATGGGCAAGTGGCAGGTCGTAAGTAGCTTTGTTTACTTGGACCTAGTGCTCGTGTTTATCATGCTGCTATTAGGAAATTCATTAATTTAAATAAGATTGACAAAATAAAATGGCCTCACGTATTTGAGTACGTGAGGCCATTTTTGGGTTGCTTAACCTTTGAGATACCAATCAATTAGTGATTGGTCATCTGAATCGGGATCGATAATAATTTGACCCATATCATTAGTTTTAGTTTTTTGAGCCAGATTTTTATTCAACAGATTATTCCAAAAATGTTGGATTTTTTTATCATTATTTTCCATATGAATCCCTTTTAATTAATACCTAATTTAAAATGCCATTACCAATAACTTAATTCCTTCAACGATGAAGTAGATGCCGATGAAGATAATAACAACGGCGTTTGAAAGGTATGGGGTAAACAAAAGGATAATTCCAATGATAATTCCGATGATACCAGCCGTTACGATTAACCAGTAGTAACGTTTGGCTGACTTCTGTTGTGCTTTGGTTGCCGAGTAGATGCTTAGACCAGAGTCAACGATGAACCAGATCGCAAAGGCGATGGCGATGAGGTAGAAGCCAAATGAGCGGCTGAATAACAGGATCAGACCAATGATGATATCGATAATTCCATTAATGATAATCAAATATCCCGAAACATCAAAGTTCTTTTGCAGTTGATGATGAAGCACCAAGTGATACAGGCCAATGCAGAGTGCCACGATTCCTAAAATAACGGCTAGTGCCTGCAGTGTGGCAAATGGTTTGATGAAGACAAAGAGTCCAGCGGCAACAAAGATAATTCCCGCAATTAGGGCCCATCCATCAAAACCTTTTTCTTTTTCATTAAACATATAAAACGCTCCCTTTATTTAAAGCTATTACGTGGTCAATTATAACGTAGTTTGTGGGGAATGGTGAAAATAAAAAACTGATAAATGCACGTGGATAGTGTGTGGTTTGGGAACAGTTATGCACCTAACTATGCAAACATTAATTAACATAATTCCACTTTAGAAGTGCTATTCCTTATAAAGGAGTGCTTTATTATTCTTCTGTCTACGGTATATTTAAATTAATAAAACTTAAAGGAGTACATAAATGAAAATTATTTTTGCTCAGCAATTACAAAAATTACGAAAAGAAAAGGGAATTTCTCAAGAAGAGTTGGCAAATGATTTGTACGTGACCCGTCAAACAGTTTCGAAATGGGAACTTGGCGAAACTACTCCAAATTTAAATACAATTGAGAAAATTGCCAAAATTTTTCAAATTCCGGTAGAGGTGTTGTTATTTGGAGATAAACCAGATAATAATTCATCTAATCAAAATGGATACGATTCTCCTCAAAACGTTAACGAAAGATATCATCCGATTAATAATGTGTGGGAATTCTTAGCTAGATATTGGTGGATTGTTTTAATTTTGATTTTAGTAACTGGATTTGTGTTTACTGTCGCAGAAATGTTCCATAGTTAGGTTTATAGAGAGGAATTGGTATGCTTTCAGTAAAAGATATTAGTGTTTCTTTTGGAAAAAATCATGTTTTGAAAAATGTTTCGTTTGAAGTTAAATCTGGTGAAATTGTAGGTTTAATCGGTCCCAATGGAGCTGGTAAAAGTACGATTATGAAAACAATTTTAGGTCTTCTAAAGTTTAAAGGATCAGTTTCTTTAAATGGTCAAAGTGTCACCACCACTAACCATATTGCACTGAAAAAAGTGGGAGCGTTGGTTGAAAATCCAGCTATTTATCCATTTTTAACAGGGCTGGAGAACCTTAAATTATATAGTAAAGATTCAACGGATATGCATCATATTGTTTCATTATTAGAGATGGATTCATACATTGACCAAAAATCTAAAAATTATTCTATTGGAATGAAACAAAAATTGGGGATTTCAATTGCTTTATTAAATAAACCTGATTTAGTTATTTTGGATGAGCCAATGAACGGTTTAGACATTGAAGCTACCATTGGCGTTAGAAAGATCATTAGGGAATATGCCCAAAATGGTACTGCCTTTTTAATTTCTAGTCATATCTTATCAGAATTACAAAAAGTCATGACGGATATTTTAATTTTAAAAAATGGCAAAATAATTTTAAGTAAGTCATTGCAAGAAATTTTTGAAACTAATGATCAAAAATACCGATTAATTACACGAAATATGAATAAGACAAAAGATATCTTAAAGAAATTCAAAATTGATTTTATTGATGAGAATGATTTTTATGTAATTAATCGAAACAATTTGGATAAAATTCAAGAAATTTTGGCTGATAATAGTATTTATCTTGAAGAGTTGACCCCTGATAATGGTAATTTGGAAAAAATTGTAGTCCAAATTCTGGAGAAAGAAGGGGTTCAATAGAATGATTGCCAGTTTACGACATGAATTTTATAAATTCATTCACCAAAGGTTACCTTTATATGGAATTGCGGTTTTGTTTGTTTTAATGCTTTACAGTGCCATAACGAGAAATAATGACAATTTAGTGGTTACGCAAGGTTTCGGTATGGGGCAATGGTCCATCGTGATTTTAATTGCGATTGCGTCTGATTTTATTGCTATTGAATACCGTAACCATACTATTAGTACTCTGTTTTATAAAACTTCTAATAAATTCAAGATTTATTTATCTAAGTTTATGATTGTGATGTTTTATGGAATAACTTTATTAGGACTTGGTTCCTTGTTAACTTTGATATTTACGTTCTTTTTAGCTAATCAAGAATTTTCCTGGTTTTCGCTTGTTAATGATCAACATACTGTTTTAATTTCCCTCTTATTGAATGTCGTTGGTTATCTATTGTATATGATTTTTGTGATTGCACTTGCTTTTCTTCTTATTGTTTTAACTCAAAATGAATCGTTTGTAATTGCGATGGGATTATTAATCGTGTTTTTAGGATCGAATATCTCAACCGCCATCATGAAAAGCATTCCGACTTCAGTCAATTTTATAAAATGGAATCCGTTGAATATGATTTATGTAATTAATCAATTATCTAATAAAAAGTACTTTCTATTTTCAAATTTAAGTAATGTTCAACTAATAATAGGCACACTTATTTATGGACTAGGATTTTTCGTTGTTGGATATTTTATTTTTAAGCATCGACGGATTTAAATTGGAGGGGATCTAGTTATGATACGTTGTTTACATCAGGAACTTTATAAAAGTATTCATCGAAAAATTGTTTATATTGCACCATTTTTAATTCCCGTTTATATGGTCATTGTTAAGATGGCTTCTGGTAATCAACAAAATAATTTGTTAGCTATGACAAATGACGATTCTAATCAGATTATTCCCTTAGTGTTAATCATTGTCTGTTCGACACTTTTTACGATGGAGTATCAGAATAATGCGATTTTAACGATCCTTTATAAAGCTCCGCAAAAAGCTGACGTTTATTTTGCTAAGGTACTGATTGCATGTAGTTATGCGATAATATTACATTTATTTTCAATAATTTGCTTTTTTATTTTCCAGTTAGTTCCGTTTACTTCTTTGTCGATAAATTGGTTAGATTTATATCAATATCACAGTCCGTTAATTATAAATATGATTATTTTTAATTTAGTGGATTTGGTTGCATCTTTATTGATAATTAGTTTGGTATTTATTGCATCGTGTATTATTAATTCAAATGCGGTAGTTATTACAACTAATATTCTCATCGTTTTGATTGGTCAATTCGTCTCAGGCAATTTAGTAGATAAAAGTAATTCATTTTCTAATATATTAAAATGGAATCCCTTTAATATGCTGAACTTGACTAATCAATATTATAACTATGGAACTTATCATTTAACAACTCTTTTGAGCAATGGTCAATTAGTGATTGGAACATTGGGATGGTCACTCACATTTTTAGTGTTAGGGTACATAATTTTTCAGAGAAAAAGTTTTTGATTAATATTTTTTCTAAATAACGAAAAATACCTTTAGATTGGATTGATAAAATCCATCTAAAGGTATTTATATTGTTTAATTTTTAATAAAATGAAGGCTTGGAAAGCTCCTCAGTACCAGGTTCAACCACACCAATGTCTTCACGTTGGTACTTGCTTGGGTCTTCAATGATACTGACGATTAACTTGGCAATGGCTTCCCGGGTGACTTGCGCACCCTTAAATGGCTTGCCAGCGGGAATAACTTCGTATTTTTCGTTGTTCTTGTCGTTATACAGCCAGGTCATCTTCAGGTAGGTGTAGTCAATGTCGGAGTCAAGCAGTTCTTTGTAGGCTTTCTTGGGATCAGCGTAGGTACTGCCAATCATCTCGTTGTTCCACTTCTTAAATGGTCCAACGACCGTATCGTCAACGTCCAGGAGACCAGCGACGATTAAACGTTTAACGTCTGCTTGATCCATGGCTTTGATAACGGAACTCATTGCCTCAGCGTGAGGAACATCCGAAAAGACAATGTCTTGACCTTTCATGACGTTGGCCAAAGTTTCATCATCATTGATGTCACCGTCAACGACAGTTTCTCGTTTGGGGTCACTGACAGTTAACCGACTTTTTGCGTTACGAGCTAATAGCGTCATGTCAACATTGGTGTCCTTTAATAACTTTTGAATTACGATGCTAGGAATTTGTCCTGCGGCACCTAAGATTAGTACTTTTTTTGCCATATGCAATTCCTCCGTTTCTATTCATCACTTTTGACGCCCTTAGTGTGACGCATTTCGTAACGAACTACAAATGTTATGAACGCCGAAAACAGTAAAATAATGGCGACAATCGTGTACGGATAGTGCGGATTAATGTCCATTAGAACTCCAGAAAAAATGGGTCCGATGATGTTACCAACACTGGTTAGTGACATGTTTAAGCCGTTGATTAATCCCTGATTATTCTTGCCAAAACGAGTCAGCAGTGTCGTGATGGCAGGTCTTAACACGTCAAAAGCACAGAAGACGACTAGGGTGGCAATGATGACTTCGATTTTGCTGTGAGCAAACAGGATCCAGACGATACAGATGGAACTGAGGATGAAACAGTCACGAATCAGCCCCAGTTCACCGCGCATTCTGACCAAGCGGTCAAAGAAAACGACCTGAAGGACGAGAGAAATCATTCCGTTAATGATTAGGACGACGGCAATGTTATCAAGGGTAAAGTGAAAGACCTGGTTCACGTAGATCGTATAGATACTTTCAAAGCCCTGCAGACCAAATGATGAGATTAAAATCATGGCGAAGAGAGCAATCATGGCACCGTTTAGGATGGACTTTAAGCCCTTTTCGGTAATGTGGACCTCTTCCATGACTGGATTTTTTTGGTTGGTCTGTTTGATGTGCTTGGGAAGTCCCACCACGAAGAAGATGACGGCGATGATGCCAAGGATTCCCGCAAACCAGAACGGGGTTTTGTACCCAAACTTGGCAAGTGCACCACCAATCCCGGGACCGATGATTAGGCCACCACTAAAAGCGGCCGAAAGCAGCCCAATGACCTTCGCTCGTTGTTCAGAAGACGACAGGTCAGCGGCCATTGCCATGGACGTTGGCACCACCATGGCGGCCGAAATTCCACCAATTAGTCGGGAAATATCGAATAACAGCAGTGTGTTAGAGGCCGCAAACATCATCTCGGAGACCGAATAAAGGATTAGACCCCCAGCCAAAATTGGCGCCCGACCAATCTTGTCTGAGATCCGGCCAACAAACGGCGATCCGATGAACTGAGCTAGGGCGTACAAGGAAGTCATGGTTCCCATCTGAGCGGTGGTTAAATGATATTCGTTTTTAATGAAGGGTTCGACTGGAATCACCAGACTCATCCCTAAACAAATGATAAAGTTCGCAATAATCAGGATGAAAATTGCTCGTTTGGCAGCTTTTGACACGTCGTTCCCTCCCGTTTCGTTAAGTAATATCATCCATTTTAGCACGGTATTACGCGCTTACTCCAGTCTCATTTTGAGAAATTGTGAAGTCAGATAAGTTGAAAAGCCGTGATTTCGGACTTACATTCCGTAAGTTAAATTTTGATTGCAAAGCGTTACACTTATCAATTGTAATTGAAAATAAAAATCAATAGAATGGATGCAACGAGAGAAGAAGGGATGATTACATGAAGAAGGAAGAATTAGATCGTAATTTAAAAAAGTATGCGGAATTGATTGTCAAGGTCGGAGTAAACGTCCAACCGGGCCAGACGGTCGTTCTGTATATCTCTGATCATCACCAGGACTTGGCCCACATGATTGTGAAAGAAGCCTATAAAGCCGGGGCATCCGATGTGATGGTGAAGTGGGACGATACCTTTGTTTCTAAGCAGTTCTTAGAACACGCTAGTGACGACCGGTTGGAAAACATTCCCCAGTACATGGTGGATGAGGCCAACTACATCGTTGACAAGCATGCCGCACGGATTTCGGTTCTATCTGAAGACCCGGCGGCGTTTGCCAAAATCGATCCCAAACGAGTTGCTACAAACTCTGCTGCCATGGGAAAAGCCACCAATGCAGTCCGCGTAGCAACCCAGAATAATGACCTGACTTGGACGGTAGTAGGAGCTGCTGATAACGCATGGGCGAAACAAGTTTTCCCAGATTTACCAGAGGACGAAGCGGTTGACAAGTTGTGGCGGGAAATTTTTAAAACGGCCCGAGTTGATAACAACGATCCCATTCAGGCTTGGGAAGACCACAAGAACCAGCTCCAAGAAAAGGCAGCTTGGTTAAATGAGGAACAGTTTGACACACTGCAGTACCATTCCCCACGAACTGACATGGAGGTTGGATTACCCAAGCACCACGTCTGGGTCGGGGCTGGCAGTACCGGTGTTGACGGCATTAAGTTCATGCCCAACATGCCGACCGAAGAGGTCTTCACCGCTCCTGACAAACGCCGGATTAACGGTCACGTCACTTCAACGAAACCGTTAAGCTATTCTGGCACTTTGATTGAAGATATGGAGTTCACGTTTAAGGACGGACAGGTCGTATCCGCCACCGCCAAGAAGGGTCAAAAGACACTTGACCACCTCCTTGCTACCGATCTAGGAGTTCGTTCGCTCGGCGAAGTTTCACTGGTGCCGGATCCCAGTCCAATTTCACAATCGGGCATTATCTTCTACAACACCCTGTACGACGAAAATGCCAGTGATCACATGGCCCTAGGCGCTGCTTATCCATTCAGTGTTGTTGGAGGGACCGAGATGAGTCCGGAAGAACAAGACCAGGCTGGCTTAAATAGCAGTCAAGAACACGTTGATTTCATGATGGGTTCTGACGACATGAACATCGACGGTGTTAAAGCTGATGGGACGGTCGTTCCCGTCTTTCGTAACGGAGACTGGGCCTAGTGGAAAAACCAACTGAAGTGGCTCATCCGCTCACGATTGCGTCCACCACTGACAACAACATGGCACTGCCGCTGGCAATTAATTACACTTCCATCCTTTTAAACAATCCCGATGCGGACTTTGAGTTTTTTGTCGTCAACGATTATCTAGATCCCAAAAATCAGAACTTAATTGCCACGCTTCCGAAGCTTTTTCAAAACTGTCTAACGGTGAAATTTTTAAAACCCCACGAGGACCGTTACCAGAAGGCCAACACGGATGCTCCGAACAGCATCATCAAACGCAATACTTACTACCGCATTGATATTCCAGAAGAAATTGACCGTCCCAGGATTCTCTATCTTGACGCTGATATGATTTGTGTGGGAAACATTGATGAACTTTATCACGCTGATTTAAATGGGAAAGTAATTGGCGCCGTTGAAAATGCTGGTTATTTGGACCGCCTGCGTGAGATGGGAGTCAGTGAGAAAGCTGGCCACTACTTTAACGCCGGCTTGTTACTAATTGATACCAAGAAATGGCGTAGCGCTGGTATTTCACAAAAAGCACGCAGACTTGCGAATGACCATCCGGAAATGTTGCGGTTTCAGGACCAGGATGCCTTAAATGCCATTTTTAACGGTGATTGGCAGGCATTACCCTCCAAGTACAACGTGCAAAGTAACCTTATTAAGGGCAAGTACCGCAAAAGTGAGACGACGGACGGTCAGCGTTCTCAAGTAGCGGCGTTGGATCATCCCGTCATTGTGCACTACACAAACTTCGATAAGCCGTGGATTGTCAAGGTGGATCATCTGCATCCCTTGAGAAGTCTGTATGATGAGTACCAAAATAAATTACTGAATCAACTAGCGTGGTACGTTAGTAATCATCACTAGTTTTAGATCTAAAAAAGCACTTCAGAAAATTCTGAAGTGCTTTTAGTTTATTTAAAGAAATGCTTTTAGTTTATTTAAAGAAATGCTTTTAGTTTATTTAAATAGGTAGATGATGATGGTGCCAATCATGTACGTCAAAATGTATAACATAACGATCAGTGAAACGTTTTTAACGATGACGTTATAAATTTCTCCCTTGTTTTGATTGAAGTTAAACACTTTGACTTTGGTCCAAACGTAAGGATAAATTAGAATGGTTAGTAGGGCAAAGTAGGGAACAATGCCGACTGCCAAAGAAAGAATTGGAATGACGATGATTGAGAGCCAGTAGACCAAGTCAAACACCTTAATGGCGTTCTTTTTCCCGATGTAGTCGACTAACGTATGACGGTTATTACCAATGTCTTGTTCGAGGTCACACGTGTCGTTTGCAAGTTGAATGATGAAGAAGAGGATAAACGGTAGTAGTGTCACCAAAAAGGCGTCCAGCACACTCATAAGGGTGAAGTTCCATCGGTGGATGCTTCCCATGTACATGTAAATCAGCGGAACAAAGAACGGAATTAATGTGGCAACCGCTAACTCACAGAATGGAGTAGCGTCTAGAGGCTTCGGACCCGCCGAGTACGCCAGTCCCAAGAGAAAACCAATCACACCAATTACCAGCGTGGGCCAGCCAGTAAAGTAACTGAGGATCAAACCGGCGATGATAATGAAAGCGGCAAAACCGTACAACCAGTGCCGAATCATCGTGAGACTCAGATGATTACTCCCGATGGTGCTCGTACTGTGCTTGTAGTCCGTCTTGTCGGTGGCGTGTTCGTAGTCTTCGAGGTTGTTCTGCATGTTTAAAAAGAGGTGCAGGGCGATGACAATCACGAAGGCACAGATGGCATACAGCCAGTTAAACGAGCCATAGTAATAATAAGAAAAACTAGCCGCAAGTATGAGCCAGGTCACGTCCAGCGGTGTTGTGTAAATCTCAGTTAGTTGATAAAAGTACTTCCAGGTCATGATTTACCTCCAGTGTAAATGAATTAAAGAAAGATTTTGATGATGGTTCCGATCATGTAAGTAATGATATACAACCCCATTAACATTGTCACCCCACCAACGATTTGATGATAGACTTCTTGCTTGTTCTGGTTGGTTTGAAAAACTTTAACTTTCTTCCAGGCCAGCGGATAAGCCAAAATAATTAAATTTGAAATGATTGGGACGTATCCAAAGAAGGATAAAATTGGTATGATTAAGATTGTCAACCAGAAAACAATTGTAAATAATTTAATTGCGTCTGATGGTCCGATGTAATACACCAGGGTGTAACGGTGATTTCCGATGTCTTCTCTTAGGTCACAGGTGTTGTTGGCGAGTTGGGTGATGTAGGCAAGCACAAACAGGAACATGGTGACCAAGAAGACGTCGACGATACTGTCCCAGGAAAAGCGAAAGCGATGAATGCTTCCTAGATAGACGTAGACCAGCGGGTCAAAAAACATGATGAGCATTCCGGTTGCGAGTTCACAAAATGGGGTGGAGTCCACTGGTCTCGGACCTGCCGAGTAGGCTAGTCCAAGGCCAAAGCCGATGATTCCAATGATTAACGTGGGCCATCCAGTCAAGTATGCGAGCGTGAGTCCAAGGACGGCGACAATTATCCCCATTATTACGACCCATTTCCAGATCATCCGGGTACTTAGGTGGTACTTACCAATGATACTGGTGGCGTGTTTGTAGTCGGTCACGTCGGTTGCGTGTTCGTAGTCTTCCAGGTTGTTATGTAGGTTTAAAAACAGATGCATCAAGAACACGATGAAGAAGGCCCAGATGGCATACAGCCAGTTAAAGGAACCGTAAAAGTAGTACGAAAAGCTGGCACAGAACAGTAGGATTAAGACGTCGACTGGTGTGGTGTACATCTCGGTTAGTTGATAAAAGTATTTCCACTTCATTGTTTTGCCTCCGAAAGTCATTGTTAATGTTATTATTATTAAGGATAATGCTGTTATTATAGTACCATGAAAATATCGTAAGGTTACCATAAAAAAGGAAAAGACATGAAAACAACCATTTGGAATAAATTTCCTGAAATTGAATCTGAACTGGTTCAAGTTCAATCACTCATAAGTAAAGAGATTCAGGTTCCTGAGGCCGAGTTTAAACGGGGAATCGAAGAACTAATTAACGGAAACGGCAAGATGCTAAGGGCGGCGCTCCTGTTAATCGCGGGTAACTTTGGAACGGAAGCAGTTGAGCGAGAGAAACTCCTCCAGGCCGCCGCTTCAATTGAGGTCATTCATTTGGCTTCTTTGGTCCACGATGACGTCATTGACCAATCGGACTTAAGACGGGGGGAAGATACGTTAAACGCTCAATTTGGCCAGCGCGAAGCCATCTACCTGGGTGATTACCTGTTCACGAAATACTTTGAAATGCTTTTGGACTACGCTCCGAGTTTTGATAATTTGCGTTACAACGTTGAAAGCATGAAGGACGTCTTGTTTGGCGAGTTGGCTCAAGACGAAAGTAAGTATGATTTAGACCGAAGTGAACAGGACTACTTTGATTCAATTCAGGGAAAGACGGCGGAACTCTTCAAAGTGGCAATGGGGGAGGGCGCCATCCTTTCAATGGCTGACAATAACACCGTCCAGATTGCTGAGCAGATTGGTTTGAATTTTGGGATGGCGTTTCAGATTCGAGACGACCTCCTAGACTTTGAGCCAGACGTTGAAACCGAAAAGCCCACTCTGCACGATGCCAGTGAGGGCGTGTATACCTTGCCCGTCATTGAGACTTTCAAGACCGCTGACGGTCCGAAGTTAAAAAAAATCCTAAAAAAAGACCAGCTTAAAAAAGCTGATCTAAAAGAAATTGCTAAAATTGTGAGTGACAGTGGCGGAATGCAAGCGGCACGTCATATTTATACGCAGTACTTAGACGACGCTTTTGACCTAATTGCGCAGTTACCACAATCTGAGAGTACCGCTGTCCTTAAAACCATCATTTCGGAATTGTTTCAGTATTCTAAATAACCGAATAATTACTTACCAACGTCCATTGCGTACAGTCTACGATAACGGGCGTTATTTTTATACAATGCTTGCGGGTTTCCTTCCATCTTGATGACGCCGTTTTCAAGGAAGATGACCTCATTCATTTCGTCTAAGCCTTGAAGGTGATGGGTAACCCAAATCATGGTTTTGTCTTTTAAAACTCGACTAATGGTGTTAATCAGGTTATTTTCGGTAATCGGGTCCAGTCCCACCGTGGGTTCATCGAGTAGGACAATTGGATTGTCCTGCAAGAGGATGCGGGCGAGCGCAATTCGTTGCCGTTGTCCGCCAGAGAATCTGATTCCGTTTTCCTTGACGTTCGTTTCATAGCCGTCTGGTAGTGATTCAATGTAATCAGACAATCCTACGGCCTTGATGGCCCTTTTGACGTCTTCGTCAGTAGCGGTTTCGTTTCCGATTCGGACGTTGTTTAAGACCGACGTGTCAAATAGAAACGGACTCTGATCCAGCACACTGAACCACTTATAGCTGTCAGACTCAAACTTGTAGGCATCGATGTTGTTGATTAAGACGTGTCCAGTCGTTGGCGTAAGTGCTCCGGTTAAAAGCTGCAAGAGGGTCGTCTTTCCAACTCCGCTGGGTCCGATGATTGCTAACTTGTGGTGTTTATCAATCTTAAACGAGACGTCTTTGATGATGTCACTTGGATCATCTTGGTAGTGAAAAGTCACGTGATCGAGTTTAATGGAATTAAAGTCAGATGGGGCGGGCAGCTTTTCGTCTGAGACGTACGGTTTCCTCTCTTCGTCTGAAAGTTGATTCAAGTGGACCACCGAATCACTGTACATTGGCCACTCTTCTAAGGCTTGAGAGACCGGGACGAAGGCGTCCATCAACGGAAAGATTCCCATGACGAAGGCGGCCGCGTAGTTAACGAGTTCCTGTGACCCCTTGAAGTACAGGTTAGACCAAAGCAGGGTCCCGATGATGACGATTGCGAAGACCACTTTAATGAGAAATTCACGATTCCACTCAAATAAGTGGGTCTGATCGTTAGACTTGGCAATCTTCGGGTCGTTTTTTCTGACATGATTAAGAAAGCCCTTTTCTCGTCCAGAAATCATCCAGTCCGCGATTCCAAGGGTTGAATCCGTCAGATTTTCATAAGACTGGTGGAGAAGCGACTTCTGGTATTCCTTAGAAGCCCCCCGCATGGCCTCAGAGGCAAGTGGAGCAAAGAACAAGCTAATGGTAAACGCAACGAACATGAAGATGGCGTAAGGCCAACTAATGATGCCTAAGGCCACAATGATAATGATACCCGTGATGTAGGCCACAAGGGTTGGAAATATGGTTCTTAGGTACAGGTTTTCAAGGTGGTCAATGTCGTCAGCCAGGACGCCCAGTAAATCACCGGTCTGAAATTTCTCACTCAAAAAAAGGGCGGATGATTCCAGGGTAGTGTAGAGCCGTTTTCGAAGGGCAGACGTTACCTTTAAGACCCAGTTATGACTGTTTAGTCGCTCTAAGTACTTAAAGACCGGTCGGCCAATTCCGAAGGCCCGCGTTAAGATGACCGGGACGTAAACGATCAGGATGTTGTAGGGATGAGTGGCCGAACGACTAATTAAGTAGCCGGCAACGAACATCAATCCAATCCCACACCCAAAGGTCAAGACGCCGAGAAAGAAGACCCAGAATAACAGGACCTTGTACTTGGTCAGGTATGGTTTAATCCACGTATCGTTTTTAAGTAGTTTACGCATTGTTTCCACCTCGAATCTCACTAATCAATTGCTTGTAGGCTCCGTTTTGGTTGGATAATTCAGTTTGAGTTCCTTGTTCAACGATTTTGCCATCTTCCATGACTAGAATGTAGTCCATTTCGTTCATCCAATGAAGTCTGTGGGTCGCAAAGATGACGAGGTGGTCTTTGAAGATCGGAACCATGGTTTGTTTCAGTTGATATTCTGTTTCAATGTCCAGATGGGCGGTTGGTTCATCTAACAGGAGAATGGTTCGATCGGTATCAAGCAAGGTTCGGGCCAGGGCAATCCGTTGGGCTTGACCGCCACTAATGCCTCTGCCACCTTCGCCAATCTTGGTATTCGCCTTATCTGGGAGACTGGCGACAAACTTAGACAGCCCCGCTTTTTCGATGGCGGAGTTAATGGCGTAAGCCTTAGCATCGGGTTTATAAAAGGCGACGTTTTGGGCAATGCTTCCGGCAAAGATGTATGGATTTTGGGGGATGTAACTGATGTGCTTCTGCCATTCCGATTGAGCGAGACTGTCAATTGCTTGACCGTCAACGTTGAATGGTAGATGACCGTTTTCGTTGGTTGGAGACAGCCAGCCTCCAAGGAGGTTTAAAAGCGTGGACTTCCCTGAACCAGACCGACCCACGATTCCGATGTTAACGAATCCGTTCAGATTAAAATTGGCATCGGCGATGTTGTCCTCTTTTTGGTCGTAACTGAAGTTTAAGTCGCTGACCTTTAAGGTACTGTCCTTAGTCCAGTTGTGAAAGTTGGTTAGTTTAATTTTGCTGGTTGGACTTGGTAAATCCAGGATTTTGTTGATGTCAATCAGGGCATTTTTACCGTCCAACGTGGCATGATAGTCATTTCCGTAATCTCTGACCGGTAGGAAGTAGTCCGGGCAGAGAATTAGGATGATTAGGGCCGGAAGCAGGGTCACCGTTCCATTAATTAATTTCACACCTAATAAGACGGCCACGATGGCAATTGACATGGTCGTAAAGAAGTCGAGGGCAAACGTCGATAGTAAAGCGACTCTTAACACGCTCATTGTGCTCTTTCGGTAATTTTCACTAACCCGATAGATGTTGTCTCCATAGGATTTACTGAGGCCAAAGAGTTTGAGGGTCTTAAGCCCCCGCATGCTGTCGATGAAGTTATTGGACATCTCTTTAAAGCCAGAATACTGTCGGTCAGATTTAGCCTGAGCGGCGAGTCCTAGAATAATCATGAACAAGATGATTACCGGAAAGACCAGTAGCATCACGACCGCTGAGAGCCAGTTAACGAAGAAACAGTACAAAAGGATGATCCATGGAATGATTGCCAGGTTAATGGTCTTCTGCAGGATGAGGTTAAGGTAGTTTTCGACCTTATCAATCCCTTCAAGTGCTAGGGTTACCATGTGACCTGATCCGATGTTTGAGACCATGGCGGGTCCTAGTTCGAATTCTTTTTGTAGGAGTTGTTCTTTTAACTGACTACTAGCCTGACTGGCAAATTTATCGGTAATTTGATTTTCAATTCTTGTGATCAGGTATCTTAATGCGAAAGCAACAAAAAAAGATAGCACAGGTATGGTTAACGCTGCTATCTTTTTTTGTTCCCAAGTAAGCACCATTGCCTGTGAGAGAAAAAGGGCTTCTAGAATGATAGCGACCGATTGAACGACTGCTAGAATACTTAGCTTGGCAATTAATTTTTTGACCCCAGGAATTGATAGAAGTTGTTTATCAAACATGTTTTATCAATCCTTAATTTTTAATATCCAGAATTGGCATCTTCCATATCTTTAAGCGAAATGCGATGCCATTGTGAGACGTAACTCCAGGTAAAGTAGATCGCGATGAGCGGTAGGAGGATACATGCCACGATGGTCATTACAACTAACGTATATGGTGATGAAGAAGCATTTGCGATTGAAATCGTGTGAACTGGATCATTGGCACCCAATACGTTAGGGAATAAACCAATAAAGATCAGGATTACTAGTAAGGCGAGGGTACTGGTACTTGCAAGATAAGCTTGTACTTCATGACCAGAGCCACTAGCAATTTGACCCCAAATAGTTGTAGCAACGATTAATGCTAATACTACTACAGTTGAGACCAAATGTGTCTCGAAAAAGTTGGTTTGGAAATATAAGGCAATCACAACTAGGATTTCCACTGGGTAAGCCAACCAGTACAGGTTGGATGCCATTGCTGAGGCGTGGTATCGAATTAAGCCCGCCGTGTGCAAGGAAATGTAGTGAAGGCCTTGGTAGAGACATAATGCAGTTACCGTGATTCCACCAAGGATTGAAAGTGGGTTAACAACGTCGAAGAAGGTGACGTAGATGTTACCCTGACCATCCATTGGCAAACTTTGAATCATGTCGGTAAAAAGCATTCCGAACAGGAAGGGGATGAAGACACTTCCGAAGAAGTTGGCCCACATCCATCGGTTTCGGCCCTTTTTGGTCTCTGCGTTTTCGGAGAATTCAAACGAGACACCCCGAAAAATTAGAGCCACCAGGATAAAGAATAGCAGGAGATAGAATCCGGAGAACAACGAGGCGTACCACATTGGCATCGCCGCAAACATTGAACCACCAGCGGCAACCAAGAAGACTTCGTTTCCACTCCAGTGGGGTCCAATCGTTCGAAGTACCAAAGCTGCTTCGTCGTAATTACTAGCCAGAAGTCTTGTTGACATTCCGGCCCCAAAATCAGCTCCATCGAGAATTAAGAACAGTGCAAACAGTAATCCGATTAAGAAATACCATAAAAGTTGTAATAAACTCATTTCTCAAAAGCCTCCTTTGAAAATGGATCTTCGGTATCGTAGCTCTCGTGATCGCCGACACCTTCAGGCCCCTTGTAAAGTGATTTTCGTGCGTAAATAAACATGAAGACACCCAAAGTGGCAAATAAGAAGAAGTAAATAATAATGGTAAAGAGCACGGAAGCTGCCGTCGTACTTGGCGAAACCGCTTTGGCAATTGGCAGTAATCCGTAGACAACCCATGGGTCACGACCTCTTTCAGTAACCAGCCAACCACAGGTGTTAATAATGAACGGTCCAAATGTTCCAACCGTCAGCAGTAGCGTCAACCACCACTGCTTCCCAATCGTATTCTTCTTTTTCCTTGAGAACCACAGTCCACAGATGGCTAAGAAAGCTAGTGTCATTGCACCAAATACCATGATTCTAAATGAGTAGAACAAGGTGTTTACTGGTGGGTAGTAGTTCATATCTTTGCCAAACTGACTATTCCACTTCTTGTGTAATTTTGCATTAGTTTCATTCATACCAGTAACCGATCCACTTAGCTTGTGGTAGGTCAAGATGTCCATCATGTATGGAATCTCAATCTTGAAACTAGCACGGTGTTCGTTAGTATGAGCGAATTCAACGGCCGTCCAAGCAGCTGGACTTTTAACGTTTTCAAATTCACCTTCAGCGGCGGCAAATTTCATTGGTTGTTGATGGCTTAAGTAAAGCATCTGTTGGTCTCCACTAAGGAAGCTACCGCAGACAGCAATCAAACCAACGACTAAACCAATTCGCATTGATTTTCTGAAGAAGTCGGGCCACTTCTTTCTAAAGATCATCCAAGCCGATGCACCAGCAACGATGAAACCACCGGTAACACAGGCTCCGAAGATCACGTGGGGAAATTCGTACCAGAGTTGTTGGTTGGTCAGGATGGCGCTAAAACTAGTCATTAAAGCGTGACCGGTCTTAGGGTCAATCCGGTAACCAACTGGATGTTGCATGAAACTGTTGGCTGATAGAATCCAAAGTGCTGAAATGGCTGAACCAAAGAAGACCAACCAAATCATCAGGGCGTGCCAAGCGGGTTTTAATTTGTCCCAGGTGAACATCCAAACCCCGATAAACGTTGATTCCAAGAAGAAGGCCAACAGAGCTTCGATGGCTAACGGCGCCCCAAAGATGTCACCCATAAATCTTGAGTAATCAGACCAGTTCATCCCGAACTGGAATTCTTGAATCAAACCAGTTACAACTCCGACCGCGAAACTAAGTAAGAAAATCTTACTCCAAAATCTCGTCATCGTCTTATAGACTGGTTTTTTGGTCACCGCATAGAAGGTTTCCATGATTGCAACGATCAATGCCAATCCAATTGACATTGGGACGAAGAAGAAATGGAAAATCGTGGTTTCAGCGAACTGAATCCGCGCTAGCGGCAAAACACTTAAACCTAAATTAAGCATTGTGAATAGTTCCTCCTTAAATCAATTTAACTTTCTAACATGGTCCGAATGTTTCCGAGTTCAAGTCCGTTCTTCTTGAAGATCATGTTCTTAAAGATTGGGACAATCCATCCCTTTAACTTAAAGGTCATGCCGAACATGTAAATTTCGGCAATTCCACTGTATGGGCCAAGTGAACAAACGGTTCCCATTGATTTGTAGTCGAACTTAATGGCGGGTTTACCATTTAGTTTGTTTAAGAAATCATTAACGGCAACGTCCGCTTCGTAGATGGAAATTTGACCAGTCGTTGGAAACATCCGACCGGACTTGTCATCTTTAACGGCTGAGACGTCACCAATGATGTACTGGTTAGGAAAGTCGTCTAAGCTCATGTTCGTGTTAACGGCGACCCGGTTTCGTTTCTCGTTTGGATACTGTGAATCGGGAATAACGTCAGATCCCTTTACTCCAGCGGTCCAGAAGACTAAGTGAGATGGGATGAATTTATCATCTTTACCATAGTAAGCACCATCTGCCGTAATCTTTGACACCGTGTCACCCATGATGAACTTAACACCCTTCTTTTCAAGGAAGTGTTGCGCGTAGTCACCGAGTTTTTTGTTAAACATTGGCAAAAAGCCCGGAGCGATACAGGTAATTTTGAACTCTTCTTTTTTGAAACCATACTTTTTGGCCCATTTTGGCACCATGTGCACGAGATCCCCTAAAAGTTCGATGCCAGTAAAACCACCGCCGACCACCACGATGTTCAAGAGCTTAGCATCCTTAAACTCATCGTAGGCATCCAAGGTGGTTTGAATCTTCTTGTAGTCAGCGACTGAGTTATCAATGTCACTGATCTGAAGCCCAAACTCGTCTGCACCCGGGGTGCCAAACGTTTCGGGTTCGAATCCAAGCGCATTGAACAGGTAGTCGTAACTTAAATCACCGTTGTTTTTCGTTTGGACCGTGTTATCTTTACCATTTACTTTAATAACTTCATCCTCTATGAAATGAATCTTAGGATTGATCATGTCGGTAATTCTAAACATGAGTCGCTCTGGTGCTTCATCTCCTGATGCGACCTTGTAGAGGCCGGTCGAGTCATAATGATAAGCATTTTTATTAACCAAGGTAATGTCTAGATTGGCCTTACTCTTAGCTAAAAGCTTGCAAGCCCTTAATCCAGCGAATCCACCGCCTAGTATTAAGACTTTTTTCATTATTAGGATCTCCTTTCAATACACACCTATTATTGTGTAAATCTTAACATTATTTTAACGCTAATGCTGACATTGTGTCACTCTTTTTATGAGGAAATTTTAATAAAATATTTATTGATTGATAAGAAAGGGAGATAAAATCGTTTTAGTACCGTCATTTGGGCATTAATAAGTGATGTTCCTTGCAAGTGATTTTGAGTTAGGCGATTATGAACGTAGTCTCAAAAGCAAAATAAATTTTCCGCTTATAGGAGGCCAAAAATGGCTAAAATTGACAAAATTTTAAATCAAGAGGGGATTGATCGTGTTGCGATTAGTCCCTATCAAAAATATTCACGGGGTTACATGGAGCCAGGAAATCTCGGGACTGGCTATGTTACTGGCCTAAAAGTTGACGCCGGGACCCGCGAAAAGACGGATGATGGCGTCTTGGATGGAATCGTGTCTTACGACCGAGCCGAGTGTAAGAACGCCTACATCGGCCAGATTAACATGATGACGGCCTCCAGCTTCACGGGCGTTCAGGGTCACATTCTGGGATATGATCTCCTGAGAAATCCAGAAGTCGATCGGGCACAACCGTTGTTTAAGGTGACCCAGTGGGATGGTTCGAAACTACCAATTTACGATGGGAAACCACTGCAGGATTCGTTGGTAGAATTCTTTGGGACGGCTGACAATCGTCGGCACTATCCAGCTCCGGGGAGTTTCATTATTTGTGCTAACAAGGGCGTGACTGCCGAACGACCAATTGAAGACCGCCCGCTAAAACCGGGTGAAAGTTACGGCGTTTGGTCCGCCATTGCCATTTCAATTGCGAAGGATCCCGTTCATAATTCCTCCATGTTCATTGAGGATGCTGGAACTTGGAATACGCCCAACGAGGACGATCTCGGCGAATTCTTGGCCAGAAGAAGAGAGGCCATCGCGCGCTCGATTGCCCAGTGTGGTCAAGATGCGGGCACTTCGTTTGCCAGTTCGTGGATTGGCTTTGCCCACGTCATGATGAAACCGGGTGAGATTGGCAACGCGATTACCGTTGGACCCTACTTTTCGATTCCAGTTGATGCGGTTCCTGGCGGTTCGATTTTGACTCCAGACGTTGACATGAACATCATGGAGAACCTGAGTTTACCAAAATGGCTTGAAAAGATGAATTACCAGTCAATTGTCGCAGACCAAAATATTCAGTATTAATGTGGTGATTATTTGAGAATCCAACTTAAAGATTGAGGAACGTGACGTGGGCTTCTGACGGCTTTAACACCGTGCTTTTTTAGGACGGCCGCGTTAAATTCATTGGGATTAAATCTGGTAAGCAAATGAAGTAACATAACGTAGTGCATGGTGATGTTTTTATCGTGGTAGTAGTGCGGTTGATTCACCTTGATGGCCACACATTTATACGTGATGGCGGCAACTGGTGCCGTCACGTAGATGTAAACTAAATCATCAACATGAATGTGAGTGGTTTGTTTCCACATGATGGTGCCGTTTTTGGCGAAGTCTTTTTCTAAGTCAAAGTATTTCGGATTGGCGGGGATGAGCCACTTCGTTCCCGTGTTGTCTGGAACGTAGTCGAAACATTGCTGCGCAATGTTTTTTAAGATGGCAGTGTATTTCTGCTTGATGGTGCTGGCAAAGCCACCCTCTGGATTAGCGACCCGGAAGTTCGTATATTCGGCGTGATAATCATCGTCGATTACCTTTCCACTGACCTCGCCATTTTGCTTAACGGTAATGGTGACCGAAAAGTTGATTTGTGGGAGATGAGTGGTGTACGTTAGGACGTTGTTTTGTTTCCTAAAGCCAAAACGAATCAGTTTAGAAACGTCGGGTTTTAGATTAGTAAAGAGTTGTTCTTCGATTTTCATGACGATCTCCTTATGGTTAAAGGCGTGACAGAAAAGTATGGATAGAAGGGATACGCAAATGCGGATTGGTTTAAATCAGTTTCATGGATTAAAAGCGGTGATTGGCTCAGAGTTTGACCAATATTTAACGGACCATTTGGCAAGAAAACGGGTCAGAGGTTTAGTGGTTAATCAGGAAGATTCCGAGACGACCGTCCTGGTCACCACTGGGAATGAACTGATGATTTTTAGGAACGCAGCTGGTACCTTCTCAGACAACCGTTATCCTCAAGCCATGATTGAAAAGATGACGTTTGTAAGTGGCATTCCCAACGGTGCCCTGAAGTTTCAGATTAAAAATCAAAAGTTTAACTACCAAAACGTTGGATATGGACGTGTCTACGATTTTACGCAGTCCATTTTAAAACGAAAGCTGACGGCTGCCAAATACGACCATACGATGCGGGGTGAAAGTAATTACCTCACAAACGTTGACCACGGAAAAGAAGTGGACCGCTTGCGAGTCGCCAGGCAGACCGGCCAACTGAGTCAGAATGAATACGACGATTTAAACGGCTCAATTTCAAAGGCCGGAAAGTAGGGAAGTGATGAAATGAGAACCTACCGGGTTGATAAAGAGATTGAGTTGCGTCTTCCTGACCATCCAGAAGACGCAAAATTGGTCTATCAGTTAGTAAAAGACTCACGTACCACCCTTTCAAAGTGGTTGCCATGGGCGGATGCGATGCAATCAGTTGCCCAGGAGCAGCAATTTTTACACCAAACTTTAACCCATTATCGGTTAGGAAAGTCAGTCAACTTATTAATTATTTATCAGGATCAAATTGTTGGGATGATCAGTTTTAATTCGTTTGATCGTGACCAAAAAAGCACGGAGATTGGCTATTGGCTGGGTAATCAATTTACCGGAAAGGGGATCGTTTACCGGGCGCTTAACTTCATGATTAGCTTGGGTTTTCGTGATTATCAGTTGAATCAGATCCACATTAAAGTGGCCGTTGATAATAAGCGGAGTAATGCTGTTGCAAAACGTGCTGGATTTCGGCTGGAACGAGTCATTACCAATGGAATTGTCATTAATGGCGTAGGCCATGACGAAAATGATTGGGTGAAAAATCGCAACGAATCTAAAGTTTGAGACACCGCACGCATTAGGTCATTTAGATACGTGATAGCGACGCATTCAAGCTGAATGTACTATACTAATAGTGTAATGCTTTAATTACAGTGAACTTTTAAATAATAACTACCAAGTGTTTAGTACGGTGAGGCGATTAAAATGGAATTTAGATACGCAAGCGGTGTGCCAGCTCATGTTAGTACGGTAACTTCAGATCTTTTTAAAGCGGCTTCTGATCCCAAGGTGATTTCATTAGGTGGTGGAATGCCAGCTCCCGAGTTGTTTCCGGTTTCAGAGATCCAAAAGGCCGCAAACCAGGTTTTTGAACAGTATGGGCAAACGGTTCTGCAGTACTCGCAGTCGCTTGGTTACGAAAAACTAAGACAGCAGATTGTGGCCATTATGAAAGAACGCCACGTTAATACGACGGTTGCTAACGTTGGGATCGTGACGGGGTCGGAACAGGCCATTGACATTGTTTCCAGGATGTTGATTAATCCGGGTGACGTGGTTTTGACCGAGGATCCAACCTACCTCTCAGCCATCGACGTTTTTAAGTCCTATGGTGCCAAAATCGTTGGCATTCCCATGAACGAGGACGGGATGGAGACAGATGCCTTAGAACGGTTAATCAAAAAATACCCGCAGGCCAAGTTTATCTACACGATTCCCAATTTCCAGAATCCAACCGGACGGACCATGACGGAAGAACGGCGAAAAAAATTAGTTCAGATTGGTAAAGAGGCGGGGATTCCAATCCTAGAAGACGACCCGTATGGTGCCATTCGTTACGCAGGGAAGTACTTACCACCACTCAAACACTTTGACCACGACGGTGGTGTAATCTATCTGAGCTCTTTTTCCAAGATTTTAGCACCAGGACTCCGTTTAGGGTGGATTGATGCAGCGTTAAACTTTATGGACAAGTTTATCCTGTTTAAACAAAATGCCGATTTACATACGGATAACTTAACCCAGTACATCGTGTCCCAGTACTTAGATGACGTGGATATTAACGACCACATCAAGAAGATTACCGATACCTATGAGCATCGGGCTAATCTGATGATGGACTGCATTGATAAGTACTTCCCAAAGAACGTGCGCCACAGTCATCCTGAAGGTGGGATGTTCATCTGGGTTGAAGTTCCCGGAGTGAACACGGAGGAACTGTATCAGACTTGTTTAAAAAACAACGTGGTGTTTGTTCCTGGGTCCTCCTTTTACGCGGGTAAGGTAAAACCAGGGACCTTCCGCTTAAATTTCTCCAACATGAATGACGATGAGATCGATGAAGGAATTAAACGGATGGCAACGGCCATTTCACAGGTATTAAATAAATAAAAGACTAAAATAGCACCTAACTCATGTGAGTTAAGTGCTATTTTTATTTGTCCAGGGAAGCTAGACTCGTTGACTTTTGGCCCAACTGCTTCTCAAGTTGTTTTTCCCGGTTCAATTCATGATTATAGTGGTAATCTTTTGGATTAACTGGCTTAAAGCCCTTGGGATGATAGAAACGCAACAGGTTATCCTTGTTTAACTTGTCCGACAGTTCCAGTTCAGTGTTAACCTTATTCTGATTTTGGTTAATCTGGGATTGTTGCTGCTTATCCGGATGAATTGGTCGTTTGGTCTTATTATCGTAAACCGTGCCGTTCGTGGAGGTGGACTGTGGTGAGACCCAGTCACGGTTTCTAAAGGCAACCACCTGGTCGTGTTGCTTGGAGAAGAGGTCGGTTCCAAACTGAACGTATGGCGTGGAATTAATTCCGAGAAGATGGAGAACCGTTGGTAACACGTCGATCTCACCGCCGTACGTGTGGTGGATTTTCCCACTGGTGGTTCCTGGCATGTTGATCATAAACGGAACTTTTTGGATTTGGCTGTGGTCAAAAGCGTTCCAATCGTTTGGTTTGACGCCTAAAAGCGGTGCCAGACTACGTTCATCCTGGTCCATTAAGCCATAGTGGTCACCGTAGATGATGATCATTGAGTTTTTGTCGAGTCCCGTCTGATGGAGATAGTCATAAAATTCTTTGACGGACTGGTCAAGGTAGTGAGCGGTGACAAAGTAGTTATTGACCTCCGGATTGTCAGTACTGGTGGTCTTAAAGTGCATCTGCTTCTGGTCTTTTTGGTCCAGAACGTACGGGAGATGATTGGTGACCGTTAAATACTTGACGTAAAAGGGCTGTTGAAGGTTCTCTAAGTACTTGTTGGAATCTTGAAACAGATACTTGTCCTTTAAGCCCATGCCTTCGGTCCGATCGCCCTTCATGTTGTAGTCCTTGGAACTAAAGAAATATTGAAAGCCAAGCCGTTTGTAGGTGTTGTTACGGTTGTAGAAATTGGCGTCGTTACCATGGAAAACGGCGGACGTGTAGTTTTGCTGCTGTTTCAAAATAGCGGGAGCCGCCTGAAAGGTATTGTCGTTTCCGTATTGAGAGAACAAGGAGCCCTCAGGAAGTCCGTACGTGCTGGTTTCAAGCATGTTTTCGGCATCGGCCGTTCGTCCCTGTCCCACTTGGTGATAGAAGTTGTCAAACGAGTTGGTCGACTGACTATGGTAAATTTTATTCAGAAAAGGCGTTACCTCCTTGCCGTTAACCTTTTTGTCGATCAAGAACTGTTGAAAACTCTCTAGGTGAATGACAATCACGTTTTTACCGCGTGCTTTGCCGTACATTTCGGGATTCGGGGCAGCGTAGTGTTTTTTCGTAAAGCCTAAAATGTCATTTAGATCTGATTTCTTAGCGGTCGAACGCGCGATGTTGGTCTGAATGGACTTGGTCCAGTCGTAGACGGTGTAGTTGTCGATTCCAATGTATCTGACGATATCATTTTGTTTACTTTGCGTACTTGACTGGGCGAATAGGTTGGGATTATCGACGTGGGTAAGAAAAAGGTTGAGAAACAAAAAGATAATTCCGACCAGGGTGGTTAGTAAGCTAAACCTAAGCTTCAAAGGCTTTTTGTCGATTTTAATAACACGAAATGCCAGTAACAGGATAATCACGATTAAATCAAGCCAGTATAAGGCGTCCCATTTGTTGATGAGGGCGGTCGCACTGGTAATTAACCCACCGTTTAAGTTGGAATGACCGGTTGTCATCGTGTCGGCGGTCATAAAGCCCAGAAAACCCCGGAAGTAGACGATGTTTATGTACAGTAAGACGGTGTTTAAGAAGTCAATGAAGATGATAAAGGGATAAAAGAGCTTCGCGGGCTTGAAATACAATGCCAGACTCAGCGTAATGATGATTGCGGCCAGCGGATTGATCAGTAAAATGATGTGCTGCATGCGACTCGCTGGGATGAGGTAAAAGACGTGGTAGTAAGCGTAGAGGGTCTTGAACCAGAACAGGATCACTAACAGGAGAAAGAAGCCCATTCTGGTATTAAAAAGGTTGAGAATTTTCTTAATGGTTTTCAAATTGAACGTTCCTTTGTAAGAATTTATGTAATTTATCACATAGGAAACATCTTATCACATTAAGAATTAGCAAAGCAGAATAAAAAAGCTTCAAATGGCTGATAGACACGCCACTTGAAGCTTTTTATTAAGATTTATTTTTGAAAATCCTGCATCATTTCATCCACCACACCTTGAACACTCTTGACGTCGTGAATGTTGTTGATACCAACGTCAGTGGAAATCACACCGTCATCAAGTTTGCCGTCAAGCATGGCAGGACGAACGCCACCGGCCTTGCGGGTTTGTTCATAGGTGTCTTTGACGCCATTTTGAAACTCCTTGGCCCACTTATCAGCTAGCGGATTCTTGATTGAACGTTGGTTAGAAGAGACTAGTACTACGTCATCAACCGTCGAGTCGATGATTTTTTGTTTGGCAGCGGCTGAAGTCCGGTTTTCGTCAGTCACAATGAACCGAGTTCCTACGTAGACTCCTTGTGCTCCAAGGGCAAGGGCAGCGCGTACACCACGAACGTCCGTGATGCCACCAGCGCCAACGACGGGAATGGAGACGGCATCCACAATGCGCGGAATAGTGGTAAACGTTCCAAGGCCGGTCGTTGGAATGATGCCACCTTCGTCGTAACCAGTGGCAATCAAGATGTCGACGCCTAATTCTTCGGCTCTTTGAGCGCCCTTAACGGACGGATTAAGTTCGCGAAAGATTAAGGTACTCCCTGAATCCTTGATTTCTTTAAAAAGTTTTGGATTGATGACACCAGAAATGATGAAGATGTTAACCCCAGCGTCAAAAGCAGCTCTAAAGGTCTTATCTGGGTAGTCAAACTCATCTTCACTTCCGACAATCATGTTGACGGCAAAGGGATTGTCGGTGAGCTGTTTGGCTTCTTTAATCTGCCTTTTCAGCGTTTCAGTGGCATCTTGAGTGGGACTAGTCTTGCCAGCGTTTGGGCCAAACGTCCCGAGACCACCAGCATTTGAGACCGCGGCGACAAACTTAGCGTCAGTTAGCCAGTTGAGTGACGCCTGAATGATTGGATACTTAATTCCAAGCATTTTAGTTATTGGACTTGTTTTCAATTTAATTACTCCCTACTTATTATTAGTTAGTTATATCTTACATTTTAGTTGAAAGTTAGCTTGAAGCAAACTAAAACGATTTGTGATTAATATAATGACATTCAAATTAATCTGTAACTCGTCTGAAGCTGGCTAGTTACCGGTACCACGCGACGCTTAAAAATTAATCATGATTTGAATCGCTCTGCCCGTATAATGGCAAGTGTTGCAAAAAGGAGCGAAATTATGAAAAAAGGAAAGCTGAAGCGTTGGCACAAAGTTACGATTGCCATCGTAATTACCGTGATTATTTTAATCTTTGTGGGAACCTACTTCCTGTTTAACTTCGCGTTTAAACGGGGTGGATACAGTACGCAGGTCGGCGAAAAGGTTAACACCACTTGGATTAAAGAACAAAAGCCCCAGATTTGGCACCAAACGAACAAGGGTGGCCTAAAACTCACGGCTTACTACTTACCAGCTAAGCAAGCGACGAATAAGACCGTGATCGTAATCCACGGTTACGGAAGTACTGGGCACAAGATGAATAACTACATTAGAATGTTTCATGACGATGGTTATAATGTTCTCGCACCCGATGACGAATCATTTGGGCGCAGTCAGGGGGAATATGCTGGTTATGGATGGAAAGATCGGTCTGACATTGTGACCT
The DNA here is from genome assembly GCF_059900905.1 of Fructilactobacillus sp. X8R4C1. Classification (NCBI taxonomy): domain Bacteria; kingdom Bacillati; phylum Bacillota; class Bacilli; order Lactobacillales; family Lactobacillaceae; genus Fructilactobacillus; species Fructilactobacillus sp. X8R4C1. The sequence continues at coordinate 245,762 of NZ_JBWXVJ010000001.1, forward strand.
GGATGAACATGATTAACCAGAAAATATCGAATGGAAGACTTGGCATGTTTGGTGTCAGTATGGGAGCGGCTGCCGTTCTCTTTACCCTGCCAAAGGTCCCGCACAACGTTGACTTTGCGATTACCGACTGTGGTTATAACAGTATCTATGATGAGTTGAAATATGAACTGGGAACGTTGTTTCACCTGCCGACCTTCCCAATTCTGCCCATTGCCCGCATCTACGGTGATGTTTTTGCCAAGTACGACTTCTACGATGCCGACACGAAGCAGACGTTAGCGCATAATCAAATTCCACTATTCATCATTCATGGCAATGCCGATAAGTTTGTTCCTGTTAAAGACGCCTATATCAATTATAAAAACGACCACGGTCCTAAGAAATTGTGGATTGTGAACCACGCGACACACGCCGATTCTTTGAACAAAGAGGGACAGGTCTACGTTAATAAGACCAGGGCGTTCGCTGAAGAGTATTTTAAATAAACAAAAAAACTAGCAAATTATATTTATAAATAATTTGCTAGTTTTGATTCAGAAGCTAAGGGCATAACACTAGTGACTAATAATTTAATGTTTTTTTCCATGATTCTCTTTCGCTCTATTTAAGAACCTATTTAGTTTTATTCCTAAGCGGATACACAAGTATAGTACTAAGATAACTAGTAAAATTAGAAGTACTGTTAACAACAAAGTACCAATCATAAAGAATAAATCAAACCAATTTATCATTTAATTTCCTCCCTTAAATAGAATAATCTAAGTATTACCAAAAATCCAAAAGAAAAAACCCTGGCTTCGCTGAAGAAGTCAGAGCAATTAGGAAGATTCGGCTAGTTAAGTTGACAGTATATTAGTTTTTGGATGCCTGACGCTTGTGAGTTATCGAGGTTTAAAAAGTATCTATATTAGTTAGGGAGTCCGATAAAAATGTTTCTCAACTAGTCGATGAAAGGAGTATATCACCAAAATAATAAAAAGAGACTAATTATGATTTTGAAATAATCATTAAACAAGAGTTAGGATAGCGGAAGTGATTGGCACGGATGAGCTTGGCGCTGGTCTAAAGTTTTTTTGAGCCAAAATTAGGCCTAAGATAAATTTCGTAAACGATTAACTAAACGTGATGGGTGGCGTTTTGGCAGTAAATCTTTCATTATTACTTTGAGTGGGTTTTAAACGACATCTGGTAAGGCATTTGGCCGTGTTATTCTTTAGTCGCTCCAAAAAAGATACTTTCACAATGCTTCCTACTTCTGGAGCACACATAGCTTCAAACTCCAAAAAATGCTGCTTCTCAGAAGTGGCACTTTTTATTTATTAGACAAAAACCGGCTAAGCATGGACTTAGTCGGTTACAGATATTATTCAAATTTGGCGTGGACCATGTAGCGTTTTTTACTTGGGTCCACTTTTTTGTTTAAGATGTCGTACATGAGTTGCGCGGCGTATTTTCCCATGGTGTATGCGTCTGTCCTGATACACTTCGTTTTTGGCTGAATTAGGTTAACGATGTTGGAACTCACAAAACCAGTGATGTTTGGAATCTTGTCGCGGTCAATAATGTTGTTACGCAACAACCGGGGCAAAAAGCTTAACAACCACTTTTCCGTTAGGCAGAAAATCAGACTGTTGGGTTGCTTTTTTAATTGGCGAACGATTTCATGATAGGCACGATGAAGTGACGTTTTGGAATAACCGGGCTTGACGATTGTAATATCAGGTTCGGCATAGACGTATTTAATCCCAGCAACACGCTCTCTGACGACCTTCATCTCGCTTTCAGCGTTAGTAACCAAGATTAACTTGGAAAGCCCCAGGTTGTTTTTAAAGTAGGCGGCGGCTTTCTGAGAAATCGCAAAGTTGTTGATGACGATGTTATAAAAAAAGCCATCGTTAATGGATTTATCGGTCAAAATAACGGGGAAACGCGGTTTTAAAAGTTCGGCAATGTCCTTGATGTGGCTGTTGACCGGATGAATGATGGCGCCCCTGATGAGGCTGGTATCTAAGGCTAGAAAGAGGTCGCGTTCGTTTTTGTACTTACTAGCGGAATTAATCAGCAAGGGGATGTACTTGTAAATGGACAGTTGGTCCTGGATTCCTTCAAACATCCTGATTGAAAAGGGATCCTCGATGTCTGACACTCCTACCGCAATGATGCTCCCACTGTCATTTTGGCGGCTTAAGCCACGTGCCATTGAGTTAGGAACGTACCCGAGGTGTTTGATTGATCGCTTAATGCGATTTGCCGTGTTCTTGGACATTGAGTTCAGATGGTTGTTTAAGAACCGTGACACGGTGGCCGTTGAAACTTTGGCGTGTTTGGCAACTTCTCTAATGGTGACTCGTTTTTTGTTCATTTCTCATTTCCTCAAATTTTATTTCATAACTGCTAACTGCATGGAATTATCATATCTAATAAAATTATAAAAAGCAAAACGATCTCAATTAAGATTGAAATTAATGTTATTGTTGTTATAAAATTGAGAAAACGGTTAACCGAGCATGCCTGTATGAGGATTAATAAGAAACATGTTTATTTTAAAAAATAAACATGAAATCAATTGAAGTGTTGGTATGACAGGCAACGGGACCATTATTTTTAACCGTTCTTAAAGATTAGTGGGATTGTTTACAGTTTGAATAACATGTATCGCTTGTAGAAGGGGTCAAGAAGTTTGAGTGACTTTAGCTGTAATTGATCAACTTAATTTAAACAATTTGCGCAAACGCTTAACCACTTAATTAATCAGATTTTTACGCCATAAAAGGCCGTTATTTATGAAATAACTTGTGGAATTAAAGATTGAGAAGGTGGTTTCATCTCTATAATTAAAGATAAATCAAGTTTCGTTTGCGGGAATTTTGAATGTGAGAAAAGTATTTCATATTAATCAAAAATAACTAATAACAACAACTTAGATTGTCGTATGTATACATGTCAGGCCACAAGTATTGAGGGATATAAACATAAATAAATATTAAACACATAATGATAAAAAGATCCTGGCGGTTTCTTTAATATCAAATGAGTTAATTTTCGGGTGGGCCATTTCGGAATTAATACTTGTGGAAGATGTATATCAATCACCGACAATTGGGCATTTATGGCCTGATTGTTTTAATAGTAGGATTGCTGTCACTGATTAGTTTGGTAGCGATTGTTGGAGTTTTTTCGGTTTGCGCGGGGTGGTGGGAAATGCATTGCTTAAGCAGGTTTCACGGCCAATAACACTCCCAGTAACAGGTGGAATCTGCGAGACATTTGAGCGAATTGACGGGTTAGTCAATGGTGCTGGTATGCAAAAGAAGAAACGAAAGTAGTCAGAAGCAAATTAAGTCACGATTACGTAGTTCTACTGAATAGTGGTATCTAACGAAATAAGTCGAAAACTAATAAGTCACATTATATGTAAGACACTCTAACGTTAGGTATCCAAAAAAGGAACTCCCAAGTCGAAAGATTTGGGAGTTCCTTTTTTAGTTATATTTATTTTATAGCGTTCTTTAAAACATTTTGAGCCACAAAAGTTGCGTATTTTGGGGCTCCTTGATTATTTGGATGGGCTTGATCGGAGTATAACCAGTTCGGATGCTTATTGATATAATCATTCCAATCAATGATGTACAAGTTTTTATACTTCTTTTGCGAGTCTTTCAGCATGGCATTCACTGAATTTTGCCAAGTTTCAGTTGGAATGTGGACGTTAATCCAGAAAACGTGACGCTTAGGACCAGCAATCTCCATAATTTGTTTCATCGTTTCCGGTGAAATGTTACCGTTTGTCCCCAGTCCAATGACAACGTTTTTGCCTAGTAGTCCTTGATTGGCTAAACTTTTAATATCAGGGACGGCAGCGGCTGGTTGGCGTGAAACTTGGGCATCAATGTAGAAACGCGGGAAAATCTTCTGTAAATCGTCATGACCAGCTAACATAACTGAGTCACCCACTGCAGTTCCGGACAGATTTTGAGCTTCTTTTACCTGTGCAGCAGTTAAGCCATTTTTTTCTAATTGGCTTTGGTCTTTGGTAGATCGTTTAACCTTTTTACCACTCTTGATTTCTTTAGCGAGATTTTTGTTATTTTCTTTTTCGGTTTTGGCGTTCTTTTGAATTTTATTGGCAAGCTGAGTGTGATTAGCCTGTTTAGGATTAATGGTAGTGGATTGAAGAATACCAATTCCACCGATTATTGCAAGTACACTGAGAATGATTTCACGTATTTTGGTGTGACTCATGAATTCAATTAGTTTACTAAAAAGGATTTTGTAGTCATATTTGCCAAATGGAACTTCAACAAAGCGATACGATATCTCGGAAATACCAATAATCAATAGAACTTCAATAATGGCATATAACAACTGATGATTGGCAACATTTTTGAATTTATCCTCGAAAAGGATAAAGACAGGCAGCTGATAGACATAAATTTCATAACTTCTGGAACCAATCCAATCAAAAACGGGATTGGTCATCAGCCAGTTCCAATGACTAATGTTTGAGAGAATGGCCCACATAATCAGAACGGTAAATAGTGAGAACAGTACCATTCCACCATGATACAAAAATGTGGATTGAGCTCCTACCGTAAATATCAACCATACCATTCCAATGACACCGATTAGTCCAACGACGTCAAAGAAGGTCCTTTGGCCTTGATCGGAGTTTCTAACGATTCGATTACTGGGCCACACAATTGCTAAGGCAGCTCCAAGTAAGATTGAGAACATCCGGGTATCGGTCCCGTAGTAAACTCGGCTTGGATCAGTGCCAGGCTTAAATAAGATTGCCATCAGGATTGCTGATAAAACGGATAAGCCAATAGCAACAAAGAAAATGCTCTTCTTGTTTAAAAAACCGTGTTTGTTTCTGTTGAAAAGATACAGCAACAAAACGACAATTAAAGGCCAGAATAGGTAGAATTGACCTTCAATCGCAAGGGTCCACAAGTGGGTAAAGGGCGATTCAGACCCAGCAAAATTTTGAAAGTATGATTGTCCATTAGCAATTTCATACCAGTTATAGACGTACGTTAAATTGGTAACGACACTTTGCCACAAATTGGCCAGTAAATTTCGTTGAAATAATGTGATATAAGTTGCTGTAGCAAATAACATCACGATTAAGGTTGGGTATAAACGTTTTAATCTTTTGTACCAGAAGTGACCATACCGAAAATGTCCAGTTGATTCATATTCGTTAATTAAATGGTCGGTAATTAGGTATCCTGAAAGAGTCAAAAATACTGGAACACCTAAGTAGCCACCACTAAAGATATTTTGATTGAGATGGTAGAGAATAACACAAATAACTGCTAGTGCTCTAAGTCCTGTGAAGCCAGTGATAAAACGATTTTTTGCCATATTTGTTTCCATTATTAAAATTCCCTACTAATTCAATGCTTACTAATTCCGACTTAAAAAGACTGTCAAACAACATTATTTGACAGTCTTTTCACCTACAATTGATTAAGTTAACTTAGTGTCTAAAATGATGTGCTTTTCTTACGCGATACCAGACAAAAGCTCCAATTCCGACAATTAGAATGACAATAATACCACTGATCATCCATCCAGTGTGATCTTTCTTGGTTGATTTGTGGTTCCGCTTGTCTCTTTTAGTCTTTTGGTTCTTGTCATTATGATGCTTATTCTTCTGCTTTTGCTGGTCTTTGGTTTTATTTTGATTGTTACGATTTTTAGTAGCTTGTTCTTTATTTTGTTGCTTAGATTTATTTGCTTGATTAGGTTCGTTACTGTTAACGGTTTGTCCTTGGTTATTATTTGCTTGAGAATTACCGTTTTTATTTATCGCTGCGTTTCCGCCACTTGAACCGTTATTCTGTCCGTTTGTGGTCGTGCCGTTTGAAGGAGATGTTGCGTTTCCACCTTGATAATTCCCACTTTGCTGTGGCTTATTGAGTGGTTGGTACGCAATGGTGACCGTCATTGACTGACCAGCAGCTGGATAGGTGTTACCACCGTTATCAGCTCGGTTGCTTCCGGCAACGTAGCCGGGAATGTTTGGAACGTCGTTTGATAGGTCAAGCATACTGTTAGGAGCACCATAGATAACTTTACTGGCACGAATTGGTTGACCAGTTAAAGCATTGACGTACTGGACGACAACTTGACCTTGCGCAGTACCTGCCGCTACATTTGAGTTAGCGTGGACCACGTTTGGATGGGTTACAAACAGTCCACCGGCAAACATGGTAGTACCGACTAGAAGTGAAAGAACGATTTTCTTGATATTCATAATAACCATCCTCGTTATGTATTTTGATATAAAATCCAAGGATAAGTATACATCAAAATAGGGGGGTAACTAGTACAATCATCAAAAGAACCATTTCCAATTTTAGTGGAAATAGCTCTTTTTTAGTCATAAGCTACTTACCTTTTTAAATCATTAAGGTTATCGGGGTATTCACAAAGAAAAGAAAGGTCACTTTAAAATGCTCTGGGTCTTCCGGGATAGGTTGAGTCATACAGATTTCAATGATTGAGAGATACATATTGACGCAAAATTCACATGAAAGATTGGTAGAAATATTTTTGTTGTTTGATGACGATTTGTTAAAAATATTTTTCATTGCCCATTCCTTGTAACGCTTTTTTAAAAATTCAGTCCAATGACCACGTAGATTGGGATTATAGAGAATTTTTAAAATCTCTCTTTTATCGTATAAGGCAGGTAGTAAATAATCGGCAATCAACTCAAATGGAGAACGCTCGGTATTGCTGGGGGGGGGTAGCCATGGCCTTTAGGCCACTGATAATTGGATTATCTACTTCACGTTCGATATAAACCAAGATGTCGTCGATACTATTGAAATTATTATAGAAAGTTCCTCTGGACAAGTCAGCCTTTTGGATTACATCGGTGATTCTGATTTCATAAAGTGGCTTTGTGACAGATAACTCTAGAAATGCTTGTGCAATTAAGTGTTTCGTGTTTAAAGCAATCACGGTACCGACTCCTCAAATATTAAGATTTAGTTAAGAATATTATTGTTAAATAATATACATTATGTCTAAATGATAATCACTTTTATGACGAATGTTCAACCCTAAAAGCCGATTATGACAATACTTAGACACCTTGTTCAAAAATTGGGAGTTTGTAAATAATAAAACAAATTGTTAATTTTTAATAAAGCCACTCGTGCCTTTTTGTAATTTTTTTCTAAAACGGAGTGGGAAATACAAAAAGGGGATGTTTTATGTTGATTAACGATTCTAATTTTGAGGTAAAGGTAGATGATGAAAAGTTAATGGAATGGCGTAGTTCCCTGTTGTATTTGAATAATTGCGTTAATTCAAGAGTTACTTTGCTGTTTAGAAACTAGTTTTGAAAGGAAGATTAATGATGGAATTTAATAAAAAGAACGTTCTTAAAGGATTATTACTTAGTTCATTAGCACTAGGAGTATTTGTGACCGCTAACACCGCTTCAACGAATGCTTCAACCACGACTGGCAACCAAGTTAGTTCGTCAAAAGTTAGTAACAAAAAGGTTATTACCATTCAATGGGGTGATACGGTATCTGGATACGCTCAAGAGTACAACAGTACTGTAAAGGACATTGCCGACGCCAACCATTTACAAAATGCTAACCTGATTTACGCTGGTTCAAAGATTGTGATTCCAGTGAACTCCCGTAAACCTGGCGAAAGCATTTATGCCGGTTGGAACAACCTCCAAAATGGTGCTGGAAACGTCCAAGCTCAACCAGTTGTTGGAGCTAGTCAGAAAGCCGGAGTTAAGGGCCAAAATTCAGCAGCAACTGCTCAAACTCCTGCTGCAAATACTAAAAAGACCACTGGTAACGTAACAGCAGCTAGTGAAAAAGTGGCTGGTAAGACGGGCTCTAACACCCAAGTTTCAACTCAATCACAAAAGAATAACGGAACAAGTCAAAGTACTCCGACCACTCCAACTTACAACGGTGGTTCAGTAACACCATCACAAAATGGCGGAAGTACCAGCAATGGCAATCAAACTACTCCCTCAAATAACAGTGGGCAGGTAGCACCATCAAAGGGCGGAAACACTACTCCAGTTCCATCAACTAATAATGGTGGTTCAACTACCCCGTCACAAAACGGAGGTTCTACAAGTAATGGTGGTTCGACCAGCAATGGTGGAAGCACAACTCCATCCAATCCATCTAATAACGGTGGAAACACTAACAACGGCGGCCAAGTAACTCCACCCGCTAACAACAACGGTAGTGGAAGTACTGGCAATGGTGGCTCAACTACGCCTACTAATCCGTCTAACAACGGTGGCTCAACAAATAATGGAAGCAATACACCAAAACTAGCTTTCACTCCTGATGAAGCTGGTGTCAGAGCTGCTTTACAAGCTAAGGTAGCTTCATTTGGCAAGCCACAAGTTGATCCAAATCCAAATGCTGGTCATTTATCTATTAATGGGAGTGTTGATGGAGATGTATCCATGATTACATCCGATCAACAGTTAGCTGATTTGTTGTGGGATAACAGTAATGCATCATTGATCCAAAATTCCTTGAGTTTTATCACGGCATTAAACTTACAAAATGTTTCCGTTAATGTTGTAAATGGTAAAGTCCACGCATCATTCACATTGGCAGTTTCTGAATCATAATTTCAATAATTAATTTTCAACAAAAAAATACTACAATTTTGGGAGTTTAAAAATATTATGGAAAATCACAATCATTTTTGCCCGTATTGTGGCAAACCCATTGAGGGTGACCCTGACTTTTGTCCGCACTGTGGACGTAAACTGATGGGTCCGACTAATTCCAATAATCAGGGGAATCAAACTAAGGGAGAACATACCTTTCAGAATGCTTCTCAGTCAGTTAATCATGCCTTTGAAAATGTTTCTAAAAAGATGAGTCAAAAAACGAGGCACGAGATTAAAGCTAGTTGGGTTAGTATTGCTGCCATCGTTGCTGTGGTTGTCGTGATATTTGGTGTTGGATTTGGAATCTACCACGATCAACGGACTCATCTTAGCGGAACTTATACACATAATACCAATCTCTTAATTACGAACGTGAAGAGTAGAGTTACCTTTAAAGGCAACGGTTTTACTGAAGATGACGGCAAAAAGGGAACTTATAAGATTGATGGTAATAATATTGAGTTGACCGAAAAGAATAATGGCAAAAACAGTACGGTTGAGGGAAAGTTATCTGATAATCGGAAGTCGTTAGATGTGATGGGGATGAAATATACCAAAGATGAAAAATGATAAAAAACAAGCTAATCATCACAGTTGGTTGACTTGGATTGTGATGTCGATTTTAGTGCTGCTGTTACTTGGAATTGGAGTTTATACCAATTATCGAAATCATATTGATGGCACATATTCTGCTGATGGTAAAAGTGTACCGGCCAAAATGAAGCTGAGTTTTACGTTTAAAGGAAATTACTTTACCCAAATGGGCGATAAAAAAGGTTCCTATGAAATTAAGGACAACCAAATTAAGTTGACCGAAGAAAATGGGAAGCACAAAGCTAAAACGGCTGGACAAATATCACATGATAGAAAGTCATTTAAGTTGATGGGAGTTCAATATACCAAAGATGAATAATGATAAAAGATTTTGTCCCAATTGTGGTAAGCCGATTAGTGGTGATGCTGAGTTCTGTCCTAACTGTGGCTATCGGTTAGCCAATTCGACCAGTAGTGGTGCTACTTCTGAAAATCATAAGGGAAAAACAAACGGAAAGAAGTTTAATTGGATTATTTCGGCATTATTATTAGTTGGAATAGTTGGATTTGCCATCTATTCTTCTTATGTAACTCAGCTTAGTGGGACTTATACGGATCGTAATAATAATTTGGCTGTTAAAGTTAGACCGCGATTTACGTTTAAAGGAACCAATTTTACTGAACAAAATGGTCGAACTGGAACCTACACTATTGATGGGAATAAGATTAAATTTTCTGAAAATGATGGTACTACTGGAACTGGAAGACTTTTCAACAATAAAAAATCAATTAAAGTTTCGGGGGAGACGTATATAAAAGATGAAAACTAAAAAAGTTATGTTAATGGGCATTGCCGCCCTGAGCGTTCTAACCCTTGCTGGATGTGGCGCTTCTAAAAATGACAGTCCTAAAAAGGAATCGTCGAGTGCTTCTAGTGTGGTTAAACACAAGCAAGAGAGGGCTCCTAAAAAGGTAACGACCAGTAAGTCTGATACTAAGACTGCAGCTCCTAAAGTGGCGGCAATGAACCTTAGTCAGATACAGTCCGGTGATTACAGTAGCATTGCCGGCCAGTGGAAAGAAGTCGGTCACATTGAAAATAATGTGGGTGGCTCTGGTACTCAAGGTCCAACTGTTCAACCTGGTGGAACGGACAACTTGAGTGTTACTAAAGATGAAATTTCAAACAGTGACATCAAGATGAACGCTAATTCGTTAACCGACAATAGTGGGTCACATTCATTAACTTATAAGGAAAATAACGGTTCGTTAGTTGCTTCACTTCAAGACGAAGACACACCAATTAATTGGTCGGTCAGTTTCTTTCCAAAGGGAACCACAACTTCCTATACGTCTAACGGCAAAACCAATGACACTGATATGATTGTGGTTTGGACCAGTAATAACAATCACACGGTGGTTTATGGACGGACTAGCAACTAAGGAAGAGATAAATGAACAATAAAATAAAAATACCCGGCAAATATAAATTATTTGAATTTACCGGACTTCCAGATTTTGCGCATTCTGAAAAGGGCAAGGAAATTACTAGGAATTATGTTCAAACTGAATCACAAGACGGCACTTACCTGGTGCTTTTAAACGTCGCTAAATGGATAATGATTGTTTTAGGTTTCTTCTTTTTGGTGGCAGATGGTTTGGGAATTCTGTTCTGGATTCTAGCTTTTTTGATGCGTAAAAAAGGACTCTTTCCTAACATGGTGAGAAAAAACTTAGCCAATGCTAGAAAGACTTATTTGGATTATTACTATCAATATATGGATAAATTGATTAATAATTTAGTGGATCAATTAGGATTGAATGACAGTTTTTGGCGTAGCTTTAAAACTGATAATCAGGCCATTATTTATTACGATAAGGGATTTATGTATTTTGAATTGGATAAAGACCTGCTAGTAATCTACAACAAAGATAACATTAAAGAAGTCAGCCGTGAACGGGTTCATACTGGTTCACAGACCACTTCTAACTCTGGCACGGTTGGTGGGGCGATACCACTACAAATTAAAAATATTAACTTTGCGGTCGGTGGTGCTAGTACGACCACCAATGGAACGACGAGTGATGTCTATGAATGGCACTTTGATATTTTGACTAATTTTGCATTTTATCCGAAAGTTTCATTTGTATTGCCAGATTCTCAAGCAATTGAAGACTTCATCGGCAAGGCGTATGCGGTGTTGAGACCGTAATCAGTAAAAAAGATCCTCACTAAAAGTGAGGATCTTTTTTGTATATTTATTTTTATTGATACTCAATGGTTGCCGGTGGCTTCCCGGTGATGTCGTAGAGTACGCGGTTAATCCCGGGAACTTCATCGACGATTCGTGATGAGACCTTACTCAAGACGTCCCACGGAATTTCCGCAAATTCAGCGGTCATCCCATCAACGGAATTAACGGCACGAATGTTGATGGCCTCGTCATAGGTTCGTTCATCACCCATGACACCAACGGTCCGAATCCCAGGAAGGGCAGTGAAATACTGCCAAACCTTCTTGTCCAGACCGGCATTTTTGAACTCGTCGCGTAGAATGGCGTCAGAATCTCTGACCTTCTTTAATCGTTCGGGAGTCACGTCACCGATAATGCGGATGGCGAGACCTGGACCGGGGAAGGGTTGCCGCCAAACCATCTCGTCTGGCATTCCCAGTTTTTCACCGATTTCTCGGACCTCATCCTTGAAGAGTTTGTTTAATGGTTCAATTAACTTGAACTTGAGGTCTTTAGGTAGTCCACCAACGTTATGGTGCGACTTAATCGTTTGGGCGGTATCCGTTCCGGATTCAATCACATCAGTGTATAAAGTACCCTGTGCCAAGAAATCAACGTCCTTGAATTTGCGGGCTTCCTTTGAGAAGGTGTCGACGAATTCTTTCCCGATGATTTTACGTTTCTTTTCAGGATCGGTGACGCCCTTTAGTTTGGATAAGAATTCGTCACTAGCATCGACAAAGTCAATGTTTAAGCCAAATTCATCGCCCAAAGTGTGTAAGACCTGTTGGGCTTCATTCTTTCGCAACAGACCGTGGTCAACGAAGACGGAGATGAGTTGGTCCCCAATTGCCCGGTGTAAGAGAACGGCGACCACACTGGAATCAACTCCGCCAGAGAGACCCAGTAAGACGCGTTTGTCGCCAACTTCTTCCTTGATGTTTGTAATGGCATCTTCAATGAAGTCGTCCATTGACCAGTTATCCTTAGCGTGGGCAATATCAAAGACGAAGTTGTGTAGCATTTGGTTCCCCTGTTTTGTGAGGTTAACTTCGGGATGAAATTGGACGGCATAGATGTCTTTGTCAGGGTCTTCCATGGCAGAAATGGCACACTGTTCACTAGTGGCAGTTACTTTGAAACCGTCTGGCACTTTGGTCACAAAGTCTCCGTGACTCATTAAAACGGTTTGATCGGGGTCAAGTCCCTTAAACGTGCCAGAATCATTACTTGTGACTTTGATTTCAGCGGGACCGTACTGACTGTCGTCAGCGGTGGTGGTTTGACCACCCTTTAGGTCGTGGGCCAATAGTTGCATGCCGTAACAGATTCCTAAAATCGGAATGCCCATGTTTAAAATCTCAGGGTCGACGTCGAGGGCGTCTTTGCCGTTGACACTGTTGGGACCGCCAGAAAAGATGATGCCCTTAGGGGCGATCGCTTTTATTTCTTTGGCAGTGATGGTGTGTGGTTTTAGTTCTGAATAAACGCCCATGTCACGAATACGACGGGTGATTAATTGGTTGTATTGACTCCCAAAGTCGAGAACTAAAATCTCATCATAATCACGTTTTTTTGTACCAGTTGCCATCAAATTCCTCCTATTTATCGATTGAATAGTTTGGTGCGGATTTGGTGATTTGCACATCGTGGGGATGTGATTCGCGTAGTCCTGCATTAGTAATTCTAACAAATTGAGCGTTATTAATTAAGTCGGAAATGGCGTGAGAGCCGGTGTATCCCATTCCAGAACGAAGGCCACCCGCAATCTGAAAGAGAACGGTTGAGACGTCACCCTTGTATGGGGTTTGACCCTCAATTCCTTCTGGAACGAGTTTCTTTTCTTCTTTGACCTTGCCTTGAAAGTATCGGTCAGAAGAACCATTTTCCATGGCTGCCAGTGAGCCCATGCCACGGTAAGCCTTGTACTTCTTGCCATCAGCACCCGTATAAACGTCTCCAGGAGCTTCCGTTGTACCTGCCAGCATACTTCCTAGCATGACGGCACTGCCGCCCGCTGCGAGCGCCTTAACGATGTCTCCGGTGTACTGCATCCCACCGTCAACGATGATTTGCTTGCCGTAATCGGCGGCCACCTGGGCGGCATCGAAGGCAGCGGTAATTTGGGGAACTCCCACACCGGCCACGATCCGGGTGGTACAAATTGAACCGGGACCAATGCCGACTTTGGCAATGTCAACACCAGCGTCAAAGAGGGCTTTGGCACCAGCACCGGTCGCAATGTTTCCGGCAATCAAAGTTTTGTCTGGGAACTTGTTTCTGATTTCAGCGATTTTTTCTAATACACCCTTGGAATGACCGTGGGCGGTATCGATGATGACGGCGTCTGCCCCGGCATCAAATAATAATTGAGTTCGATCGAAGGTATCGTTAGTTACCCCAACGGCCCCCGCTACTAATAAATGACCATTGTCATCAACTGCAGCGTTGGCACCGGTAACTTCAGCATTTTTAACCGTTTTAACTTCAGCTGCTTGCTTTTTAGCGCTCATGTTTTTGTGAACTACGCCGAGTCCACCGTTTTGAGCCATCGCAATCGCTAAAGGTGCCTCTGTGACAGTATCCATACTTGCGCTTAGAACGGGTAGGTTTAATTTTAAGTTTTTACCTAAGGTCGTTCTTAAGTCAACTTGGTTTGGTAACACGTCACTTGCTGCAGGAATTAAGAGAACATCGTCAAATGTTAATCCTTGTTTCCCGAATTTATAATTCCAATCCTTCATCGTACTCCTCCTATTGTTCAGTTTTATATAAATTGTTAATAGAATACCATAAAAAACGTTGCAACATCAATGACAACTCGAACAATTTTTCTTTGGTTAACTTTAATCATATGTAGTTGGCGCTTGACTGATTTATAAAGACGGACAAGACAGAGTAATTCAATAATGGTAAAATCTACGTATATCTATTTGACAGAATTTTAATTAAACAATTAATAGAAAGATGGGAATATTATGGATGACAAATTTAAGAAAGTGCGAGGGATGTCAGACATTTTGCCTGATGAGACCAGTGTTTGGCAACGAATCGAAGATACGGCGCGGGACGTTTTCGCTCGATACGACTTTCATGAAATGCGCACTCCGCTAGTTGAGAAAACCCCCGTCTTTACCAGAACTTCTGGTGATAGTTCGGATATCGTCACCAAGCAGATGTACAGTTTCCAGGATAAAAGTGGACGAGATATCTCACTAAGACCGGAAGGGACCGCTGGAGTGGTCCGTTCCTTCGTTGAAAATAAGCTCTTTGGACCAGAACATCCCAAGCCCGTTAAGGTTTTCTACATGGGAGCGATGTTTAGATACGAACGTCCAGGGGCCACTCATAATCGGGAATTTCATCAGATTGGGTGTGAATCAATCGGAGCTACCAGTCCCCAGATTGATGCTGAAACGATTGCGTTAGCCCTAGACATCTTCAAGGGCGTGGATATCAACGATTTAAAGGTTGAAATCAACACGTTGGGTGACGAAGAGAGTCGGAAACGTTACCATGACGTCCTAGTAGCTTACTTCTCAAAGTATGAGGACCAATTAAGTGAAGACTCCAAACGGCGCTTAAAACAGAATCCACTCCGGATTTTGGACAGTAAGGACAAGGGGGACCAGCAGTTGGTCGCTGACGCTCCGAAATTAGAAGACAGTTTAACGGATGAATCCAAGCAGTACTTTAATGATGTTTTATCGGCCCTTGATGCTTTAGACATTCCGTACACCGTTGACGATCGGTTGGTTCGGGGTCTTGATTATTACACCGATACGGTATTTGAAATCATGGCCAAGGATCCAAGCTTCGGGGACGATTACACCACGATTTGTGCTGGTGGTCGTTACAACCACATGGTAGAAGAGTTTGGTGGACCAGAAGATACCGGAGGCGTTGGCTTTGCCTTTGGTGAGGAACGGTTGGCAACCATCGTGAACTCTAACGATGACAGTGATTCGATTGACTACTTCATTGCGACCGACGTGAAAGATAAGGAAGCTGACGTTAAGAATCAGATTCTTGATAAGGCCCTAAAAACCGCTGAAGACTTGCGTAACGACGGGAATTCCGTTGAAGTCAACTTTCAGAGTCGAAGCATGAAGAGTCAGATTAAAGAAGCCAAGAAATTAAACAGTAAAAACATTATGCGAATGGATTAATTATCAAGAGGAGGGCGAATAATATCGCCTTTTTCTTTTAATTCAAGATGAAAGAAGTGAGGATTTGAGTAGTAAAAAAGAAAAGGTCGGAACTATTGGTCTGACCGCGTTTGTACTATCAGCGATGGTTGGTGGTGGAATCTACGATTTGCCACAAAACATGGCACTCCATGCCGGCGCAATTGCCCAAATCATCGCTTGGGCACTATCCGGATTAATTATCTGGTTTATTGTGCGTTCGTTTATGACCCTATCGGAGGTTCGACCACAGTACACCACCGGGTTGTATCACTATGCGCACGCCGGCTTTGGCAACTTTACCGCCTTCTTTGTAAGTTGGGGGTACTGGATCTGTCAGTCGTTTGCCGTTGCCGCGTATTCGGTCCTCTTGATGTCGACGTTAAACGCGTTTTGGCCTGGGACGTTTACGGGTGGCAATAACTGGATCTCAATTATTGGCGGAACCATCGTGTTGTGGCTCATGACCTACCTGATTTTAAAGGGCATCCGGGTTACCAGTCACGTCGATGTGTTTGGAACCATCTGCATGCTGACGATTGTGGCGATCTTCATCATTACCATGATTGTGGTCTTCAACTGGCACGCCTTTACCACCAACATGTTGGCGTCTCAGACGTTGCCAAAGGTTGATGACAAGGCCATGGGCGGTTTGTTCTCCCAGGTTCGAAACGCCATGATGACCACGATGTGGGTCTTTTCTGGGGTTGAAGGAGCCGTGGTACTGTCAAGTAACGCCAAGAGTCAAAAGGACGTGCGTCAGGCCACTAAATACGGTTTCTTGATTTGTTTGGTTCTGTACGCCTTGGTTTCGATTTTGCCACTAGGCTTACGCAGTTACGGTCAACTGGCGAACCTGCAGAGTCCGTCAACTGGGGCCTTGATGCAGATTGTTTTGGGACCACTGGGACGATTAATCATCACCTTTGGCGTCATTGTCGCCGTCTTATCCAGTTGGTTGACGTGGGTCTTAGTTTTATCTGAAATGCCCCGAGCAGCCTCCATGGACGGAACCTTCCCGAAGTTCTTTAGAAAGATGGGCAAGAACAACGTTCCGATTCACTCGTTGTTCATGACGGTTGTCGTCATTCAGTTGATTATCATTTTTACCCATTTTGCGGGGCGGGCCTTTAATTTCACGCTGACGATCGTGGGAACGATGACGGTGCCACCGTACCTGATTTCGATGATGTACCTGTTCAAGATTAGTCGCAATGAGAAAACGTTCAATCCTGAAGGGCACAAACTATCCGTTTCTAGAAAGAGTGCCTATTTGGTTTCAGCGCTCGCAATTTTAGGAACCATCTTCATGGGCTACGCCGCCGGACTGGAATACCTGACGATTGCCTTCGTGATCTACGCTTTAGGAATCCCACTGTTTATGTACGCGAGAAAACAGTACGCACCGGGTCAACCAATCTTTGGTAAGTACGAACGCTACTTTGCCATTGCCATTCTAGTGGTGGCCGTCATTGGGGTCATCTTACTGATTCAACCGAAATTGTAATTAAATTTGGAAAAATTAAAAGACGATTGAACTTTCAGATAGTTCAGTCGTCTTTTTGATATTCATTAATTTTAGTTTAAATAGAAGCTGATAGGTGCTCCGTGGCTATCCTTACTAGCGGCATTTTGGTAAAATTATAAAATAACTAAATTTAAGTGGGGATTAATTATATGAGTTTTTTAGTCGATTTTGTGCTTCACATTGACCACCACCTAGTCACACTCGTCAACATGTTTGGCAATTGGACCTATCTGATCCTGTTTGCGGTTATCTTCATCGAAACCGGCGCCGTGATCATGCCATTTCTGCCGGGTGATTCACTCTTGTTTGCGGCCGCAGCCTTGGCCGCCGCTAGTACCAATGATTTAAACGTTTGGATTTTTGTGATTTTGTTCTTTCTGGCGTCCGCCTTGGGGGACTCACTGGATTTCTTTCTGGGAAGAAAAGTTGGCCTAGCCATTACTGACAATAAGTATTTGAGTCGGTTCATTAAGCCCAAGGATTTTGAGAAAGCCCATCAGTTCTTTGATAAGTATGGCTCATGGGCCATTCTGTTTGGTCGTTTCATGCCGATTGTGCGGACGTTTGTTCCGTTCGTCGCTGCCAGCAGTGACTACAGTTACCAAAAGTTCGTGAAGTATGACATTACCGCATGTGTGGCATGGGTCGCACTATGTTGTGGTGGCGGATACTTCTTTGGCAACATTCCGTTCGTTAAGGAACACTTTTCGGCCGTGATTTTATCAATTATCTTGATTACGTTACTTCCGGCTCTGATCGGATTAATTAAAACTCGTTTCACTAGCAAAAAGGATGCAGCTTAGACTGCGTCCTTTTATTTTGGGGTTTGAATTAACGTAAATCCTGTAATTCATGACTAATTTTTTTCGTTTGGGGATAAATTTGTTGATAGATTTTAAAAATCTTAGCGTATTTATCAGCGTTAGCGGCAATTGGTTCGTAGGTCTTACCGAACTTGATGAACTGATCGGCACAGGCGGGAAAGCCGGTGAACCAACCAAGTCCGACAGCCGCAATCATGGCTGCTCCAATGCCAGGTCCCTGTTCGTTTGCGAGGGTGATGACGGGTTTGTCGAAGATGTCCGCCTGCATTTGGGTCCAGACGGAACTTTTAGCGCCGCCACCAATGGAAGTAACGTGATCAATGGTCGCACCCATTTCGGCGTAAATGGTAAGGATATCTTGGAGACTGAAGGTGATCCCTTCCATCACGGCTCTAGTGAAGTCGCGTCGGACCTGGGTGCGGTCAATTCCAATGAAGCTCCCGCGAATTTGCGAATCAGCGTGAGGCATTCGTTCCCCTGCAATGTAAGGGGTAAATAACAGACCGTTGGATCCAATCGGAGATTTACCTGCTTCATTAGTCATCTCGGTAAAGTCTTCGTCTTTAACGAAGGTGTTCTTGTACCAGGTCAAAGAATCACCAGCGGCCAGCGTGACACCCATTGAATAGTAGGTGTTCGGAATGGAATGGTCTTCCATTTGCAGGCGACCACCATAGTCGGTTGAGAGGTCGACCTCATGATGTAGGACCACGCCCGAGGTTCCGACGCTGACCAGCGCGTTATTGGGTGACATGATGCCCGCTCCAACTGCTCCCGCTGAGTTGTCGGCGGCTCCACCGTAGACCTTGGTAATGGTTGACATATCGGCTTGATCGGCGAAGTCGGGGATGACGTTTCCCGCGTAGTCAATGGACTGAATTAGTGGCGGCAGGATTTTCTCGGGAATTCCCAAGGCCTTACAGATTTCGAGGCTCCACTTGTTATCGTGAATGTCTAAGAGGGTGGTTCCGGTAGCGTCAGAAAAGTCGACCGCAATGTTACCGGTCATTTTGAAGCGCAGGTAATCTTTTGGTAGGAGGAAGGTTTTTACTTTTGCCCAGTTCTCCGGTTCGTTTTCCTTGACCCAGAGCAGTTTGGTAATGGTAAAGCCCTCCAGTGGTTGATTACCGGTGATTTCGACGAATCGCTTCCCTAGTTTATCCTCAATCTCTTTGCGTTGTTTTGTGGTTCTGGTGTCGTTCCACAAGATGGCTGGTCTGATGACCTGATTATGCTTGTCTAACAAGACTAGTCCGTGCATTTGGCCCGAGAAACTAGCTCCACTAATGGACTCTGGATCAATATTGTCATCATTGACTAGTTTTCTGATGGCCGCAATCGTACCATTCACCCAGTCATTGGGATTTTGTTCACTCCAACCTGGTTTGGGATGCGGATTCGGATACTCCGTTGATTCTTGTCCCACAATGTCACCAAGCTTGTTGACAGCAGTGACTTTGACCGATCCCGTGCCGAGGTCGATTCCTAAAACGTTCTTTTCCATGTGTGCACCAACTTTCATAAATATACCTTGTAGTTACAACTCTTAATTTAAGACTAGCAGGTTATGTAATCGTTTTCAATGAATATTAATTTAATGATGACAAAGAAAAAACAACTAACCATTTTGGTTAGTTGTTAGAGATTAGTATTATTCATCAATCTCCATTGCCATTTTCACCAGCTGCTTCTTAACTGGTCCGATGTTGTCTCGATGAGCGAGAACGATCAGCGTGTCACCGGCTTTAATCTGGGTGTTTCCATTGGGGATGATGTGGAGATTACCCCGACTAATTGTGATTAGAATGGAGTGGTTCGGCCAGTGGATGTTTTTGACTAATTTGTTTTCAATTGAACTGAATTCGTAGACCGGGACCTGAATCTTGTCCGTCTTGCTGTCAGCGTTGAAATACGTCTTAATGGCTGTCAATCGTTCCGCTAAGGCTTGATAGATTGGTTGACCACCCAGCATGTCGACCACGACGTACGAAATGAGGACCACGAGCGCTAACGCCATGAAGTTCTTGGTGTTACCAACCAGTTCGGTTATTAGCATAATCGAGGTAAAAGGCGCCTTACTGACAGCCGCAAAGTAGCCGGCCATCCCGAAAATCAGCAAGTTATTAACGTATCCGGCACCAAGCAGTCCAGTCTTTGACATAAAGCCACCGTAAGCGGCACCAATCAGTGATCCAACTGCTAAGACCGGCATGAAGAAGCCACCAGGAATTCCGGCACCATACGTAATTAATCCGAAGACAAACCGGACGATTAAGAAGACAAAGATGGCGGTTAAGGGTACGTTGTGGGTAGCAACGGTCATGATGACCCGACTACCACTTCCGATGGTAGTCGGAAAGAACATTCCAACGGGAATAACCAGTAAAATCGGAATCGCACACATAAAGTACCATGGAATAATTTTAATCTTAGCGAACCACTTTGGCAGGTCTAATAAACCTAAATTATAGACGTAGCCTAGAACACCTAGAATAATGCCCAAGATGATGAGCTGCCAGTAGTTCTGGAGTTGAAAAATGTGGCTGTAAAAAATGGGTAAAATTGGTTTTAAGCCGAAAACTTTTAATGAAACAAAGTTTGCACAGATTGACCCCGTGAGTGACGAAAGCCAGACGGCGGGGGAGAAATTGCGATAAACACCTTCCATGACGAAGAACGTCCCCGCTAGTGGTGCACTAAAAGTGGCCGACAGTCCTGAGGCTGCTCCGGTCGCAATCATCAATCGCCGCTCAGAACCGCCTTCTTTAAAGCCCTGGGCAATTCCTTGACCAATGGCACCACCTAACTGAACGGAGGGTCCTTCTCGTCCAACGAAAATTCCGGTTCCAACGGTTAGGACACCAGTGACAAATTTCCGCCATAAGACAGAGACCCAATTAGTTTCAATGTTGCCCGCAAGTTGAGCTTCAACCTGTGGAATCCCGGAGCCTTTAACGTCAGGATCGCCCTTCATGATGAGACCGGTCACGATTGAGATGAGTAAGAAAGTGGGAATTACCAACCACAGAAGATTGAGATTGTGGTCAAGTCCATGATAAATTGTAAGCGACCATTTTAAAGCGACCTGGATTAGGTAACGAAAAGACGCAATTACGGCACCCGTCAGCGTTCCAATAATGGTTGCAAAGAGAACGTATCGAATGTCTGAAAAATCAATGTGGTGTGTGCGTTTCGGCAAGGTGTTCATCTCCATTAAGCAATTACACCAATTGTATCACGATTAATTTCCCCAAATGAATTCGATTTTAGGGTAAAATAATAATATAGAAAAGATTTAATTGGAGGAATTTATGAAGAAATCAGATATTGTTCAAAAGTTAGACTTCTTATATGTTCTAACCCTAGTAATTTCAATTATTGAAACGGTTTTGTTGTTTCCAATTCTTGGTGGCATCATCATTGTCAGCATGCTTTGGGTTCCACTACTGGTGCTATTAGGTCTCTACATTACTTGTTTCATCATCAGTTCGCAGATGGTGAGTTCTTTAAGTGATGGTAAAGTTAAGGCTGAGATGGATAACATCAAACCAAGATTTATCGTTGGGATTGTCTTGTCGATAATCGCGGTCATTCCAATTGTGGGATGGATTTCACACATTGTGATGGCCATTATCATGTGGCAGGTATTTACTAACATTAGTACGCTTAAGACGGACTTGATTAATGATGATGGAGCTAAGGGTGATTGGAAGGACGTTACACCTGATTCAGAAAAGAAAGATTCAAACCAGCAAGGTTCAGATAGCAATTCTAATAAATAAACATATTAGCTAATTAATAATTTTATCCTTATACAAGCACAAATACACCTATGGTTTTCATAGGTGTATTTTATTTTCATTAATTTTTCACTAAACTAAACCTTTTTTGTGTCATTGTGTCTGACCTCCACTAAGATAGTACATAGACTTATTAAAATCATTTTTAAAAGTGAAAATCAATTAGAAAGGAGCAAGGCCAATGAAAAGAATACTGAAATGGACTGGAGTGACGGCTTTCTTCTTTGTCATTTTCGCAGTCATCCTTGATTTGGCGGTTGGCTATCTCCTGTTTAACTTTGCCTTTGGGAAGACGGGACTAGCCAGCTTGTACAACGAAAATGCTGGGACGCCCGATACCGAGTGGTTTAGTGATAATCACGCACAGGTTCTACACGAAAAGGCGAGTGATGGGACCAATCTAGTTGCTAGATACGTCCCATCGGAAAAACCAACCAACAAGACGATGATTGTCGTTCACGGGTACGGTAGTAATAGTGAAGAGATGGAATCCTTTATAAAAATTTTTCATGATGCTGGTTATAACGTCCTCGCACCCGATAACCAGTCGTTTGGCGGCAGTGGTGGTAAATACATCGGGTACGGTGTCAAAGACGCCACTAACCTGGAAAAATGGGCTCGAGTGCTCAATTATGACCACCCCGATGGCGAATTAGGGTTATTTGGGACAAGTATGGGGGCGTCGGCCGTCATGTACTCTTTACCAAAAATGCCAAGTAACGTGAAGTTTGCGATTGAAGACAGTGGTTATGCCAGTGTCGAAGGGGAGTTGGGTGGCCAATTGAAGCGGCTATTTAACATTCCGAGTTTTCCACTGGTTCCGACCGTTAATCTCTATGTACGAATGTTTGCGAAGTATAACATGAATGATGGGAACACGAAGAAGACCCTGAAGCACAACCAGATTCCGTTGTTTATCATTCACGGTGACGTTGACAAGTTTGTCCCCGTTAAAAATGCCTATGAGAACTACAAGAACGATGCTGGTCCAAAACAAATCTGGATCATTAAGGGTGCTGGCCATATTGAAGGTCGGAGTCAGGATCCAGATGCGTATACGCAAAAAGTCGTCAACTTTTCTCAGCAGTATTTTAAGTAGTTGAATTTGGTGAAATGATTGGTAAAATTAAAACACGAATGCTGAGGAGATGAGGACCAATTAAAGCCAAAATTAGACTAACAGTTGCGTGTTTACTTGTAATCGGGGTAATTGCTGCGTATTTTATCCTGGATCAAAGAGAACGATTGGTCCTCTTTTTTGAAGGAGTTGGATTAGTTGTCGCATGCGTCCTGTTTGGATGGCACGGAATTAATGAGTTAATCAAAAGAATTTTAAAGGTATTTTAGACCAAAAAAAGACTACGAATTTGAATTCGTAGTCTTTTTGGTTGGTAATTTTAACCGTTACCATTTTGAAATGATGGGTATAATGTCATTCCACCATCAACGTAAAGTGAGATTCCAGTAACGTAGCTAGCTTGGTCAGAAGCTAACCAAACGGCAGCAGCTGCAACTTCGGAAGGTTTACCAATCCGGTGCATTGGAACCATGTTAACAGTTGATTCGTAAGTCTTAGGATTAGCGAACTTTTTGGCGTTGATTGGGGTGTTAATGGCACCAGGACAAATCGAGTTAATTCGAATGTTTTGTTGAGCAAATTCCATTGCGGCAGTTTCGGTGAATAATTTAACGCCACCCTTACTTGCAGCGTAACTTGCAAATGTCGGCCATGGAATTTGTTGGTGAACTGATGAAGTTTGAACGATACTACCCTTCTTGTTGTGCTTTAAGAAGTAGTTTAAAGCAGCTTTAGTACCCAAGAAAGTACCAGTCAAATCAACGTTAACGACTGCTTCCCATTCTTCAAGGGTAACTTCGTTTGTAGGGGTCTTCTTTTCCATCCCAGCGTTGTTGAACCAAACGTCCAAATCACCAAAGGAATCAACGGCGGCTTGTACTAATGATTCAGCACCAGCATCATCGCCAATGTCGCCTTGCTTAGTAACGGCGTGGCCACCGTTTTTTTCAACGATTTCAACAACTTGGTTAGCTGCATCTTCGTTTTTGTGGTAGTTAATAACCACGTTCATGTGTTCTTGACCCAAACGTTCAGCAATGGCAGCACCAATCCCTGAGTCTCCTCCAGTGATTACGGCCGTCTTGCCTTCAAGATCTTTATACATAACCATATAATATACACCTCTACATTTCTAATCCTGTTAAGCGGATTGGACTTGTTTCTGACACTATAATAACCCATTAAGAGACTAATATAAAGGGGAAAGAACTGATTGACCCTTTAAAATTAAGTTGTGTACATTTTACTTGCGTTATGGTGAATTCCTGCTATCATAAATAGTGAAGATTTGAAGAGGTTCATTTCTGAATCACTTATAGGAGGTTATAGATATGAAACTAACAATTACTGATGACGCAATGGCCTACATGAAGAAAAGATTAGCAGGTGCTAACGCATACCTGCTGGCCGCAAATGACGGATCAAATAACTTCTCTGAAGGTGCTGGTGGTGCCTGCACCGTTGGTGATGCCTTTCAAGTTGTTGGTGTTTCAAAAGCACCATCAGACTATGATGTTAAACTTGAAAACAATCAAGGTGCTGACGTTTTAACCAGCAAGAATGATATGACTTTCTTTGGACCAGGTCTAAAACTTGATTTCAAGAATAACTTCTTACAGTTAAAAGATGACGGTGAAATGATTGATGGTCAAGTTACGACCAACAATCAAGTTGAAAAATAGAATAAGAGATTAATAAGCCAGGGAAGAACCGGAGTAATTGCTTCGGTTCTTTTTTATTAAAAAATGGGATTCACGTCACGTGAGTCCCATTTTTGTTTATTTAAAATGTTTTTTGTAAAATGCCAGCCCAAGGTATACCAGTAAAAGTAACCAAGAAATAACGCTGATCCAAATCCCAATGATGTGAACGCGGGTGCGGTGATACGTCAATTTGATGGTGTTTGCTCCCTTTTTGACGGGAATGTGGATGGCACGCTTTTGGTCTACTTTAATTGGAACGGCCTGATTGTTAACGGTCACTACGTAGCCAGGGAAGTAAACGTTTGGCAAACGAACCCTGGTGGCACTTTCAGCGTCTAACTGGTACTCAATTTGATTGTACGAGGTAGTCCGTTTCTTTTGTTTTAAGCCCTTCTGATTTGGATTCATTTTTAAAATAGAGTGTTCTTTGAGTAGCGGTTCTAGTGAATCGGAAGCATGAGGGAGGTAGTCCCAATAAACGGCCGATTTTCCCACCTTTTCAAATTTCTGTGGTGAAGAAGCCTGAGGTTCCCACGATTTGAGTTGCAAATTGGTGGCAAGTGATGAACACAGGCTAAGTCCTAAGACGCCTAAAAGCAGGAGGGTTCCCGTAGAATTGTTTTTGGCAAAAATCTTGGTGATAATTTCTCCGCCTAAAAACGCTAATAGAACGGTGGTGATGATCAGAAAACGGAATGGGAATTGGATCATTCCCACCCACTTTTGCAAAAGGTCCCACGGAAAGAGATTGGAACTAAAAAGCAGAAAGAGTAGTGAGAGGACTGTCATTGATTTAGAGAACAGGTCGAGTCGATGCCAGAAGAAAAACAGCCAAATGATGATCATTAGTCCGACAATGCCAATACCAGCTCCATACTGCCACGGTCCGTTTGGAGTGGGGCCGAAAAACAGATTGGAGGCCGGGATGCTCATGTCTTGGAGGCGACACTTCATGATGGAAATTTCTTGGTCGTAGTGGTAATTCTGAATTAGTGGTAGTAAGAAGAAAGCGGATAAACAAAAAGTGCCGATTGCAGCAACAACCAGTGCTATGACCCGCTTCACCTTAAGTTTCAATGAATCATGGTTTAACATGATAATAATGATCGTCATGGCGGCAAAGGTACCAGCAATTAAAAACGACAGTAGGTGGATTAATACCAGCAGGGTTAATCCAACACTTAAGACCCACCACTGACGGTAATTTTTGATACACACTTGATAAATGCTGTAGAGAACCACTGGCAGAAAGACAAACGCCATTCCTTCAGCCACATCAAAGCGCACAAAGAGGTCGAACGTTAGATACGTCGATAAACCGTAGATGATGGCGGATGCGAGCCCAGTCAGTTTTCGATTGGTGATTTTCCAGTTCGCTAGATACATGGAGATAAACACCAGAAAGTTGATTAGGATTAGGTAAAGTAAGTAGGATGTGTACGGATTCTTAATGGCCAGATGAATCATGGCCTCGGGTAAGACGGCAAAGATCGGATAAAAACCGTTTAGTGGGTAGCCAACTTTGACAAAAGTTTTCGTCATCATTCCTGGAATCATATGTAGGATGCCACCGTGTTGAACCTGGATGTAACTTTCGTACGCCCGGGCCAGATGAAACTGCATATCCTCGCGTGGTAGGATTGGATTGCCAAAGAAATACGGACTGACGATTACCACGCTTAGAATTAAAAATAAAATCATTGAAAATAGCGTAAAATGCTTATGTATGAACTTCGAGATGGTAATTCCCCCTTGTGATTTAATATCATTATTATAGAATAACTTTAAAAGTTATTCTATTTTTTCTCAAAAATGATTGACATTGAGTTTTAAAGCATGTAGAGTAACGACCATTAAAAACAATAAATTAACTAAACGGAAAAGTTGAGTAGGCAGAAGAAACTCAAAGAGAGTCTCAGGCTGGTGCGATGAGATGAGTTGGTGCTGTTGAAGATGGACTTGGAGTTTTCACCAGTAAATCGTGAGCTGGTGACGGGATGCCGCCGATATCATGGCCCGGTTATTTTTACAAGTAACCGTTGAGGTAGTCGTTGTGAGACGGCTATGAACTAAGGTGGTACCGCGGAAGCATTCGTCCTTTTTACAGGATGGATGCTTTTTTGTTTGGTTAATAAATGGGAGGAACGCAGATGAGAAGATGGGTTAAATACTTAATTTGGATTGGAATTATATTGTTTATTGGAATCGTCGGATACTTCAGCTTTTTCCACCAATCAGAAGCTGAAGCGAACACCATTACCGTTGGCATCATGGCCGGATCCAAACAGGAACAGGCCATCTGGAACGAAGTGGCTAAAGACGCCAAGGATAAGTACGGCCTAAACGTTCAGTTTCAGACGTTTACCGATTATTCACAGCCTAACAACGCTCTGACTAACGGAGACATCGACGTGAATGCCTACCAAAACTACCCATTTTTGGACAATTGGAATGACGTCCACCACACGGACATCGTGCCGGTGGGGGATACCGTGATTGAGCCAATGAGAATCTACTCCAATCAGTTTAAGTCGGTTAATGAAATTTCCAGTGGAACTTCCATTGCGGTGCCAAACGACACTAACAACGAATCGCGGGCTTTACACGTCCTTCAGAGTGCGGGGTTGATTAAGTTAAATCCGAAAAAGGCGTTCACCACCGTCAAGGACATTACTAGTAATCCGAAGAACCTGAAGATTAAGGAAGTTGACGCCTCGCAAACGCCACGATTACTGAATTCAGCGGGAGCTTCCGTTGTGAACGGGAACTTTGCTGAGAGTTCGAACCTGAGTCCGAAGAAGGCCATTTATACGGCACCATTTACCAAGGATTCGCATAAGTGGGTCAACTTCATTGCCGCAAAGAAGCGCGACGAACATAGCAAGAAAATCAAGGAATTAGTGAAAGCCTATCAGACCGAGAAGACCGCTAAACTGATTAAGAAAGAGTCCGGGATTAATCAACAAGCGGCTTGGAACCTTAAATTTAAGTAACTCAATAAGAATTCATCAATTAATTGATGAATTCTTTTATTGGTCTGAAACAATGGTTTAATAAATGGTAGAATGAAAAAAACGATGGGAGGGGTCCAAATGGGTTCAGTAGCTACGATAAGAGACGTTGCGTCAGAAGCAGGAGTGTCAACTGCCACCATCTCACGCTACTTAAACGGAAAGACCAACCACATGTCCGATGCTACTGCGAAGCGGGTCACCGAAGCGATCAAGAAGTTGAATTACGTGCCAAATGAATCCGCCAGACAGCTCATTACCAAGCAAAGTCGATTGGTGGCGGTCATTGCGGCGGATGTTGATGATTACTTTTCCACGGAGATTTTTAAGGGTGTTAATTCGGTTTTAAAAAAGAACAACTTCATCGCGGTCTTAATGGACTCCGATAGTGATGAACGGCGGGAACTTGACACGTTATCGTCACTTAACCAACAAATGTTTGGTGGCGTCTTGATTCAGCCGTTAAGTAACGACTTGGACGCCTTTCAAAGCTCAATTCCCACAAATGTACCGGTGGTCATGTTAGATCGGCAGATTAAGGGCAGTCCGTGGCCGAGTGTGGTTACCAATAACTATGAGGTCAGTAAGAAAGCGGCGCGATACTTTAAAGACCAGGGATTAAGCCACGTCTTTGTGATTACAAATAACGTAAAAAACGTTTCTACCCGAGAACAACGATTGAACGGAATTAAAGCGGTCTATGAGGACCACGTCACTGTCGTTCAACCGGGAAACGATGAGCGTTCGTTTCATCAGGCATACGCCAAACTAAAAAAGTCCCTGGAAGAAACAAATGGGGGGCTGATTTTTGCTTTAAAGGAACGGTGGCTCTTGAAGTTTTTGCCCAAGTTGATTCGGGATGGGGTAATTCGGAAGTCCGATGGAGTGCACATGACGGGATTTTCTGACACTTCACTGGTAGATAATATTGACCCAGGAATCAAGGTTATTAATCAGGATCCGTTTCAGATTGGGGTTAGTGCAGCTCAGATCCTGATTGAAGGGATTGAGAGTGATTCCCAACCAATTGCGAAAAAAATTGAGATTCCAGCCCAATTTTAAGTATCAAGGCTAGCCTAGTGAGGCTAGTTTTTTTTTATGGCGTCATGGAAAACGATTACATATTTTTAGAAAAAAGATTACCAAATAGTATTGACTACTTTTATGTAAACGTTTACCATAAGTATCAATATGAAAGCGGTATCAAATTAAAAAAGGAGTGAATACTGATGCGATTGTTTTTAAATACATGGATCTTTGTAAATGACATCGAAGCCGGTACGAGTCAGGCAGCGTTATTCCCACGCGTGAAACAAATGAACGTTGACGGAATTGAGGTTCGACGAGAATACATCAAGGATTTTTCAAAGGAACTGGATGAGATTGATAATGCCAGATTGAGAACGGGATTACTAGTTAATTACAGTGTCCCCGATGAGCTGTTTTTAAAGGATGGTTCGGTTAATCCTAAATTGAAGCAGTACTTCAACGAGGGACAACGAATGGGAATTACCAAAATCAAGTTTAACGTGGGAAACTTTCGGGCGTTTGACGGTGATTTGTCCCATGCCTTTGACGGTTTACCACTCGATCAGATTCAAATGAACGTGGAAAACGATCAAACCAAAGTGAGTGGCAAAATGGCTAATGTTAAACACTTTTTAAACCAAGCGAAAAAGAATGGGCTGCCCATTAAGTACGTATATGATCTTGGTAATTGGGCGTTTACCCATCAAAGTGCGGACTATGCGGCTGATTCTTTGTACCAGTATACCGATTATATTCATCTAAAGAACGTCAATCAGTTTGACGAAGATGACTTACAGACCGCGGACAATCTAAATGACGGTATGTTTGATTGGAAAAACATCCTGAACGAGTTACCGAAAACGGCGGATTTAGCGCTTGAATTTCCGATGGAAGACGACGAACACGTTGAACGTCAGGTCAAGTTGCTGAGAGATGAGGTGATGTAGTTGATGAATACCATTATTGCGATTCTGTTACTAATTACCTTTGCTGGCTTTATCTTTTACATTGTTAAAGGTGGAGACCTGACCATTGGGTTCTTCGTCATGGCAATTCTTTGGACCGTCATTGGTCTAATCCCATATCACACCGCTTTAACGGCGGTCTTTTCAACGCCCGCTTTGAAGTATGGTTCGACAATTATCTACATCGTCTTTGGTTCGTGGTTTGGACGAGTACTGGTTGACAGTGGCATTGCGCCATCAATTTCGCAGAAAACGAATAAGGTTGGAAAATCGCATCCTTTACTAGCCGCCATCCTGATTGTCTTAGTTACGGCGCTGCTGTTTGTCAGTTCCTACGGAGTGGGTTCGGTCATTGCCATCGGTGTCATTTTGTTACCAATCCTCTTGTCATTGGGGATTCCACGAGACGTGGCCCTAACGACGTTTGCCTTGTCGATTGGTTCGGCCATGTACGTCAACGTCGTGCTCTTTAATCAGATTAAGGCGTTCTTCCCCAAGGCTCAATACAATCTGCATTACCTTGAATTTGGGTGGGCGGCCATGGCGGTGCAACTAATTGCGGTGATCTTGTTTCTAGTGATGAAACGTCACACGTTCAATCCAAAGAATGCCGAGGCCAACCTGAAGAAAATCGGGGCAACTGACCCGGGAGACGTCGACAAGATTCCGTACATTGCGTACGCTATCCCAGTTGTTCCCGTTATTTTGAACATGGCGCTCGGCTGGGATGCCATTCCGGCCTTGATCCTTTCTAGCATCTTGGCCATGCTTGTCACCGGCAAGATGAATGGTTATAAAAAATTCAAAACGTTTCTTAATGCCACGATTAAACAGTCCATTAACGACATTTCGGGCTTAATCATGTTCTTGATGGCACTGGTTATGTTTGCCGGGGCGGCTCAGTTAAACGCTGGTCGTTTCAAGGGAATCTTCAGCGCCATCCTGCCAAACAGTCACTTACTGCTAGCACTTGGAATCGGAGTTCTTGCTCCCTTAGCATTGTTTAGAGGACCACTTCAGGTCTGGGGTGCTGGAGCTGCGACGGCCGCTGTCCTTTCCGCCACCGGAATGTTTAACGACATGTTCCTCTTACCATTAATGTACGTTCCAACCCTGATGGCGGTTTCAACTGATATCACTCAGTCATGGAACGTCTGGGGTCTTGACTACATGAAGGTTCGTCCCCAGCAACTGTTGAAACTGGGAGTTCCAGTCATGTGGATTGTCTCCATTTTAAACGAAATATTAGTGTACTTATTCTTCGGATAGATGATTAAAGAAAGGTGAAAATTATGAGTGAATTTCTGACAATTGGTGAACCAGTGGTAACGTTCGCCTCAACCGATCCTGACGCTACTTTAGCTGATTCAACCCACTATCTAAAAATCCTCGGAGGGGCAGAACTAAACGTGGCCATTGGTGCTAAACGACTGGGACATTCCGCTGAGTATGTGTCTCAGGTAGGAACCGATCCGCTGGGTAAATACGCCAAAGACGTGATTATCGACCACGGCGTTGGCATTGACTATGTTAAAGACGATCCCGATCACTGGACGGGTCATCAATTAAAACAGATGGTAACGCATGGTGATCCCCAGACGTTCAACTATCGCACGGGATCGGCTGCTTCGTATTTAAAACGGGGAGTCATTGACGAGATTAATCTTGACGACGTCAAAATGGCTCATCTAACGGGGATCTTCCCGGCTTTGTCAGCTGAAGCGGAAGGCTCATATCGTGCATTAATGGACCGATTGATTAATAATGAAATCAAGATAACGTTTGATCCAAACCTGCGTCCCGGACTGTGGGGTGATCATGATCGAATGATTAAAACGATTAACGAATTGGCTAAAAACGCTGACATTGTGATGCCAGGTGTAAACGAAGGCAAGGTCCTCATGGGAAGTGATGACCCAGAAAAAATCGCTGACTTTTACCTCCAAAATGGTGAACGCACGAACGCGGTGCTCATTAAGTTGGGCCCAGATGGTGCGTATGTGAAGACCAAAAACGGTGATTCGTATACGGTCTCCGGTTTTAAGGTCGATCACGTCGTCGATACGGTTGGTGCCGGTGATGGGTTTGCGCTTGGGGTAATTACCGCACTATTAGAGGGCAAAAATCTAAAGAGTGCGGTTATGCGGGGAAATGCCGTTGGGGCGCTTCAAGTTCAGACGCCCGGTGATAACGACGGCTATCCTACTCCAAGTGAATTAAATGAATTTTATAAAAAAGAACACGTTAGTGAATCGTAAGTAGATGGGAGAGATTATGATGGCTAAAAAAGTTGCAGTACAAGCAAGTTTGGCTCCAGATGGAAAACAGCTACTGAAAGACAGTGGCTTTGATGTTGTGGAATTACCTGACAAGAAGATTTCAACGTTGCTTGACATGGCCGCCGATGCTTATGGCATCCTGATTGGCACCACCCCGTTTCCAAATGACACCATTGAAAAGATGCCGAACTTAAAAATCATTGCTAGAAACGGTGTGGGTTATGACAACATCGATGTTCCCTTTATGTTACAACATGGCATATATGTAACAATTACGCCGCTCGCCAATGCCTCAACGGTTGCGGAGACGACGTTAGCCGAAATCTTTGACGTATCAAAGAACGTTACCAATGATTCGCACGAGATGCGTAAGGGGAACTGGAACTACAAGAAGGATCACATGGGTTTTGATTTAGAAGGCAAGGTCCTCGGAATTCTCGGTTATGGCCGAATCGGCAAGATGGTCGCTAAGAAGGTGAGTGGACTGGGGATGAATGTCATCTACAATTCACCACATGCTGAAGACTCTGAATACGGTAAAGCGGTTAATCGCGATGCCATCTTTACTGATTCAGATATCGTCACTTTACACATGCCAGTGCTACCCTCTACTAAACAAAGCGTTGGTAAACGTGAATTTGAGATGATGGACAACTCGGCGGTTCTCATTAATTTGGCTCGTGGGGCACTCATTAATACAGATGATCTAATCGACGCTTTAAAGAGTCACGAAATTAAGGCCGCTGCCCTGGATGTGTTTGATTCTGAACCGCTACCAATGGACAGTCCACTCTACAAGCTGGATAACGTCTTGTTGACACCGCACATTGCCTCTAACACGGTGGAATGCATGAACCGGATGGCGCATGACGCTGCCAGTGAAATTGTAAAAGTCCTAAAGGGTGAACAACCACAGTGGGCGGTTAAAAAGTAAAAGAATTAATTAAGAACTGGGATGCAATGGTCTCAGTTCTTTTTTATTTAAGAAAATCTTTAAAAAGTAATTGTCATCATCTTTTTTTCACGGTACAATTCAATGCAATACAAATGAAAAGGAGTGATGCATATGCATAATATGTTCAAGAAAGAATCGGTTGCTAGTTTCGTCAAAGCCGATGCTGGCTTAAAGCGAACGCTGACCGCTAAAGATCTAATCGGTCTTGGCGTCGGAGCCGTTGTCGGAACTGGGATCTTTATTCTTCCAGGACACGAAGCGGCTTTACATGCAGGACCAGCGGTTGCACTGGCATTCTTGCTTGCTGCCATCTTAGCTGGGGTCGTGGGTATGGCGTATGCCGAGTTTTCGTCGGCAATGCCCGTTGCTGGTTCAGCATACTCCTTTGGAAGCGTCGTTTATGGCGAGATCATCGGGTGGATTCTTGGTTGGGGACTAATTCTAGAGTACTTCTTGGCGGTTTCCGCTGAGGCCACCGGATTTGCTTCGTACTTTAATAACAACATTTTAGCCGCCATTGGGGTTAACATTCCGAAGTTTCTTCAAAGTGGGCCAATGGAGGGTGGCGTAGTCAACATCAGTGCCGTTGTCATTACCCTGTTAGTTGGATTACTCGCTTTAATGGGAACTAATTTTTCCAAGAAGATTGAGAACGTTGCCGTGCTGGTTAAGATTGGCATCATTGTTTTGTTTATCGTTGTGGGTGTTTTTTACATCAAGTCAAGCAACTATGTTCCGTTTTACCCGAAACAATTTCACACTCCACCGTTTGGTTTAGGGGGAATCTCAACCGCCGCTGCGACCGTCTTTTTTGCTTTCATGGGCTTTGACGCGTTGGCATCGAACTCCGCTGAAACCATTAACCCTAATAAGAATATGGCCAAGGGAATTCTTGGAACCGTTCTGATTGCGGCCGTACTGTATGTCGGATTCTCCTTGGTTCTGACCGGAATGGTCCAGTACTCACTACTAAACGTTGACGATCCAGCCGCCTTGGCATTCTCCATGGTTCACTTAAACTTCATGAACAAGGCCATCACGATTGGAGCACTGTTTGGGATTTTCACCGCCATGGTCACCATGGTCATCGGGAGTTCCCGACTGGTTTACTCACTTGGACGTGACGGACTAATTTCTAAGAAAATGGGAAAGATTAACCACAAGACCGGGATTCCGACCTACGCGGTTTGGTTAGCCGTCATCATTCAGGCCATCTTTGCCGGGGTCGTTCCTTTGACTCAACTAGTTTCATTGATTAACGCTGGAACCTTGGTTGCGTTTGCCTTTATCTCATTTGGGATTATTCCATTGAGACGAAGAAAGGACATCAAAAATACTGGTTACAAGATGCCATTTTACCCTTACCTGCCAATCCTAGCCGGACTGATGAGTATCTACTTCATCATCATGTTACCGAACGTGACCAAGATTGCGGTAATTGGTTGGTTAGCACTTGGAATTGTGATCTACTTTGTTTACGGGATTCACCATTCTCGATTGCAAAATGAAGAATAATTAATGAATGAGAAGCCGTGAGATGGCTTCTCATTTTTGGTCGTCATGTGATATTTGGCTGTGATAAAATGAACTTATACTATTAAGAATAGGTGAGGAAATTGAACGATGAATAAAAAAGTAGCTCTAGTAACAGGTGCTGGTCAAGGAATCGGAGAAGCCATCGCCAAGCGATTAAGTAAAGATGGTTTTTCTGTGGCACTGGTTGGTCGTCATTTGGATAAAGTGGAAGCAATTGCTAAAGAGATTCAAAGTGACAATGGTGACGCCATTGCCATTAAAGCCGACGTTGCCAATCGCGACGAAGTTTTTGAAGCTGTTGAAAAGGCTGCCAAACACTTTGGTGACTTCAACGTGATTGTGAACAACGCTGGAATTGCGCCAACCACACCAATCCAGACGGTTACGCCAGAGGTCTTAGAACAGGCCGAAAAGATTAATGTTGGTGGCACTATTTGGGGAATCCAGGCTGCCGCTAAAAAGTTCAAAGAACTTAGTCACGGTGGGAAGATCATTAACGCTTCTTCTCAAGCGGGGATGACCGGTAATGAGAACTTGACCGTTTATGGTTCAACTAAGTTCGCTATTAGAGGAATTACTGAAACAACCGCCAAGGAACTTGCCGATGACGGGATTACCGTTAATGCGTACTGTCCTGGCATCGTGGTTACTCCAATGATGAATGACATTGCCCAAAATGTGGCTGATGAAGCCGGGAAACCATTTGAATGGGGAATGGAACAGTTTGCAAAGAACATTGCCTTGAAACGACTTTCAAAACCTGAAGACGTGGCTGGCTGTGTTTCATTTTTAGCTGGTCCTGACTCTAACTACATGACTGGTCAGTCACTTTTGATTGATGGTGGAATGGTATTTAACTAAATAATGGGACTCTGGCAAGGTGTCAGAGTTCTTTTAGTACATATTAAAAGGAGAGATTAAAATGACTTTAAAAACAAGATTTTGTCCTAATTGTGGTGCAGAAATTCCAGTTGACGTGAAGTTCTGTACGAAATGTGGGTACAAACAACCTACTATTGATGAATTGGAAGAAATGAATCAGGAAGAGGAAACAACTACGGTTGAGGTTGACCTAAATGAAAAACAAGACTATGGTCAACCTGAAATTGTGATTCCTGTTTCAGCTGGTGCAATTCCTGATGGATATGAATTCAATCAAAACGGGTCAGTGGGATTAAGCGGCCACTATATTCCAGATGATGATCAGATTTTGCGTGAATTTCAACAGGAAGCTTTTAATAAAATTAGAGATATTGTGAAAGAAAATAATTGTGATGGTGCCTTTAATCTGGCAATTCAGACTCAAATTGACGGAGATAGTTCAAAAATGTTCATTTTCGCCTATTTTGACATGGCAAATAGTGTAAAATAAAAGTAGATGTTACATTAGCATCGATTTAAATACATACTATGGAGGTTTTACGATGGATGACACCAAGCACTGTCCCAATTGTGGTAAATTGTTAAAGGCGGATGTGAAATTCTGTCCTTATTGCGGTCAAGCTCAACCCGAGATGGCTGATGCCCAAAGTAATCAAAGCACTGATAATCAACAGGCTAATTATGGTTATCAAGAAACTAATAATGAACAGCAGACTTATCGGCCAGAATCCAATAATAGAGCGGATATTCGCTCGAAATATTCATCACCTAACATGATTACATCGTTTAAGGATTTATTTGGGAACATGTTTCATATTTCTGGAAGGATGAGCAGGGCGTCGTATTGGTGGTCATACTTAGATGTATGTTTAATTACAGTTGCTTTTTATTTCTTGATGTTTGTGTTCGGTAGTATAGATTCTTCGGTGGCATACGCGATTACAATATTGATTGGAATTGCATTTCTTGTTTTTGGTGTTGCCGCGGGTATTGCACAAATCACTTCTACGTGTCGTAGATTTCATGACATCAATTATTCAGCTGGTTTCTGGTGGTTACAACTGATTCCATTTGTTGGAAGTATCATCGTTTTCATTTTCATGCTGTTTAGCTCTGTGGACGAAGGAAATCGCTTTGGCGGACCAGATGTTAATTATTTGAAGAAATTAAAATAATTTTTACCGTACGAAAAGGCACATCTCATAATTGAGATGTGCCTTTTCGTATTACTTTTAAAAGTGATCGTAATAATATATGGGAGTATATATAGGACCTATTTTTGCTTCCTTATCAATTTTATTCATTTCTTTTGGATGGGTTAATAGTTTAGAAAATACTTTTTTGTTATTTGAGAATGGTTTCTTAGAAGCTACAACCGTTTCAATATATCGATTTTCAAGTTTGTTATACATTCTGATCATGTACACTTTGTGCCCATGATAATCAAATAAGTACCTGTTATTATTTTTGTTTTTCATAAGAACTAAACTTTTTTGATTTTCAACTTTGTTATCAGTAACATCTTTAGCATCTTTTTTAGAATAGAAATTACTCTCATAATCGTCAT
Organism: Fructilactobacillus sp. X8R4C1; assembly: GCF_059900905.1. Lineage (NCBI taxonomy): Bacteria > Bacillati > Bacillota > Bacilli > Lactobacillales > Lactobacillaceae > Fructilactobacillus > Fructilactobacillus sp. X8R4C1. The sequence goes on from NZ_JBWXVJ010000001.1 coordinate 282,557, forward strand.
AATCTTCTAGCACATATCCAATCATCTCCATCGTGTTATCATCATCCTTATCATGGATCCACTGCATAATTTCATTAGGGGATGTCGATCCTCGGGACTCATAGTACTTATATCCACCAAACGAGATTCCTGCTAGTAAAAGAATGACGACTACGATACTGATAATAATGATTCTAGCGGTTGAGTGCTTCTTTTTGGACTTGTTATTTTCAGATTGACTTTGATGATTAGAAGTTACTTTATCGTTTGAATTCGGCTGTCTCGCACCACAATACGGACAGAATCTGTTTTCTTTTGGAATTTTTTTGCCACAATTTATACAGTATTTTTCGCTATCATTCATCGTGTGTATTCTCCATTTTATTTAAATTAGTTTCTAGATCCTAACATAAATTGCTTATCTGGCTTAATGGTGCTTCCCCAACTTGAATCGATGTGATAGTTGGTTTGATGAAAAACATTGGTTAAAGTGTCAGCAGACTGTAGTGGCATTTTCTTAGGATCCGTGTTTGATTCATCATTACTTAAAACTTTGTATACATAGGTGGATTGATGATTAGGACGTTCAACCTTGATTAAATAGAAACTCCCAAAGCTTTTGTTTTCATTATTATTTTTTATGTAGAACTTATATGATTTATCTTGTTTATTGTACATTAAGGTTGCTTGGTTACCCTCAAAAGAATCGTTAAGCGTGGATGATCCAATGCCACCTTCAGGAAGTTCAGTATTATTAATCGACTTAATCACGCTACTAGCATTCGTATCCTGATTAGGGAAAACATGACGTGCCCTAAAGTAGAAGTTCAAACCGAAAATAACGGCAATGACAATGGTTCCAATCCCACCTAGCAGTTTCTTCAAGTTACTTTTATTGTTTTGGGGATGATTCTCAGTCGGACTGGTTTTGGGTTGTTGCTGGGTCGTCTTGGGCTGCTCAACTCCACAATATTGACAAAAGCTCGCGTCTTTTTTGATCTTTTTACCACAGTTGACACAAAACTTTGTATTATTCATTAGATTTCATCCTACTTTCAAAATACTTGTGAACCCATGACCATCCCGAAAATAATTCCAATGATCATCAAAACGACTGACGCAATTATCAAAATAATTCCAGCATTTTGGTGGTATTTGAGTTCGATTGCGCCAAGGACAATTCCGATAATTCCAAACACGATGGGGACAAAGAGGGTGGACAAAACGGCGGAAATCCAACCGAACACCAGTAGAAGGGTACTGATGGTTTCAGGATTGCCCTGATTGCTAGTAGGCTGGGGTTGCATACTTGCTGGACTTGGTTGTGACTCATTATGCGGGGTCGAATTGATTTCTGGCTGTTTGGCACCACAATATTGACAAAACTTCGTTTCTTTGGGAATCTTCTTGCCGCATTTAACGCAGAATTTTTCGTTAGTGTTATTCATTGAGATAAACCTCCATCTTGTGATTGAATTCATTATTCACATTAATAATACCATTCCCTTGTTACTCCCGCAATTGAAGGCTGAATTAAGAGAAATAAAAAACGTTCGACTGAATTTATTTTCAATCGAACGTTTTTGAAACGGTTATTTGTATTGTTGGGCTTCCTCATCACTACAGTAGAGCCAGTGACCAGGACGGACTTCCTGAAGGTATTGGTCTTCTTTAAATGGTTGACTGTGGTCGAACTTGATAATCTTGTGCTGTTTCTCTGAGTGTGGGTCAGGAACTGGCACTGCTGACAACAAGCTTTGGGTGTACTTGTGAAGTGGATGGTTGTATAACTCATCGGTATCAGCCATTTCCACGATTTTACCAGCGTACATGACGGCGATTCGGTCACTAATGTACTTCACCATTGAAAGGTCATGGGCGATGAATAGGTACGTTAGACCCTCTTTTTCTTGAATGTCCTGCATTAGGTTTACAACCTGGGCTTGAACGGAAACGTCAAGGGCGGAAATTGGTTCATCAGCGATGATGAATTTAGGCTTAACTGCTAGGGCTCTAGCAATTCCAATTCGTTGTCGTTGACCACCGGAGAACTCGTATGGGTAACGACTGGCATGTTCTTCGTTTAGGTTAACAAGGTGAAGGAGCTCTCGCACTCGGTTATCTCGTTCATCAGAATCTTTAACCAGGTGATTGATATCAAGGCCTTCAGCGATGATGTCCTCCACTTTCATTCGGGGGTTCAGTGAGGCATACGGATCCTGAAAGATCATCTGCATCTGACTACGCAGGTTTTTCATCTGCTTACGTTTTAGCTTCGAGATGTTTTGCCCCTCAAAGTCAATTTCACCATCAGTTGGGTCGTATAAACGAATGATGTCTCTTCCGGTCGTACTTTTACCAGAACCAGATTCACCAACCAAACCTAGCGTTTCGCCAGGATAAATGTTGAATGAGATGTCGTCAACGGCCTTAACTTCGTCGGGCTTTCCGACGTTAAAGTATTGTTTTAAATGTTTAACTGAAACAATGGGATCCTTTTTAGTCATGGTCGTTTTCACCTCGTTTCTTAAATTCAGCCTGACGCTTTTGAATTGATTCTGGTGGAGTAACCTTTGGAGCTCGCTTGTCTAACAACCAGGTGGCGGCGTAGTGGCTGTCACTGACCTTGAAGAAGGGTGGTTGTTGTTCATGGTCGATCTTTAAAGCGTACTTGTTCCGGGCATAGAAAGCGTCACCCTTTGGTGGGTTAATCAAGTTGGGTGGCGTTCCTGGAATCGTGTTTAATCGATCACTCTTCATGGATAAAGTTGGCATAGAATCAAGTAGTCCCCATGTGTAGGGATGTTGTGGATTGTAGAAAATGTCGTCAACGGTTCCATACTCGACAATCTTACCGGCGTACATGACGGCAACTCGGTCAGCAATGTTAGCAACCACCCCTAAGTCATGGGTGATGAAGATAATCGACGTTCCAATTCTGTCCTTTAATTCTCTTAGTAGCTTAATGATTTGAGCTTGAACCGTAACGTCCAATGCGGTAGTCGGTTCGTCGGCGATTAGAACATCAGGATGGTCAATAATAGCCATCGCAATCACGATTCTTTGTCTTTGACCACCAGAAAATTGGTGGGGATAGTCGCGCATCCGTTCTCTCGCGTTGGGAATGCCGACTTCTTCTAGCACCTCGGCCGCCCGCTTTAAGGCTTTTCCTTTGGACATTCCCTCGTGAACTCGGAGTGGTTCAGCCACTTGATTACCGATGTTCATGGTGGGGTCCAGTGAGGTCATGGGATCCTGAGAAATCATGGCAATCTTGCCACCACGAATCTTGTCCATTTGTTTTTTGGATTCTTTTAAAATATCTTTGCCTTCAAAATCAATTGTACCGTTGGTGATGGTTTCGTTATCAGCTAGAAGACGCATGATAGTTCTCACGGTGATTGATTTCCCTGAACCAGATTCACCAACAAGGGCGAGCGTTTCTCCCTTATCAAGGTGGAAGCTAACGTCACGAATGGCCTTCACGGTTCCGTTTAGGGTAGCAAAATCAATTGACAGGTTTTTAACGTCTAAAACTTTTTGAGCCATCTTATCTGTCTCCTTTACTTAGATTTTGGATCGAACGCATCTCTTAATCCATCTCCAAGCAGGTTGGTCGTAATCATAATGACAGACAGTACGATTGCTGGAACCCACATTTGATATGGTAAGAAATGAAAGGCCTTCTGACCATCGTTTAGAAGTGTACCAAGGGATGCGTTTGGTGCTGGGATCCCAATTCCAATGAAACTTAGGAAGGCTTCAAAGAAGATGGCCGATGGAATAGTGAACATGGTTTGAATAATGATAGTAGAACTGAGGTTTGGAATCAGGTGTTTCATCGCAATCTTGAATGGTGATTCACCAAGGGTTCTGGCGGCTAGGACGTATTCGGATTCCTTTAGTTTAAAGGTCTGAGCACGAACTAAACGTGACATGGTGATCCATCCGGTAAAGGCAATGGCGATGATGATTGAAGTGATTCCGGGTTTAAGGATTAGTAGTAATAAAACAACGACGATTAGGTTAGGAATTGATGAGAGGATTTCAACGATTCTCTGCATGAAGGTGTCAACGGCACCACCGACCCAACCAGAGATTAAACCGTAAGGAACACCGACTAAGAGGTCAACTGCTGTCGCAACGACCGCGATAAACAGTGATAACCGAGTCCCGTAGAGAATTCTTGAGAAGAGGTCACGTCCTAAGTAGTCGGTCCCCATGATGTAGTAGGTTCCCTTTGGAACGTGTTCTGCTTGATATGCGTTGACCATGTGGCCGCCGGCTTCGTGAATACCGTTTAAACCGGGGATGTTAAGTGAACCCCACTTTGGTGGGAGGTTGGCGTACAAAACGTTTTGAGCGTTTGGATCGTGTGGTGAAAGAATCGGGGCGAAGATTGCGACTAGGGCGATAATGACTAAGAGAATCAAAGAAGTCATGGCAACTTTATTTCGAACTAGTCTTCGTTTAACGTCTTGAAAGTACGTTAAAGATGGGGTGTTAATTGATTCCGATTCAGTGTCCAAGTTTGAAAGGTCGTCACTTGCGAACTGGAACTGATCTTCAAGTGGTGGTAAGTTTTCGGCCATTATTCTTTACCTCCGTTTCCTAGTCTGATTCGTGGATCGATGATTCCGTAAAGAATATCGACAACTAAGATAATGACAACTAATAAGAATGAGTAGAAAATTGTCAGTCCCATGATGGTAGGGTAATCGTTCGTCAGAATGGACTGAACGAATTGATTACCAATTCCAGGAATTGAGAAGATGTTTTCAACCACCAGTGAACCCGTCATGATTGAAACGGCCATGGGACCAACGATGGTGATGACCGGAATCAGTGAGTTTCTTAGCGCATGATGTGTAATCGTCTTTCTTTCCGAATCACCCTTGGCTTTTGCCAGTTCAATGTAGTCACTGTCTAAGACATCAACCATTTCAGTTCTCATGAACCGGGCGACGTTTGCAAGTGGAAAGGCCGCAAGCGCTAACGTCGGTAGGATACTAGAACTAAAGTTCTGCCAGAGGGCAACTGGGAACCATTGTAGTTTGTAGCCAAAGTAGTACTGAAGCAGAACGGCTAAAACGAAACTTGGGATTGAGATTCCAAGGATTGAGATGAAGGTGGCACTTGAATCAACCCAGGTATTTTTCTTGATGGCGGCAACTGCACCAAGGATGATGCCAAGAACAGAACCAACGGCCATGGCTTGGGTACCAATCTGCATTGAAGGACCAATGTCATGGGCGATCAATTGAGTAACTGGTTGGTTGTTAAATTGAAATGAAGTACCTAGATTTCCGTGGAGTAAATTTCCCATGTAGATTAAGTACTGATCCCAAAGTGATTTGTTTAATCCGTACTTTTGGTTCATTATTGCGATTTGACTTGGCTGGAGTTTTGCCTGGTTTGAGTAAGGCGTACCGGGTAAAAATTTCATCAGAAAGAAGGTAACCGAAGCAACAATGAATAAAGTGAGGACTAGGTAGAAAATTCGACGGATGATGTATTTAGTCATTTTAATTTACCTCTCTTTATTTCTTGTAGGTAGCCGCGAGATTGAAATTCCCGTTTGGTGACAGGTTGTAGTTGTGAACGTCGCTTCTGGTAAGAGCTGCGGTGTTTTGCTGGTAAAGTGGAACGACTCCCTCTTGCTTAGTCAAGATGGTCTGAGCGTTCAGGAGGTTCTGCCAACGGGCTTGATAGTTGCCGGCGTTCTTATCAGATGCTTGTTTGATCTGTTGGTCAAACTCTTTGTTGGACCAGTGACCGTCATTCATAGCACCACCAGTTTCAAAGAGGTTCAAGAAGGTTACTGGATCTGGGAAGTCGGCGTTCCAAGCTGAGACAACCATGTCGAAGTCACCACTAGATGAACGTTGAAGTCGGTTCTTAAACGGCACGTTTGAAAGGGTGACCTTCAATCCAGGTAGTTTCTGTAGTTCAGCTTGCAAGAATTCGGATTGCTTTAGGGATGAATCGGTATCGTCACCCAATAAGGTTAAGTTGAGGTTCTTCTTCCCGGTCTCTTTTAGACCCTCAGTCCAAAGCTTCTTAGCTAACTTGGGATTATAGTCGTTATAACTTGCATCCTGTTTGCTTTGGCTTTCGTTTTTGAAATCAACCCCCGTTTGTTTATTCCAACTCATCTTAGCTGGCACGACACTTGAATCCGGTGTAGCAGTCTTACCTAACACTTGGTTAGAGAGGAGTTGCCGATTGATTGAATGCCCAATGGCCTGTCTAATCTTGGTGTTCTTGAAGAACGGATCCTTCTTCTCGTTCATCTCAATGTAGAAAGTACTTGAAGTTGGTTTCGTTGAGAAGTCTTTTTCGTTTTTCAGTTGGTTAGCTGAATCACCGGTTAGGCCGTTGTACTGGTCAATTACGTGACTAGAGTACAGGTTCAAGCCGGTGTTAGGATCTTTAACAACGTAGTACTTAACGGCGTTTAGCCTAATGTTCTTTTGGTTCCAGTACGAGTGGTTCTTACTCTCGGTCCAGGCGGTGTTTCCGACCTGCCATTTATCTAACTTGAATGGTCCATCGAATACCATGTCCTTACTGTTTAATCCATATTGACTTCCAGCCTTTTCAACCACTTTTTGGTTGAGTGGCAAGTATGACGCACCAGTTAAGAGAGAATTGAAGTAGGGAATTGGTTGCGACAGGTTAACTTGTAACTTATGGGGACCAATGGCCTTAACGCCTAAGGTCTTTGGTGAAGCCTTCCCGTTGGTAATCTTGTCAGCGTTTTTAACTCCCTCAAAAATGTAGGAGTATTGAGAAGCTGTCTTTGGATCAACGATTCTTCTCCATGCGTAGACAAAGTCATACGCGGTCACGGGGTCTCCATTTGACCATTTGGCGTTTCTCAGATCGAAATTATACTGAGTCCCACCTTTGGTTGGGGTAACGACTTTGGTCGCAATGCCAGGTTCAATCTTGCGGTTATTGTAGCGATAAAGACCTTCCATCGTGTTGTTTAGGTTTTGCGCTCCAATACTATCCGTTACCATACTTGAGTCCATCGTAGAAATAATATCGCTGGAGTTGACTGCCATGTCCTTACTCCCCGATTTACTACTTCCAGAAGAACAACCAGTAAGCATTAGCGCTAAAGCGGCACCAATGAATGCTACTGAAAATATCTTCTTATGGTTCAAATGAAACACCTCCATGTTTGCTGTTTTGCTTTTTGTCGAATATACGCGCGTGTTTCACAAAAGTAAATACGTTTTTTATATTTTTCTTAAGAATCTTAATAAATATTTAAAGCAAGTGACGTTATATCAACGTTTTTGCTTGACGTTACAAAACTTGTGACATGAGTAAGGGGAGTTAAATAATGAAAATGATACATATCTTTGATTATGTAACTTTTAGCGGATGAGAATCCCTTTGTGAAGGGGTTTAGTTATGCAAGTTTTTGATTAACGATTGAAATTGAGGTTTGATTAGGATTGGTCAAGTTAAAAGTGTCTCAAACGAGAGGACAAGTGATACAATACTGACAAGAAAAATATTAAGGAGTGATCATTTTGGATAAGAAAGCAATTAATCCGCAAGACCTGGAATGGTATGAAAAAAGTTATGAAGACAAAGACGACAGTCTGGTCTTAGAACGGGCCGTTTCTCATAATGGGATTAACAACAGTGCTGCTGATTACAAGGCTGATGAAAAAATGAAACGAGTTTTCTCAGTCGAAGTTCCCGAACAACACGTTGCTGATCAGAAGCAAAGTGGAAGGTGCTGGATGTTTTCAGCACTTAACACCATGCGTTTTAAGATTGCCGAAAACTACAAGGTTTCACCAAAATTTGAATTATCACAAAACTACGTTAACTTCTGGGATAAGTTTGAAAAATCAAACTACTTCTTAGAAAACGTGATTAAAACCGCTGATCAACCCTTAGGTTCACGCAAGATCGACTTCTTAATGGAAACCCCACAACAAGACGGGGGCCAATGGGACATGTTGTGCGCCATCATTGAAAAGTACGGAGTTGTTCCAAGTTCAACCATGGTTGAAACTTACAATAGTAATCGCTCTGATGAATTGAATCAGACTTTAAACCTGAAATTACGTCGGGATGCGGAAGAATTGCGTAAAATGGTGAAGGACGGTGCGACCGAAGAAAAGCTTGAATCAACTAAGAGTGAGATGCTAAACGATGTTTACCGCATTTTGGCATACTCGCTGGGTCGCCCAACGAAGCGCTTTGATTTTGAATACCGTGATACTGACAACAAGTACCACATTGACAAAGATCTGACTCCGAAAGAATTCTTTGATAAGTACGTCAACATCAACCTGGAAGACTACGTTTCTTTGATTAACTCACCAACTGGTGACAAGCCCTTTGATCAGACCTACACGATTGAAATGTTAGGGAACGTGGTTGGTGGCAGACAGGTTAAGCATTTAAACCTGAAGATTGATGAATTGAAAGACTTAGCTATTAAGCAATTAAAAAACGGTGAAGCGGTTTGGTTCGGCTGTGACGTTGTCCAAGATTCTGACCGTAAAAAGGGCATCATGGATACGCACTTGTACCACAAGGATGCTTTGTTCAGCACTGACCTGAAAATGAGTAAGGGTGCAAGACTTGACTACAAGGAAAGCATGATGACCCACGCCATGGTGATTACCGGCGTTGACCTAGTCGATGATCAACCAACCAAGTGGAAGGTTGAAAACAGCTGGGGTGAAAAAGTCGGTGAAAAAGGTTACTTTGTCATGAGTGACGACTGGTTCAACGAATTTGTTTACCAGACCGTTATCAACAAGAAGTACATGTCAGACAAGCAACTTGAGGAACAAAAGCAAGCTCCTAAGATGCTAGAACCTTGGGACCCAATGGGTTCACTAGCTAGTTTTAAAAAATAATTAAAATTTTTGTTGACAGATATTGGTCGACGGATTAGTATACTTACAACAAATTAAATAAACGAGATGGAAAAGCTGAGTACCCGTTGAATTTTCTAAGAGAGTCTCTGGTCGGTGTGAAGGGATGAGATGAATTCGGGGAATATGGACTTTTAATCATTTGTTGGCGAGATTTTCAAACCAGCGACGGGATTGCTACCGATATCATCGCAAGGCTCTTCTAGTTCAGACGTCGACTAGAGCAGTCTTTGAGGCAGTTACTTGAAAGGGTAACTGTAAACTAAGGTGGTAACACGAAAGCATTCGTCCTTTTTAATTAAAGGGCGGATGCTTTTTTTATTTAATTTAATGAATTAAGCAATCAAATAAAAATTAGGAAGTGGACATCATGAGGAGAAGTACTAAGTGGATTATTGGAATTATCATTGTGGTTGTGATCGTTGGGTTAGGTTGGTTTAGTTTTGCACATCACTCGGCTGAAAGTAAAAAGACCGTTAACGTCGGTCTAATGAGCGGCTCTAAATCAGACGATGAGATTTGGAAGTCAGTCGCTGAGACTGCCAAGAAGAAGTATGGGGTTAACGTTAAGTTCACTCACTTCACTGATTACACACAACCGAACAAGGCTTTGACTCAACACGAGATTGATTTGAACTCATTTCAACATTATGCCTTCTTAGACAACTGGAATAAGCAAAATCATTCTGACATTGTTTCCGTTGGTAACACTTACATCGCTCCTATCAGACTTTATTCAAAGAAGTACAAGAACGTTAAGGATATTCCGGATGGTGGGACGATTGCCGTTCCAAACGATACTTCCAATGAGAGTCGTTCGCTTTACCTCCTTAAGAACGCGGGACTTATCACTTTGAAAAACCAGAAGGGCTTTTTAGGATTAAACGCCATTCAGAGTAATCCCAAGCACTTGAATTTTAAGGAAGTGGACGCATCACAAACCCCACGAGTACTAAACAGTGTGGACGGTGCTGTTATTAATAACACCTACGCTGTTCCCGCTCACTTAGGTGATAAGGAAACGATCTTTACCGAACCACTCAACAATGATTCGAAACAGTGGATCAATTTGATTGCTGCTAACAAGGACCAGAAGAATAACAAGAACTACAAAGACGTTGTAAAATCATTCCAGACCAAGAAGACCGAGCAACTGGTCAAGAAGTATTATGGAAACACCGAAATTCCTGCTTGGAATCGTAAATTTTAGGAGGAACTAATGAGTAATAATATTGTTCAATTCAAGGACGTCTCAGTTACGTTCAAACAAAAAAAGAATGTGATTCACGCCGTTTCAGACGTATCGTTGAAAATTCCCAAAGGTGAAATCTTCGGAATTGCTGGCTACTCCGGTGCCGGTAAATCGACGTTAGTTCGAACCATTAACCTGCTACAAAAACCAACCGACGGGGAAGTCGATGTGTTTGGGAAAACCTTCTATAAAAAAGAAGGCGACCAAGTTTCTTCAATTAATACGAAAGAGTTGCGTGATGAACGGCGTCAAATTGGAATGATTTTTCAGCATTTTAATCTGCTAGAAGAACAAAACGTCCAACGCAACGTTGAGTTCGGATTGAAGCACAGTGGTTTAAAGGAAAAAGAACGTGAGGCCAAAGCCAAGAAGATGCTCGACATTGTTGGTTTGGGTGATTATCTAAAAGCCTATCCATCCCAACTCTCTGGTGGTCAACAGCAACGAGTAGCGATTGCTAGAGCGCTCGCTAACGACCCTAAGATTTTGATTTCTGACGAAGCTACTTCCGCACTTGACCCTAAAAATACCGATCAAATCTTGGATTTACTGAAAGAATTGAACGAGAAATATGGCTTAACGATTATCTTGATCACTCATGAAATGGAAGCCATCAAACGGATTTGTCAGGAAGTTGCCATCATGAGTCAAGGAAAAGTTGTTGACGTTGGCAATCTACTTGATATCTTCGTTGATTCGAAGAATCCAACTACCAGAAAGATTGTTGGAAACAGTTTTAACGCACTTGAAATCTTGAAGTCGATGAACATTGACGTTAATAAGCGAAATCTAGTTCAGTTGACGTATCTATCAGATGACATTAGCGATCCAATCATCGTTAGCCTGTACGAGAAGTTCCATATTTCGGCAAGTATCATCTACAGTAATATTGAAAAATTGGGTGAGCAGGTCGTTGGAACGTTGATTGTTGATTTACTTGGAAGTCAAGAGGATCAAGAAGCAGCGGTTAAGTACCTTAATGGTCAAGACATCAAGGTCACTGAATTGAAGGAGGCAGAATAATGGGAGCTTGGTTTGCAACTCATTTTCCCAACGTGGTTTCACAGGGATTAAATGGTGAAGAAGGCTGGATCACAGCTGTTAATCAGACAATTTACATGACGTTTTGGTCCGCAATCTTTGGTGGGATTGCAGGAATCATCTTTGGAGTTTGCTTAGTGATTTTTGCGGATAACGGGATTATGCCATGTCATCCACTGTTCTGGATCATCGACAAAGTCGTATCACTGTTCCGTGCCGTTCCATTTATCATCTTGCTGGCCTTCATTGCGCCAGTGACGCAAAAGATCGTTGGAACCCAAATCGGGACGACGGCCGCTTTAGTACCTCTATCGGTCGGAGTCTTTCCGTTTTATGCGCGGCAGGTCCAAGTCGCCTTGGAGAGTGTCGATCATGGCATCATTGAATCAGCGGAATCACTAGGGGCCACGAACTGGGACTTAATCTTCGGGGTGTACCTTAGTGAAGCGCGTTCAGAGTTGATTCGAGTATCAACCGTAACTTTGATTAGTTTAGTTGGTTTAACCGCAATGGCCGGTGCCATTGGTGCTGGTGGCCTTGGTAACATGGCCATCTCATACGGGTACAACCGTTTCGCAAACGACACGACCTTGGTCGCAACAATCCTAGTTGTCATCATGGTTCTGATTATTCAAGTTGTTGGTGATGTCTGGGCCAAGTTCGCTAACCACGCCGATCGCGGTTAATAAATAAGAATTTAAAGAAGGGTGTTTAAGAATGGAAAAAGCAGAGAAAATCAAAATTCTACAGGATTTAATTCAGATTAAGTCCGTCAACGGTAATGAAATTGAGATCTCAGAGTACTTGTCGAAGCTGCTGAAAAAGCACGGCATTGACAGTAAGATTTTTCCGTTTGGCGACGGCCGCTCCAACTTGATTGCTGAACTTGGAACTGGTGAATCTGGGAAAGTACTGGCTTTAGAGGGACACCAAGACACGGTGGCGGTTGCTCATCCGGAAAATTGGAAGCATGATCCGTTTAAGGGTGAAATCGTGGGTGACAAGATCTACGGTCGTGGTGCCGCTGACATGAAGAGTGGGCTAGCGGCCGAGGTGATTGCGCTCTGTGAGTTAGCTGATAAGGGCGAGGTTCCTGATGGAAAGATTCGTTTGATTGCGACTTCAGGAGAAGAATTCGGTGCTCCTGGTGCTTATAAGATTGAACCAAAGTATATTGATGATGTGGACGCTATGATTGTTGGTGAACCTTCCGATGGGGATGTCACCTATGCCCATTCTGGAAGTCTGAACTATCAGATTACTAGTACTGGAAAACCAGCGCACAGTTCGACTCCTGATTTGGGGTTGAACGCCATTACTGGTTTGGTTAAATACATTCAAGCTGAGCCGGATTTCTTCAACGATTTACCAGTTGATCCAGTGCTTGGCAAAGTCCAACACAGTATCACCGTCATTAACGGTGGGGAACAGGTTAATATCATTCCTGGTTCGGCTAGTTTGCTTGGAAATGTCCGACCGACCCCTTCATTTAATAACGACAACGTGATTGAATTGATTCAAACAATCGTTGATAAAGTGAACGACGAGACCCCATATCACCTCGAATTTAAGTTGGTTCACAACTTTTATCCAATTGAAACCGATAAGGACAATCAGTTCGTCCAGGATGCTTATGAGGTTACCAAAAAGGATTATCAGAATCGCAAGCCCGAGTTGATTGTCAATAACGGTGCGACTGATGCGAGTGTTTACGTTCAGGAAAACGAGAAGATGGCAGTCATCTTGTTAGGCCCCGATAAGAACAACACTTCACATCAAATTAACGAGTATACGACACTTTCGAGTTATCTCGATACGATTAATGCTTATCAGGATATTGCGAACGATTTCTTTGCAAAGAAGTAAAAATAAAGGCCTTGAACTGTGGAGTTCAAGGCCTTTTTGTGTGGCTTAAATTGATTGTATCTGTTTTATAATTATGTTATCTATAAGTACTGTGTCACTAAGTGTAATATCACCATCAATAAGAATGATAACATTAAACTCAGTGGATTTTCCTTTATCAACATTTACTTCCATAAGTGAAAATTTGTTTAACTTTTTTGGATCAACTTGTTTTTCCCATCCATTATCACTAATTATCTTATTTTCCATTTGTGTTCTGGAAAGACTATGAGAATAACATACATGGATGTTATTACCCCAATTGGCCCATTTGATGTTTGGTTCATCTTTTTCCTTTAAATCACTATACGATTGAGCACCTACGGTTGGTCCATTCATTAATGTACCTTTAAGTTCTTCTTTATCAAACATATTGTATTCTCCTTATAAAAGATAAAAGTATTATTAGTTTCAATTATTTTACGTATAAAATAATGAAAGCGATAACTATTTAGTATGCTTAGTTTAGCACTTAATATTGAAGAGTGCTAGTAAAAGAAACCTTATACGAGATGAATACTCATAATTATTAGATTATGTCTAACAATTATGGGGCACTTCAGATAATGTTCCCCACAGAAAGTTATTTTAATTTCTTAAAACGAGAGCGTTTGAATCGAACTAAATTATTGTTTTTAACTATGTTAAATTAATGGTTCAGGAATATATTAATACCAAACGAATTTCGAATAAAAAAAGACTCACGCCGATTGAATATTGGTATGAATCTTTAAAGTTATAAATTTGGATAAATATCTAACTTTTATATTGAACTTTATATCTTAGAAAGCATCTTGAGTGCTTTTATTACCTTAGGGTTATCTGTTACTTTCTTATTAGCTTCTTCATTAATTCTTTTACGGTTTTTGGGATCCATTAATTTATCGAATAATTGGTTCAGCTCTTTATCGGTTATATTCATATTAATTTCTCCTTTCTTAAACCACTATCTATGCTTTCAATACATGCTATTTTATAAATTTAGTTTTGTCAAACGCCAAATGTAGATTGCATTAAATCTAAGTCTAAATAACAATGGGAGGTAACATATTCTTTTAATTCAGCTTGTGACATACTTTTTTGAGCAATTGCAACGGAAATTTTATAGAGAGTCATGTCATCATATATATCAAATGTATAATAATTATTACTAAGAAAGGTGAGAGCAGCTAACATGGCTGTTCTTTTGTTACCATTCGTAAAGAATTGGTAGCTTGCTATGGAATACCAAATATAAGTTGCCTTATCAATAATGGTAGGATGAAGGTCTTTGTTAAATAAATATTGGTTAATTTGGCCCAAAATTCGTTCTAAACCTGCCTGATCCTTTAAACCGTAGATAGTTTTTTCTTTAATTAGGATTTCGGCTTGTTTATTGATATTTTTCATTTCAGGTACACATAAATTAAATTGTGGCAAAGTTAAGACTAATCTGTCAGTTAAATGATTATGGACGTTAAAAACTGATAATTTAAGTGCGTTTTTTTCATTGGTTATTGATTTGTAAAAATGGAGATTAATTTTTGTTATTTCTTTTATATTAAGTGTTTTTTTGAGTAATTTTTTATACTCATTAATCTGTTCTGTTTTACTGTTTTGATAGTTTGTGATTATTAAAACTTGAGGTAATTCCCTGTTTAGCTGCTCATCTATTGACATATTTAAATTCCCTTAATATACATACGCTAAAAATATATTAAATTTGCGCATAAAAAAAGAGCTTGGTTACCAAGCTCTTTTTTAAAATTACCATCTTAAAATAGCTGCAACTTTCTTGTCAGTTGGCATATCGTCAGCAGGCAATACAGTAACATCACCATCAAGGCCAAGAACTGTCAATGCTAATGAGTTTAATTCATTAGATGGACGTGAACCTTCGGCGTTAACTTCAACGTCCTCACCGTTGTCCTTGCTTTGAACGTAAGCATCTTGTTGGATGATTAAGTTAGCAATTCGGTCGTCAATGGCAGCCTTCAAGATTTCATCGTAGTCATCAGTGGTTTTCTTAGCACCGTCGGCTTTGTCATAGACGTCTTTCATTGATTTCTCACCATCTGAAACGAAGTTATCATGGATGGTTTGAGCAACTTCTTGAACGTTTTCGCCAGCGTTTTTAACGGCAGCATCCATTTCAACGTGCTTGTCTTCAACTACGTATGGGTTGTGAGTAGCACGGTTGAAACGGCCTTCGTCTTCAGCGTTTGCAACAACTACTAATGGATTGTGGTCCTTGTTTGAAACATGCTTTTGAACATATTTGTCAACCAATTCGTAGTATTCGTGAGTGTCCCACTTAGCTCCGTTCTTTCTAGGATCATCTTGGGTCTCAGTCTCAGTCTTGTCTGAGTCAAATGGATCTGGGGTATCGGTGTCATCATCAACAACGCTCAAGTCGTTAACGTGAAATACTTTGAAGTCGTCACGTTGTAAGAACAACATGTCAAAGTCAGGAACGAATTGGTATTGTCTTACGATTGGTAAGATTTGCAATTTGTCTGAGAATGAGAATGCTGTTTGTGGAGCGTAGTTCAATTGAGCAACTTCGATGGAATCGTTAGTTACGTACATGATGATCCCCTTAGCAATGGTTGCCTTAGGTTGTAAAGTCTTTAGGTAGTTCTTAATTTGAAAATCATAGGCGTTCCAAAGTTCTGGTTTGTATTGTTTTTGAAATGCTTTTTTAGCAGTGTCAACCAAACTGTTGATTTGGGTGTTGTCTCTACGAGTATTGTCTTCCTTAGGATCCAAGGGTACAGTGATTGTTAAAACTGGACCGTTATCGGATTCCAAGTCAAGCAAGTTTTTAATTTGATCTTTTTTGTCATGCTTAGCCATGGTAAAACCTCCATTAATAAATTGTTACTATACTCTACTATATTACCATTTTTAAAAACAATTGGAAACGGGTACCTCGATTAGAGTTTATCGGTTACCAGTCGTTTAATTAAAAAGAACACAATGAGGGCAAAAACGACGATGATACCGATTAACACCATCAGTTTCTTGAAACTCCCCTGCAAAATCGTGTCACCACCAAGCGAGTAGATGATTGAGATGGGAATGCTTCCCAGAATCGTCGCAATCTTCACTTTCTTGTCTGGAAACCGTTTCTTATCCTGATTGGCCTGAAAACTGACTAGAAACGTCGGAATAAATGGGATCGAATATCCGATAATCAGACCGAGGAGGGGATGTTTTAAGTGTTTAAAATGTTTGGCGTACTTATTGTTCTCGTATTTTCTAGCAATCCCCTTAAATGATGAAACAATCTTAGTCGTTCCAAAGTTCCCGGCTGAAAGTCCAATCACGTTGATGATAATGCCAAGCCATTTTCCAAAACAAATCCCAGTGATAACGCCGACAACTGCGACTGGTGCCCCTGGAATCATGGTCAAGATGTACAACAAGAAGATCAATAAGACAGCATCAATTAGACCGTGGTCACGGATTTCTTGAATCGCCGTGCCGCGGGTAGCTGGATTGAACATCATTTTAATCTCTGGCCAATAATCCATGAATAGGATGTAAAAGAAGAGGACGGCGATGACAATGCCAAGGTATTTTAAAATGTCCATGCGATGTTCTTTAATGAATTCTACGATGATAAAAGACTCCTCCAAATGTTATAGCTATATCTTATAAGAAAATCTTAGCCACGTCTATTCTTTCGAAAAAAAATAAGCCAACCGTTTAGGGGTTGGTTTATTGATTATTTTTCGGCGTGTTTCAAAACGTTTTGGGCAATGAAGGAAGCGTACTTCGGCGTTCCTTGCACGTTAGGGTGCGTCTGGTCTTGATAGAGGTACTGTGGATGTGACTTAGCATAATTATACCAGTCGATCACATACAAGTTCTTATACTTCTTTTGAGCCTTATTTAGAAACGAGTTAACTTGATTCTGCCATGGTTGAGTTGGAACGTAGGTGTTAATCCAGAAGACGTGCCGGTTCTTTCCCGCAATTTCCATGTATTGCTTCAGCGTCTCGTCACTGATAGCCCCGTTAGTTCCAAGGCCGATAATGACGTTTTTACCCAGCAAACCTTGTTGTTGCATACTCTTCATGATGGCAACTCCATCTTGAGGGTGACGCGAGGTGGCAGCGTCAATGTATAGTTTTGGAAAGATCTTTTGCAGATTATCGCGTCCAGACAGCATGACCGAGTCACCAATTGCACTTCCAGAGAGGTTCTGAGCTTCTTGGAGTTGTTGCTTGGTTAGTCCGTCTTTTTCCAGCTTCTTATTGACTTTCGTGTTCTTTGATTTTTTACCGGATTTGATTTCTTTGGCTAGTTTTTCGTTGTGCTTATCTTGCGCCTTAGAGTTCTTTTGAATTCGGTTGGCCAGTTGCGTGTGATTGGCGGCCTTTGGATTAACCGTGGTTGATTGTAAGATACCAACCGTGCCAATGGTTAATACAATAATTGCTAGGACTTTTAGGACCATGTGATGTTTAAAGCACGAGGTCAGCCAATCTTTAATCTGGTTAAGACTCATCTTGTAAACGTTGAAGAGAGTCTTGAAAAACTCAGGGACCCGATGGTAATCGTATTTAGCGAGCGGAACCTCAATGAAGCGGTACGATAATTCTGAGATAATGATGATAATCGCAATTTCGATAAGAGCGTACAACCATTGATGATCAGCTACATCTTTAAATTTGTCGGCAAAGAAAACAAAAACAGGGAACTGATAAACATAGATTTCATAACTTCTAGAACCAATCCAATCAAATAACTTGTTGGTTAGGATGCGGTTCCAGTGACTATTAGGATGAACAACCGCCATCATGGCCATTATGGTAAAGATCGAGAACAGTGCCATGCCACCACGATACAAAAATGGTGACTGTGAACCAGTGGTAACGATGATCCAGCCCATTCCTACCATTCCGATTAGACCAAAGACGTCCAGTAGAAATGACTTTTGGTTGTCATTATCGCGTTTCTGGGTACTCGGCCAGAAGACGGCGAGGGCAGCGCCAAAAAGAATTGAGAACATTCGGGTGTCAGTCCCGTAGTAAACTCGACTAGGATCACTACCGGGATGATACAGAACGGCCATTAAAAGGACTGAAAGAACTGATAATAAAATGGCAGTGTAAAAAATGGGGTGTTTGTTTCCGTGGAATTTTTTAAGTAAGAAGTAGGCAATTAGTGGCCAAATTAGGTAAAATTGACCTTCAATTGCAAGGGTCCAAAGGTGGGTAAATGGGGAAGCACTTCCAGCAAAGTTCTGAAAGTACGATTGACCATTCATGATTTCCCACCAGTTATATACGTAAGCTAAGTTAGATACGACGCTCTGCCATAGATTCGCTAGTAGATTACGTTGAAACAATGTTATGTATGCAGCGGTCGCAAATAACATCGTAATGAGGGTGGGATACAGCCGCTTTAATCGTTTTGACCAAAAGTAGCCGTAGCGGAAATGGTTCGTTTCATGGTACTCGGTAATCAGATGATCGGTAACCAAATATCCTGACAACGTCAAAAACACCGGAACCCCTAGGTATCCTCCGGTAAATACGCTAGGTGACAGGTGATATAAGATGACACAGATAACGGCAAGTGCCCGTAAGCCGGTGAAGCCGGTAATAAACCGACGTTTTGTAGTTTTATTATTCATATTATTGGATCCCTAATTATTAGTTTGTATAACAGCAAGTCTAGCACGCAAAGACCGCACTGTATACGGGTTTCAGCAAATCTTAAGAAAAAGATTTTGGGCACAAAAAAACATCTACCAGAATTGGTAGATGTTTTTAAAAATATAACTAACTTAATTAGTCACCACTAGCAAGTTTAGTCTTGTCAGTGTTCTTAGTGATTTCGATGGTGTCTTTTCTGAGGTCAGCCTTAAGATGTTTAACATCTTGGTGATCCAAGTAGTACATCGCAATCTTATCTCTTAATTGTTGTTCGATTACTCGACGTAATGGACGAGCACCCATGGCTTCGTCGTAACCTTGGTCCATCAACCATTTCTTAGCATCTGGAGTTACGTAAAGTTCCATGTCTTTTTGAGCTAAGGTGTCGTTTAAGTTACCGATCATTAGGTCAACAATCTTGCTTAAGTCTTCCTTAGTCAGGTGTGAGAATTCAACAATGGCATTGAATCGGTTCAAGAATTCAGGTCTGAAGTATGGAGCCAAACGGTCCATAATTGACATGTCCTTCTTGTTGTTCTTGCTCATCGAATCGTTTCCGAATCCGGCATTTGAAGTAGCAATGATAACAGTGTTCTTAAAGTCAACTACGTTACCTTGACCATCAGTCAAACGACCATCGTCCATAACTTGAAGTAATAGGGTAATTACTTGTGGGTTAGCCTTTTCAATTTCATCAAGCAATACGATTGAGTATGGGTTTCTTCTTACTTGTTCAGTAAGGGTATTACCATTGTCACCGTAACCAACGTAACCAGCTGAAGTACCAATCATCTTGGATACAGCAGTTACATCTTGGTATTCTGACATATCAAGTCTGATGATTGAGTTTTCATCGTTGAACATGTCTTTAGCCAATTGCTTAACTAATTCAGTTTTACCAACACCAGTAGGTCCAACGAATAAGAATGAACCAATTGGACGGTTCCCTTCGTCAAAACCGGCACGGTTTCTTCGAATAGCGTTAACAACTAGGTCAACAGCTTGGTCTTGGCCAATGACACGGCCTTTAAGACGAGTATCCATGCCTTTCAATCTTTCAAGGTCGTTAGCACTCATTTGTGAAACTGGAATACCAGTTAATCTTTCAACTGAGTCAGCAATGTCTGATACCTTTGCAACAGGACGGTCAGTGTTAGTGTCGTCACTCTTAAGTTTCTTTTCGATATCTTCGATCTTAGTCTTTGCTTTAGCTGCATCTTCGTACTTTTCAGCTTTAGCTGCGTCTTCTTTTTCCTTCTTAGCGTCCTTTAATTCACTTTCAAGGGTAACCTTGTCAGTAACAGGGTGCTTTGCGGCTAAGTGAGCAGCGGTCATATCGATCAAGTCAATGGCCTTGTCAGGTAATGAACGTTGAGGGATGTATTGAACTGAGTAGTCAACGGCAGCTTTTAAAACATCGTCAGGTAAGGTAACTTGGTGATGGTCTTCGTAAGCTTTCTTGATGCCCTTCAAGATTTCAAGGGTAGTAGTTTTACTTGGAGCGTCAACAGTAACGTCATTGAAACGACGTGCAAGTGCAGAGTCTTTCATAATGGTGTTTCTGTATTCGTCTTGAGTAGTGGCACCAATAACTGAGATTTCACCACGGCTCAAAGCTGGTTTGATCATGTCAGCTAACCCTTTGCTTCCAGATTCGTCACCAGAAGCACCGGCACCGACGATTTGATGAATTTCATCAAAGAATAGGATAACGTTTTTACGTTCTTCAACTTCTTTGATTAATTTTTGAATATTTTCTTCGTATGAACCACGGTATTGAGTACCGGCTTCAAGAGAAGATAAATCGATTGAAATGATTTGCTTGTCTTTTATTGCGCCAGGGACATCACCCTTAACGATCTTTTGAGCTAAACCTTCAACGATGGCAGTCTTACCAACACCAGCGTCACCAACTAAAATTGGGTTGTTTTTGATACGACGACTCAAAATTTCAGCGGTTTCTTGGATTTCTTTGTCACGTCCAATAACTGGGTCAAGTAAACCTTGTTTAGCTTCATCAGTTAGGTTTCGACCAACTTTATCCAAGTAACTTTCAGCTTTCTTTTGTTGCTTGGCGTTGTTGCCTCCGCCGTTTCTACCACGACGACCAGGAATTTGACCTGATTTTCTCATTGCTTCAACTTCTTCAGGAGTAAGTTCGTGACCGTTAACAACGTAACGAGCATTAGGGTTTTGACCCATTCCTCCATTCATTAGACTATTAAATAAATCGTCCATTCCGTTTCCGAATGGATCATTTCCAAAATTGTCTGCCATGTGCAATTTCCCTCTTTCCTATTTTCACCACTTGGTGAGTTTATAACTACATAAGATAAACAATAGGAACATATCTCAAGTTCCAATTCTAATTATACCAGTTTTGAATCGAATGCATAGTAATTAGCTCATATCTACCGGGTTTGGTCAACGTTGGTCAAACTATTTCCCTTGACTGGTGCCGATTTGCAAGATTTTTAATTTATAGTTTACTTCGGGGGCTTTTACTGAAATTGTTTCATTAAGATGATGACCTAGTAATGATTTTCCAAGTGGAGAATCGTAAAAAATTTTGTTTTCATTTAATTTAGAGAATTCAGCTTCTTGTTTCCCCACAATAAGGAAGGAATCTAAATCACCGTCTTCTAAAAATTGCACTTTAACCTCGCTACCAATGCCGATTCGGTCATTATCAGGCTTTCTAACAATCTCAGCATATTGTTCCTGTTTTCTAAAATAACGCAAGCGACTTTCTAGTCGATGGAGTTCTCTTTTAGAGGTACTGTATTCCGCGTTTTCAGAACGGTCACCCAGAGCAGCGGCATCGTGTAAGGCTTGGATTTTTCCCGGACGATTTTTTTGCAGCTTTTTGATTTCATTTTGAATCTGTTTGTAGCCGTTGCGTGTCATTTTATTAAAGTATGTCGCCAACTTAGTTCACCTCAGTCTTTTTCCTTTTTTCGCCCAAATTTTAACATAATGTAGTTTAAATAATGGTAACAAAAGGTAACTTATTGCCTTATAAAGTTTTCATCGTTAGCAGCTTATGATATTATTACACTATGATTAATTCAAAATCGATTTTATTCTAAGGAGAAATAATATGAGAAGCCGTCACATGGAGAAGAAATCTCATAAGACTCGTAACATCATTATTCTAGTTGTGATCGTGATCGTAGCGATTGTTTTAGCGTTTTTAGGATATGGTGCTTACAAGTATAAATCTGCATCAAATGAAATTAACAAAGCTTATAAGAGTGCAGGAATCAAAAAACAACGAGATACTGACGCGCTGTTAAATCATAAAAAACCAATTTCAATCCTATTACTTGGGACTGATACGGGTGCTCTTGATCGTGATTATAAAGGTCGAACCGATACTTTAATGGTTGCCACCCTTAATCCAGAGACCAAGAAAATGACGCTCACAAGTATCCCACGTGATACTGCCGTTAATATTCCCGGATACCCACAGTATTCACCATCTAAGATTAATGCTGCTTACACTTACGGAAGTGCTGGGACTGCCATTAAGACCGTTGAAAAACTGTTAAACGTTCCAATTGATTTCTATGTCTTAATTAATATGGGTGGCTTAAAGGAAATCGTTGACCAAGTGGGTGGAGTGACTATTACACCAACGTTGTCCTTTAGTTATGAAGGCTATAACTTCAAGAAGGGTCAACCAACTAAGATGAACGGAAAAGAAGCACTTTCTTATTCAAGAATGAGATATTCTGACCCAGCTGGTGATTACGGAAGAACGATGCGGCAACGTCAGGTTCTTCAAGCAATCGCAGCTAAGGGTGGTTCAGTATCACATCTCATGAATAATGACTTCATTAGTTCAATTGCCAAGTCCAGTCAGACTGATTTGGACTCAAGTGATTTGACGAAACTTGCTACTAGTTACCGTGAACACGGTGACTTTGTTGATAATCATCTTCAGGGTGAAAACCAGATGATTGAGAACTCAGCAATGCAGGTTCCAACGGAAAGTCAATTGCAACAGACTACCAACTTCATTCGGAAGAATCTAGGGTTGCCTGCAGCAAAGACTGGAACCGCAGCTTATCACTAGATTTAAATAGCAACGAGATGTTCTCCTAAGTTTATGAGGAGAACATTTTAGCGTAAAGGGTAATTATAACTAAGTATGAGGGAGTCATGATGAATGGAAGAGAACCTAAAGAGAAAGACGATCTGGCTTGATCCCAAAAAAGTCCAGAATCGCCCAGTCTACTTTACGTGTAAAAGAATATTTGACATCACTGCCAGTCTAATTGGGCTTATCTTACTAAGTCCCTTATTCTTAGTGCTTAGCATTCTAATCAAGTGTGATGGGTCTCATGGCAAGGTTTTTTACACGCAAAAACGAGTTGGTTGTAATGGGGACGTCTTCAACATGTATAAGTTTCGGTCGATGATCCCTAACGCTGACAAAAAATTAGCTGAACTTAAAAAATTTAATGAAGTTGACGGGGCCATGTTTAAGATGAAAGATGACCCCCGAGTTACTAAAGTCGGGCGTTTCATTCGAAAGTATAGTTTGGACGAACTGCCTCAGTTAGTGAATGTTTTAATTGGTGAAATGTCATTGGTTGGGCCACGTCCACCGCTTCCAAAAGAAGTGGCCGAATACACGGACTATGATCGTCAGAGACTGCTAGTCAAACCTGGCTGCACTGGTTTGTGGCAGGTGACGGGGAGAAATAACGTCGGTTTTGATGACATGGTTTATTTGGACATCGTCTACATTATGAACAGTGGTTTCTGGTTTGACCTGAAGATCATATGCAAGACGGTTCAGATTATGGTGGTTCCAAACGCTGCTTATTAAAGAGGTTGAAGGATGAAAATTGCAATTTTGGTGGCGTCTCATAAAGACGCGCCGATGCCAAAAGATCAAGATTTGTACCGACCAGTTTTGGTTGGTGCTGACAAAAATTATAAGGGCCAAAAGGGTTTTCAACTGGATAATCGAGGTGACAACATCTCGGCCAAAAATCCCAATTACAATGAACTAACTGCCGTTTACTGGGCATGGAAGAACTTACATGACGTTGACGCGATTGGATTAGTCCACTATCGTCGTCTTTTCAGCAAACACCTTGATCGTTCGCTTGATAAGGTACTTACCAAGGAACAAGTGGAGAAAATGTTGGAGAAAGCACCAGTTGTACTTCCACGAAAGCGTTACTACGTCGTTGAAACCATTTATTCGCATTATGTGCACTCTCACTACAAAGAGCCGTTAGAGGAGACTCGTCAGGTCATTTCAGAAATCGATCCCGATTACTTAGCCAGTTTTGACCAAGTCATGCACAGTCGTTCAGCCCACATGTTTAACATGTTCATCATGAAAACAAATTACTTTGACGACTATTGTAAATGGCTCTTTAACATTCTTTTTAACGTCGAAAAACGAATTGACATTTCCAATTATTCGGTTCAAGAGGCGCGGGTCTTCGGTTATTTATCCGAAGTTTTGATGGACGTTTGGATTAATAAAAATCACGTTAAATATACCGAATGCAACTGGATTCAAATCGGTGATCGTCATTTAGTTAAAAAGGCATGGGGCTTTGTAAAACGAAAGTTCTCCAGTAACGTCGGAAAAGACGAAACACATTACTAGAAATAAAATAGGAAAATGGAGTAGAAAACGTATGGATAATTACGATTTAAGCATTATATTGACCACCTATAATTCAGAAAAAATGATTAAACATGCGTTTGATGCTTTAATAAACCAAGATACACAATATAGTTATGAAATTATTATTGTTGATGATGGATCTAGTGATAATACTATAAAAATTGCATCTTCATACACTAAAAATTATAAGAACGTTCGATTAATTCAACAACAACATGGTGGGTTATCAGAAAGTCGTAATACTGGTATTAGAAATGCAATAGGAACCTATGTTTCATTTTCAGACGATGACGATCAATATCTTTCAAATTATGTACAAGATATGCTAGATGAAATGAAATCTAATAAACTTACTATCGGTGGGATAAAAAAGGTCTTTCAAAATGGGAAAACATCTTATGAGAATACTTCAGTTCTAGAAAATTGCTCAAGTAATGAAGAAATGATTGAGTCTTATTTAACTAAGAATGAAGAAATGGATGTTGGTGCATGGAATAAAATATTTAATAAAGAAACAATAATCGATAATAATATTATTTTTACAGGTAAAACTTATTTTGAAGATAGTTTATTCATGTTGAAATATCTTGAATGCATAAATTATAATGAAATTGGTTATGTTACTCATTCCGTGTATGAGTTAAAAAAACGTAATGGTTCTATCACTAACTCATATGAACCTCAGTTATTATCTAAATGTGATCAGTATATTGATGAAGTTAAAGATATTTTGCTTCAACACAATGTAAAATTAGATTACTTTAAAAGTTTTGAGGCCAGAATCAATATTTTTTATGTACATAGAAATATTGTTAATAATGAAAAGTGGACTGCAAAGAAACAAAAAGACTTTTTGAAAAAACGTACTAATTTTAAATCGTTTAAATATTTAACAATAAAATATAAAATTGCGTTGATTTTGGCTATGCAATTTCCAAAAGTTTATATTGATTTATATTCTAAGAGAAATGAGGAATAAAGTTGAAATTAACTTCTTTTTTTTATAAAGCATATAATGACGTATTATATATTCCTGTTTATCAAGTTAAATTTAAAAGTAAATATAAATCTTTAAAAATCGAATCGATTAAGCAGACAATTGATGCAATAACAAATGATCATATTTCAATTAGTCGTTTTGGTGATGGTGAATTTAAATGGATTTATAAGATTTATCAGGAATCATATGAGCATGATTCTAATGAATTGAGTAAACGGCTCTTAGATGTTTTACACTCAAATATTAGTGATTTAGCCGTTGGACTACCTCAGGCGTTTCGTGACCCTCAAGCTATGACTGCCCATAAATATTGGAAACGTGAAATGGGGAAGTATGGTTCTGAGTGGCTTAAGGATTTAAACCAAAATAAGATTTACTATAATACCAGTGTGACACGTCCGTATATGGATTTAAAAGATAAGAACATTGCTAAGTACGTTTTTAATGAATTTAAAAAGTATGTCTCAGATAAAAAGATATTAGTAATTGAGGGTGACCAAACCCACTTTGGCAAGGGAAACGATTTGTTAGAAAGTGCCAGTGAGGTCTTGAGGCTAGAATGCCCAAGTCACAATGCCTTTGAACAATATGATGATATCCTCACGCGATCGAAGAGCCTCATCATAAAAGAAAATCCAGACTTAGTCCTAGTTGCACTGGGACCAACGGCGACCATTCTTTCGTATGACCTGACTAAAACCTTAAACAAACAGGTTCTTGATATCGGCCATTTCGATGTAGAGTATACTTGGTTTTTAAACGGGGATAAAAAAAGAACCAAAATTAATGGGAAAGCTGTTAATGAAGTAAAGGATAGTTAATTGACATTACAATCTTAATTGCATTGTTGCTTGTATCATTATTCTTTACTATTATTGATAAAGTAAGACTATCTATTAATTTAGTAAGTTATTTGTACATTTCAGACAGAAAATAAAACATTTAAGCAGGGCTTGCCCTAGTAAATTAATACATTTTGGAGGATAACATGACTGATTATTTAGTGGTTGGTTCTGGATTATTTGGATCAACCTTTGCATACGAAGCTGCTAAACGCGGCAATCACGTTGAGGTGATCGAGAAACGTGATCACGTTGGTGGCAATATCTATACCAAAGAAGTAGAGGGCATCCAAGTTCACGAATATGGAGCTCATATTTTTCATACCAAAATGAAAGACATCTGGGATTACGTGCATCAATTTGCGGACTTTAACAACTACGTTAACAGTCCGATTGCTAACTATCACGGTGAGATTTATAACATGCCATTTAACATGAACACCTTTAACAAACTATGGGGTGTTAGAACGCCGGCAGAAGCTAAGGCTAAGATTGAGGAACAGAAGCGGAGTGCTAATATTCCGGATAAGCCCACTAACTTGGAGGAACAGGCTATCTCACTGGTGGGTCCTGACTTGTATGAGAAATTAGTAAAGGGTTACACCGAAAAGCAGTGGGGCAGAAAAGCCACTGATCTCCCGGCCTTTATCATCAGAAGAATCCCAGTTCGCTTCATTTATGATAACAACTACTTTAGTGATCCATACCAGGGAATTCCAATTGGTGGGTACACTCAAATTATCGAAAAGATGCTTGCTAGTGACTTAATCGATGTTAAAACTAACACTGACTTCTTTGATAAAAAGGATGAGTATCTAAAATCCGGCAAGCGTATCATCTTTACCGGAATGATTGACCAGTTCTTTGAATATCAGTTGGGAGCTCTGGAGTACCGTAGCTTGAAGTTTGATACTGAAGTGAAAGACGTTGATAACTACCAAGGAAACGCGGTAGTCAACTATACCGATGCTGAAACTCCTTACACTAGAGTCATTGAACACAAACACTTTGAATTTGGTAAGGGTAACAAGAATAAGACCGTCATTACTCATGAGTATCCCAAAACCTGGCACCGTGGGGATGAACCATACTATCCAATCGATGATAAAAAGAATCGTTCTTTGTACAAGAATTATGTCGAATTAGCTGAAAAAGATGCGCCAAACGTTGTCTTTGGTGGCCGGTTAGGTCAGTACCGTTACTACAACATGGATCAGACCATCATGTCAGCTTTGAGACTAGTTAAAAACGAATTTGGTGAATAAATTTGGGTAAAGTAATTAAGAATTATTTGTATAACGCGTCCTATCAACTATTCGTGTTGATAGTTCCTTTAATCACCACTCCATACTTGTCCCGTGTTTTGGGACCACAAGGGGTTGGTATTAATTCGTATACAAATGCTAATATTCAATATTTCATTATCTTTGGAAGTGTTGGGGTCGCACTCTACGGTAATCGGCAGATTGCGTATGTGCGAAATAATAAGCAAAAGCTAACCAACACTTTTTATGAAATATTCTTTATGCGAATGGTAACGATTGGAGTGGCGTACATTGCCTTCTTTATTTTTTTGGCATTTGTGCATCGCTTTCACAGTTACTACATTGCCCAATCTTTTTCATTGCTTGCGGCAGCTTTTGATATCTCTTGGTTCTTTCAGGGGGTCGAAAACTTTGCTGTGACCGTTTTAAGAAACTTTGTTGTTAAAATAATCACGCTTTTCAGTATTTTTGCGTTCGTTAAGTCATATAGTGACTTGTGGTTATACATATTTATACTGTCTATGTCGCTATTGATTGGAAATCTGACCTTATTCCCAAGTTTGAGAAGATATTTAGGAAAAGTGGACTGGAAAAACTTTCACTGGTTTAGGCATTTTTGGCCGTCGATGGTTCTTTTTGTTCCAGAAATTGCCACGCAAATTTATTTAGTGGTTAATAAGACGATGCTGGGGGCAATGACCTCTGTTACGGCAGCTGGTTACTTTGATCAGTCGGATAAGATCGTCAAGCTATCATTAGCGGTCGTTACTGCGACGGGAACCGTCATGCTTCCGCACGTGGCAAATGCCTTCATGCAAGGAAAACACGAGAAGGTTAAAGACTACTTGTATCAGAGCTTTGAGTTTGTGACGGCGTTGTCCATTCCCATTGCGTTTGGAATTGCGGCAGTTGCTCCGAGCTTTGTTCCACTTTTTTTCGGTCCGAAATTTATGGCAGTTGTTCCACTGATGATGATTGAGTCAATTGTGGTCGTCATGATTGCGTGGAGTAATGCGATTGGAGTCCAATACTTGGTTCCGACCAACCAAAACAAGGCCTATAATTATTCGGTTATTATTGGTGCAATTGTTAACATCGTTGCTAATGTTCCTTTAATTTTACTGTGGGGAGCAGTGGGAACCGCGATTGCGACGGTTCTTTCAGAAGCCATTGTCACTCTAGTCCAACTATATGCTGTTAAGGATGAAATTGACTTTAGAAAGTTGTACCACGGATTCTTTAAGTACTTTATTGCTGGTCTCATAATGTTTGCGATCGTTTCTGTCCTAGACATGACTCTAAATGTTAAATGGATTGATCTGATCATCGAAGTTGGGATTGGAATTATAATTTATGGTCTCCTGATCTTTTTGTTTAAAACAAAGGTTTCAAAGGATATAATTACCATTGTTAAAAAGAAATTCTAGTTAAAATAATAAGAGGTTAAGAGCCAATGAAGATTGCTTTTATTAGTGAGGATAAATTAACTGATGTCTCGGTTTGGTCTGGTACGACCAGCAACATTTATGACGTCATTGCTAAACAAAACCAAGTTGTCTCAGTGCGTCCATCTGGTATTAAGTTATTTTTGGGAAAAGTCTTTCGAAAGTTTACCAAGTGGTTTAAGTTACCTGATTTAAAAGCTTTTTCTGACGAGTGGATTGCAAGAGTTGAAGGTCAATCTTTACAGCAGAAGTTGAAGCATGAATCTGATATTGATTTTATCTTCGTTGCGGCTGAAGATAACCTCGTTGAATTTTTGCAGACTGACTTACCAATCGTTTTTTTAAATGATGCGACATTTAGCGAAATGATTAATTATTATTACTTCAATTTAACGAAAAAGAAAATTGAAGTACACACCCGCATGGACAAAGTCACCCTTGAAAAAGCTTCCTTGATTTTAATGGCCAGTGAATGGGCCAAAGAGGGTGCCATTGAATCTTATGGAATTGATGAAAACAAGGTCAAAGTGTTACCTTTTGGCGCTAATTTACCAGATAAATTTGTAGCTCACAAAGCTGACCCAGACAGTAAAATTAGATTATTGTTTGTTGGTGTTGAGTGGAAACGAAAGGGAATGGATCTCATCTGTGCCATGATGGACAAGCTGAACGAACGATTCCCAGATAAGTTTATGATTAACGTCATTGGTCTTAATCAGCCAACTGACCAAGATTTACCCAACAACATTAAGTTTCATGGTTTCGTCTCTAAACATACAGACTCTGGTCTTAACAAGATGATTCAACTTTATAATGAGAGTGATTTGTTTGTTTTGCCAACAAAGGCAGAGTGTGCGGGAATTGCGTTTGCGGAAGCTTCCGAATATGGTCTGCCTTCTATTACGTATGATACTGGTGGAATTGGTACCTATGTCATTAATGATTACAATGGTTATCGGCTCAATAAGAACGCCACGGCAATGGATTTTGCCGATGCAGTGATCGATCTGACACAGTCACCAGAAAAGTTGAAAACGATGTCTAAAAACGCGCGAAAATTATATAAAACCAAATTGAACTGGAAGGCGTGGGAACGCGGTTTTAACGAATTAACCCAAAAGTTTAATAATTAGGTAGACCTTGAAGGAGTTTAGTAGAACTGATGAAAAAATTGATTATTGATGTGGTCCGGTCAAAAGCTAATGACGGGATTGGCAAGCCTAAAGAGGACATTAATGAAGTCCTTGAAAAGAATTATGGCTTCCAAATGGCTTACTTAAAGCAGTATAAATACGGTAAATTTGATCGTCATTTTTTGATTAATTATCGAATTAATAAACTGGATAAGTATCACCTAAAATCAACTGATGTAATCGTTATTCAATATCCAATTTATTCTGGAAAACAGTTTGAAGAAACCCTTTTAAGATATCTCAATGGCCGTCACGTCAAGACAGTGGCAGTAATCCATGATATTGATTCACTACGTTTTCCTAACAGCACCTTTTCCACCGTTAAGGAAGAAGCCGGGTTTTTAAATAACTTTACGGCCGTTATTTCACCGAATAGTACGATGTCAGATACGTTAAAAGAAAATGGATTAAACGTTCCCTGTGTGGACCTTGAAATCTTTGACTACTTTTCTGACGTTCAAAGTCAAAAAAACGGGGTAAAATACAAAGATAACGTGACGTTTGCGGGAAACTTGAATAAGTCAGTCTTTTTAAAATATCTAAACGTTTCAAAGGCAGTTAAATGCGAAGTCTTTGGAAATATTAATGATCCAAATACACTGAATTCCTCATTAGAGTACATGGGAAGTGTGTCACCGGACGTGTTATCAAAGAAGTTAGGCCATGGTTACGGATTAGTGTGGGATGGCAATAGTGTTGATACTGTTGATGGCAAGATTGGCGACTATTTGCGCTACAATAACCCCTATAAGGCGTCGTCGTATTTAAGTGCTGGGATGCCTGTGATTGTCTGGGAAGAATCAGCCGTGGCGAAATTTGTAAAACAACATCACGTTGGCTTATCAGTGGATTCCATTTCTAACCTAGCTTCATCGCTTAAAAAAGTAACTAATGAAGATTTTACCCAAATGGTTGATAATGCACATGAAATTTCAAAAAAACTTCATGATGGCTTTTACACTAAACAAGCCTTTAGTCAGGTGTTTGAGAAAATTAAGTAAAACAAATTAGAAACGACGTGTTAATCTATTAGTTAATATTATTAGCTAATGATCATCACGTCGTTATTTTCTTATGGGAGTGATTTTATGATAAAAGTATTGGTACTGGGTTCAACTGGTCAGTTAGGTCGGACTTTTTTAAATTTACTAAAGGAGAAGCAAATTGAATTTGAGGCACCTTCTTCAAAAGAAGTTGATGTAACTAATCAGAAACAAGTAACGGATTATTTTCAGGTCCATCAACCAGAAGTTGTTTTTGATTGCGTTGGATACACTGACACTATTAACGCCGAAAGGGAGCCGGGTAAAACCATCAACAAGAACGTGAACTTTCTTGGCACCGAGTATGTGGCGTTAGCCGCTAGAGATGTGAATGCAACGCTAGTCCATATCAGTACGAATCGGGTGTTTGACGGAAATGATAATTCTAAATCACATGAGATAACGGACATTCCCAATCCAGTAAGTGAGTACGGTAAGCAGAAACGCATGGCAGAACGTGCCATTGAAGAGATTAGTACGAAATATTATACGATTCGAACGGCTAATCTATATGATAAAAATGGAAGTAAATTGGTGGACGAATTACTAAAAAGCGGTGAGATTAAGACTAATAACCAACTAATGCAGGTAACCGATACCCGAAGATTGGCGGAGTTTATGTTGTTTGTAATCCAAAGTGATTTACCATATGGGATGTATCATTTAACGAATGAAGAAGAAATCACTTCATATGAGTTTGCAAGATCAGTTTTGAATAATAAAGGATTAAACGTGAAATTCATTAAATTAAATCATATTGGAATGGTAGACACACCACTTCTTGCATAAATAACCTGAGTTTATATTGAAGTTTAATACCAAAATTATTTTTCTTTAATCTTTTCTATTGATTTAATTAAAGCTTTAAAATAATATGTTTTTACTTTATCTGATTGACTTTCCGCGTTTTGATTCATATGATTTAATGTTTTTTCAATTTGTTCTTTAACTTCTAAAGATAACTGTTGTTTAAACGGTAAAATTTGGTTATTAATATATGCTGTTAAATTTTCACTTTCATTTGCATTATCAAGAAGTCTATTAATATAAGTGTTTTCATCTAAAAAAGTTAAAAGATTTGTTCGTTGAACATTACCACTATTCGGGTTCCATTTTCCTTCTATGATATGAATAAATAGTTTTTCTTGAGAGCTTTTCTTAACGGCTTTAATTCTTGAATTAATTGCTTCTTTTATATGAGGATTCAGATCATATGTTCTGCTTTGTATTATTAATTTTAGGTAGTTAATATCATCTGTTGTATTTATTGTTTTAATTACATTTGGCTCTAAATTATTAATATTCTCAAATTGTTCTGTAATTGGGAGATTTCTCTCTTTTAACTCGTTGAAAGTTATATAAATACTCATCATGTCGTTTAATGATATGTAATTATTTTCACTTTTCTTAATAGTATTAATTACTGCATTCTCTAATTTCATTAATTGGGAATCTGATTTGTAGTGTCCATGTAAGAACGTATCAATTGAATTATCAACTTTTTTTTGATCAGAGAAAGACTGTTTTATTTGATATA
Organism: Fructilactobacillus sp. X8R4C1; assembly: GCF_059900905.1. Lineage (NCBI taxonomy): Bacteria > Bacillati > Bacillota > Bacilli > Lactobacillales > Lactobacillaceae > Fructilactobacillus > Fructilactobacillus sp. X8R4C1. The sequence goes on from NZ_JBWXVJ010000001.1 coordinate 315,278, forward strand.
GGTAATTTTTTACTGAAAAGATATCATGTGCTGCATTGTTAAAAATTTCATCTGAAAACATGATGTTTGAAGTATATTCCTGGTAGTTAGATAGAGTTGAATTGTATTCTTCTAAAAACTTAAATTCATTTAACGAAGATATTTTTTTGCGGAGTGGAATATATTTTAATCCATTAATTTCTTCCAAGCTATTTTCTTGGATTTTAGATGATCTTAGTCCCAGGGTTAATATTAAGTTTGACAAATATGCCGTCTTAATTGATTGATCCTCAAAATTATTATTATTTTTTTTATAGAAAGATCGTATTTCGGAAATTATTTCATTAAACGAATCTAGTGAGCTTTCAACTGATCTGATGTTAATGTTTCCCTTCACTGATAATACTTCATCTGAAATTTCAACAATCCAAGTTGACAATTCTTTATTTATTATGTTTTTAGGATTATTTATATATTTTTTAATAATTTGAGTAGCAATATCTTTATTATATTCACCAAAATGTATAGTTTTGTTTATTATTTTTTCTTTCGTAAATTTAAATCTAACATTTGTATTATTGCTTGAAGATAATTGGTTTTCGTTAGATATTATTATTATTTTTAGATTTTTATTTAACATGTTTTGTATAAATCCAGTAATTTCATTGCTTGTTATTGAGTCATCCAATCTTTCTAGATCATCAAGTATAACTATATTTTTATTTTTATTATCAGAAATTATTTTATTAGCTGTTTCATCCATTTTTTGGTTTATGAAAGAAGTAATATTTTTAGTAGGTATTCCTTTTATTTTATTTGGTATATTCTTCGTTATTTTTTTAACTTTTTTAAGCACTTCCCCACTGTCGTTTAGAAGTTGATATATTATTTCATAATATTTTTCATTTAGGTCTTTTGTTCCACTTAGGGAAACATAAGAAAAATTATATGGCTTTTTGTTTTTTTCACTTTCTTCTATAAATCCTTCTATGTAGCACGTTTTTCCTGTTCCCCAGTCTCCGTTAATTTGGAAAGCAAGTTTATCATCTGAATCTATATATCTTTTAACAGCCTCATCAGTTGATTTTAAACTTTCAAATTCATTGTTTTCTGTCAATTGCTTATACCTCAACATTTATAATGGTTTTAATATACATAAAATAATACTAAATCCCAATTTCTGCAATGTTTTTTAACATCCGTGTAATATTTTCCTAATATTGTTGAAATTTCTACCCCTTAACGTATTGACTGTTGAGAGGAGGAACAAAATGGAGTGGAAACATATTATTCTTACAGCAGTTAGCGTTACAGCTATTTTTACCACGGGCATAGCAGTCGCAAATAGCTCACGCGCTAATGTTAATGCTGATTCATCGCGCTACACCACCGTTAATAAGCTAGTCAAATTTCGAAAAGCACCACACGCCAATAAACCTGTCAAAGTTATAAAATCAGAAAGTTCAGTGTCGAAATTAAGTCCGTCAGAGATGACAGCTAAGAATTGGATTGCTTATCATGAATCACGTGGTGAGTATCATGCTGAAAATCCAACTAATCCACAAGTGTATGGCAAGTATCAATTGACTAAGACTTACCTTCACGGGGATTACTCGAAGGAGAATCAGGAACGTACTGCTGACAACTACGTTCACGATCGTTATGGTTCATGGCAAAATGCTAAAAAGCATTGGGAAAGTAATAACTGGTACTAAATTAGTTTTAGCGCGGAAGGCTCATGATGAAAGTCATGAGCCTTTTTGTGTGCGTTTATAAGGGTTCATGATACAGTTAAGTCGGTAAATGACTAAGTAATGGAGGGATAAATATGACAGACAGATTAAAGAACAAAGTTGCAGTTGTTACTGGTGGAACTCATGGCATTGGTTACGCCATTGCTAAGATGTTTGCAAAAGAAGGGGCCAAGGTTACCATTACCGGACGTAATGAGGATAAAGGCCGTCAAGCCGCTGATGAAATTAATAAAACTTATCCTGATTCAGTAAAATTTATTACCCAAGATGTTTCTGACCCAGATCGTTGGCCAGAGGTGTTTGAAGAAACCGAAAAAGATTTCGGACAAGTAACTACCCTAGTTAACAATGCTGGGATTGCTATCGGGAAATCCATTGAAGATACTACGACCGAAGAATGGCACAAGGTCTTAAACATTGACCTTGATGGAGTTTTTTATGGAATGCGTGAAGGCATCAAGCAAATGAAAAACAAGAACGTTGGTGCTTCAATTGTGAATATGTCATCGATCGAAGGCTTAGTTGGCGACCCTGGTTTAGGAGCATACTGTGCGGCTAAAGGTGGCGTTCGGATGATGTCGAAATCTGCAGCAATTGATTGTGCACTAAAAGATTATGGCATTCGGGTCAATTCAATTCATCCGGGTGGCATTCAAACCCCACTAATTAAGCCTGATTTTGCTAAATATGTGTCTCAACGTTCTAAAACCCCAATGGGACACTTAGGTAAGCCAGAAGACATCGCATATGCAGCAGTTTACTTGGCTTCTGATGAATCTGAATTCACGACTGGTAGTGAGTTAGTGGTCGATGGTGGATACACGGCTCAATAAAAATCTGCGTGAAAAAAGACGACTTTTTTGAAAAGTCGCCTTTTTATTTCGTTAAAATTGCGTAAATACCAGCGATGACCAAGATGATCATTACCACCGCCATTACAACGATTCGTTTAACTTGAGTTTTGTGAAAATTATTAAATTTGTTTGCCATACTATTCTCCTCTGATTGGTTATGAACATTTTAGCATTTAATAAGAGAAAAGAATTGCATTTTAACCACGATTTAATTCATAATTGGGTTGTTAAGATAAGGAGATAGTTTAATGTTTAAAATAACAATTTACCATGCTGATGCGATGCAGAAGCAATACTTTGAAGATTATAATCAAACAGAATTCGACTTAAAGTTTGTCAATGAAAAGTTAACGATGGCCAATGTAAGTCAGGCTCAGGGATCAAACGGGGTTTTGATTGATGGGATGTGCGACGCTGATGGTACAATCGTTGACCACTTAGCCGATTATGGCGTTGAGTACTTGTTTACTCGTTCGGTTGGAGTTAATAATATTGACATTAAGCGGGCGACTGAAAAGGGCATTAAAGTTGCTAACGTGCCCGACTATTCACCACATTCGGTAGCAGGATTGGCGTTTACTCTTGGAATGACGCTTTTTAGACATGTTGCTCAAGCAACCGCCAACACGCATGACGCTGATTTTCGTATCTTACCACTGTACTTTAGTCGTGAGATTCACGATTCAACGGTTGGAATCATTGGGGCCGGTAGGATCGGAACGGCTGAAGCCCAGATGTATGATGCAGTTGGGGCAAACGTTTTGGCTTATCAACGTCACGCTGATCCGGACAATCATTCCGTTAAATTTGTTGACATGGATGAATTACTCACAAAGTCTGATATTGTATCCATTCACGTTCCACTAACTTCCGGGACCGAGAAGTTAATTGGCAAGACCGAACTCGATCAGATGAAGAACGATGCCATCCTGGTTAATACAGCTCGGGGCGGTGTGGTTGACAACAACGCGGTTGCTGATGCCGTTGAAAACTTTGAAATTGGTGGTTATGGAACCGATGTCCTACTAGATGAAGGTCAGATTATGGGTAAAGAATTCAATAGTTTGGATGATGTTCCTAATGCTGAAGACAAGAAGTTGATGAAGAACTATCCTAATGTGATTGTAACGCCACACATGGGTTCATTTACCGAGGAAGCCAATAAGGATATGGTTCGCATCAGTTTTGAGAACTTTCAAAAAGTGATTGAGACCGGGAAACCACTTCATCCATTAAACTAAGGAGAGATATAATGGCAAAGATTACTGCTTATGACGTAAGGCCATTTGAAAAAGAATACTTTGTGGATTTAAATTCATATGACTTTGATTTAAATTTGGTTGAAAGACCATTGAAGATTGATACGGTTGACGAGGCAATGGGCACGGATGCCATCCTGATTGACGGTTCCTGTGTCGCTGATAAAGATGTCTTGGATAAAGTCAAGGATATGGGAATTAAGTATCTGTTTACCCGTTTTGTTGGTTACAACAACATTGACCTAGATGCTGCTAAAGCAGACGGAATTATGGTTGCTAACGTTCCTAGTTATTCACCATATTCCGTTGCCGAATTAGCACTGACGATGGGAATGGACCTATTCAGACACGTTGCCCAGGCAACTGTAAATACAAATAACGCTGACTTTCGGGTTCTGCCAACGTATTTCAGTAATGAAATTCATGATGCAACCGTCGGAATTATCGGAGTTGGTCACATGGGGAGTGCTGAGGCTAAGTTGTATCACAATCTTGGTGCCAACGTGCTTGGCTATCAACGTCATCCAAATGACAATCCCGATGTAACCTTCGTTGATGAAGATGAGTTGTTAAAGAAGTCGGATATTGTTTCCATTCACGTTCCTTACGTACCGGGTGAAAATGACGAGATGATTGGTGCTCCAGAGTTAGCCAAGATGAAACGAAACGCTATTTTAGTCAACACTGCGCGTGGTGAGCTGGTTGATACTAAGGCCGTTACGATTGCATTGTCTGGTAGTAACATTGGTGGCTACGCTGCTGACGTGATTATTGATGAGAATCAGATTGATGGTAACGAGTTCAACTCATTAGATGACCTTCCAAACAAAGACGTGTTAGAATTGATGAAGCGTTATCCAAATGTTATTATTACTCCGCACATGGGTTATCTGACTAAGCCAGCCACGGTCGACATGATCAAGGTTAGCTATGATAATTTCCACGAAGCAATGACAACGGGAAAGACCAAGAATCAAATTTGACGAAAGAAGTTTTGGAACATGGAATTAAAGAAACAATTCTTAGATCTTGAGAAGAATCGACGAACTATCTATGACTTGGGTAAGGATGTACCTTTCTCACAGGACGATCTATATACTTATATCAAGGAATTAATTAAATACACACCAAGTGCCTTTAATGGGCAGACGGTTCGAGCTGTGGTACTTTTTAACGAAAACCATGATAAGTTGTGGGATATCGTTGAAGATGCACTAAGAGAAAAGGTACCTGCCGACGGCTTCCTTCGCACCAAGGCAAAAATCTCAACTTTTAGGGATGCCTACGCATCAATTTTGTTTTTCACTGATATGGACAAGGTCAAAGAATTGCAAGGTCAATTTAAGACCTATCAATACGAAATGTACAACTGGTCTGAAGAAGGACAAGGAAATGCGCAGTTCGCTGTTTGGACCGGCCTTGAAGAAAATGGACTTGGCGTTAACATTCAACACTATGATCCATTGATTAATGCTCAAGTAGCTTCAACCTTTGATATTCCGGATCATTGGCAGTTACGGGCTGAGATGAACTTCGGTTCAATCAACACTCCAGCTAGCGAAAAAGATTTTATGGAAGATAGCAAGCGATTTAGAGTGCTTAAATAGAATAATACGTAAAAGAGCGTGAAGATTTTGTCTTCACGCTCTTTTTGTATGTAAAATTAAATTTCTTATTTTGGAAGAATTCTGATATGATTAATGTATATTCTATTAATTAGAGGTGCTTTTTATCGTAATGTGTAAAAGAATTCTTCATAAACATCCTAATCTGTTTGTAATTTTATTGTTTGTATTACTGAGTATTTTGATTGTGTTACCGTACTATAATACTCCGATTGTCTCATGGGATTTGCCTTTTCATCTTGCTCCGCTAAATGAAACATTTGAATACATTAAAAATGGAAATTTGATCCATCTATTTCCAGATATTTTAACTAAAACTGGCGGATCAATTGGTTATCCTTTGAATTTATTTTATCCGCAGTTAATCCTTTTACCTGAACTATTTTTTAGAATGATAGGGTTTGGTGCATATAATTCTTATTTAATATTTTTATTTTTAATTACTTTGTTTACTTTCATTTCTATGTACTTAGTATCGTATAAGATTAGTGAAAATAAGTTTTCTGGATTAGTAAGTTCACTCCTATATGGATTTGCGCAATACAGAACTTTTGATATGTTTTTGAGACAAGATATTTCAGAAGCTATGGTATTTGTCTTCTTACCAATTTGTTTTTATGGGATATACCAGATATTATGTAAGAATTATAAAAAGTGGTGGATTCTTTCAATTGGAATGATTCTGGTTCTTTTAACTCATATTTTGTCTGCTGTTATTATCAGCGTTTTTATGTTTCTATCACTTGGGCTATTATTTTTAAATTCAAGTAGTGTTAAAGATAAAATAAAACGTTTAGTGTATTTAGTTTTATCCGCTCTTATTTCTGTTTTAGGAGCTGCAATTTTTCTTTTTCCATTGATGTGGAATCATCATTTGTACTCCCCTCTAATAATAGAAAGCCAGGAAACTTATTTACTTAGAGATTCTTTAAACATTAGTACCATAGTTTTTGGTGGACTTTCAGCATATGATTTAGGAATTGGAATTATCTTGCTTGTTACGTTTATTTTTTCTGCTTTTTGGTTTAGAAAAATGAACAATATGTTTAAATATTTGTTTATTGAAGCCATTGTATTTATTTTATTAATTTCTAATTTATTTCCCTGGAATGCTTTCCAACCTATTTTTAAAATGATTCAATTTCCAAATCGATTTTATCTGATTGCGGTTTTCTTGATTTCATTAATTGGTGGTAAATGTATTAATGATATTTTAAGTGAATCTGCACTAGGTGATTTAGTTAGGAACAAAAGTATCTTTCTTACTTTATTTATATTACTTTGTTTGTGTATATCATTGTCTTCTTCAGAGAAAATTAAATCAAATCCAACTGAACTAACTGGTTTTTCTGTTATTACTTCAAAGGATGGATTTGAAAATGAAACATCAAATTTTCATGATATTTTTGATTACTTACCAGCTAAATCAAAGAATACAATCCCAATGCTTCTAAGACATTCAGTACCAGCTATGAATGGTAAGAATTCCAGGATTAAACAAGTTGGCAGAAGTACTTCCTATAATAAGATTAGCTATGATCTTTTAAGTGCGAATAATACTAATTGGATAAAAATACCTAACATTTATTACCATGGTTTCCATGTTTATAATAATGGTAAAGAGATTCCAATTAAAGTTGATTATGAAAAAGTAATTCAAGTTAAATTGAACAAAGGTCGTAATAACTTAGATGTTGTTTATAAAAAGACTACCTTACAAATTATTTCAATTTGGATTAGTTTAATTACATGGATTTTTCTTTTGTTTTTACTTGTTAGAAACTTCTTAGTTAACCGAAGAAAGAAATTGAATAACTAATTTTAAAGGAGTGAAGAAATATTTCTTCGCTCCTTTATTTGATTAAAATTATATTTTTTGTTAGTTAAAAATCTGATACCATTGTAATTGTGTTAAAAATTACATAATTAGGAGATAGTATGAAAAAAAGATTAACTTATATTGATGTAATCAATATTATTGCGATTATATTTGTTTTATTTATTCATTCATCTTGGGATTTTACTCCAAGTGCCTTAGGAATATTTGATTCAGCGGTAAGAGCAATTGTTGCACCAGCTGTATTTCTGTTTTTAATGAATTCTGGAGCAACATTACTTGGGTATCGTGATAAGTATGACACACAAGTATTTTTTAAAAAGAGGTTTTTTAGGGTTGTAGTTCCATTGATTGTGTGGAGTATTGTCTATTATATAGTTGACTCGATGCTTAAAAATCCACTTCCAGATGTTAATTATGTTCATCCCAATCCTAGTATTGGAGATTTTATTACTAGCTTTTTCTCTGGAAATATTAATGGGGCTTTCTGGTTCTTTTACTGCATTATTGCATTGTATTTACTTACACCAATTTTATCGGTGCTTTCTAAAAATCATAAAAATGTTTTATTTTACATTGTAGTATTAGACTTTCTATTTAATAGTTTGTTTTTATATTTGAATAATAACTTATTCCATATGGATTTATCCCCATATATTTTCCCAATTACTTCTACGAGCTATGTTGGATTTTTCATTATGGGGTATTTAATCAAAGTAGGTTACTTCGATCGAAAATGGTTAAAGATTATGAAATGGGTTGCACTTTTATCCTTAATCATTTCTTTCGTCATTGCATTACTTATATTTAAGGGATTGCCGCCAGTTATCAATAACTTAAAAGAATATGGTGGACCATTATTGTTCATATATGTAATTGGACTTTATCTTTGGATTAAGGATTTTGTTGAATCACACAAAGTCTTTGTTAAGCCTAAGTTTCAAACTTTGTTAGCTAAAGTTGCTTCAGTTAGTTTAGGAATTTATATCTTGCATCCTTTCTTTTTGAAGTTATTTATGTACGTGACAAAAACAACCTTTAGTAGTTGGCTTGATATTCTGGTAATGCCATTATTTACTTACGTAGTTTGTGGATTAGTGGTTTATGTAATTAAAAAGGTTCCGTTTGTAAAAGATATTTTGCCTTAACGATATATATATATAAAAATAAGCCCAATCCATCTGGATTAGGCTTATTTATTTACTATCTATTTAGTTTTCTTCAAACTCTTTCTCTTCTTTGGATACAACACAAGATCAAGATCTCCCTTAGATCCAAACTGACCTAAGTAGACATCCTGAATGGTGCATCCTTGTTTCTCACACATTTGTTCAACTTGATCGTCGTTTAAGTTACGACGTTTAGCAACGTTTTCGTTTAATTGACCATCGGTAATAATCGGGTAGTTCATAGTAGGTTCATCGTTTAACGTTACGGTCAACTGACCGTTTTCTTCAAGGGTGGCGTTCTTAACGTCCTTGAAGTCGTTAACTCCATGAGTTCTTAGTTTGAAAGCAAGCTGATTAGCAGTTAAACCGTTCCGCAATGCACGGTTGACGTTTACGACACCATTTAAAATCAGTATCTGCGGACTTCCGTTAATCAGCTTGTTCAGCGTATTACTCGTTCCGGTTAAGAACTTACTTGCAAAGACGATGACGGACCAGATTAACAGAATAATGACAAATTGAATTGGAGTGATGTCTTGGTTGTAAATAACACCACCAATAATTCCACCAAGAATATAGTTTTGTAGTTGGTCGACGGCGTTTGACGGAGCCAGGTTACCTTTGCCAGAAAGGTTAATCTGTAAGACAATCATGATGAATCCAATCAGGAACTTCAAGAAGATGGTCCAATATTGAGAGTCACTACTACTCCACGTGAAGCCACCCTTGTTGATATGCTTGGGTTTAGATACTAGTTTTGTTGGGGTGACCGTGTAGTTGGTCATGTCAGTATTGAAGTGAACCACGTAGGCGTCTTTTCCCGCTTGAATCGTCATTCCATCAACCAGATTATTGCTACTAGCATACATCTGGTTTAGCGGAACTTTCTTTTGCTTACTGATGTTTTTCATGATTTGGACGGTCTGAGTAGTTTGACTATCAGCGTTTTTTTGCTGAAAGACTCGGCCCGTCTGCATCGCGATAATGAGTGCCCCTAACATCGTAACTAGGATGAACAGGCTTCGAAATCTTAGATTACTTCTATTTCGATAATAGAAGATCCCAGTTCCAATGATGACCAACGCAATCACAATGATTAAACCAATAAAGATGTAGTTGGTAAAATTGAAATTGTGGGAAATAAATGAATATGAATAAAGCTTCACTACTCTCACTCCAGTTCTGTATTAGTTATGTAACAATTATACTCAATTCAAGCGGTTTGTGTTTTATATTTAGCAAGAAATTAACTTTTTGTTTATTTTATTATCTGGCAGGACGTGAAAATGGTATTAATCTAAAGCTTATGAAAGTGATACAATGGTTTGTGCTATAATATCTGTATTATTAACGTATCTATTAATTAAAAATAATATATACATTAATCGCATTATCATTTATAAGTAGGAGTGGTATTATCAAATATTCAAATACGCAATGGGTTATATACAAAGCCTCTGAGCTACTATCTAGCAAACTATTTGTATTATTAATATTACTGGTAGCGTTTGTTATTTTAGTCCTCGGATATGTTTTGATCAGAAATAGTTACTATCAAGACAAGGCAAGCAATAGCCATGGCATCAAACCAAATCATAAAAAAACAGGTGTATGGCTGGTTTGTATTGGGATCGTCTTCATCGGGATCTTTTTTGTTGGTTCTAAGTATGTTAAGGATAAAGCAGTGGACCCGAACGAGATTGAAAGAACGAATCAAGTTAACTTTGATGAGACTGGTACGATCACCAACATTAATCAATCTGATGATAATTACTTGTATGAGATTAAAGTTAACGGTAAACGTAAAAATCAGACCGTCTATGTTTCGATGCTGGATAAGCCTGTTAGCATGGACGTTCAGCCACCGATTCATCCCTTCAGTGGGACGATAATTACGCAACCAGTGATTAGTAATGCAACGGTGGGCAGTAAAGTAACATTAAGGTCATGTAAATACGACTTTAAGTATAAAAACCATAAGGATTTTGTGCCTAATGACGATTCTGCTAATAAACAATTGAAATTATTAAATGAGAATTACGTAAATGGAGTTGTAACCGAAAAATGATAAAAGATTCAATTTATTTTTTAAAAAAACATGAATCTTCTTTGTATCTGTGTGCTCTGGTAGTCGGAATCCTCGATGCATTAGTTGGGACCACGATGATCATTAAAATGCACCCAGTCATTGGACACGTGCTACATTTGGTGCTCCTGTTGGCGTTTGTTTATGTGTTTTTTAAGATTTTTTTCTTTGATAACTTAAAGCCGATTTATTTGGTGGGAATTTTCGTCCTAATTACCTTCATATTCATAAATGGTCATTTTGCCAGAGACCAAAGTTTGTTATATACGATGGTGTTTCTTGTTGGTATGAAGGACGTTCCGATTAAACGGATTATTAAAACGGAAATAATTGTTACGATCTGTGTGATTGGGGTAGTTATTTTATTTTCCGCATTTGGTATTTTGCCAAACCTGCAATTCCCACGAAACGGATTAATTCGCAATAGTTTAGGATTCGTTTACCCATTATTATTGTCCTCAGCGGTCTTTTTCTTAAACGTTGCGTTAGCGAGTTATTTATTGATTAATAAAATATCGTTTAAGAACAAGCTGATTGGTGCATTAATAATGGCAGTTGGAACGATTGCCATTTACTTGATTACTGATTCCAGAACCGATCTGTTGCTTAACATCGCGATCGTGATTGTTATCATCCTTTCATGTTTTTCCATTAATTTAAGAAATCGATACACGAAGATATTGGCGGAACTGACACCGCTCTTGATTGCCTTCTGGACCATCATATCAATGATTTTTTATAAAAATGATAGTCTTGGGTTAACTTTAAATAAGCTGTTTAGTAACCGGTTGGCTTTGGTGCATGAAGCCTATTTAAAGTACATGCCAGGCATGTTTGGTCAATACATTAAGCAGCGTGGAAATGGCGGTAAGGTGAGTGATGTCTTACATTACTTTTACATTGATTCCAGTTTTTCACGGGTGCTGTTTATGGATGGCTACATTGTGTTTGTAATATTGATGGTTTTAATTACCATTGGACTTGTTCGTTTATTGTCGAAAGACAGTGCGGTGGCCTCATATTTAGCCTTGATTATTATCATTACACTAATCGAAGGGGTCTTTACCGACCACATGTTTTATGCTAATAACGTCGCCTTGTTTATGATCGCTGGTCAGATCATGGAACTAATCAGTCAACGTGGTGCTAGTGAGAACCTTTTGAAGAGTGCCATATAAAGTTTATTGAAGTGTTTTGTAATTACTAGGGTGAATCTAGGAGTTACAGAGCGCTTTTTTTGTGAGTAAATTTGTTTCAAGCATGCTTAATCGGATTGAAAATGATAAAATAATTCAAACGAAACAACAGGATAATTTATTTAAAGCTGCGCAAAATTCAACAATCTTTAACACGTGGACGACTGATCATCACGATTTTGCTACCAAAACGGGGAAACTAAAGGAGTCTTTTTAATGGAGTCAAAAAGTAAAGAGAAAGCATTAAACAAAAAGATTAAGAATCTGCATAACTTTGCGAATTGGGGTTTAACGCCACTGGTTGTGATCTTTATCGTGGTTTACTTTTTAACCAAGCCAACCTCGATCTGGACGATTTTATTGGCATTACTAGTGGTCTTTACGACGTTTATCGTCTGTGTAATGGCGCTAGTTTACATTCACCAGAAGAAGAAACTCCAAAAGGAAGCCAATCAACAGAATTCTGATCAAAAATAGCGAGATAATGGCGGTACGATAGGTAACCGTCTTTTTTTGTGGCAATTAATTAGTGTATAATTGATGATAATTAAGAAGTTAATCACAATTACTTATAAGAGGAAATCATGAAGAAAAATAAATATGCTAAAACGACGCTAGCGGTTCTTTTAATTTTGTTGGCGGCCTTTTTCTTAGTTGCGCTTCAGTACTTTTCACACAGTATCCTACTGGGAAATGACTCGCTCTTTCATTTTAATCGCATTTATGACGTTGAAAGACAGCTTCAGACTGGTAACTTCAACTATTTCATGACTAACTATGGCTTCAATCAGACCGGGCGAATCGTCAACGCGGTCTATGGACCTTACATGGCCTTTATTTTGGGCGTAGTTTTGCTAGCGACTAAGAGTTGGTTTAGCTTCCAGCTGGTAACGAGTTTTGTTCTGTATGTCATTGCCGGACTGGGTTCGTACGGCTTGTTTCGCCGGGTCAAGGTCAATCGTTTTTTTGCCACGGCTGGCGCCGTTATTTATTTGTCACAGAACTTCATTACCGGTTGGCAGACTGATGCCCAGTTTCTAGTCTGGGGTGCAGCGATTCTGCCCTTTGCGGTGATGGTGGCTATTGATTTAATGGATGGTTCACCGAAGAAAATCCACGTGACGTTAGCGTCAGTCGTTGCGATTTTACTTGAGATGCACATCTTGAGTGCCTTGTTCACAGTCATTATGTTAGTCCCGTTTGCGATCGTTGGTCTTTGGCGTTCTCGAGCTAAGTGGCAGTATCTAGGGAAGATTGCGTTGAACGTGCTCTTAACGTTGATTTTGGCTGGAAACTACTTCGTGGGCTTCTTGAACATTTTCGGGAAAAACGAACTCATGCCACCATTTATGATGAAGGACATGAGTACGTATTCGGCTAATTTTAATTTCTATAATAACTTACCCAATGAAGTTGGAATCGTGCTGACACTGATTTGTGTCTTCCAGTTGGGTTACATGGTTATTGCCAAAAAGAAGAATCTGACTAACATCGTGGTCACAATTGTGGGCGGCTTGTTTCTTATAGTGTCATCGGCAATGCTACCTTGGAACGCGATGGGTGAGAAGTGGACTTACATGCAGAACTTCATCCAGTTTCCATACCGTTTCTTTCCGTATGCGGCAATTTTGTTGATGGTGGGCTTCTTCATGTCAGTTAATCAGATTAGTCGTGACTGGTACGAAAAAATCAGCGCATCGCACGGCGATATTCGCTATAACTACATGAAGATTTTCATGGGAATTGTGGTATCTGTCATGTCGGTTTTGGCCCTCTGGTTTGCATATTCAAACGTTCAGTATGGCGTTGATGTTTGGCATAACCCGACAAGTTCCCCGATTAAACGCAATATGATTCGTGCCCTTCCAAACGTGGAGACGCCACGCAAGTACCTGCCACCTGCTAAAAGTCCATTTAAGAAGGATTTGAGCGTGAAACAGGTTCGCTTAGACTTTATAAGTGGTAACCTTGATAAGCCATTGCGCGACGTTTCTGAGTCAAACGGAGACTACTTGCCAAATGATTCTGGTAATCCCAACTTTAATGCGGTTGGATCGCAGTACCATACGGATGTCATGAATAATCATGGCTTTAAAAAACAAGTGAACCATAATGGTGATTTAACCGTTAAGTGGAACGCTGATGCCATTCAGACGAAGAATGGCTATCGGATGGTTCCGGTAATCTTGTACCATAATTCTACGGTTAAACTGAACGGGACCAAGCTTAGTCGTAATCAATATCGCGTTTCCGATATTGGAGCGGCAAGGTTTAAAGAAAAACCTGGTCAGAATCAGCTGATGGTTGGATACCAAAAGCCAGCACATTTCATGGCAGTAGTTGCTCTGTCTGTATTGGCATGGATTGTGACGGTCGGATACGTGATTGTTAGAGGAATCTATCATTGGTTAAAAAAATAATAGACATACAAAAAGGATTGAGCCGTTGAAAAAAGTTCAATCCTTTTTAATGTTAAAGATTATTCCAGTTAATTCCTTTACTAATATCAGAATAGTGATCTGGATTCTGGTCTTTTTGGCCTTCAAGTGCCTCTTTGAGTTGACCATTCTTTTTTAGTTCTTCGGTTTCCCTTGTGGCACTATTATTTTTCATTTTCATCATTGGCCACCACAACCTTACCAATCATTTGCTTACTTTCGACTAACTTGGTAGCTTTTCGTAAATTTTCGGCATTGATGGGACCAAACTGCTTGGTCATGGTGCTTACTAAATTCCCCTCATCGAGCATGATACTAATCTTATCCAGGATTTCGTGTTGGGTGATCATGTCAGGAGTATGGAATTCGGATTTGGTAAACATGTATTCCCAGGCGAAGCGAGCACGTTTTTCCTTTAACTTACTCATGTCGAGTGACTTACCCGAGCCGGTGATTGAAACGATCGTGCCAGATGGGGCAATTAACTCACAGATTTCGTCCCAATAAGCGTCAATGTTACGTAAATCTAAGATGTAGTCAACGTAATTAAAGCCCTGGTCGTGAATCTTTGAAACGATGTCATCGTGGTAGTCAACGACGATGTCGGCGCCGTGATCGAGTTCCCACTGTTTCGTCTCATCTTTTCCGGCAGTGGCAATGACTTTGAGGTTAGCGCGGTGAGCCAATTGGGTCGCAATTGAACCCACTCCACCAGCACCATTGATGATTAAGATTGATTTATTATGGTTCTGTTCGTCACGGTCGTAAAAGTCAATGTTCATCTGTTCAAACATGGCTTCCCATGCCGTCAGGCTAGTTAGTGGCATGGCGGCAGCGTGGGCATTGTCTAACTTCTTCGGGGCAATGCCAACGATGCGTTCATCAACCACCTGATACTCACTATCGCTACCTGGACGAACGTGTGAGCCAGCATAAAAGACGCGGTCACCGACACTGAAACGATTGGTTTTAGAGCCAACTGCTTCAACGGTTCCAACGGCGTCCCATCCGATAATTTTCGGTTCTTTTAGTGGCTCTTTTTGAGCTTCACGGGTGAAAACGTCCACGGGGTTAACCGAAACGGCAGCCACTTTTACTAACAGGTCGTGTGGTTCCGGCTTGGGTACTTCGGTGGTGAAATCAAACAGACTCTTGGGGTCATCAATTGGTAGATATTTTGTGTAACCAACGGCATTCATTTCTTTAGTCATAAGCGTTCTCCTTTTTCGTATTCTACCCCTAGGATACCACGCAGACGGCGATAATTGTTTCCCTGGAGTTAGGTTACCATCACATTTTATGATAAAATGATGATATGGAAAGAGTGGGATGAGGTAAAAAAATGCAAAGATTGTATTGGGATTCCGTTCATGTTAACGGGGATAAAGTCTTCTTCACGATTGACGATCATGGATTGAATTTCGTAAGCAGTCCAGGTCAAGGAGTGTCTCAACTGCTTGATTTTTATACGAATGATCATTTTGAGTACGCCAAAAATAGTGAGCACAGCTTGCAGTATCGTAAAACAATTAAAAACTATTTGCGAGGTAAGTCAACCAGTCTTGATTTGCCAACTGATTTTATGGGGTACGGTTCTGATGAAGACCGGTTGGTTTGGAACGAAATTGCCCAGATCCCGTTTGGTGAATTAGTTACGGTTTCCGATCTGGCAGACCGTTCTGGTGTTAGTCAGGATAAAGTGGAGGCTGCCATTTCAAGAAGTCCCATCTGGATCGTGTTGCCA
The DNA here is from genome assembly GCF_059900905.1 of Fructilactobacillus sp. X8R4C1. NCBI lineage: Bacteria > Bacillati > Bacillota > Bacilli > Lactobacillales > Lactobacillaceae > Fructilactobacillus > Fructilactobacillus sp. X8R4C1. Next base: position 331,219 of record NZ_JBWXVJ010000001.1, read on the forward strand.
CTTCACCGGGTAACGGATCGAAACGGACGTTATCCATACCGGACAAACGAAATGACCCGTGATTTCTTGGTAAATCTTGAGCATCCTAAAAAGTAAATAATGAATCGAGATTTCAGTCGTGAAGTCTCTTTTATTTTCGATAAATTGATGTGAAATGACTTTTGTAAAAATGTGTGATGTTGTATAGTCATAATCACAATCAATTAATGAATGGAGTATTTAAAATGAAACATATTATTAAGGCAGATAACGGGCGAGTGTTTAAACGATTGGTAGCGACAGGAGTCAACGATAACAGTAATCAGTTTGATTTCAACAAGGTCAGACCGATTCCGCAACAAATTAGGGACGTAATCGTCGATAATTATTTGTCAAACGCTGCGATTGGGGTGTACATGGTTAACGTTGACTTCAACCGGGATGACATTCCGTCGACGGTGGAGGCTCTTGCGGCTGATATGAATCACAATGGGGACGAATTCTACGACCACGTCCAACGTGACCAGCAGAAGTTCCTTTCAACTTTCATGGAGGTCTACGGTCAATTTGAACAACCCATGGATGACAAGATGAAAGAGGCCACCATTGCTTCACTTCAACGTGGTTACATTGGGGCTAAAAAGTATTTGATTAAGGACAACATTGATTTAGAGGTCTTTCAGCCATATGATCCAGAGAAAATTTTGCAGCCGGACTTAAGGGAGGGTTTTCAAGGCATTGACCTGAACGTACTTGCTTGGTTGTCCAAACAAGGTGAGATGTTGATTAATAACTACATTGCCTTTCAGGCCTTTAATCAGGAAGACTGGACCAACGAGAACTGGCGTATTACTGAAAATGCGTTTGATACTGAGATTGATAAAAAAGAAAACACCATTACTTTTCATACCAATGAAATTGTCGGTTTAACCGATTTATTTGAGACCTTGTTGATTAAGTCCGATGCCCAGGCGGATGATGTGAAGTATATGTATGAGTTGTAGGATGTAACAGAAAAGTATTTTTTATGAAAAAGTCTCTGTGAAGATAAGTAATTAATGCGTATATGCACGATGTAAACCATTTAGTTAATTAATTTAACTAAATGGTTTTTATTATGGGTTAATTTATTGTTTTGTTTCTGATTAGAAACAAATGGTATAATGATATTAGCCAAGGGAGATATGGTGATAAGCACCATGAATAATGCATCTAAGCGTAAAGTTAAAAGTGTTTTAAAGAAGATCGAACAAAATCGATCAACTTGGTAGGTAAGCAGACGCTCTAAAAACCTGGAAACTCAAATTAAATTAGATATGGATTCAGTAGGAATCATGAATTTTATTTATGACAATCTTTCTTGGAAGGATTATGTTTGTGGTCCAGAAAGTGATAACCACATTCCATCAATTTTTGGAGACATTTGGGTATTCGGGTTAACTAGATTAAATTATGATCTGTATTTAAAATTTCAATTGAAGGAGAATTCAGTATATTGGATTTCAATTCATATTGCTGAATATCCAATACATTATCGTTATAAGTAGAAAGGAGAAAATAATGATGAAATTATTATATAATCCAGAAACAGACCAAACTGGTCAATACCAAGATGTCTACGAAAATAAAACTGTTATTTTTAAGGGTGTAGATGTTAGTGTTAACGAACATTTTCTCGTCGATAATGCTGGTGAAAAATGGCTTGATTTTAACAAGCCTGATGAAAATATTCATAAAATATTTGATGCTTATCGTAAATTAAAGGGTTTTATGGTGCCAACAGATGTTAGAAAACTCAGGAAAAGTTATGGATTGTCTAGTAGGGACTTTGCTAAAACATTGGGAATGGGATATGGAACACTGAACCAGATTGAAAATAACCACATTGTGCAAAGTACTCAACAAGATGCATTGTTTCAGATGGCTAAGAACAAGAGTGCTTTTGAGAGATTAGTGATTGAACATCAATTAATATGATTGCATTATTAGAATATAGATGGAAGGTTTTAACTTATGATTAAAGGTTTTAGAATTAGTAAATCTGTTGTAAATGAGATAGTGAATCAGTATTCAGCTCCACAAAGAAAAGATAATTCAATTAAGCTGGAAAATGCCTTTAGTAAGGGAATTGTAAAAAAATCTCTTGATAAAGACACTAATTCTGATCAAGAAGTATTACTTAATGGAGATAAAATAATTAATGAGTGGTTTAAGAATAATATAGAAGCAAATATTTTTATATCTCATTCGCATAAAGATTTAGAAGTGGTAGAGAAATTTGCTGAATTTTTAAAAAATCAATCTAAAAATACACGTATGGATTTCCATCCCTTTATCGATGCAGATGTTTGGGGAAATTCTAAAGATTTGATTGCTGATATTGTTGATGATTATTGTGATAAACGAGAGAACGGATATGATTATAATGAAGCGATGTTTGTCGCATCTAATGTAAATTTGATGCTTGTTAGTGCTTTAAACCAAATGATTAATAATTGCAATGCATTTATATTTATAGATACGGATAATTCAATTGAAAATGGATTGACGTATTCACCATGGATTATGGAAGAGTTAAAGACTTTTCATCAATTTTTTCAAAGTAATAAAGTTAATTTACTAAAAGAATTTGATAAAATAAACAAGAAAATAGCGATAACAAATGAGATTCCAGAATTTAATTATAATGTTGAGAAGTGCATGCAAGAGTTAACTAATGTTGAAAATAAAGATGATTTAATTAATGAGCTAAAACAAGTTATACCTATGGTGTGACTATGACATTACGTAGATAGGAGATATTTACTATTAAAAATGATAAAGTTGAATATCTTAAAATGATAGAAAATGTAATTGATCGATTGGCCGGTGACTCATTTAAAACTAAGGGACTGTGTATTACTCTTTTAGCAGCAGTTTTTACGTTTATAAAATCTACTAGTCCACAATTTAATAAGAATCAGTTATTTATTCTTTTAATAGGGATTATTATATTGTTTGAATTTATAGGAACTGAATATTCTTCCTTAGAGGTTTCTTATCGAAAATTATACAATGTTAGTAGAAATAAAGAGTATATTAATTTCAATATGTACACAGGTAATTATAGGTGTGGTTCTATGATTAAAGCATGGTCTTCTATAATTAACGTTTTATTCTACAATGGTCTAATGATATTAATGACTACTTTAGCATATTGGCCTATTTTACATTCAAAAATATACTGGGGTTTAATGGTTATTGAAGTTGTCTGGAGTGTCACCCTAATCTTTATTCATTATCGTTTGATTAAATTTATTAAGAAATACAAGGAAAACAAAAAGAAACATTGTTCATTTGTTTCAATTTTATTGGCTTTTAAGTCAATTATTTTTTAATATTAAGTATACTAGAACCCTATTTCAACAATCTTTTAACCCAATGAATGTTCACTCATTAACAAATTACACCCAATAAGCTAAACTTAAGTCATCAAAACAGCTCACTTTATTTCTCAAAGGAGACTTCCCATGACCCAATACATTTTAGGAATTGATATCGGCACCTCAAGCACCAAAGCCATCTTGATGACGACCACTGGTGAAATTATTGCTCAAGACAAAGCTTCATATCAGTTAGAAACACCACATCCAGAGTGGGCGCAAGAGAATGCTGACGACTGGCTTCAGGCGGTGACGTTCTTGATTAAAAAATTAGCCCAAAAAGTCGATAGTACCCGCATCATTGGTATTGGCATCGACGGTCTCTATGGTGGTTCTGGGGTTCCAATTGATAAAAATGGTCAACCACTCGGTCCTGCTTTGATTTGGATGGATCGTCGGGCTACAAAAGAAACTTCAGAAGCACTGAAACTCGTTAGTAAATCAGAACTGATGGACGTCACTGGCAACCTGGCTGACCCGTACTACGGTTACACTAAAATTATGTGGTTGAAACAAAACAAGTCGGAGTTGTACCGCGACACCTATCAATTTTTGCCACCCGAATCGTACGTCATTTACAAGTTAACGGGGAATATCAGCATTAATTATTCCGCGGCTGGTAACTTAGCTGGAATTTTCAACATTAATGATGATGAGTAGTCACCTGAACTGGCCGCTAAATTAGGCATTGATTTAAATAAATTACCGCAGAAGATGATTGCTAGCACGGATGTCGCCGGTCAAGTCACTGACAAGTGGGCGCAAGAACTAGGCGTTAAAGTTGGGACACCAATCTTTAATACTGGAGTTGACGTTGGGCCAGCGACGGTCGGAACTGGTGTTCTTGGCACCGGTCGTATGACGATTGCACTAGGAACGTCAATGAATGCGGCACTTGTGACCAACAAGCCACTTAAAGATGACAATCTTATTATTTGGCCTTACGCTTATAAACCAAAGGAATACTACTATAACTTTGCCGGAGCTAACACGGCTGGCGCGGTAATTGCGTGGTTTACCCGTGAATTCGCCCAAGAAGTTGATAATAATAACAGTACGAAAATGCTGGACGAAGAAAGTGAACACGTTCCCGCTGGTAGTAATGGCTTGATTGTTTTACCATACTTTATGGGTGAACGCAGTCCGGTCTGGGACTCCAACGTTCGGGGAACCATCTTTGGGATTTCAATGACGACAAAGCGTTACGAGTTATTTAAGGCGTTTCAGGAGGCCATTGCCTATTCCGTTCGTCAGAGTATTGAACAGTTTGGTGATCACATTGGCGACTCGTTTACTCTAGTTGGTGGCGTTAGCAGTTCTAAAAAAATGGTCCAAATCATTGCGGACGTGACGGTTAAGACCGTCAAAACGACTGATTCTGGTGGTGAAGCCGACCTCGGAAGTGCCATTCTGGCTGGAATTGGATTGAATCAAATTCAACCTCAAGCAGTCCAAAAGTGGGTCAAGATTAATGAAAAGATTGAACCCAATCCTGAAAGAAATGAAGAGTATAACAAGTACTATGAGCTGTATCGTTTGGCGTATAAGGATACGAAGGGTTTTTATAAGAAGTACAATGAGCTAGTTAATAATCATGATTAACTAAATTTCACACTGAAAGATGTTTTATTATTTCATAATTAAAAGATAAAATGAGTGCCTATCAACACTCATTTTTTATACCTAAATACTTAAGGATGTGTTTTCAATTAAGTCGTTAACCAAAAATTATTTATTTCAATTAATTGTGTTTTACTTTGCTATTTTAATATCATTTCCATGTATTCACTTAATTTATGAACTTACCGATAAGGGAATTGCTGTATTTGCGGTTACATACGTCGTTTTATTTTTGTTTTTCTATTTGGTAAATTTTTGGTGGTTAAAACAACCAGTTTACTTAAAATCAAACGTTCCATTTAAAAAGCAGTGGATAATTGATTTAATAATACTAATTTTTATTTGCTTAGTTGTATTGCAACTGTCTTCCGTAGATTTATTTAGAACGGCAATGATTAAGCCATTGATAATTTCGTTAGGCTCAGGCGTTTTAGAGGAATTTCTTTTTAGAGGAGTCATTTTGACAATGTTACTGTCAATCTTGCTTTCCGTTCTAAAAAATAAACCCCATCTTTTTTGCCTCATAGCGGTCGTGGTTAGTAGTCTGATGTTCTCGGGAACTCATTTAATTAACATTGAAACCCTTCATCAAGGATTATGGGTAACGCTGGTTCAGATACTGTTCACGCTCTCAATGGGAATCATTAATGGTGTGATTTATCTTCGGACCAGAACCATTCTTTTGCCGATGTTGATGCACTTTTTATGGAATTTTACGACTTCAGCTAATAATGGAATTCAGGAGGTGATTCCCGCTAGTGAAATTGTCTCAGCTGTTACGACGATGTCAATTGTGGTACTGGTTAGTTTATTGTTTATGGTTTGCTTTATTAGAAAATCTAATTCACAAGATATCATTAACGATTTTTTATAAGCCCACATTTTTGACATTCCCACTTCACAGCGACATACTTCCCATGTATTCCAAAAAAGAAAGAAGTATGGTAATAATGAAAATTGCAGTCTATGGCGCTGGTTCACTTGGAACTATTATTGGTGCTTATCTTACCAAAGCATACGGCAAAGACAACGTGGATTTGATTGCCGACAATCCCCAGCACGTTAAGGATTTAAATGATCAGGGTGCTACGGTCACCGGGACGGCTAATTTTACCGTTCCTGTCACCGCCAAAACTCCGGATGAATTAAAATCGGACGAGTATGATCTCGTCTTACTTTTAACCAAGCAGACTCATAATGATGAAGTTCTTTCCAAGGTTAAAGAAGTGTTGAAACCAAATGGAACTTTGGTTTCGCTTCAAAACGGGGTTCCGGAAATTGCGATTTCAAAGGTCATTGATCCCGCAAACATTGTTGCTGGTTCGGTTGAATTTGGTGGGACCCAACTTAACCACACGGAGTCGGAATTGACCACGGCACTTCCAGCTTTTGAAAATGCGGCGTTTCAGATTGGTGAACTTGACGGAAAGGATACCGACCGCATTAAGAAGGTCAAAGACGTGCTGAGTCACGTTGGTGGCACCGCCATTTCCGATAATTTACTTGGAACCAAATGGTCTAAACTTTTGGTTAACTCATCGTTTAGTGGGTTATCAGCCGCAAGTGATGCTACGTTTGGCCAGGTTGCTGATAGTGAGGTGGGCTTAAAGAGTGCGCTAAAAATCGTCAATGAAGGATTAAAGGTCGGTCATGCTGACGGTGTTAAATTTGCCAAAATGGGAAATCATGACCTCAGTTCACTTACTAGTGAACATCCCAATGATGAACCAGCACAGTTGGCCTACTTGAAGTCCGCGATGAACAACAGTAAGAACCTAAAGGCTAGTATGCTACAAGATTTGGAGAAGGGCAGAAAGACTGAGGTTCATGACATCAATGGGGTAATCTCCGAGACGGGCAAGAAATATGGAATCAAGACTCCATTTAACGACTTGGTCATTAAGATTGTTGAAAACGCCCAGGATACTGGTAAATTACCGAAGTTTGAGGATACCATGGACCAGTTTCGGCAGTTACTTGATAGCAAATTATAATTATTGTAATGAGGCTTCTTACAGTATGTTATAATTATTCGTTGTTTACTTTTAAAATATGTAATATTATGAATCTCTAAAGGAACTTTGAGAGGTTCATTTTTTGTGTTTAAATATAAAGTGTATGAATTAATCGTATCTTAGAAAGGCGAAAAATGACTGTTGCAATATCAATCTTTATTTTTTTGTTTCTGGTCTGGCTACTGTTTGAGTTTATCAGCAGTGCCGCTTGTGGTTGTCTTTTGTTGATGTTTCTATTAGCCGCTACGATTGGTTTGTTTGCGGCCAATTTTTGGATTCTCGGACTGATTATGTTGGTATTAGTTGTATTTGGAGCGTTATTTAATTATTAGTAGCGTCGATTTTTCTTAAAATTACAGTAAATTAAAATTGTCAGCTCTGATTAAATTATCGGGCTGGCAATTTTTTGGCTTAATTTTTATTATCGTGTTGTTCATGCCACTTCTTGATTTGTTTAAGGCGTTCTTTAAACCGGATCTCATGACCTTCACTCGTGGGTTTGTAGTAGACGTGGCCTTCAACGGATGGTGGCATCGTTTTCATCGTCGTTAGTTTGTCTTGATAGTTATGCGCGAGTTCATATCCTTTCCCGTAGCCCAAGTTTTTCATTAACTTAGTGGGAGCGTTTCTGATTTGCAGTGGAACGGGATCATCAGCGGTTTCCTTGACGTCTTTCTTGGCCGCTAGTCGTGCCTTATAGAGGGCGTTTGATTTTGGTGCGAGTGAGAGGTACGTAACGGCCTCTACGAGGTGGACGTCACACTCTGGCATCCCCAGAAACTGACAGGCTTGAAACACGTTAATGGCAACGTTTAAAGCATTCGTGTCAGCTAAGCCAACGTCTTCACTGGCAAACCGCACCAGTCGTCTCGCAATGTAAAGCGGGTCTTCTCCACCATCTAGCATACGAGAAAGCCAGTAAATGGCTGCGTCAACGTCACTATTACGCATCGATTTATGCAAAGCTGAGATAATGTTGTAGTGTTCTTCACCATTTTTGTCATATAGCACAAACTTGTTACCAATCAGTTGTTTCAGACCATCTAACGTTATTTTAGTGACACCGTCTTTTTTGTCACCGTTGAGGACAGCCATTTCCAGGGTGTTTAACGCTTTTCGGGCGTCACCGTTAGCAAAATTAGCAATCTCGTTAATTTCATCCTGACCGATTTTGATGTTCTGTTTGCCAAAGCCATCCGGATTCTTTAAGGCGTTGCTTAAGAGCCTAACCACGTCAGACGGTTTTAAGGCGTGTAGAACGAAGACCTTACAGCGTGATAGTAACGCCGAATTGACTTCAAACGACGGATTCTCGGTGGTAGCTCCAATCAAGATGATGCTACCCTGTTCGACGTAGGGTAAAAAGGCGTCCTGTTGGGCTTTGTTAAAACGGTGAATTTCGTCGACAAAGACAATCGTTTTTTGCCCAATTGCTTGATCTTGCTCAGCCTGACGCATGATTTTTTTAATTTTGCTGATGCTGCTGTCGGCCGCACTAAAACTATAAAAGTTTGATTGCGTTTTTCTGGCGATAATTTCGGCCAAAGTGGTTTTACCAACCCCAGGTGGTCCCCAGAAAATCATGGAAGAAACCTGGTCGTTTTCAATTAGTTCTCTTAAAATTTTTCCCTTTCCAAGGAGATTTTGCTGTCCCACAAATTGGTCTAAAGTCTTGGGACGAACCCGACTGGCCAAGGGGACGTTTTGGTCTTGATTGTTAAAGAGTGATTCTTGCCGCATGGTTACTCACTTCGATTCTGCTAGAAAGTTTAGTAGTTAATTAAGTTTAAGTTAATACACTTGGGGAAATCATGCAATCAATGGGTTTAAAAAAGTTCTCTGACTAAAATTTTAATCAAAGAACTTCTTTTGCTTAGATTTCGTATGATGGTTTAGTGGATAATAAATCTTTAACCTGTTCATCAAGGGTTGGTAATGGTCTACCAATGACCTGCGGCAGGTCCGGATCGTTGTCAGTATTGTTTTCTAGGATTTCTTGATGAGTCATGCCAAATTTGACGGCTTGTTCGTCGATGTTTTCATCTAAGACCCCGGCCCTGATCATGTCTTGAACGCCGACCATGAAATTAATTGAACCCTTGTCATAGCCACGTTTTGCTAAAGCTTGGCGGTAGTTGTCATCGTTTAACAAGTTAACCTTAAAGTCCCTGTTGGTGTTGGCAATGACTGAGGCTGCTAAGTCAGCGTAGGTGTGTTCGTTTCCATAGAACTCATAGACATCCTTGGTCTTTTCGTCGCTTGCCATGACCTTGGCCGCCGCAAACGCGTAGTATTTCTCTTCGGCCCAGCCAACTTTGCCGTCACCAGCGGAGAAGATAAAGTCTGCTCCCTTAGCGGAACGTTTGATGAGGTCGAGGTCGTTTTCTAGGTACCAGTTGTTTCTAAGAAAGGAATGGTTGATGCCAGTTGCTTCAATTAATTTTTCGGTCTTGGCGTGGTCCTCTGCTAGTGGCACTTTGGCGATGTCAGCGTGGGGGAAGCTTGTATAAGCGATAAACTTGACCTTAGCTTTGACGGCGGCGTTGGCCACGTTTTCGTGTTGGACGTAGCGAGGATGTTCTGGATCAGGTTGAGATGAGACAAACAGGAGCTTGTCAATTCCACTAAAGGCCTGATTCAGGCTCTTTGTGTCGTTATAGTCACCCTTTCTGATTTCCACTCCCGCAGGATACATCTTTTTGGCTTTCTCAGTATTTCTGGCAATTACGACGATGTCTTCGACAGGGACCAGTCGAATTAATCCCAAGATAGCACGTTCACCGAAACGACCCGTTCCGGCAGTAACTCCATATTTCATAGTATTTTCTCCTTCATTTTCGTTATCTAGAAACTAGCATGAATCTTTTCAAAAGGCAATTAAACCATTTTTGGAAATGATTCTTTATGAAAGCCACGATGATAATGATATAATGGGAACGTATAAACAGAAGAGGAGGGTTTAGTATGAGTGACAGAAGACCTAGTGAAAAACAAGAAAAGAACTTATTGCATAAGTTAGAAAAAGACGATCACAAAAAAGATCGTGGCCATGAAAACCGTTCAACCGATGGGAAAGAGATTCATAAACACATCGAACGTAGTGACCGTCCTGAAGAACCAAATAAGGATCGCAAATAATTAATGGTACAAAAAAAGATCGCGAATCCGCGATCTTTTATTTTGGTTTAGAATGAACGAACAATTAACAGAATTCCAAAGAACATGAAGTAAAATGCCACTAAGAATAATGCAACTGACATTGCCATGGCTGGTTGGAATAATAGAACAATTCCTAAGATCAAGCCAATAATACCAAGAATGACTTCAAACCAGAAGTAACCCTTGTGGTTTCTTTCGGCAAATCGACTGTACCATAGTTCAAACAATGAATCGATGATGAACCAGATTGATAACATCAACCAGATGTAGATTCCACCAACGGCAGGGTCTAAGAAGATCAAGATACCAATGATGATATCAAGCACACCGTTAATGACAAGCCAAACTGGTGACATCCCTAATGATTTGTCTAGTTGAGAAATTTCAGCAATCTTGAAGATCCCTTCAACGATTGACAAGATGGCAATGACGAAAACTAATGCCTTAAATGAGTTCAATGGATTCTTCAAAATGAAGAGTGATAAGATCACACTCAGGATTCCGATAACCAGTGAAAACGGGTCAAAGCCCTTTGTTTTACTAAACATATGAACACTCCTTTTTATTTATTAGCCTAAGCTTAAATTCATTTTACCAAAATTTAAGAAATAAACCACCATTGAAATGTTAAATGACGTAATTTAGGGAGATATTTAACTTTAAGGGAAGTTAATTGGAATAATTGACGTATCCTAGTTATGAAAGCTAGCTGGTTTTGTCAAAGACGCTAGCGTTAAATGATTGAACTAACAAATTATTCCTAAAGAATTGTCACATTTGTTAGGTTACGTCACAAAAATATAATACAATGAACTGTGGTTACATAATTTTACAAATATTAATATCGAGGGATTTTTTAGCTATGAAAAAGAAAATGCATGTTTGGAAATACTACGCGGCCGCTTTTATCATTCCGGTCGTAGTGGCTTCCATCGTCTTCGCAATTTACGGAATAACACCATTTGGTAACCATAATCTACTTATCAGTGATTTGCTCACGCAGTACATGCCATTTTTTAAGTTACTTCGTGATCAAATGCTCCATCATACCTTTAGTGCATACTCGTTTTTGGTCTCGATTGGTGATAATACCGTTCCGATCTACACTTACTATTTAATGAGTCCTCTGAACTTATTGGTTTCATGGTTCAGTGTGGTTCACATGCCAATTCTGATCTCAATCATCATTTTGATTAAGATCGGACTAATTGGTTGGTCAATGGCCTTCTTTTTGAAGGTAAAGTATCACAGACAGGACATGATGCAAATCATGGCTGCCGTAGCATACAGTTTGAGTGGTTACGTTGCCCTTTACTTTTATGATTTCATGTGGCTTGAAGCCTTAATGATTCTGCCACTTTTAACCCTTGGAATTGAACGGCTGTTTTATAAGGGGAAATGGGGCGGATACGTCGTCGCTTTGACGGCCATCATTATCATGAATTACTACATGGGCTATATGCTATGTATTTACTCTGTGATCTATTTTGTTTACCTCGTTTTTTTGAACCGTCCGGATCACACCGGATTTTGGCATTACTTAAAGGTTCATGGTTCCATGACGTGTAAGTACGTCGTTAGTTCGATCATTGCCGCCCTGTTGTCGTGTTTCATGTTGATTCCATCAATTGTGGGGATGCTTTCAACCAGTAAGGGATTATTCAAGATCTGGGACTTTCTGCCTTATCCAAGGTTTAGTCCCGCAGTCTTTGTTAATCTTGGGGTGGGAGCCAATAACTTTATGGGACGTTTGTCCCATGATCCTAGTATTTTTGTGGGCACGATCTTCATCATGGGCCTCCTGGTGTTCTGGTTATCGAAGAAGATTACGAAACGACAGAAACACGCTTCCTTCTGGCTAGTTGGGGCAATTTTCGTCGGGATGTGGATTACCACTTTCAACACTATTTGGCACATGTTCCAAAATCCAGCTGGATTCCCGTATCGGGAAGCCTTCATGTTTGGCTTTGTGACCATCATGTTTGCCTATGAAGCTTACATTAACGGAGCGTTTAAGGACAATCGAGTTGTTAAAAACGCTGGTTTAATCGTTTCCTTCCTGTTAGTAATTGGTTATGGTTGCGGCGATTTGGTTGCCTTATTTAACCACATGCATCAGTATGGCATTCAGCTTATTGCTGGGAATTCTCACTTAATCTACGCCTTAATCTTTGTCTTGGTAACCACGTTGTTGTTAATGGCAACGAATCGCTACGGTAAAAAGATTTGGTACCTGCTTTTCGCAGTCCTGTGTGTTGAGATGGGGGTTAACCTCTATCTTTCACTTCAGGGGCGACGGATTGATGCGTTTAGAAATGCTCCCGCAATGTTTGGAAACCAAAAGAAATTTGAAAATGCTTACAACCAATCTAAGGGCATTATTGACCAAAAAGTTGACAATAAGAAGAATCAAACGACGTTCCATCGTAATGACGTGAATAATCAACTGTACAGTGGGATCTTTGATCAGGATTACAACCAGTATAATGATGGAATTATCTTTAATTACCGTGGGGTAAGTGGCTATAGTTCAACTTTAAACATGCATACTCAAGCAGTCCTTTCTAATCTGGGATTATCGTCAAGAAACGTGCGCCGGGTTAGCGTGATTGGTAGTTCGCCGATTACCGACCAACTACTTGGAGTTACTAACCGGTTAACCATTTTGAAAAATGGTCAGACGATCAATAAAAAGAATGAACGCTATAGTGGACTGGGCTATGCGGTTTCTGATCGGATTGTTAAGACCAAACTAAACAAGGGGCATGTTTTTAAGAACCTGAATCGTTTCGTTCAAGACGAGTCCGGAATCAAGAAGAAGTTCATGCATGAGGCTCAGGTTACCGTTAATGATTCTGGTAAGTACCGTTATCAGACGGTTGATCCATATGATACTAGACAAATGGATACGGTGGACGGATACAAGTATAATTTGACGGTTAATCCGGCTATTTTCGGTAACCAATACATGTATCTGAGTCAGGCCAACCTCTACAAGGATAAAATCTTTGTGAATGGCAAGAAGATTCCTGAAAGATACCGGATGATCGGGACTGAAAACGTTAAGTTAGGTCATTTTGATAAAGGACAGAAATTTACGGTTAAGATTATTTCTTCTAATAGTCTGAAGGAGAAGAGTCTATTAAAGAGCTTCTCTGGCTTAGACGGTGTGGCTTTCAATCAATTTGTTGACGAAACTCAGCCATACAAACTGAGAGTGGATCATCCTGAGAACCTGAAACTTTCAGGAGCCGATTTCACTGGTCACGTTAAGACGAGTTCAAAGCGTAACGTGCTCTTATTGAGTATTCCTTATGACAAGGGATGGCACGTGACTGAGAATGATAAGAAAGTCAAGACTTTGATGGTTGCTGACGGCCTTACTGGGGTAAAATTAAAGCCCGGTAAACACACCCTTCACTTCCATTATCGTACTCCAGGATTGATTCTGGGATTGCTTTTGACCCTAATTGGAATTTTGGGGGCATTCTGCGAGTGGCTATTCTACCGAAAACGAAATAAATAGAAATTAGCATTCCCAAAATACTTTGGGAATGTTTTTTGTTATAATTGGGTTAGAGTTAAGGAAACGAGTGAGGTAATAAATTATGAAAGTAACTGCATACTTAGTACGACACGGACAAACTTATATGAATTTTTATAACAAGGTACAAGGTTGGATTGATTCACCCTTGACCAAAAAGGGACTTGAGGACGCCGATAACGCTGGTGAACGATTGAAGGACATCAATTTTGATGCGGCCTTTAGTAGTGATTCTGGTCGAGCCATTCAAACCGCCCACCATATTTTGCAAGCCAACAACAATAACATTAACATCATTAGTTATCAGTTCCCCGAATTACGGGAACAGTTCCACGGCTACTTTGAGGGTGAAAACTTGGAGCAGATGTGGCAGTTTGTTGGTGAGCAGGTCAAGACGACTTCTGAGGCTGGGGTGCTCAAAAACTTTGGTCTTGAAAAGGCTCGTGATTTGATTGCCAGAGCCGATTTGTACAATAATGCGGAGGACAACAAGACGTTTTGGAAGCGAGTTGACCGTGGAATTGATCGAATCCGAAAAAACACCAAGGATGGTGACAAGATCCTGATTGTTTCTCATGGGATGACCATTCGTTCCATTGTTGATCGGTATAATCCAGCGCTTGATATTGGTGAACCAGCTAAGAACGGTAGTATCACTAAGCTGATTATTACTGATAAAGATATCAAGGTTGAGTATTTTAATAGTTTAGATGAACAAGTCTAAAAAGTCGGGACAAGCGTCTCGGCTTTTTCTTATGCCTTTTTCAAATGGTTTACTTCTTAATTTGTGAATAATATAATTATGACAGTTTAAAGGAGGAGTAAAAAATGGTTGAATTATATGCAAGTCCTAGTAATTATGTCCAAGGTTCAGATGTATTAATGAACAGTGCGGACCGAATTGGTAAGTTTGGGAAAAAGGTGCTACTTCTATCGAGTGGGACGGCACTAAAAATGGTTGGAAATGACTTTGCTGATTACTTGAAACAACATGACTTTGACGTAACCGTCGTTGATTTTGCCGGGGAATCATCTGAAAGTGAGATTGATCGGGTCACTAAGATTGGGCAAAATAACGATGATGACATTGTCATTGGTCTGGGCGGTGGCAAGGTGTCCGATAGTGCCAAAGCGATTGCTGACAACTTGAACACGACCGTAGTGATTGCCCCAACGATTGCCTCGACGGATGCGCCATGTTCGCGTCTATCGGTAATCTACACTGATAGTGGTCAATTTGACCACTATCGTTTTTATAAGAAGAATCCCGACATGGTGATTCTTGATACCAAGGTGATTAGTCAGGCGCCAGTCAAGTTTCTGATTTCAGGAATGGCTGATGCCATGGCGACTAATATTGAGGCGACAGATACCCGCAAGTCGAACGGGACGAACATGCTGGGTGGAAAATCAACCCTTGCTGGCGAAGCGATTGGACAAATGTGTGAACAAACGTTGTTTAAATATGGCAGTTTAGCAGTGGCTTCAAACGTGGTTGGATCGGCTACTTCCGAACTTGATAAAGTCGCTGAAGCCAACACGCTTCTTAGTGGAATTGGTTTTGAAAGTGGTGGATTAGCAGCTGCTCACGCCATTTATAATGGCTTTACGGCTTTAAGTGGTGAGATTGACCAGTTATCTCACGGACAGAAGGTCGCCTTTGGAACCCTATGTGAGTTGGTTCTGACTGGTTCTGATCACTGTCAATTTGAGAAGTATTTGAAATTTGATCTTGAGTTTGGCTTACCAACGACGCTAGCGGATCTGAAGTTAGGGAAAGCTAGTGATGAAGAGTTAATGAAGGCAGCCACTCAAGCATGTGATCCAAGTGACACCATGGCTAATTTACCAGTTTCAGTAACACCAATAGATGTGATGAACGCTATGAAAGCTGTTTCTGAATTTAGTCATGAATATCAGGTCAAGAATGGATTAGGGAATTAAAATGAATAATCGTGATGATGTCGTTGAATACATTAAAAAGCAGTTTGACGTGGAACCAGACCGGCCCTTTAAAGAATATCCAAAGTACTTGGCATTTCGTCACAAAGATGACCAGAAGTGGTTTGGCCTAGTCATGAACGTGCCTGAAAACAAATTAGGCTTAAACGGAACCGATGAGATCGATGTCTTAGACGTGAAAGTGGATCCAGATGTTGCCGGACTTTTGAAACAGTCTAAGGGTTATCTACCGGCTTATCACATGAACAAGGAGCACTGGATTACGGTTGTGCTTGGTGAAGTTGATTCAAAACAGGTCCAAAAGATGATTCAGGATAGTTTTAAAATGACTTTAAAGTAAGAATTAAAGCTAAGTAGATGATGACACAGCCGCCAAAGATAGTATCTCGCATACTAAACTGGGTTTCGTGATATCTAGTTGATTGGGATTTAGGCGTGTAGCCACGGGCATCTAAAGTATTGGCTAGCTTATTAGCGTGGTTTGTGACCGCGTACAACAGTGGAATAATGAGTTGAACGTGGAGTTTGATTTTCTTGGTCAATTTTGATGAAGTAAAGTCAACCCCACGGCTGGTTTGGGCAACTTTCAGGTCGTTTAGTTCACCTAAAATGATGGGAATAAACTGCAGGGTGAGGGTAATCATTAACGAAAACTCAGATACAGGTAGATGCAGATAAGTTAATGGTCTCAGTAGTCGCGAGATTGCCTGCGATAAATCGGATGGACTGGTCGTAAACGATAAAAGGGCGGCCACCAGAAGTAGAAGGATGATTTTAACGCAAAGCTTACTTCCATAAAGCCAACCACCCACGTTCATTTGATTTATATATAAATTGTGATTGGTTGGAAAAATTCCATGATAAATTAAAATAAACACTAAAATAAATAAAATGGGCTTGATGGAACTAAGTGCCATGCTTAGTTTGATGTGTGCCAAGTGATACAGTCCAATTAGTCCTAAAGCACTGATTCCAATTTGAATGGTCGTGGTTGACCACATGAACGTGATCGTTACGAGCGTGATACCGATGAGCTTGATTCGCGGATCTAATTGCTGCATGAAGGAATGATTGTTTGCGTATGTGCCAAAGATAAAATTATTCATGTTTGAGTTGTGACACCAGACTAATTTTCTTGGTGGAAGCACAGATTAGACTAACGATCACGGCTTTGATGATATCACCAGGGATGAAGGCTAAGTTTGAAACTAGTGAGGCCGTTACTGACATGTGGGCAATCACTGAAAGGTACAGGGCCCCAAAAACATCAATCAGAATCACACCACCGGTGACATTAGCAACAAGATACTTCCAGAAATTAATCTTCTTCCATGATATTTCGACCAAAAGCCCAATGAGAAAGGCGGCAATGGGCCAAATAATGAAGTAACCACCGGTTGGTCCAGCTAAAATTCCTAAGCCGCCACGTCCACCTGAAAGGACTGGCAGTCCAATTAAGACCAGGATAACTACCAGTAGGGCACTTAGAAAGCCGTTTTTCTTACCTAGAAAGCTTCCCTGAAGCATGATGCCCATACTTTGTAGCGTAATGGGAACTGGGATAAACGGCAGTGTCAACGGTGGAAAGAGGCCTAAGACAACGACGATTGCGGCAAATAGTGCGTCATAAACAAGTTCTTTGGTTTTCATGATTGTTGCTCTCCTTAATTAATTACTTAAATGTCTTTAATTAAGATTATCGATTAAATTCATGAGAAACAATCATTTCATTAAATGATGTAGGCCAAATGTTGTTGGAACAATTATTTATCCGAAAATAAAATTGAGCCACATATTTATTTTTGCAACCTATGCCATCTGCATATGACTTATTAATACAAGAAAGCAGTAGACAGGTTGTCCGTTGCTTTTTATATCGTTTAGAATAAATAAAAAACATGGTTTATTCTAAATTGACGAATTGATTGCTATAATAAAAATGAAGTTGCATTAGAGTTATCCAATTGTATGTGACTTTTGTGGAGTCGTTATCATGCAATGAAGCTCAGTGTCTTCTTTTCTAGTCAATTGACCAGAAAGGGGATCCATATAAAAAAGAGGTCACACCTTCGTGTGGCCTCTTTTTCGTATCCTTTAAAAGAACTGTTTAATATTATTAGTAATTTTCCGCATGTCCCGATCGTCTAATTTCGCGACCAACTTGGTTTCACTTCTAACTTCCATGTCCACGGTTCGGACGTGCTGAAGCATGGCAGTCCCATGAACGTTTTTGTTATTGACCTGAAAGTATAGTGGTGATTTCACGTACTTCTTTTCTTCCAAGTACTTAGCGGAAGAACTGATTGGGATTACAATCACCGTGTTCATTAGATGATTATAGTGATTGTTACTAACCACCAGACACGGACGTTTTTTCTTGGTTTCGGTGCCAAGTGCCGGTTCAAGATTAACGAAGTAAATCTCACCTTGTTTATAATTCATTAATCGATAACCTCCGACCCCTGATCAGGGCCCCAATCTTGTTCCGAACTGCTGACGTTACCGTATTTCTTTTCCTGATCTTCAACTATTTTCCAAAACCCTTCAAAGGATTCTTTAGGTGCCATTGTTACCGAACCATCTTTTTGAATTGTAAATTCCAGTTGGTCGTTTTGCTTAAGATTGAGAATGTCACGGACGGTTTTTGGAATCGTAATTTGATTCTTACTCGTCATTGTTGCTGTGATTTTAATTTTGTTTGTCAACATGCATTAACCTCCCATATGCCCTCATCCAATGTAGCTCAAAATCAAGGGAAAGGGAAGCAATTTGTGCAGGCTAGACCATTCTTTTGTCAAACCATTTTGCAAGTAAGGAGAGTCCGTAGTTAATAATGAAGTACATAATGGCAATCGTGACAAACATCGGGATCATGTAGTTAGGGTTCTGACCGTATATGACCTGAGACCTAAAGGTTAGTTCTGGAAGGACAATGGCGGTTGCTAACGAAGTATCCTTAACTAGTGAAATAAACTGAGAAATCAGTGGTGGAATGGACTTCTTTAGGGCCTGTGGCAACAGGATGTGCCATAACGTTTGGGCCTTATTCATTCCGGTAGAAAGGGCACCTTCATCCTGGTCAACTCCAACTGAGAGTAAGCCACCACGGATAATCTCGCCAACCATACTGGCTTCAAAGACCGACATGGCAACTACCGTGGCCGCAAAGGAATTCAACTCGACCCCTAACTTTGGTAAAGCGAAGAAGGTGAAGAAGATAAGAAGCAGTAAGGGAAGATTTCTGATGGTGTTGGAAATGAAACGAACCGTTTTGGTAAAGTAGGGAACTTTTTCAAATAGGATAATTCCGATTAGAGTTCCTAGGATAAAACTAATAATAATTGAAATCACTGATACCAGAATGGTAACCACTAGACCACCCAGTAAATAGTGCATGTTAATTAAACTAAATGCTCCACTCATTGTGTGACACCTCCGTTCACTTTGCGCTCAATCACGCTCATGCATTTGGAAACAGAGACGGTAATGATGAGGTACAAAATTCCAACGATGATGTAGGTGTTAAACGGATCAAGATTTTCACCAGAGATAACGTTGGCCTGGTACATCAAATCAAATCCGGCCACAAATGACAGAATTGATGAGTTTTTAACCAGGTTAATGAACTGGTTTCCAAGTGATGGGATCGCCAGTTTGAATCCTTGGGGTAAGACCACTTGAATCATAGCCTGAGTGTACGTTAATCCGTTCGCTCTGGCACCTTCCATCTGACCCGGATCAACTGAATCAACGCCACCTCTAATACACTCAGCGATAAACGCAGACGTATAGAGGATTAATCCAATGGTCCCAGACCAAAATCCAGAAATGTGAAAATCAGCTGCGACCACCACGTAGAAGAATAAGGTGATGACCAGAAGTGGGATGTTTCTAAAGAATTCGACAAACGCACTTCCGATGAATTTAAGTAATTTATTTGGAGCCATTTCTAGAAGGGCAAAGATGGTCCCCAAGACTAGTGATCCAACTAATCCAATGATTGAGGATAGGATGGTAATCCAGAAGCCGTCTAGAAGAGTTTTCCAATTTTCAAGAAAGATATTTATCATTTTTCAAGACTCCTCCAATCTAATCCAGGCACGTTTGAGAACCATTTCTTAATCAACTTGTTGTAAGTTCCGTCGGAAATGACTTGTTCTAAAGCTTTATCCATGGCGGCCTTCAGTTCAGGTTGGTGCTTGTTCATTGCTAGTCCGTAGGGTTGATTAGTGAATGGTTTTCCAACAACCTTGGTGGAATGATTTTGATCAGCTAGACCATATAGAATGGCGTTATCGGTAGTCACGGCCACTCCCTGACCAGATTCAAGAGCACTTAAGGCCTGGGAGTTATCTGGCATCGAGATGACCTTCGCCTTGGGAGCAAACTGTTTCATGGTTTGAATCGCAGTGGTTCCAATCGTCGTGATCACAGTGTATTTAGGATTGTTTAACTGACGAATGTCCTTAATTGGGGAATCTTTTTTAACCAGAATTGATTGGCCAGCTGGAAAATACGGTTTGGTAAAGTCAATCACTTTGGCTCTCTCGGGTGTGATGGTCATCGTTGCGGCTACTGCTTCAACCTGATTGTTTTTTAGTAATTGGATTTTAGAGTTAGTGGTGACCGAAGTGAACTCGGGCTTGATTTTCGTTCCGGCGTCCTTGGCCATTTGGGCGGTGACGGCGCGTGCCATGTCGACATCAAATCCTTCACTTTGACCGGTCTTGGGACTGATTAAGCCAAACAGTCTGGTATCACCCTTAACGCCCCAGTGCATGACGTGGCTGTCCTTGATCCTGGCGTAGTCATTGGTTGCGACCGATTGATGTTTCTTGGCCTCGAGACCAGTAAAGATACCGCCAATGATTATGACGATTAAGATGACGGAGGCAATCAAACCCACTCGTTTTAACTTAAATTTACTCATGGAATCTACCTCACTTTTTATTTATGTTCAACTTGTGATAGGAATTTGCGAGCTCGTTCGGTCTTAGGGTGATCGAAAAATTCATCGGTTTTAGAATTTTCCAGGATTTTCCCGTCAGCCATGAAAATAACGCGATCAGCAACGGATCTGGCAAAGCCCATTTCATGAGTAACAACGAGGGTCGTCATGTCAGATGTGTTAGCAATGTCTTGCATGATGTCTAACACGCTTCCTACCATCTCGGGATCAAGGGCAGAGGTTGGTTCGTCAAACAGCAACACCTTAGGATTCATTGCCAGGGAGCGGGCAATGGCAATTCGTTGTTGTTGACCACCAGATAATTGAGCTGGGTATTTGGCTCCTTGTTCCGGTAGGTTAACTCGTTCAAGTAGTTTTTTTGCTACCTCTTCGTTTTCAGCTTGAGGACGTTTTAAGACGATTCGTGGAGCCAACGTGATGTTTTCGGTGATGGTTTTGTTGTTGTAAAGGTTGAAATGTTGAAAGACCATCCCAACGTCAGTTCTAAGTTTATTGAGGTTGGTTTTGTTGCTTGACAGATCTTTGCCGTCAACAATGAGTTGTCCCTGTTGAATGGTCTCTAGTCCATTAATGGTTCTAAGTAAAGTTGATTTACCCGATCCAGATGGTCCGATTAACACAACGTTTTCACCTTCGTGAATATCAAGGTTAATGTTGGTTAACGCGTGAAATTTGCCGTAGTACTTTTCTACGTCTTTGAATTGAATGATTGATCCCATTAAATTGTCCTCCTTATCATAAGCTCCAAGAAATGTATTTTGGGGTTATGACTAGATTATACGCATTGAAAGGAAATTACTAGCACTGATGGCACATTTTGTTACACAAAAGTAAATTTTTTTATCAGAACAACCAAAAAGGTCCCAAAATGCGAACATTATGGGGCCTTTTAGCTTAATTATCTTTAAAATGGAACTTACTTAGTGGTTGATCTTTTGAAATGATTTCATCAATGCTTCTCTAAGCTTCGGATCGTGAGCAAAGATGAAAGTCCCAAAGACACCGCGCTTCATCAACACGTTCACGGAGTTCAGGATGATTTGCCGCCTTATTTGTGCAAATTCTTTTTGATCCGTGATGTCTTTTCGGTGTTTTTTGCTTTCAACATCGGTTTGCTTTTTTAAGTCAACCTTTACGCGATGGTCTTTAGGGTCAAGATAGATTGGTGGCCCTAAAATAATGCCAACGTAGTTCAAATCAAATCCCTGACAGGTGTAAATGGAACCAACCTCATTGATGGTCTGGGGAATTTCCGCCCACGGGGTACTGGTGTAATTGTACTGATCCCACGGCATTTTGAAACCGCCAAGCTCTTTGATGTAATGTTTTCCGCCATCTAAAGTTGATGGATAGCCGGTGGTCGAAACAATTCGGGATAAGCCCACCTCATGGTTTTTCTTCACAATCGCTTGGCGCATTTTTTCAGCGTCATCAAAGATTTGAAAGTCGTAACCAGTATCGGCGTCCTTGGGGATTGGCAGCAACTTGCCTCTCGTAAATTCATTGATCCAGTGAACCAAGTCTGGTTTAGCGGTCATGCGAAACTGATGGGTCAGTTGATAACTTTCGTGATAGTAGGGTTCAAGTAGTTTGTTTAAACGTTGCTTGTCCCAGTAACACTTGGTTCGTAGTACCTGATTCATGTCAAAGACGGCAATGACGACCTTGCTTGACTTAATGATTTCTTCTAACTGGTTTTCCTGGTAGAAATTATTGTAATGGTCTGGTGAAGACAGTAGTAAATGGGCCTCATCAACAATCACAACGTCAGCACGTTCGTTTCGCTTGTGCATTTGGTTAATAAATGAGGTAGGACGCATAAAGTTCTTTTTTAAAACATTATCTTCGGATCCAGCAATTTGTTTGTAAACCTTCAAAATTTCTGGATGGTTAACTAAGAAGTAGTTCTTAGTGTCATGAAGCTTGCCTTTTTTCTTTGCGGCTTGTTGAATGTTGAAAAAGAGTTGACTCAAAATGACACTTTTACCCGTACCGGCATCTCCAAAGATCGTGAAAACGGACGGTTGTTTTTGATCGATTTGTTGATTAATAAATTGTTCGATTTGATTAATTAATTGTTCCTGTTCCGTAGTTAAATGGTGAAGGTTCGGAGCAAGTTTCTTAATTGCTTGATTGTTATGCATTTTTTGCGAGGTGCTTTCTTTGAATGGTCCAGTTAACTAGCGCAAGGATTAAGCCGAAAACGGCCAGTACGAACAGGAGTAAGAAGTCCATGTGACCACCCATGACCGTTTTTGAGACATATTGGGCAGCACTGTGAGCCTGGTTCTGGTTAAAGGCATAGATCGTTGCCAGGACACTGGTACCGATTGAACCAGCGTATTGTTGGAGCATGTTGAATAACGAGTTCACGTCGGCTGAATCAGATTGTGGTGCGGTTTCTTGAGCATTGGTAATGGTACAGGAGAACGCGCAGTTAAATCCAATTCGTAAAAGTGTGAATAACAGTGTCAATACGACCACCGTGAAGGCCGCCGTCATGGAACTAAATAAGAACGTGGCGATTGACAGCAGAACCATCCCAATCATGATTGGTTTAAAGGCTCCGAACCGGTCATAAGCGCCTCCCGCAAATGGCGAAATGAGTCCACCAATGATTGAACCTGGAAGCAGGATCAGTCCGGCAACCATGGCACTGGTATGAAGAACGGTCTCAGCGTAAATTGGAATTACGAATGACGCCCCAATATTAATGAACATCAACAAGAAGTAGTTCACGGCGTTCAGTGAAACCGTGGGGATCTTGAGTGGGTGAAGCGACATTAGCTGGGAATCACCATGACCATTGAGGTAGATAAATAAGACCAGGGTGATTAATCCAATGACGATGGGAATGAAGCCACTCATAAACGTTGCACCCTTGACGCCAAACTGATTAGCACCCCAAACAAATGAGAATAGGGTCACGATCAAGAGGGCAAAGCTAACGAAATCAAATCGTTTGGAGATTCCCGGAGCTTTAAGATCAATGCTCTTAAGTCCGATAAACAGGGTAATTAGGACGATTGGGAAAGCCACGATGAAGATGTAACGCCATGAAAGTAGTGATGATAGCGTTCCCCCGTAAGTTGGTCCCAGTGCGGGAGCTAGTGAGATAACCATTGAAGCAATTCCAGTGTAAAAACCGATTTTTGGTCGGGGTACTTCAGCAAAAATGATTTGATACATCATCGGAAGTGAGATTCCGGTGGCAGCTGCTTGAATTAGTCGTCCGACTAATAGGAGCCAGAAGTTGGGTGCGACCGCACACAAAATATCACCAAGGATAAACGCGGTGACCGCAAAGACGAAAATGTTTTTTAGTGGGAATTTCTTTAGGAGGTATGCTGTCGTTGCCATGGTAATGGTAACGACTAGTAGGTATCCAGTTGAAATCCACTGAACTAAGTTTAACGAAATGTGAAAAATTTGTGAGAGTTCTGGAAACGTAACGTTCATTGAAGTTTCTAATAGAATTCCACAAAATGATAGTAACGCGGTGGCGAGGATCGCGATTTTGGTTTTTAAGCTTACTTTTGAATCCAAATAATTTCCTCCATTACCGTATTTTATTTGTTGGCGTCGTTAACCGCCTTGTTGACGGCATTTCTAAAGCCGGTGGCGTCTAAAGCAACCACCCCACGAATGGTAGAACCACCAGGTGAGGTAACTTGGTCTTTCAAAGTTGCCGGTGAAATGCCAGTATCGAGTGCTAATTTGCCACTACCTTGAACCATACTTGCAGCGACCTTAAAGGCGGTCTCACGGTCAAGGCCATTTTGAACGGCGGCGTCAGCTAAGGCGTCCATGAAGACGTCGACAAAAGCCGGGCCACATCCAGCAACCGTTCCCACGATGCCAAGGTTTTGGTTACTGGTCTTAATGAGCGTTCCTAGGTTAGTGACAACGTCTAAAGCCGACTTAACGTCTGCTTCATTAGCATTCTTAGATTTACCAACGGCGATGCAACCGGCGTTCACGGCAACCGGGATGTTAGGTACGATACAAACCACTGAGTTGTTTTGGTGCACGTCATTAATGGCTTGTTCACTAACCCCCTGGGCCGCTGAAACGATCACAGTTTGGTCTGGCAATTTGGTGTTCTTCAGCACTGCCACTGTGATTGGTGCGGGAGTTGTTACAAATAGGACGTTTAAGTCACTTGGAAAATCATCGGTGACAATTGTGAAGCCAAGGTCTTTTGAGAAGTTTTTGAGCTCGTCGGTTACGTGATGTCCCTTTACTAAAATGTCACTCGCGTTATATTTGTTGACAAGTCCTTTAATGATGGCGCTGCCCATATGGCCGGCACCTAATACTCCAATTTTCATGTGATTCACTCCTTAATTTATCATTATGATAATAATGATACATCATTGTTAATTGGTTATGTAAGCAAGAATTAACAAACCAATGATTTTACCGGGAGAAAGTTACTATTGGTAAGCGCTTACAGCTAATGATATAATGAAAGTAATAATTCACAAACCAAACATCAGAAAGGGGTTGGCAATTTGAGCTTAAAAAGTTGGTTTAGTAATTTGACGGATAAGGAGACCCCGAGCCTTTCGGATTCGAAACTAGCGGATAACGTTCAATTCATTGATAACGAAGGAAAATACCTTGAAACGGTTGTTAATAGTTTTAAAGATAACTCCGGGTTAGTTCATTATCGTGGTGATGGTTACACCGTTGAGAATTCATTTGCGTTTGCGATTGGTGACCTAGTCAATGACGATAACTTGCTTGAAAAATGCGCTTATTCGATTAAATTGTTAAAGAGAATGGACGCACCCAAAAAATCAAAGTTGGCCTCCTTAATTGCGCAGTTGATTAAGATGATTACGTATGTTTCTGATTATGTTACGGGAATGCGGCGTGATATGCGCCAGGGAACAACTGGTCATGCTGCGATCCAGATGTTCTGGCGTAGTGAGAAGGCCATTAAGGAATTTAAGGTTGAAAAAGTGTACACGGTCGCACTTGTTAATGCTGATGAACCAGTAACTAAATGAAAGTATCAAAAAACTGGACTCAAACGAGTCCAGTTTTTGTTTGCTTAAAATTATTTATTTAATAGTTCATCGTCAACGGCTTGAGTGTAGCTCTCGAGTTTTTGATCAGCTGCCTTTGCTGTATCAGCTTTAACACCGATGTAAAACTTGATCTTGGGTTCAGTTCCAGAAGGACGAATTGCAAGCCAAGTCCCATCATCAAGCCAATACTTTAAAACGTTCGATTGTGGTAACTCAATCTTTTGGGTTGAACCATCAGCCATCGTCGTGGTGGAAGTCTGGAAGTCTTCAAGCTTAATCACCTTGGCGCCATTGAATGTTGTCATGGGATGGTCTCTAAAGTCTTTCATGATTGCAGCCATCTTGGATTTACCCTCTAGACCATCGAATTCCTTGGAGATGGTCTTTTCTCTAAAGTAACCGTACTTCTTGTAGATATCCTGAAGACCGTCGTACAGGGTCATCCCCCTTTCCCGGTAGTAAGCAGCAACTTCAGCAAGCAGTAAGGTCGACTGAATGGCGTCCTTATCCCTTACAAACGGTTTGATAAGATAACCGTAGCTTTCTTCAAATCCAAAGAGGAAGGTATGATCGTGATTTTGTTCAAAGTTTTTGATTTGTTCCGCAATAAACTTGAACCCGGTTAGGACGTTCTTCATCTCGATCCCGTAATTCTTGGCAATATCGGTGGCGAGTTCAGTTGAAACGATTGATTTGACCACTACTCCATTCTTTGGAAGGGTACCAGCGTCTTTTTTGGCTTGAAGAATATAATTTAAAAGAACACTGGCAATTTGGTTTCCAGTCATGAGTTTGTACTCACCATCGGGTTGTCTAACGGCGGCTCCCAAACGGTCAGCGTCAGGGTCGGTCGCAATCAGAACGTCCGCATCTTCTTTTTTACCCAATTTAATGGCAAGATCGAAGGTTTGCGGGAATTCTGGATTAGGAAATGGTGTAGTAGGAAATTCAGGGTCGGCGATGGTTTGTTCAACAACCGCGTCATAGTTCTTGAACCCAGCGTCTGAGAGTGCCCGTCTAGCAATGATTTTGCCAGTGCCATGAAGGGGGGTGTAGACAAACTTCAGGTCTTTTCCTACCTTATTAATCAGGTCATGGTTCACGTTGACCGTTTGAACTGCTTCTAGATAAGGAACGTCGACGTTTTCACCAACGATACTCATGAGCCCATTCTTTCTAAGGTCCTTTTCCTCTGAAACTGGAATTTTGAAGAGGTCGTTGACCTTGCGGATGTAAGTAGTTATTAGATCGGATTCTTTGGGTGGCATTTGACCACCATCTTCACCGTAAATCTTGTAACCATTGTATTGTTTTGGATTGTGACTAGCGGTAATCATGATTCCGGCGTAAGTGTGTAAGTGACGCACAGCAAATGAAAGTTCCGGAGTTGGGCGAATGTCATCAAAAACAAACGTCTTGATGCCATGAGCACCAAGTACCCGAGCCGCTTCGTGAGCAAAGAGTTGCGAATTGTATCGGGGATCAAAACTAATAACAACCCCACGCTTTTTTACCTCAGGGGCAAGGGTGTCCATCAATTGGGCGAGACCCTCAGTGGCCTGTCTAACGGTATAAATGTTCATCCGGTTCGTTCCAGCACCGAGCGTTCCACGCATTCCGGCCGTTCCAAATGAAAGTGATGACCCAAAAGCGTCTTCAATTTGTTCCGAATCGTTTCTCATTTTGGCTAAATCGATTTTTAATTCTGCCGGCATATCTTCTTGAGAAACCCAGTTATCATATTCCTGTTTAGTATCTGTTGCACTCATAATTTTCCTCCTGGAAATAATTTTTCCACGTCGAATAGTTTGAATTGTAACTTCTAATATGGATTATAATTAAAGTCCGACACTCCGTCAATGTAAGCGCCTTTATATTGATGTCAAGACTGTGATATACTTACTCTAAGGTGGTGAGACAAATGAAATTTGATTATGAACCAGGCCGTTTCTATGCTAACGATGTCCATGGTGATTTAATTGCTGAAGTTACTTTTACTGAAGATAATGGAGTAGTCTCCATTAACGAAACATTTGTGAACCCAAGTTATCGTGGCCAGGGTCTAGCTGGAAAGTTAATTATGGTAATGATTGATTACGCCAAAGAAAACCATGATTTAATCAAACCAGTTTGTTCCTTTGCCGTTAAATTTTTCGAAAAAAATACTCAATATGATGATTTATTAGATAAATAGGAGGTAATTAAGATGGCTGTATTAGTTGCTGGAGGAGCTGGATACATTGGCTCACACATGGTCGATCAATTAATTAATAAAGGTTACGATGTTGTAGTGGTTGATAATTTGTCAACGGGACACCGCAAGGCCGTTAATCCTAAAGCAAAGTTTTATGAGGGGGATACTCGTGATTCTGACTTTTTGGATGACGTTTTCGCTAAGGAAAATATCGATGCTGTAATCCACATGGACGCTTTCTCACTGGTTCCAGAATCAATGAAGGATCCTTTGAAGTATTTTGATAACAACGTGATTGGGATGATTAAGCTGTTAGAGTCAATGAAGAAAGCTGGGATTAAGTACCTGGTCTTTTCTTCCACAGCTGCTACTTATGGTAATCCAGAGCGAATTCCAATCTATGAAAAGGATCGAAAAGACCCCATCAACCCTTATGGTGAAAGCAAGTTAATCATGGAGCACATTATGAAGTGGGTTGATGAAGCTTACGGAATTAAGTTTGTTGCTCTTAGATACTTTAACGCTGCCGGAGCCAAGGAAGACGGCTCCATTGGGGAGGATCATCATCCAGAAACCCATTTAATTCCCATCGTCTTAAAGGTTGCCGCAGGTCAGCAGGATATCATGAAGATTTTTGGGGATGACTATGACACGCCAGACGGGACCAACGTTCGTGATTACGTGCACGTCCTTGATTTAGCGGACGCTCATATTTTAGCCATGAAGTATCTGGAAAAGGGTAATCCAAGTAACATCTTTAACCTCGGTTCATCAACTGGTTTTTCCAATAAACAGATCGTTGATGCCGCTCGAAAGGTTACTGGTAAGAAGATTCCGGTTGAAATTGACGCAAGACGTGGTGGCGATCCTGATACCTTGATTGCTAACTCTGACAAGGCGAGAGAAGTTCTTGGTTGGAAACCACAGTTTGATAACGTTGAAGAAATCATTAAAACCGCTTGGACCTGGAAGACTAAGCATCCAAATGGTTACGAAGATAAGTAAATGGGGCACAAATATTGAAGAAAAGTAAAACTTACATTGGTGTCATCCTAGCAATTGCTGGAGCCATCATGTGGGGAATTCAAGGACCTGTTTCGCAGTTCTTGTTTCAAGATAAGAATTTTTCAACGGAATGGTTAATGGGAGTTAAGATGTCGGTTGCCGGCATCTTAATTCTTTTATTTACAAAGTTTGTTCAAAGAAATAGGATTTTAAAGATTTGGCACACCGGATATAGCTGGGTCATCCTGCTCTGTTATGCGATTTTTGGTTTATCGGCCGTTCAGTACCTATACTTACTGACAACGAGAGCCAGTAATGCGGCAACTTCAACTATCATGCAGAGCCTTGGAACGGTCATCATTATGATTTTGACGGTGATTGTGTACAAAAAAGCACCAACGATTCAGCAGGGTGTCGCTGTAGTGGTAGCCCTACTTGGAACGTGGTTACTGGTAACAAAGGGAGATTTGACCCATCTCGCAATGAGTCCTAAAGCGTTTACGCTTGGCCTCTGCCTGGCCTTTGCTGGCGCGCTTCAGACCATGCTGCCGGTCAAACTCCAGGAAAAGTTCAGCACGTTTGTCATCATTGGATGGGCAATGATCGTTGGCGGAGTGATCTTCACCTGCGTTCATCCCTTTTGGGTGGATGTTCCCAAGCTTTCTCTTGGTGGCATTTTGGGAGTGGCCTTCATTGTGCTTTTTGGCACAATGTTGTCATTTCTATGCTTCACATCGAGTTTAAGGTACGTGTCCGCTACGACTGCCGGCCTACTCGATACTTTTGAACCTTTGTCGGCAACGATTGGAACCGTGGTTTTCTTACATACCAGTTTCAATATCTATGAAATCATTGGTGGCATTTTGGTCTTGAGTACCGTTTTTATCTTGGCAATCAGACCCAGAAAAGCATCACTTCAGCACTGACTAATCGGTTGGTGCTTTTTTGATTGAACTGCTTTTGGCGGATTGCTTGTTTGTGATCAATTTTGTATAATTGGAAACGTTATGAATGAATTAATGTTTTAAGTAAAATATTAAACATTGAGGAGGAGTTTGATGAATAGGTTCGTCAAAAAATACATATTTTTTGCGATATTTTGGGTTCTTGCCGTTTTAGCTGCCATTTTCTTTTTGCCTAGCATTTCACAGGTAACTGCACAACATGGACAAACTAAGATTCCAGCTAACATGCAGAGTCAGGTTGCTGAAAATATTCAAAAGCATTGGGGCCATCACATTAGCGATACCAGACAAGTTGTACTGGTATATAACAACGGCAATAAACGCATTAATGCTAGTAAACAGGCTAACATCGATCGAACCGTTTCGAAGCTAAAAAATGATGCCGATTACTATGGAATTAAGGGTGTTACCTCAGCAAACGAGAATGCCGCCGCCAAGAAACAACTGATTTCAAAGGACGGTACGACTGAATTAGTTCAACTGAATGTTTCGAAAAAGGACTCGGTTGAAACGATGAACAATAAACTCAAAAAGGGTGCGAAAACGGCGAACTTGAAGTCGTACGTGACGGGATCCGATGTCTTAGATGACGACATGCGGCAGTCAATGATCGACGGCATCAAGCAAACCGAAATCATTGCGGCAGTTTTCATTTTGATTGTGTTGATCATTGTCTTTAGGTCCCCAATCGTTCCGTTGATTTCACTTTTGACCGTGGGAGTTTCTTTCATTGTCTCTTTGAGTGTCGTCATGAATTTGGCGAAGTATATGGGCTTTCCACTCTCAAACTTTACCCAGGTCTTTATGGTGGTAGTGCTGTTTGGAATTGGGACTGACTACAATATCCTGCTGTACGACCGGTTTAAGGATAATCTGGGACAAGGAATGGACAAAGTGGAGGCAACGGTCGATGCCAGAAGACGAGCTGGTAAGACCATTCTCTACAGTGGTGGATCGGTTCTGATTGGTTTCTTTGCCCTTGGACTAGCCAAGTTCTCAATTTACCAGTCCGGAGTGGCAGTTGCCATCGGAGTGGTAGTACTATTACTGGTACTTCTCTCATTAAATCCATTCTTTATGGCGCTCCTTGGTAAGACCATGTACTGGCCAGCTAAGAATTTGTCACCAAAGAAACGGGGTAGTCGAATCTGGTACTTCTTGTCCAGTCATTCAGTTGCACATCCGGTGATGGCGATTGCCTTGGTTTTAGTTTTGACTTTGCCGTTGATTTTCTTTACGGGAAAAAGCAGCTTGAACTACGATAATTCGGTTGAATTAAGTAATTCATTGCCTTCAAAACAAGGATTAAATACGGTATCCAAGCATTTCTCAAAGGGAACTGCTGAACCGTCAACGATTTATATTCAATCCAAACACAAGGTCAATAACGAGAAGTCAATGATGGAAATTGATCGGATTACTCGTCAATTGGAGAAAAATAAGGAAATTAAGACGGTTGCTTCGGTCACCCAGCCAAGTGGCGAACCAATTAACCAACTCTACTTAAACGATCAGCTGGGGACTTTGAACAGCAAGATGCAACAGGCTAATGCTGGTTTAACCCAACTTCAGAGTGGGGCTAACAGTGGTTCATTTAATGCCGATCAACTAAAGGCAATTGGGGCTTCGGCACAATCAATTGGAGATCATTTAAAGATCATTCAAGGCGCTAGTGGAGCAAGTACCGCTCCTGGTCAAACTTCGGGTCAGCAAGTCATCGCCCAGATGCAACAACAAGCCACCGCTATGGGGTCACCAATGAGTCCCCAGCAGTTACAAATTGTTGCTTCCGGTCTTCAAAGTGTTAGTTCCAAGGTACAAATGCAACAAGCCGCTTCTATGTCAGGTCTTCAAAATGAATTGGCCGGGATTGCCTCAGATACTCAAAACATTGGTGCAAATGCTCAGGCGATGGGGCAACAACTCCAGGGTGTTCAAGCCCAATTGACGCAGGCAAATGATGGCCTAAGTAAGATTAATAAGGGCATGCAACAGTCAAATGAATACTTGACCGGTTTACAGAACTCAGCTGCGGCTGCGAACACGTTCTACATTCCTAATCAGGTGCTTCAAAGTGATACTTTCAAGCAAGCCTTAAACAACTACGTTTCTTCTAATGACAAGATTACAAGCATCACCTTTGTCTTAAAAGATAACCCATCAAACGCTAAGTCGATGAACTTGGTTAAGGATGTTCAAAATCAAGTTAAACAGTCACTGAAGGGAACTAGTTTAAATGATGCAACCGTTGCAATTGGGGGAGAGACAGCAACCATGTCTGACACCCATGATATTGCCTCACAAGACTTCTTCAGAACGGCTGTCATCATGTTAGTCGGAATCCTGATCGCACTGATGTTTGTAACCCGTTCAATTCTACAACCACTTTATATTGAAGGAACATTAATTTTGACGTACTTCACTTCATTGACGTTGACACGGATCTTCTCGGATATTTTCCTTGGACAGAGCATGTTGACCTGGAACACGCCGTTCTTCACCTTTATCATGTTGATTGCGTTGGGTGTTGATTACAGTATCTTCTTGATGATGAGGTATAGAGAGACTAAGGACGGAACGCCTGCGAAACGAATCGTTAATTCGGCCAACTATATTGGAGTAGTGGTATTATCTGCTGCTGTGATTTTAGGTGGTACGTTTGCCGCACTGATTCCATCAGGAATTTTGACACTGATTCAGGTTGCCATCGGGGTAATCATTGGTTTGATTATCTTAGTAATCATCTTGCCAATCCTGTTACCAGCTGCCATTCGGTTAACGTATCAACCAATGAGTTTTAAACGAGATAAAAACGAAGATTAGTTTTTAATTTAAAAGCGAAACCAGGTAAAATTGGTTTCGCTTTTTTATGTTAGATAAAATGACATGGACTATTGACCGCCCTGTTCTTTACGCCTAAAATTAAACTATTAAATTGATGTGTAAAAAAATAAATCGGTTTATGCCGAGTTAGGGTGAAAATATGAGTGAAGAAAAGACTAGCATTGGAAAAAGTAAAGTATTAAAGGGCATTGCTTGGGCAACCCTTGCATCCACTTTTTGGGGTATTTCTGGGGTTGTTTTGCAGTTTGTCTCACAAAATGCCGCTATTCCGGCTTCATGGTTCTTGTCCGTCAGAACTATTTTTTCCGGGATTCTACTTTTAGCAATTGGTTCGATTATGTATGGGAAAAAAATCTTCCATGTTTTTAAGGACTGGAAATCGATTATTTGTATTGTGGCATATGGAATCATTGGCTTAGGTGCCAACCTGATGTCGTTTTACCTTAGTGTTCAGGACGGAAACGCAGCATCAGCAACCATCTTGCAGTATTTATCACCACTGTTCATCCTTTTAGGGGGCTTTTTGTTCTTTCATAAACGTCCCTATAAGATTGATTTAATCGTGTTCCTGTTGGCACTTGTCGGGGTGTTTTTGGCAATTACCAAGGGTGACATTAATCAGTTAGCCATTCCGCTGCCAGCGTTACTTTGGGGAATTGTTTCAGGAATCACGGCCGCATGCTACGTTGTCATCCCTCGGCCATTAATGGAAGAAAATTCACCAATTGTCGTCCTTGGATGGGGAACCTTGATTGCCGGATTGGTCTTTAACATTCATCAACCAGTTTGGGTTGGTGTACCTCACTTAACGATGGGTGCGATCATTGGGATTGGTGCCATTGTTATCATTGGAACCGTAATCCCATTTGCATGTTTGCTTCACAGTTTACACTTTGCTTCCTCTGAAGATGTTAGTTTAGTTGACGCCGTTCAGCCAGTAGTGACTTTCATTTTGAGTGTTATCTTCTTGCACACCAAGATTAGTTTAATGGAAATTGTCGGATCCGCCTTGGTAATTCTTGCCATCTACATCTTGCAGGATTCCAAGCGTCGCAATATTAAACAACAGAAGCTTTAGCCGAGATCATGGCAGATAAATATAAAGTAATTCGTTTTACCGGGGTTCCAGTTAAACTGGATGACTCTGGTAATTACGTAATTAAGAGGGATGAGCAGGGTAATTTTAAACTTCATACTTGGCGGATCGGGAAACATACTAAGGGACATTTTCAGCGCATTGGTCAGGTTTTTTTGACGGAAAATAAATTAAGGGTTGCCATTGTGGCGGATTTTAGTGTATCTTTTAAAAAACGACATTTGTACACACCGATGGAACGTTTTTTAAATGATTACGTTGATTTGAAGTTGATTGATGAGGCAAAGTCACATTTAGATCAAGAGTAGACTGTGAGGAGAGAATATGAAAAGTAAAACGGGTAAGATGAGCAACACCGTTAAAGGAATTAGTTTAGCGGCGTTTGCTTCAACTTCATGGGGTGTTGCTGGCGTTATTACGCAGTACGTTTCACAAAACGTTGGGATTCCAGCTGCCTGGTTTTTGTCAGCACGGACTACCGGGGCTGCCATTGTATTATTACTAGTCAGTGCCATTATTTACGGAAAGGGCATTTTTAGTGTTTTCCGTTCATGGAAATCAATCATGTGGCTAGTTTTATACGGTTTGTTCGGTTTGGCTGCCAACATGGGAAGTTTCTACGTTAGTATCCAGACTGGAAACGCCGCTGCTACCACGATTTTGCAGTACCTGTCACCGCTATTCATCCTACTGGGTGGTTTTCTGTTCATGCACAAAAAGCCCATGAAGATGGACATCGTGGTCTTCATTTTGGCGCTAGCTGGAGTTTTCCTTTCAATTACTAAGGGGGACCTTTCGCAATTATCCATTCCCTTTGACTCGTTTTTCTGGGGGATCATTTCTGGAATCACTGCTGCTTTGTACGTGGTGCTTCCAAGGCCACTGGCTCACGACAACTCACCAATCGTGGTTCTTGGCTGGGGAACTCTGATTGCCAGTTTAGCCTTTAACATCAATCATCCCGTTTGGACCAACGTGCCCCACTTAGGAATGGGTGGAGTCCTTGGTGTTTGTGGGATCATCCTCTTTGGAACCCTCCTGACATTCTCATCACTGATCTACGCTTCCCGCTTTACTTCATCAGAAGTTATCAGTTTACTAGACGCCATTCAACCGGTAGCAACCTTTATCTTGAGTGTGATCTTTTTACACACGCACATCAGTTGGATTGAAGTCCTTGGTGCCGTTCTGGTTATTTTGGCCGTTTACATTCTGCAGTACGTTCAGCGACACAAGAATCAAGAAGAACTCTTATAACTTTCTTAAACCCTTGAGCATATTGGTTTGAACCCCTGATATTTCAAGATATAATGATGTCATACTTAAATAAAGGGGAGAGATTGTTATGTCAGACGAAAGTAAAGAAACAAAAGCATTAGATAAGATTTCAGGAATTATGAACGAACTCCAAAAAACTTTGGACAAGGAAGGCACTGAATCACAAGAGGGCCACAAAGTTCATCGTTGGTTAGAAGAACACCGTGCCATTCATGAAATTAAACGCACCCTTCATGAAGTTGGTAAGTTCGACAAGTTCGATTCTGCTGCTTATGATAAATTTATGAAAGATTACAAAAAGGTTGTCGACGATTTGGACGACAACGATTAATAAGATCTAAAAGGAGGCTACTTGGTAGCTTCCTTTTTTTGTGACAATTTTAATAAATAAAATCGGAGATGAGAATTTGGTAGATAAAAGTAATGGATTTAGTTTTGATGGGTTCACTTTAAATCCGGCAGTGGGAGAACTAAGCAGTAATACACAGTCGATTAAGCTAACTCCAACGGAAACCTCACTAATGGTCCTTTTCATTGAGCATAAGAATAAGTTAGTATCCAAAAAGGAATTGATGACGTTTCTGTGGGCGAACGGAAGTTTTATTGACGAGGATGCCATTGAAGATGACATTAGTTTACTTCGACGCAAGTTAGATCAAGTTGGATTAAAAGAAAAGATTAAGACGGTGCCAATGCGGGGATATAAGCTGGTTACTGATCGTTAACAATTTAATATAAAAAATAGAAGCAAAATGACTTTTGGAAGTCATTTTGCTTCTATTTTTTATATCGTTCTGACCATTTCTTCATTGACTTTAAAATAGGGGCTAAATCCATTCCACGTTTAGTTAAATTATATTCTACAGTGGGAGGGTTTGTATTAAAGACTTTGCGCGTAACGATTTGCTTGTCTTCTAACATTTTTAATCTTGTTGATAATGTTCTGGTACTAATTCCAGGTAATGCCCGCGTGATACCACCATAATGATTATTTCCATTATAAATTTCCCAGAGAATGTATGAGGTCCATTTTCCACTAATGATGTCCACAACTGGTTGAATAGGACAGTCATCGATGATGTTATTGTTTTCCATAAGTGCCTCCAGTTTACTTTTATGCTGATACTTTAAAAAATTACCCTACTTTTATTTTTAAACTTATAAATATATTATACAAATAACACCTACAAATCAAAGGTGCAAATAAAATATTTTCATACTTTTAATAATTAATCATGGAGGTACCACTTATGCTCAGCTTAAAACATGTCAGTAAAAGTTATCAAAATGGATCTGAAACAACTCATGCTTTAGACGACGTTAGTTTTGATATTGATTCGAATAAAGTAACGGTGATTTTGGGACCAAGTGGGTCCGGTAAAAGTACAACTTTAAATATCTTAGGTGGGATGGATAAACCAACGTCAGGTAAAGTTTTATATAATGATGATCTTATTAACACAGAGTCAGATAAGCAATTGACAGTTTATCGAAGAGACGTTGTCGGATTTGTGTTTCAATTTTATAATTTAATTTCTAATCTTACGGCATTTGAAAATGTGGCAATTTCGGCACAATTAAAAAACAAGAAGTACAAGAAAGTGTCGGAAGAATATTTGAAAAAGGTTGGTCTTTTAAAACAAAGAAATAATTTTCCTGATCAGTTATCTGGAGGGGAAATGCAACGTGTTTCGATTGCGAGAGCCTTGGCTAAAGATCCCAGAGTACTTCTTTGTGATGAACCTACTGGTGCACTTGATACTGAAACCTCAAAACGAGTTTTTAAAATTCTAAAGGGTAGTAAAAATGAAAATACGGCCGTGGTGATCGTCACCCATAATCCATTAGTTGCTCCAATTGCTGATCGAGTTATCAATATTAAAGATGGCAAAATAGATAAGATCGTTGACAATCCAACTCCGCTTGAAGTTGAGGAGGTTGATTGGGGATGAAGTTTTTATTTAAGAAATTAACCCGCACGGTTGTGAAAAATTGGACTCAATTCTTTTCCGTTTTTTTGATGGCGTTTCTAAGTGTTCTTTTTTATACCGGTTTAGAAGGTACATGGAATGGTATGAAACAAAATATTAATCAGTATACGAGTGAAACCCATTTGGCTACATCGACATTACAATCGACAGGATTGAGCAATAAAGAACTAAATACAATTAAGTCGATTCCAAGTGTTTCAAAGACATCGGCTAAAACAGAAATTAGTACCACGGCACAATTAAAGGGGGATAAACGTTATTTAGAGATTGATACTCCTGGAACCCAAGAAATTTCTCGTACATTTCAAACTAATGGCAAGAATATAAATAAAAATACTAAGGGCATTTATTTGAATGAGAAGTTTGCTAAAAAGAATGGGTTAAAGAAAGGAAAACAAGTCACTATTAATTTCAATAACCAACCCATTAAATTAATAGTGGTCGGTATGATAAATTCTCCGAACAAGATGTATTATACCGGGACCAATGATTTCATATCTCCTCAAGAACAAAAATATGGGTATGGAATCATTAGTGAAAAGACATTGTTCAATAAATTTAAATTGCCAGCCCTTAATAATATTGTCGATATTAAAGACAGTGATAATTCTAAAACTGAAAGTAAAATTAGAGATATCACTGGTAGTAAATTTATCACTTTGCAAACTCAAAAATCCGATGTTGGCATCTCAACAGCTGTTGATCGAGTAAAACAAATACGTAATCTTTCAATTTTGTTTTCAATTATCTTTATTCTATTAGCGGTCTTGGCCATGTATACCACTATTAGAAAAATAATTGATCAGCAACAAAAGGACATGGCAACTTTACAGTCATTAGGATATTCCAATATAGCATTGTCCATGTATTACTCAATGTATGGTCTTTTTGTTGGAGGAATTGGTGCAATTGCTGGTTTGATAGTAGCTCCAGCACTTTCAACATTTGTAATGAATTCACAGAAATCTATGTTTTCGCTTCCTTCATGGCAAATTGCCTATACTACCGCACCGGTCTACGTTGCTGTGGGGGTAATAATTATATGTATTTTTTCAGCACTACTAGCGGCGCAAGTGAATCATGGGTTAACACCAGCCCAGGCATTTAGGAAGGGTAGTACTGCTAAAAATGGTAAACGAGTCTTTCTCGAAAAATTTCCTCGAATTTGGAATAAAATTCCTATTGGTAATCGTTGGTCAATTAGAGATAATCTTGGTAATAAAATTCAAATGCTGATGGGATTAATCGGCGTTATTGGTGGACTAGCTTTGGTGATGACTGGATTTGGTACGAAAAATTCAATGGACAATCAGGCTAATCAAACGTATGGACATGAGTATAACTATGCTAAAAAGATTAATTTAAACCAAAAGACTAGTGAGACAGAGATTAATCGAATTGTTAACAAAACTAACGGACAGAAGATTGAAACATCTTACGCTAGTTTAAGTCCAAATGGGAAATTTGATCGTCCACTTACTGTCTTGGGTTCTGGATCTCAAATCAATCTTAAAACCGATGATGGTCAAGGAATTAAGGATGGTGGTATATATCTAGCTGAGGGAATTGCTAAAACTGCTAACGTTAAGAAAAATGATACCGTTTTTATCAAACCGTCGTTAAGTACGAATAAATTGAAGCTGAAAGTAAAGGGCATCGTTAAATCAAATGCACCACAAGGAATGTATGTAACTAAACAGACGTGGACCAATAATGGGTTGAAATTTCAACCAACGTCAATTTTGACAAATCATCAAGACGTTTCAAATTCAATTAAGAAGAGTCCAGATGTTAGTCAGATTGTTAGTTTGAAAGAACAAAAAAGTAATGCTAAAAGTATGGTAAATAATTTGAGTAGTATTTTCTTGATGATTCAAATTTTTGGAATCCTTTTGACCATTGTAATTCTTTATAATTTGGGATCTCTAAGCTTTACAGAAAGGTCAAGAAGTTATGCCACTCTTGAGATATTAGGATTCTCTCGTAAACAGATCCGAAATTTAACGATTATTGAGAGTTTAACAATTACGGTAGTTGGTTGGTTTTTGGGAATTCCGTTTGGATACTGGTTCCTATCCAAGTACGTAACTACTTTTAATACCAGTCAGATAATTTATTATCCGTTTATTTCTATTACTAGTATCGTTCTAGCTTCATTGATTGTTGTTCTAGCTGCTTTGTCTACAATTATAATGATTAGGAGCAGATTAAAAAAACTAGATATGATATCTTCAACTAAGGGCGTAGAATAAGACGAATCGTTAACAATTAATTCTAAATAAAAGAGATGACAATTCAGTCATCTCTTTTTATATAAAAAAGAACCCATCAATTAGTGATGAGTTCTAAGAATCAAAAACTATTTCTTAAGTAACTTTTCAGCATCAGCTTTAACATCGTCATCGCTCATGTTTAAGTACTTTTCCATATCAGATTCAGTCTTCATGGTATCATGACTGTTATCTTCCATGTAGTGATCCCATAATGCATCACGTACTGGAGTTGAGTCGTCGCTCCAATCAAATACTTCTGACATCTTTTCGTCTAATACGCGTGGTGTTTCAAAATCATCAGCCATGTTATATATCCCCTTTTTCATTTATTCATGTCTATTTTAGTTCTTTTGGGTTAAAAATGTTAGTTATTTGCACTTAATTTAGTGTTTTTACTTAATTTTTTAATGCCAGGGATGCTGATCATGGTGACAAAGCTGATTAAATATAAAATAGAGAGGAAAATCATCACTACGTACAGGTTGTACTGATCCATTAAAATCCCGATAATGACCGATGACATCCCACCAACTGCTCGACCAACACCCACGATGATGTTGTTAGCGCTACTTCTGACCTCAGTGGGATAGAGCTGGCTCACGACCGCACCATAGCCGCCGTACATCCCGTTTGAGAAGAAACCAACAATGGCACCAATCACCAGTAAAGCAATCGTCGTGTGAGCTAGGACCAATAAATAAACCATGATTGATGAGGCAATCAGGAAGATTCCAAATGAAAGCCGGGGACCAATGTGATCAAGAATCATGCCAAACACCATCATGCCAACACTCATCCCAATAATAGTGGAAATCATCCACAGTGAGGATCCAGCAACGTTTAAACCACTTTGCTTTTGAACGATGGTTGGAAGCCAGTTCATTAACCCAAAGTATCCAGCAATCTGAACGGTGGTCATAATCATCAAACCGACACTTTGATAGGCAGTCTTAAAGTCTGAAAACATGTATTTTTTAATGGCTTCGCCAGTTGAAATGGTCTGTTCCTGCTTTGATTCAAGAAACTCGTCTGACTCATGCAAGTGGCGTCTAACGAAGAAGATTAGGATAATCGGAATGAGGCCAAATAGGTATAACGCATGCCAGCCAAGGTGTGGAATAACAAAGGCGGCCAGGATTGCTGCAAGTAAGGCACCGACTTGCCCGCCGACAGATGCAATTGACGACATTTTACCTAACTTATTCTTGGGGAAGGCTTCGGCTAGTAAAGTAATGCCAAGTCCATACTCACCACCAGCTCCAATCCCGGTCAACAGTCTTAGAAAGTAGATTAAGTAGATGTTGTTGGCAAACCCCATTAGAGCGGTCGCAAACGCAAAGATGAAGATGGTGTAGGTAAACGTCTTGACTCGACCAAAACGGTCACCTAGAAATCCAAAAATCACGCCACCAAGCAGCATTCCCCAGTTGGTGATGGTTCCAATTAACCCGGCCGCTCCAGCTGAGATGTGTAAGGATGCGATGATGGAACTCATTGTAAAAGACAGAAAAAGCACGTCCATGTTTTCAAGACCAAAGCCAGAACTAGACGATAGTAAGACTAGTTTCTGGTTCTTGCTCATTGATGCATGGCTGTGCTCAGTATTATTGCTTATTTTATCCATAATTTCCTCCAAATTAAGACTCGCTGGTCTTGTTTATTTGACGCTGTTAGTGATTATTACATAGTAAAATTGTTTTGACAAGATGAACTTTTACCTTGACGGCCCCACCGATATTCCCTATATTTAGAGTAATAATTAATTAAGTTGGTTCAGAGAAACCAAGATTATGTTTATTAACTGATATAAATTTAATTTTAAAGGACCATTCTCTGACACCCGTCTGTGATTGGTCCTTTTTTGCGAGGTAAGAAAATGAAGAAGACAATGATGATTGCGCTGGATTTTCCGACGCAGATGGACGTAAATACGTTTTTGGATCAATTTGCGTACCCAAGTCAGTTGACGGTCAAGATTGGCATGGAACTTTTCTATCGATACGGTCCTGAGACGGTCAAAGAAATCAAAAATAAGGGGTGTTCAATCTTTTTAGACCTGAAGTTAATGGACATTCCTAATACTGTATACGCGGGTATGTTTCAGCTTGCTCAACTTGGAGTTGACTACGTGACCGTACACATGCTTGGTGGAAGTGAAATGATGAGGGCTGCCAAAAGGGGATTGGTTGATGGCAGTAATCAATCTCATAATCAGGTTCCCGAGTTATTAGGGGTGACCGAATTAACTTCTATTTCGCAAAAAGGACTCGCTAATGAACAAAATTGTTCTTTGAGCATGAATGAGCAGGTGGTTTCTCTAGCTAAGTTAGCGAAAGATTCTGGTTGCGAGGGAGTCATTACCTCCGCTAAAGAACTACTCGATTTAGTGAAACAAGTTGGTGATGATTTTGATTACGTTGTGCCGGGAATCAGAAGTAAAGACGACGCCAGTGAAGATCAAAAACGGGTGGCAACACCAGAACAAGCAAGACGTGATGGTGCGTCTGCCATTGTGGTAGGACGTCCAATTACGCAGAATGAACATCCCTATCGGGCTTATCAAAAATACAATGATGAATGGAATTTAAAAAAGGGGACAGATTAGTTATGAATAGTACAACTGAGATTTTAGAAGACCTGATTAACGACCAAATCGTTCAACTGAATCCAGGACGCCCCTTTACGTTTGCCAGTGGGATTAAGTCGCCAATTTATACCGACCTACGTTTAACGATTTCGTATCCAAAACTAAGAAAAAAGATTTATCAGGCCCTTGGTCAATTAATTCAGACTAATTTTCCGAACGTCACGGTCATTGGCGGAGTGGCAACAGCTGGAATCCCGCACGCGGCTTGGGTAGCTGAAGCAATGAAGTTACCGATGATCTACGTTAGATCTAAACCAAAAGATCATGGAACCAGTAAACAGATTGAGGGGAAAGTAAGGAAAAATGATCATATTGTGCTCATTGATGATCTAATCTCAACTGGCGGAAGCGTGATTAAGGCGGCTCAGGCAGTTCAAAATGACGGCCATCAAGTTGATGGGGTAGTTTCCATCTTCTCCTATGGTTTTAGTGATGCCGACGATAATTTTAACAAGGCCGATTTAAGATTTGTTCCGCTGTTAACTTATCCTGAACTAATTAAGCAAATGCTTAACAACGGTCAAATCGAAAATGATCAGTACGAGCGACTTAATAAATGGCATCAAGACCCCTGGGCATGGAAATAAATCACTTTTTTAATTCTTCGTTTTTTAAGGATATATTACAATCTGTTATCGCTTACAATTCCCTGTTGACACGTGAAAATTTTAACTATATGATAGGAATTGTTGATAGATAGACGACTATAAATCATGGGAATAGGAGAATTAATATGGTAAAAGCAGCAGTTGTTAGAGATAATTCAGATGGATACGTTGATGTTAAAGATGTCAAACTTCGTCCAATTCACGAGGGTGAAGCTTTAGTTAAAGTTGAGTATTGTGGACTCTGTCATACCGACCTCCACGTTGCCTCGGGTGACTTCGGTGAAGTTCCGGGCCGAATCATTGGTCACGAAGGAGTTGGACGTGTAACTCAAGTTGCTGACGACGTTACCGACTTAAAAGTTGGTGACCGAGTTTCAATCGCTTGGTTCTACTCAGCTGACGGTACTTGTGAGTACTGTGTTACTGGTAATGAGACCTTATGTCGTAACGTTAAAAACTCTGGTTTCACCGTTAACGGTGCCATGGCAGAAGAATGTATCGTTGATGCTAAGTACGCCGTTAAGGTTCCTGAAGGATTGGACCCCGTTGAAGCAACTTCATTAACTTGTGCCGGTGTTACCACTTACAAGGCTTTAAAGATTGGTGACACGAGACCCGGCAAGTGGGTTGAAATCGTTGGTGCCGGTGGATTAGGTAACCTGGGTGTTCAACTTGCCAAAAACGTCTTTGGTGCTCCAGTTGTAGTTGTGGATGGAGATCCTAAGAAGTTAGAAGCTGCTAAAGAAAATGGTGCCGATGTTTTGATTAACAGACATGACGGTAACGTTGCCGAACAAGTTCAAGATAAAGTTGGTGGGGTTTACGATTCAATCGTTACTGCCGTTAACAAGGATGCTTTCACTCAATCAGTTAACGCTTTACGTCCTGATGGAACCTTAGTTGCGGTTGCTCTACCAAAGGGTGATATGGCACTTAACATCGACAAGACCGTTCTTGACGGTATTAAAGTTGCTGGTTCACTAGTTGGAACTAGACAAGATCTTAGAGAAACCTTCCAGTTCGGTGCTGAAGGTAAGGTTAAACCAATCGTTAGAACTGACAAGTTAGAAAATATCAACAACGTAATTGATGACATGAAGGCTGGTAAGATTGTTGGCCGTGTTGTTTTCGATTTCACTGGTGATGACAAATAAATTAAAATTATCAACTAACTTAAGAAGTAGAATTCATAGAATTCTGCTTCTTTTTTTAATAATTAGTCCTGGGTCCGTTATAATAGAAGAATAAAACTATTTTCAAATTCATAACGAACGAGGAATCATAATGACGGAACCAAAGTATAAAATTGCAATCCCAAATCAGGTCGTTGAACGTCTCCATATTAAGCCGGGAGCCAAATTGAACTTGACACTGCGAAGACAGGGCATGACGGTAGAGAAAGTTAACGATGGCACGCCGAATTCGTGGAACGTTTCGATCTGGTGGTCGCTGGTTCCGGCGGTGATGACCGCGTTAATCGCACTGATCTTTTTTAAGTATCGGCACTTTCAGATCGTCCCCATCAGTGGTAAATATTCGATTGCCAGTGGCACCATTGTATTGGGACTGTTTTTTGGTGCTTTACTGTTTACGATTTTTCTCATTAAAAGTCGCAAGAATCCACAAAATACCATTTATCGCAATATTTACTGGCGAAACTTTCCAACGATTGTTCTATCCTTTACTGCCAGTTTATTGGTTGGGCTGCTTGGGGTATTTTGGATTCTGGGAATTGCTTTTAAAGGCGCCACTTTCGATGTGTATACGGCGACCATCATCATTGCC
This sequence comes from Fructilactobacillus sp. X8R4C1, assembly GCF_059900905.1. Taxonomy (NCBI): domain Bacteria; kingdom Bacillati; phylum Bacillota; class Bacilli; order Lactobacillales; family Lactobacillaceae; genus Fructilactobacillus; species Fructilactobacillus sp. X8R4C1. The sequence continues at coordinate 375,611 of NZ_JBWXVJ010000001.1, forward strand.
ATTTTAGAGGGAATCGTGAACTACGTCATGATTAGTGTGGCAGTGGCTCTAACGCCAACTTTATTAGTCGATCTTTTGAACCTAATCATTGTTTCTGGTGTTCTGATCTCCATGTCGTCAAACAGTCATCGCTACTGGTGGCGCCATAATCTGAGCTTTTTGGGGACGAGTCGAGCAACCGACAGTTGGCAGTTTAACTTGACCATTATCTTTTCCGCTTTATTGATGTGGGCTGTGATTGATTTCTTGTTTGTTTCGTTAAAATCAGTTCAAAGACCAACCATTCAAACTTGGATTTTACGAACCCTTTTGACGTTAATGGCGTTTAACGTGGCCGCTATCGGGATTATTCCCAATGACATTCAGATTCCGTGGATGCATTTTTGGCACACTCAGTTTGGCTGGTCGTTAGTTTGGATTATTATTATTCTGATTGCTGGAATTCGTTGGCTTTGGCCTGGAATTTCTAAAAACTTCCTGAAAACGTCGTATTTGATTGGACTACTACTAGTGCTGGCCAGTATCCTCTTTCAAGTTGTGCACTACTTCTCACTAACAGCCTTTGAGATTACTTCGTTCACGTTGGCCTTTTCTTGGATTATGATGTTATTTCAGTACATCTTAGACGTCGTGAACAAGGGAACGCTTGATTTTACCGTGACGCTCGCTAAAAATAACAAACAAAATTCATGAAATAAATAACGTGATATCCTACAATTAGTTCATGGAGGTGTTAAGTATGAGTAGAGATTTAGAATCAAAAGTACGTTTAAATAATGGCGTTGAAATGCCCCAATTAGGAATGGGTGTTTGGAAGAGTGATAATAAAACCGCCGCTCAATCCGTTGAATGGGCACTAAATGATGGTTATCGAGCAATCGATACCGCTAAACAATATGGAAATGAAGCCGGTGTTGGTGAAGGTCTGAAAAAAGGTCTGGCTGACAACGGATTAAAACGTGAAGATGTTTTTCTAACGACTAAAGTATTTAATGGTGACCAAGGATATGATTCAACTCTTGAAGCTTTTGAAGGCCAATTAAAGCGTCTTCAAACCCCATACGTTGACTTGTTACTAATTCACTGGCCAGTTAATGGCAAGTACAAGGAAACTTGGCGCGCTCTTGAAAAGATTTACCATGAGGGTAAAGCACGTGCCATTGGAGTTTCAAACTTCAATATTCGTCGTCTAAGAGACTTGATGAAGCATGCTTCCGTAAAGCCAGCTGTCAACCAAATGGAATTTCATCCATTAGAACAAGAAGCTGACATTAAAGAATACTGTGACTTAAATGACATTAAGCTTGAAGCATGGTCACCACTTGGTGGTGGAGCTGCTTTAAACAATCCACTTGTTAAGAAAGTTGCTGAAAAGTACGGTAAATCAACCGCACAAATCATCATTCGTTGGGACATGCAACGAGGCATTATCTCAATTCCAAAGTCAGCTCACGAAAAATACATTAAAGCCAATGCTGACATCTTTGACTTTGAACTTGACGATGATGACATTCGCCTAATTAATAGCCTTAACGTTGATAAGCGTTCAATTTGGTACGGTGACTTCCGTTGGAATGGGAATCCTGATGCTCCAGTTGACACTGTTGACCAATGGGATGACTAATTTAGTCAAAAGAGAAGCGTGTGCTTCTTTTTTTTATTGGTTGTGATTGTGACTGATAGCCTTTTTATTAAGATTTCGTTATAATGAAATTGTAAATAAATTAACAAAGGGAGAATTATTATGATTATTAAAGCAATTAAAAGTGCCCTTAACGTAACCAAAAAGCATTTTTGGATTTTGTTAGCAATGGTTGTTCCTGCGATCTTAATATCCGCTGTTCTGGGTGGATTGGTTAGCAGCCTGCAAAATTCTGAGGCTTTGAGTTTAAGTTATAGTTTGGGTGCCAGTTTTAGTATCTGGTTAATCTCGATCATCGTTGGAATTATTGGGATTGTATTATTTGAGTCAGCAGCGATGGGATACCTGACTGGTGACGAGACCAATACGTTTAAATTTGAAGATGCCTTTGTGGCATTTAAACAAGGAAACACTTGGTTAGTGGCAGCATTGTATGCCGCTTTTATGGATTTGATTAGTTTCATTTTTGGTGCATTATTTGTTGCCTCTGCTGGTGTGATTAGTGCTTCATTTGTTCCTCAAGTCTTTGGTTTTAACACCACCACCGCTCAAGTGGTCGCTTTGATCATTGTTGGAATTGTGATTCTAGCATTAGTTGGAATTGCTTGGATCTTCGTTGCTACTGGGTTAGCGTTCATTTACTTAACCTACTTTGATGCTCAACGAGATGGTAAAAAGGTTCACTTGATGGATGGCTTTTCAGCTTCATGGAAACTCATGACTGGCAATCGTTGGGGTCTGATTGGTTTGAAAGTTTTGAACCTAATCATTGCCATCGTAACCTACGCGGTAATTGTCCTGGTAGGTGCACTTCTCTGGTGGATCTTTGCCTCAATGTTGACATGGACCGTCTTTGCAATTGTGCTTGAAGTCATTTTGACGGTGCTCGCCATCGCAATTTCAATCTTTTACATGGTATGGTTCTCAATGGCTAACATTAAATTCTACGAAGAAATTAAATAGTTAATCATTAGTTACAAAAAGAGAAGCAAGTTGCTTCTCTTTTTTTACGTTGTCAAAAAGAACTCGGCGTGTAATAATTCTAGTAACGAAAAATGGAGGAATACATATGATTGCAAATGCAATGACAAAGTCGTGGGGAATCGTTAAGAAGAACTGGTGGATGATGTTTTTAATGGGCATCCCAGCTGGGGTCGTGGGAGCTTTTTCGGATCCAATGATGTTGTTCAAGCTTCAAGGCATGCAAAGAGCCCTTTTCTCAATCTTTGAATTAATCGTTGGTCTGGTGGGAATCTTATTTGCTGCCTCTCTGGCCATGGGATACGCCAAGAGTATTCAAAATGATAGTTTTAAGTTTAAGAATGCTTTTGTGGCTTTTAATCGTAAGTACAATTGGCCTGTCATCATTCTGGTAGGACTATTAATGACACTTGCAGAGGCCTTTGCAACCCTCCTATTGATTGTTCCCGGCGTCATCTTGTCGGTTGGATGGGGTCTTTGGATGTATTCGTATCAAGATGAAATTGAGACCGGAAAAGAAGTTGGGATTACTCAAGCATTTACCGATGCTTGGCAAACAACGAAGGGTTACAAGTGGAACTTTTTTTATCTGCAGCTGTTATTTTTCTGTATGTATTTCGTATTAACCATTTTGATGACAGCCGTTACAACCGTTGTGAAGGGTAATTCTATTTTAGCCGCGGTGGTTTCTGTGATTGTATATGTTCCAATGATTTTCATTAGTTTCTGGAATTCAGCGGCTCAAATCATTTTCTACCGTGAAATTAAAAATAAATAAGTGTCAAAAAAGCGTTCATCATTTGATGAACGCTTTTAATTTTTCTATCTTTATTTAAACAGGGTGTTAATTTGATCATACTCGGCGTGGCTAAGGTCAATATCTAACGCTTTAGCATTGCTTTTGACTTGCTCTGGCTTTTTGGCACCCGGAATAACAACCGTGATATCAGGATTCTTGATGTACCAAGCAATGACGATTTGAGCAACGGTAGCGTCATGCTTGTCGGCAATTGGCTTTAGTTGGTCAACTTTTTCAACAATCTTTTTGAACTCTTTGCCTTTAAAGTCGGGATTGTCATGTCTGATATCATCCTCTGGGAACTTAGTCTCTTTGCTGTACTTGCCGGTCAAGAGTCCAGATGCAAGTGGGAAGAATGGAACAAATGAAATATCGTGTTCCTTTAGATATGGGAATCTTTCCCTTTCGGCTGAGCGATCAATCAAGTTGTATTCTTCTTCATCAATGTCAACCAGCCCGTCAAGGTTGGCCTGCTTTAATTGTTTCATTGACATGTTTGAAACTCCGATGGCACGAATCTTACCGGCTTTTTTCATTTCGTTTAAAGCAGCCACTGATTCGTTTAATGGGGTGTGATCATCTGGAAAATGGATGTAGAAGATATCAACGTAGTCGGTTTGAAGTCGTTTCAAACTATCTTCGACGCATTGTTTTAAGTATTCCGGAGAGTCATCAATAACAACGCTTCCATCGCTTTGAACCTTTTGACAACCCTTAGTAGCGATCTGAATCTTAGAACGATCGTATCCCTTGATGGCTTCACCGATTAGTTTTTCTGATTCGCCCATGCCATACGCAAAGGCAGTATCTAGCAGGGTAATGCCAGAGTCTAAAGCTGTTTTAACGATTTCGATTCCGGTTTGGTCACTTAAGTTTGGAAATAAGTTGTGACCACCAACGGCATTAGTGCCTAAGCCTAGTGGGACTGTTGTTACATCTGATTTGCCAATTTCTACTGTTTTCATGTTAAATCCCTCCGTTACTGATTGAGTTCTGCTTTAATCTCAGGTTGGGCAAGCAAATAGTGATAGATAATGATCGCTTGATTATGCTTGGTATCTTTTGCTCCATACAACAAAATTACGTTACCCGATTTTAAATGGGTGGAAATTAATGATATAAATCCGGGCATTTGTGGATTATTTTTTAGTTCATCCAAATACTTTTGTTTGAATTCCTCAAACTTGGCGGGGTCGTGTCCGAACCATTTTCTTAGTTCGGTACTTGGAGCGATTGATTTGAACCAAATATCTAGATCGGCGTTAACCTTCGAGATTCCACGAGGCCAGAGACGATCAACTAGGATTCGGTATCCATCCTTATCGACGGGCTTGGTATAGATTCGTTCAAGCTTCAATTCCATTTTTCTTACCTACCTTCATTGATTATTTGATCTCTTATACTATAAGCAAGTATACGATACCTTGGTGCCCAAACGTTAGAATTTAGTCTTCAATGTGGTAAAATCAAGTGTAAAAAAATTAAGGAGGGACAGTATCATGGTTAGAAAAAATCGGATTTCGGATGGTATTTCCAAATTGCACGGTTCGGCCAATGAATTCTTGAAAAAATTTCAAACTGAAATCGATGAAAAACGACATCCTAATAAACAGAGAGTGATTGATGGGACAGATATTGAGCTGGCGCCACGGCAAAAGATTGAACGTCATCGTTATCCAGATTTGGTGGACTATGGCACCTATTATTCCGCAATCATGGATAATGGGCATACTGTTCTGGTCAACCCAGATTACCTTGAGTACAGCGTTGAGGTTATGCCCGGTTCCTATGATCAAGAGCATCATTTCATAAATGACACTAATCACTGGCGGATGTACTATGTTGATGGTGTTGGAATCGATCGTTACTCGGCTCCCATCCCAGAATCCTATGATTATCTACAGGATATGGATAATGATGAGGCCGATAAATTCCCAGGAATTCCTGGAGATCGATACGGAAATCGATGGGCGATTGGGTATAATTCAAAGGATAAAATCCTCTTAGTAAGTAGCGAGGCACTCAGTTTGAATAAACGTTAAGATGTTACCAAACGTCACATTTGTAACGTAAAACTAAATTTTGTGAGATGAAAATATGGAACAGTTAAGCATTGATAAAATAATGGAAATTCTTCCAAACCGTAACCCAACTTTATTTGTGGACCGAGTGGATCAGCTAACTCCGGGCGAGTCAATTGATGCCGTAAAGAACGTCACCGCTAATGAAAATTATTTTCAGGGTCATTTTCCCGGATTTCCACTAATGCCAGGAGTTTTAATTGTTGAGACCTTATCGCAGGTGGCGTCAATCCTCATTTTGAAATCGCTTGATGTTGATCCTAAAAGTAAGGTTACTAAACTTAACAAAACTAAAAATGTGAAGTTTAGACACATGGTCCGACCTGGCGACATTTTGAAAGTTCACGTTGATTTAAAAGAAGTTAACGATGGAACCTACACGATGGTGGCTGATAGTGAAGTTAATGGCGATAAAGCTTGTTCGGCCACGCTTGAATTCTCGTTAGCTGACCGGGTCGATTAAGTAGGTGATAAGTAGTGAGTGCTTTTAAAATTATTTCAAGCGCCAAAAGTGTTCCTGAAAAGGTCGTCACTAATGACGACCTGGCTAAGATTATGGACACCTCTGATGAATGGATCAAGAGACGAACGGGCATTTCAAGTCGGCACATTGCGGTTAATGAATCTACAACGTCAATGAGCGTGGAAGTGGCTCAAAAGCTTTTGAAAAGTTCTGGGACTGATCCTAAAGACTTGGATTATGTAATTGTGGCCACCATGTCATCTGATTATCAGACTCCATCGACGGCTGCTAGCGTTCAGGGTGCGATTGACGCTACCAATGCGGTGGCGTTTGATATTGATGCCGCATGTACGGGTTTTGCGTTTGGAACGTCAATTCTTAATTCGTTGTTAGCAAAAAAGAACGGTAGTTGTGGGATTTTGATTGGTGCGGAAGTATTAAGTAAGTTTTTGGACTGGTCAGATCGATCAACTGCCGTGCTTTTTGGTGATGGAGCCGCTGGAATCTTGGTTAAAAATGATCCTAGTTCTGATTCGAAGGTCTTAGGAGAGTCCCTTCAAACTTATGGTGATTTGGGGTCAGCTTTAACAGCTGGACACTTTCCCTGCGTTACACCATTTGGGAAAAGTACCAACCAAGAAAATCGGTTCTTTAAGATGGATGGTCATAAAGTGTTTAACTTTGCGTTAAAGAGGGTTCCCAGTTCAATTAAGATAGCACTAACAGATGCTCATTTAGCTTTAGATGATATTGATGTTTTTGTCATGCATCAAGCTAATGCCAGAATTATTACTAGCGTTGTTAGAAGGCTTGATTTGCCGAAAAGTCGGTTCCCAATTGATATTGATGAATATGGGAATACAGCGGCAGCTAGTGAACCACTGCTATTGGCAGATTTGCTTACAAGCGGTAAAATTCAAAGAGGAAACAAAGTTGCCCTTGTCGGTTTTGGTGGCGGATTAACTACTGGAACTGTTATAATTAATTATTGAGGACAAACAAATTTTATTAAATGGAGTGATTATTTATGGCTGAAAAAGCAGATAAGAATCAGATTTTTGACAAGATTAAGGCGGTTGTTACCGACCAAACCGATATCAACCCCGATGACATTAAAATGGACGCTAACTTCAAAGATAACTTGGATTTAGATTCATTAGATATCTTTGAAATTGTGGATGCCCTAGAAGATGCCTATGACATCGAAATTGATAGTGACGAGGGCATGGAGACGGTTTCTGACCTAGTTGATTATGTTGCAAAGCAAATTGACGAAAAAAACGATAAATAATAAAGTGTTTTTTATTTTAGGAGTGTTTTAAATTTTGAAAATCGGTTATTTATTCAGTGGGCAGGGACAACAGTTTGCTAACATGGGATCTGACTTGTATCAAAATAACGATACCTATAAAAACGTGGTCGATACCGCGTCGCATACTTTAAATCTTGATCTATCCGATCCGAAGGTTTTTGACGATCCTGAAAATACGCAGATTGCCATTTTGACTTTGAGTTATGGAATTTACCAGATTTTAGCTGGTAAGCTTCCTAGAGCACAGGCAATGATGGGTCTTAGTTTAGGCGAGTATAGTGCTTTAGTATCTGCTAAAGCACTATCTTTTCAATCAGGATTAAAATTAGTGCGTGACCGAAGCCACTACATGGATGAAGCCGGAAAGCAAAATCCCGGTTCAATGGCTGCTGTGTTAAAGGTTGAGCCCAAAGTGGTGGTTGACGTAACTAACGAAGTTGATGGAGCATACCCAGCTAATTTCAATACCAGCGAACAAACTGTGATTGGTGGGACTGAGTCTGGGGTCAAAACAGCTAGTGCAGAACTTAAGAACCGGGGAGCAAAGCGAGTCGTTCCCTTAAAAGTTGCCGTTTCTTCACATACTCCGCTGATGCAACTAGCTAGTGATTTGCTTTCAAAACGAATGGAGAATGTTGCCTTTAAAACCCCGGAGGTTCCAGTGATCAGCAACACTGACGTTGACCTGTTTAACAAGGATAACCTCTCCGATACGTTAACCCGTCAGTTGGTCAATCCAACCCACTTTAAAGCGGATCTAGAATTCATGGTCAAAAACTACGGAGTGGATACGCTGATTGAGATCGGGCCGGGGAACACACTGACTAAATTTGCAAAAAAGACACTTAAAGATGTCGATGCTTATAGCGTTGACAGTTTGAAAAAATTGAATGATTTACAAGCAAAACTTGGTTTGGAGGACTAATTCATGACAACGAAAAATGATAAAAGCACAGTTTTAATTACTGGTGCTACCAAAGGAATTGGTCTGGCAACCGCCAAACGATTAGCAAAAGATCCACATAATTTTGTGATTGTGAATTCTCATCGAGAATTAAGTGATGACGAAGTAAAAAATTTAAAGTCACAGTTTGACACTGAGATTGAGATCTTGATTGGCGACGTTTCAAAAGAAGAAGACGCTGAGTCAATGGTGAACCAGATCTTAGATGAACATGATCATCTCGATGTATTGGTTAATAATGCTGGGATTACCAGGGACAAACTCTTAACGCGGATGAGCGAAGAGGATTTTAAAGCTGTGTTAGACACCAACCTCGTTGGAACGTTTAATATGACTAAGTATGCCTTAAAGACAATGCAAAAGAAACGAGCTGGTGTTATCATCAACACTTCCAGTATTTCGGGACTTCACGGAAATATGGGACAGGCGAATTATTCGGCAAGCAAATCAGGGATTGTTGGTTTAACAAAGACGACGGCACAAGAGGGATCACTTAGAGGGGTTCGTTGTAACGCCGTTGCTCCTGGCATGATCAAGACCGACATGACGGCCAAATTGAGTGACAAAATTATTTCGAGGTGGGAAGATACCATTCCCCTTCATCGTTTTGGAAGTGCTGAAGAAGTAGCCGAAACAATCGAGTTTTTGATTAATAATCAATACATTACCGGACAGGTAATCACTGTTGATGGCGGGCTCACAATGTAGTTCCGTTTATTTAAGGGAGGATTCAATTGGGTAATAGAGTTGTTGTTACGGGCATGGGTGCAGTAACCCCGATCGGGAATGATGCTGAGACTTTTATTGATAATTTGTTGGCTTCAAAGGTTGGAATCGAAAAAATCACTAGTTTTGACACCTCTGAGATTAAAGCTCACGTGGCAGCCGGCGTAAAGGACTTTGATCCAAGCAAACGCTTAGCTAAACGAGACTATCATCGAGTAGATCCATTTGCGCAATACGCACTTTACAGTGCCGTAGAGGCAATGGACCAAGCTGGGTTGAAACGAGGAGAATATGATGGAAAGGATCTTGGCGTCATCTACGGATCTGGGATTGGTGGTATTAGTACCATCGAGACGCAGGTTCTAAAAATGTACAAAAAGGGTCCCAGACGTCTTTCCCCGTTATTTATCCCAGAAACCATTATTAATATGGCTGCTGGCAATATTTCGATCTACTTTGGCGCTAAAAACACCAGTAAAGCCGTGGTTACAGCTTGTGCAACTGGAACCAACGCGATTGGCGATGCTTATGAATACCTTAAAGCCGGCAAGGCTAAAATGATGATCGCTGGTGGATCAGAGGCAGCAATTACTCCGGTTGGGATTTCAGCCTTTGCGGCCCTAACAGCTCTTTCTTCAAGTGAAGATCCAGCTCACGCTTCCATGCCATTTGATAAAGATCGGGACGGTTTCGTAATGGGCGCTGGTGCTGGAACCTTAGTGCTTGAAGATTACGATCACGCCAAAGCGCGTGATGCACATATTTTGGGTGAAATCGTTGGCTACGGCCAAACGAGTGACGCTTACAACCTTACTGCTCCGGATCCAGATGGGGAAGGGGCCATTGGGGCCATGCAACAAGCATTGGATGAAGCTCACATCAAGACTTCCGACCTTGATTACATTAATGCCCATGGCACAGCAACTCAATCTAATGATGTTTCTGAGTCAAAGGCCATTAGCAAGTTGTTTAAAGATAATGACCACGTCTTGGTTAGTTCAACCAAGGGGATGACTGGTCATGCCCTTGGGGCTGCCGGGGCCATTGAGGCCGTGGCAATTCTTGGAGCCATGAAGCACAGTCAAATGCCAGTGAATGTTGGTGTCAGTACTCAAGATCCAGAAAGTCATATCAAGCTAGTGGATAAAGAGAATGCTAAAAGACCGGTCAATACCGCCATTAGTAATTCATTTGGATTTGGTGGTCATAACGCGGTCATTGCGATAAAGAAGTGGAATCAATAATGAATGAAAAAGACATTGAAAAATTAATTACTAAATTTGATAAGTCCAACTTACAAGAATTAAAAATTGACGAAAACGGTCAACAACTTTATTTCTCAAAGATTGACAGTCATTCTAAACCAGTCACCCACGTTGAAAAAACGGCGGATGATAAATCGGATGAAAATCAGGAAAAACTTCAGTTGAATGCACCTACTAGTGGTAATTATCAACTAAAGGCACCGATGGTGGGAATATTGTACTTTGCTCCTAGTCCTGAAAAGCCCGACTTCAAAAAAGATGGTGATCGCGTTCAAAAGGGTGAAACGGTTTGTATCATTGAGGCCATGAAGATGGTCAATGAAGTTAAAAGTCCGGTGAGCGGAACCATCGTGAAACGTCTGGTTGATAATGGTTCGATGGTTGAGTATAACGAACCAGTTTATGAGATTAAGGAGGATTAGTTATGACATTGAATGTTAATGATTATATCCCTCAACGTCCCCCAATTCAGATGATTGATAAGATTGACACCATTACCCCGGGAGAGGGAGCCGAGGCCACTAAGATGTTGGCAGGAAACGAATGGTACTTTGCAAATCAAGGTAATCATCCGACACTGCCACGTCCGTTGGTGCTTGAGTCAATGGCTCAGACTGGAGTGGTTGCTCTCTTATCAATGCCAGAATACAAGGGTAAAAACGCCTTTTTTGGTGGAATCAAACAAGCTGAGTTTAAAGATGACTTTCGACCGGGCGATGTTTTACATTTAAAGGTCGATTTATTAAAGGTTAAACATAATATTGGAATTGGCAAAGGTGTTGTCACTAGGGACGGACAGGAAATCGCTAATGCAACGTTGATGTTTGCGGTTGAATCATAGTGAGTGAAAGGTGATTTAATGTTTAAAAAGGTACTGGTGGCTAATCGGGGCGAGATTGCAGTCCAGATTATCCGTGCGCTTCATGATATGAATATTAAGGCAGTGGCAGTGTATTCAACTGCTGACGCTGATAGTTTATTCGTAAAATTGGCCGATGAGTCAGTCTGTATCGGTGGACCATTTCCAGACGAGTCATATCTCAATATGGCAGCAATTGTTGATGCAGCGGTACTTACTGGTTGCGATGCTTTGCACCCGGGATATGGCTTTTTGTCTGAAAACGCTGATTTTGCGGAACTTTGCAATCAGTGTGGCATTAAGTTTATCGGTCCAAGTGCTAAGGTCATAAATTTGATGGGTAACAAGGGAAACGCCAAGGAAGCCATGAAAAAAAGTGGTGTGCCAACGATTCCTGGCAGTGATGGTTTTATTGACTCCGTGGAACAAGCCAAAGAAGTCGCTCATCAAATTGGTTATCCGGTAATGCTGAAAGCTGCTGCCGGTGGTGGTGGTAAAGGGATTCGAAAAGTTGCTGATGACGATGAACTAGCTAAGGCTTTTCAGGATACGAAACGGGAGGCTAAACTTTCCTTTGGCGATGACCGATTATACATGGAAAAAGATCTAAACGACGCCAAGCACATTGAGATGCAAGTCATTGCCGATGAGCATGGTAACGTTGTTTATTTTCCCGAACGTGATTGTTCACTTCAACGTAATCACCAGAAGATCATTGAAGAAAGTCCATGTGCCGAAATTAGTCCGGCAAAGCGAAAAGAACTTGGTCAGATCGTCGTTAACGCCACCAAAGGAATCCAGTATACAAATACAGGTACATATGAGTTCTTAATGGATCGGGATCACAACTTCTACTTTATGGAAATGAACACCAGATTGCAGGTCGAGTACACCATTACCGAAGAAGTTGCCGATGTGGAAATCATTAAAGCCCAGATCTTAGTTGCAGAAGGCGAAAAATTACCCTTCACGCAGGCTGATTGTGGCGTAAAAGGCTACGCTTTGGAGTGTCGAATTGATGCAGAAGATCCCAGCAATAATTTTGCACCATCGCCGGGTAAGATTACAAGTTTGCACCAGACCTATGGTACAAAAGGAGTTCGAGTGGACTCTGGCATCGGACAAAATGATGTCATTTCACCGTACTACGATTCGATGATTGCCAAAATCATTGTTCATTTACCCACCAAGAAACAAGCCGTCCATAAGATGCGTCGGGTTCTTAATGAGTTTCACATTGAAGGGGTCAAAACTAACCGAGATTTCTTGATTGCTTTACTAAATGACAAGCATTTCTTGGCTGGTGATTTTAACAATAATTACATTGAATGTACGTTCTTAAAAGAATGGATGAAGAAACATGGCAAAAAGTGATTTTGAGAATTTGAATTCTGATGAGCTGACCAAAAGAATGGATCAGATTCCTAATGATATTTGGGTGAAATGTCCTTATTGTGGGACTACTTTTTACAAAAAGAAACTTGGTAAGTACAAAGAATGCCCAAATTGTGGCTATGCTTTTCGGATTGGAGCCAAAGAACGCATCCAAATGATGTGCGACGACTTTGCACCCATTAATACTGATTTAAAGGCTTCCAAAAAATTTAAAGACGATAATTATGTGGCAAAACTAAAGAAGGCCAGAGAAGTTACTGGGATAAACGAAAGTGTTCTATCGGGAATCGGAACGATCAACGGTGTCAAAGTTGCGGTTACCGCAATGGACTGGCGTTTTATTATGGCCAGTCTAGGGACAGCTACTGGAGAGATTTTGGCTCGTTTATTTGAAACGGCTACTAAAAAGGGCCTGCCGGTGATTGTCTTCACTGCTTCTGGGGGTGCACGAATGCAGGAGGGAATTCATTCCTTAATGCAGATGGCCAAGGTCTCTGAGGCTGTGGCTGAACACAGTAAGGCTGGGTTGCTTTACATCAGTGTGCTTGGCGATCCTACCACTGGTGGTGTGACCGCCAGCTTTGCCATGCAGGGTGATATTTTGTTGTCAGAACCCCATGCTTTGATTGGTTTTGCTGGTCGTCGGGTGATTGAAAAAACGATCCAACAGCGTCCGCCAAAGGACTTTCAGCGGGCTGAAACGTTGCTTAAAAATGGCTTCTTGGACGATGTCATTAAACGTTCTGAATTGAAAGAAACGTTAGGAAAGTTACTAAAATGGCATCAGGTAGGTGATCTTAATGGCTAAAAAAACGGCATGGGATAAGGTACTAGCCGCTAGAGCTGCCAAAAAAATTGGGGTTGATGATTTAATCAACGGCATTACCGATGATTTTATGGAACTTCATGGTGACCGGGCCTATGGTGATGATCCGGCTGTTTATGGTGGGATTGGCACCATGGACAACATTGCCACTACGTTTGTGGGGATTAGAAAGGGATCAGACCTGAACTCTAACATTGAACGGCACTTTGGTTCAGCTGAACCAGACGGGTATCGGAAGGCTTTACGTCTGATGAAACAAGCCGAAAAGTTTAACCGGCCGATTGTCACCTTGATCAATACACCGGGAGCCTATCCTGGCGTTGATGCTGAGTATCATGGAATTGGTTATACGATTGCTCAATTAATCTTACAAGGAATGCAACTAACCGTTCCTTATATTAGTGTGATCGTTGGCGAAGGTGGCAGTGGTGGTGCTTTAGCACTGGCTGTCGGTGATTGTGTCTGGGCCTTTGAGGATAGTATTTATTCGGTGCTCTCACCTGAAGGTTACGCCACGATTTTGTGGAAAGACCCCAGTCGGATGAAAGAAGCTGCTTCAGTGATGAAATTAACGCCGGATGATTTGTTGTCTGAGGGAATCATCGATCGGATTATTCCCGAAGCTGATACGGTTGATGGTTTCGAACGTTTCAGAGGCGATCTGGTTAAAAAAATTAGGGAATTAAATGCATTATCTAAGGATGATTTGGTTGCTAAGCGACTTTCCCGTTACCGAAATTTTTAATGAATGAATTAATTTTTTGATATAATGATGTAAATTAGATATTTGGTTCTAGGAGGATTTTGAAGATGGCTGATTTATTAAAAGGAAAAAAAGTTGTTGTGATGGGTGTGGCGAATAGAAAAAGTATTGCTTGGGGATGTGCACAAGCAATTAAGTCACTTGGAGCTCAAGTTATTTTGACATACCAAAATGATCGTTTAAAGAAGAGTATTGAGAAGACCATTGGTGATGAAGAGTTCCCACTGGTTGAATGTGACGTGGCCGAAGATGCTAACGTCCAAAAGGCTTTTTCCGAAATTCATGACCGTTTTGGAAACATCGATGGGGTTATTCATGCCATTGCTTTTGCTGACAAAGAAACCCTTCAAAATGGTGTGATTAACACCAAAAAAGATGGTTACAACTTAGCCGAAGACATTAGTGCGTACTCATTTATCTCAGTTACTCGTTATGCCAGCAAGATTATGAACAAGCCTGGTAGCATTTTAACGTTAACTTATATGGGTTCAACTCGTGCCATTCCTGATTACAACATGATGGGAATTGCTAAGGCATCCCTTGAATCAGCTATGCGTTACCTTGCTTCTGAACTTGGTAAAGACCAAATTCGAGTAAACGCAATTTCTGCTGGAGCCGTTAAAACTTTGGCTGTTACCGGAATTAAGGGTCATCGTGACCTTCTTAAAATGTCACAATCATTCACCGTTGATGGTGAGAATGTAACAACTGATCAGATTGGTAACGTTGCTGCTTTCTTAGTTAGCGATTTATCAACCGGTGTTACTGGTGACATTATCTACGTTGACAAGGGTGTTCATTTACTTGCCTAAATTAAAATTAATTTAAATATCCCATAGTCGTTGATCGGCTATGGGATTTTTTTGACTCAAAGGTGGGAGTTTGGTCATGATTACACATTAAAACAAGTGTAACCAGACACATACTTGCTGTAAAAAGTTGATGTGCCGGGCTTTTGTGCCGGAATTATTCTAACTGGAATGGTTTTTGATTGCTAAATAATCAAAACTTGTGGAATATGAACACATGGTAATTATGCGAAGTACCATACTTGAATCAAATTAGATTAATAGAGGTGAATAATTTGAGTTTAATGAATGCAAAAGAAATTATGGATCTGATTCCTAATCGTTACCCGATTTTATTTATTGATCGGGTCGATGCGATGGACCCAGGTAAGTCAATTACGGCTACCAAGAATGTTACGATTAACGAAAATTATTTCCAAGGACATTTTCCTGGTAATCCGGTTATGCCCGGTGTTTTGATTATTGAATCGATGGCCCAGGTTGCTTCAATTCTGATTTTGAAGTCGCCCCAGTTTAAGAACAAAACGGTTTATATGGGTAGCATCCGCAACGCGAAGTTCAGAAAGATGGTGGAGCCTGGTGATGTGCTACGCTTTGAGGTTAAGATTGATAAGGTTAGAGGAAGTGCCGGCTCAGTTTCGTGTGTGGCATACGTTGGCGATAAAAAGGCTTGTGACGCTCAGTTGACCTTTATCGTAAGTAACAAGGAAAGAGAACAATAAAATAGGTAATAGGAGTCGCAAATGGGTAGTTTTTCAATCTTAGAAACGGCAAGGTCAACGCCCAATAATGTTGTTACTAATCATGATTTAACTAAAATCATGGATACCTCTGATGAGTGGATCAAACGACGGACCGGTATTCACGCCCGTCACATTTCTAAGTCAGAGACTAATACTTCCATGTGTACTGATGTTGCAACTAAGCTCATTAATAAGGTCAATATTTCTGCAAGTGACGTTGATTTCATCATCGTAGCCACCATGTCATCAGACTTTCAAACTCCCTCAACTGCAGCAGCGGTTCAGGGAAATCTTCATGCCGACAATGCAGTTGCCTTTGATCTGAACGCCGCTTGTTCCGGATTTGCTTACGGAATTTACGTCTTGAATGCGTTGCTTGCAAATAAGCCGCATGCAAAGGGAATTTTAATTGGCGGTGAGAAGCTAAGCAAGTACATTGATTGGTCGGACCGTTCAACGGCGGTCCTGTTTGGGGATGGTGCTGCGGGAATTCTAGCTACCAATGATGGAAGTGAGTCAAAAGTACTTGCTAGTGACTTAGAAACAGTTGGAGAACTTGGTAATTCGCTAACGGCTGGGCACTTCGCTGATGATACGCACCAGTCTTATTTCAAGATGGATGGTCATGAAGTGTATCGTTTTGCTACTCAAAGAGTTCCCAAGTCCATCAAACTGGCGCTTTCAAAAGCAAACATTGACTTAAATGATGTGAAGTACTTTATCGTTCATCAAGCAAATGAACGAATTATTAAAAGTATTGCTAACAAATTAGGTTTATCGATGGAAAAGTTTCCCGTTAATATCAATAAATATGGCAATACCGCTGCGGCAAGCGAACCACTGCTATTAAGTGAAATGGTAGAGGAGCATCAGATTAACCGTGGTGACAATCTTGTTTTAACCGGTTTTGGTGGGGGATTAACCATTGGAACCGTAGTAATTAGATACTAAATACAAAAAATATTATGGAGTGATAAATTATGGCAGACCAAAACGAAATTTTTAACAAAATCAAGGACTTAATCGCAAAACAAACTGATGTACCAGCATCAGACATCAAGATGGACACTAACCTTAAAGAAGACGTTGATATTGATAGTCTTGACTTCTTTGAAGTGGTTGACGGACTTGAAAACGAATATGACATCGAAATTGAAAGTGATGAAGACATCAACACCGTCCAACAATTAGTTGACTACATTCAAAAGAAGATTGCGGAGAACGATAAATAATCAGTAAAATTATTTATTTGAACAGGAGGAAATCATTTGAGTAATCGAGTAGTTGTAACAGGGATGGGAGCTGTCACCCCCATCGGAAATGATGCCGAAACCTTTTCCAACAATTTGTTCAATTCTAAAGTGGGGATTGCACCAATTACCAAATTTGATGCTAGTAACACGGGCGTGACGGTAGCTGCTGAAGTTAAAGACTTTGATCCAAGCAAGCGTTTAGATAAACGTGCCTACAAACGAATTGATCTTTTTTCACAGTACGCTTTGTATAGTGCTAAAGAGGCCATGGATCAAGCTGGCCTGAAACAGGGTGATTACGAACCCGAGGACCTTGGTGTCATGTACGGAAATGGAATTGGTGGTCTTACTACTATTGAGAGTGACATCATCAAGATGCACGAAAAGGGACCAAAGCGAGTTTCACCACTTTTTGTTCCTAAAGCCATTGCTAACATGGCGGCTGGAAATGTTTCCATGTACTTTGATGCGGAAAACACGTCTCAGACCATCGTGACCGCTTGTGCTTCAGCTAATAATGCCATTGGAAACGCTTTTGAACTAATTAAACAAGGGAAAGCCAAGATGATGATTGCTGGTGGAACTGAAGCTGCCATCACCGAGATTGGAATTGCTGGATTTGCTAAATTGACCGCTCTTTCAACAGCTGAAAAAGTGGAAGATGCCTCAATGCCATTTGATAAAGACCGCAATGGCTTTGTCATGGGAGAAGGGGCTGGCACTCTTGTACTTGAGGATTATGACCATGCTAAAGCGCGTGGTGCTAATATTTTGGCCGAAGTGGTTGGATACGGTGCTACTAGTGATGCGTACCACATGACTGCTCCGAACCCCTCTGGAAAAGGTGCCATTAGAGCCATGAAGGAAGCCATTGACGAAGGTCACATTAAAACTAGTGAACTTGATTACGTTAATGCGCACGGTACCAGCACTCACGCTAATGACGTGGCTGAAGCTGGTGCGATTGAAAAGTTGTTTAAGGATAACGATCACGTCAAAGTTAGTTCCATTAAAGGAATGGTGGGACACTCCCTAGGTGCCGCCGGTGGACTTGAAGCGGTTGCTTTAGTTGCTGCCCTTCAAAATGATCAGATGCCAGTTAACGTGGGGATGAAGCATAAGGATCCTGAGATTCACGTTGATTTGGTTAATGAAGATAACAAAAGGGCACCCGTTAATACTGCCATTAGTAATGCCTTTGGCTTTGGTGGTCACAATGCGGTAATTGCAATGAAGAAGTGGAATGAAGATTAGTGAATGAACAAGATATTGAAAAATTAATTGATAAATTTGAGCAATCGAGTTTACAAGAAATTAAGATTAATCAGAATGAAGGGGCCGTTTACTTATCCAAAATTCCTGATCACGACAGCTTGCATGCAAGTGAGTCAGTTAATGAATCCAGAAAGCCGGCTCAACTTGAATCTGCGTCAATTGATGCAACTGACGACTCCGATAATTATCAATTGAAAGCTCCAATGGTTGGAATTCTTTATTACGCTCCAAGCCCAGAAAGGGCCGACTTTAAGCAAGATGGTGATCATGTTAAAAAGGGTGAGACCATTTGTGTAATTGAAGCCATGAAGTTGGTTAATGAGGTTAAAAGTCCAGTGAGTGGGACCATCGTTAAACGAATGCCTGAAAGTGGTTCGATGGTGGAATACAATGAACCAATTTTTGAAATTAAGGAAGACTAGAAAGCTCAATTCATATTATTTTAAAAAGGTGATTTAATGTTTAAAAAAGTGCTGGTGGCAAACCGCGGCGAAATCGCGGTTCAAATCATCCGTGCACTTCACGAAATGAACATCAAGGCGGTGGCGGTTTATTCAACCGCCGATGCTGATAGTTTATTTGTAAAATTAGCTGATGAATCCGTATGTATTGGTGGACCGTTTCCAGATGAGTCATACCTAAACATGGCAGCAATTATTGATTCCGCGGTTCTTTGCGGATGTGATGCGCTCCATCCTGGGTATGGCTTTTTGTCTGAAAACGCTGATTTTGCTGAGTTATGTGAACAGTGCGGAATTAAATTTATTGGACCCACCGCTTCGGTGATTAACCTGATGGGGAATAAGGGTAATGCCAAAGAAGCAATGAAAAAGAATGGCGTTCCAACTATCCCTGGTAGCGATGGGTTTGTTGATACTTACGACCAGGCTAAAGAAGTGGCCCAAAAAACTGGTTATCCCGTGATGTTAAAGGCTGCTGCCGGTGGTGGCGGTAAGGGAATTCGAAAAGTTACTAGTGAATCTGAATTAAAAAAAGCCTTTAGTGATACTAAGCGTGAAGCCAAACTTTCATTTGGGGATGACCGGCTTTATATGGAAAAAGATTTAAGTGATGCCAAACACATTGAAATGCAGATCATTGCCGATGAACACGGCCACGTGGTCTATTTTCCGGAGCGAGATTGCTCAATGCAGCGTAATCATCAAAAAATAATCGAAGAAAGTCCATGTTTAAAAATTACGCCTGAAAAACGCCAAGAACTTGGACAGACCGTGGCTAAAGCCGCTAGGGGAATTGGCTACACTAATACCGGAACCTTCGAATTTTTGATGGATAAAGAAGAACATTTTTATTTTATGGAAATGAATACGAGGCTTCAAGTCGAATATACCGTTACCGAAGAGGTTACTGGAGTAGAGATTATTAAGGCTCAGATTTTAGTGGCGGAGGGACAATCACTCCCTTTTAATCAACAAGACTGTGAGGTAAAGGGTTACTCACTTGAATGTCGGATCGATGCCGAGGATCCTAGCAATAATTTTGCTCCATCACCTGGTAAACTTCAGCAGGTGAAATTTACCCATGAATCTGATTCCATTCGAATTGATTCTGGGGTTGAAGCTGGCGACATGATTTCACCTTACTATGATTCGATGATTGCTAAAGTTATCGTGCATAAACCGACAAAACGGGAAGCCGTGTCCGAAATGAAGCAAATTTTGAACGAATTTGTTGTGAAGGGGGTCACCACCAATCGCGATTTCTTGATTGGTTTGATTTCTGATCAGCATTTTTTGACTGGTGATTTTAACAATAATTACATTGAAGGTGCGTTCTTAAAAGAATGGATGAAGCAGTATGACAAGCAAACGGTTTGAAAGTATTAGTCAAAAAGAGTTAAGTCAGCGAATGGATCAAATTCCTGATCACATCTGGGTCAAATGTCCAATCTGTCAGAAAAATTTCTACAAGAAAGACCTGGGCAGGTATAAAGAGTGTCCTAATTGTTACTATGCCTTTCGGATTGGTGCTAAAGAACGCATTGAGTTAATGTGTGATGATTTTGAACCCATTAATACTGATTTAAAGGCTTCCAAAAAGTTTAACGACGAAAAATACGTAACTAAGTTGAAGAAGGCACGCGCGGTAACTGGTCTAAATGAGAGTGTTTTGTCTGGGATTGGTACCATTGATGGAAATCAGGTAGCGATGGCTGCGATGGACTGGCGCTTTGTGATGGCAAGCCTCGGGACGGCAACGGGTGAGATTTTGGCACGGCTGTTTGAAACGGCAACGAAAAAGAAGCTTCCCGTGATTGTGTTTACTGCTTCTGGAGGAGCCCGGATGCAAGAGGGGATTCATTCCCTGATGCAGATGGCCAAAGTGTCTGAAGCGGTTGCGCAACACAGTAAAGCGGGCTTACTGTACGTCAGTGTTCCCTGTGATCCCACTACTGGTGGTGTAACTGCCAGTTTTGCAATGCAGGGCGACATTATTTTATCAGAGCCGCAAGCTTTGATTGGTTTTGCGGGACGTCGGGTGATTGAAAAGACGATTCAACAGCGCCCACCAAAAGACTTTCAACGATCAGAGACATTACTGAAAAATGGGTTTTTGGATGGGGTCGTGATACGACGCGATCTAAAAGAGACACTTAATAAAATTCTAAAGTGGCATCGGGTAGGTGACAATGATGAGTAAACCAACCGCATGGGATAGAGTTATAAATGCTAGAGCTGCGGGTAAGATTGGGGTTGATGACCTCATTAACGGAATTACTGAAGATTTTATGGAACTGCATGGTGATCGTGCTTACGGTGATGATCCCGCCGTATACGCTGGGATTGGAACCCTTGATGAAATTCCGACGACGTTGATTGGGATTAGAAAGGGCTCGGATCTAAATTCCAACATCGAACGGCACTTTGGTTCGTCTGAGCCTGACGGATACCGCAAAGCGCTGCGATTAATGAAGCAGGCCGAAAAATTCAATCGCCCAATTGTTACCTTAATTAATACTCCTGGAGCATATCCGGGAGTGGAAGCTGAGTACCACGGGATTGGATACACGATTGCGCAATTAATCTTACAGGGAATGCAACTGAAAGTTCCTTACGTAAGTGTGATTGTTGGTGAAGGTGGCAGTGGTGGTGCCTTGGCATTAGCCGTTGGTGACTGCGTCTGGGCTTTTGAGGATAGTATCTATTCGGTTCTTTCTCCAGAAGGATATGCCACCATTTTGTGGAAAGATGCTAGTCGGATGAAAGAAGCTGCTTCAGTCATGAAGTTGACTCCAGATGACTTACTAAAAGAAGGAATCATTGATCGAATTATTCCTGAAGTAAATACCGCCGATGGTTTTGAACGGTTTCGTGGTGATTTGGTGAAAAAAATTAAAGAACTAAATGCGATGCCAAAGGATGAGATGCTTAAGAAGCGGTTTGCTAGGTACCGTAATTTTTAGTCAATGACCAAGATGTATGAGAGTGTTACTATTGTATCTGTTGAAAATAGTGAGACTCTTATTTTTTATCTCTCGGACCCAATCAGGTCTAATAAAATGAAAATGAGGAATTAGCATGATTAAATTTTTAAGTGATTCGATCACCACAAAAGCATTTCAACCATACTACCAAGACTTAGAAATCACCGATAAGCCCAAAAAGCAACAGACGCTTGTGGGAAGGGTTTTGTTAGCTAAACTGGTGGGGATGCCAGTACAAGACGCCATTAAAAACGTTGACATTGATTTTGGACATTACGGGAAACCCTATTTTGTGCCAAATGGCTATCATTTTAACATTGCTCACTCTCATGACGCGGTTTTGGTGGTAATTTCTGATCAACCAATTGGAGTTGACTTAGAACAGATTCGTCCTTATGACTACACCAGGATTACCAAGGCTTTCACCCCAGCAGA
Source organism: Fructilactobacillus sp. X8R4C1 (assembly GCF_059900905.1). NCBI lineage: Bacteria > Bacillati > Bacillota > Bacilli > Lactobacillales > Lactobacillaceae > Fructilactobacillus > Fructilactobacillus sp. X8R4C1. Next base: position 397,647 of record NZ_JBWXVJ010000001.1, read on the forward strand.
ACTTGATTACTTAAAGAATTTAAGGGGAGAACGGCAAGGTGAACAAGCCTTAAGATTATGGACCATCAAGGAAGCGGTCTTAAAACTTCAGGGAGTCGGATTGATCGGAAAACCCAAGTCCGTTGAGGTTTCATTACCTCACATGGAAAGTGCTAGAAGAAACGATGATTTGTACCAGATTAACTTTTTGGACGTGGGATGGAAATACATTGGGACTCTTGCTACCCAGGTGGGTGAGTAAATCATGAACGATATTTTAAACGCACGTGTAATTCACAGTTTAATTAGTAATCCCATTGATCAAATCGAGGTTTATGACCAGTTACCGTCGACTAACGAAGAGGCTCAAGTGGAGGTCTGGCATCGTCCTAGCATGATCATTGCTAACGAACAGACGAAGGGGAAAGGCCAAAATGGCCATCATTTTTATTCTCCTGCAAACAACGGCGTTTATTTTACGGTGGTGTTTCAGGCCCAACCAAGGTATCTTGATAATCCAGGTATCTTAACGCTTGGAATTGGCATTGCCGTTACGGACGCCATTAAACGGGTCTACAACATCGATACTCAATTAAAATGGGTGAATGACGTGTATCACGATGACAGTAAGGTCTGTGGGATTTTAACTGAAATTCAGAGTAACGAAGATAACGAGCCCGAGAATTTTATCATGGGCATCGGCCTCGATATTGGGATCATGCCGTTTTCACGTAATGGTGACCAAATGGTGGGAAGTTTAAACGTGGTGCCGCCACTTAAAAGGAACCAGTTAATTGCTTCGGTTTATGACCATTTGTACGAGGTCTATCATCATTGGAACGACGATCGGATTATTAATCATTATACTAAGCGACTGCTGTGGCTTAACGAACAAGTTTCCCTGATCAATCATGATAATGAAATCACTGGGAAATTAGCGGGAATCGACGAACGTGGGCACCTTTTGTTAAAGACACGGGACCAGCAAACGTTAAACCTGGATCCGAATGTGACCAGACATATTAGAAAGATGAAAGCTGACGATTGATGTTAGGTTTCTCTTTTTGTGTTGATTAAATTTAATTGTATGCTAAAATTAGCAACAAATTCAGGAGGTCTTATTATGGTTAAATTAAATGAAATGAGAGACTACGTTAACCAAAAGAAGCTTGATGTTGCTTACATCAGTAATTTTGAGGATATTAAGTACTTTACTGGTTTTGGTAGTGATCCCGTTGAACGGGTGTTGGCACTTTTTATTTTTCCTGATGCGGAACCATTTCTGTTTGCACCAGAACTCGAAGTGGAAGCCATAAAGGAGTCAGGATGGAAGTATCCCGTTTATGGTTACTTAGACCATGAAGATCCCTTTAAAATGATCGCCAAGCACATTCGTGATGTAACTCCTGATCCCAAACGATTTGGGATTGAAGACGACAACTTGGTCATTAGTCGTTATCAACAGCTTCAAGCTGAATTCCCGAAGGCTGACTTTAGCACTAACGTGGCTCCAGAAGTTAGTGAACTGCGGGTAATTAAGACGCCATATGAGATCGAACAGTTAGACGCTGCTGGAAAAGAAGCCGACTTTGCTTTTCAAGTTGGTTTTGAGACCGCTAAAGCCGGTAAAACGGAGGCAGAAGTGGCTGCTGAGATTGAGTACCAGGAAAAAATCAGAGGGGTTATGAACATGAGTTTTGATACTCTTGTTCAGACTGGACCTCACGCGGCGGAACCACATGGTGCTACTGACATGAACAAGATTAAGAACGATAACCTGTTATTATTTGATTTAGGAACGGTTCATAATGGCTACATCTCTGATGCTTCCCGGACGGTCGCTGTTGGTGATAAAATTCCGGCCAAACAAAAAGAGATTTATGACGTTTGTTTGGAAGCTCAGTTAGCTGCCCAATCTGCTGCTAAACCAGGTATTCGGGCCGAAGACCTGGATGCGGTTGCAAGAGATATCATTGACAAGGCTGGTTATGGTAAATACTTCATCCACCGTTTAGGCCACGGCATGGGGATGGGTGAGCATGAATTCCCTTCAATCATGGAGGGCAATAAGATGATTTTAAAGGAAGGCATGTGCTTTTCAATTGAACCTGGTATCTACATTCCTGGAGTAGCCGGAGTTCGAATTGAAGATTGCATTCACCTAACCAAGGATGGAAATGAACCATTTACTCACACATCCAAAGAATTACGCTATGTATAAGAGTTGACATAAAAAGACCCTGGATTTTATCCAGGGTCTTATTTTTTACATTTGATGGGTCTGTTCTCGCTTGGGACCAGTTGAGAAAGTGATTAACGGGATACCTACAAGTTCTGAAACCCGGTCAAGAAACTTTTGGGCGTTTTTAGGGAGCTTGTCGTAGGTATCACAATTAGTGATATCCTCGTTCCATCCCTGGAGCGTTTCGTAGACCGGTTTGCACTTGTCCAAGATATCCAAGTTAGCGGGGTAATAAGTGATTTTCTTACCGTCTAGTTCATATGCGGTACAAATCTTAATTTCTTTTAATCCGTCTAAAACATCCAGACAGTTTAAGGCTAGGTGGGTTAGACCAGAAACACGACGAGCGTGTCTTAAGGCAACGCTGTCAAACCAACCGATTCGTCTGGGACGCTTAGTCACAACCCCGTACTCATGGGCGGTTTCTCTGATGTAGTTACCGGTCTCGTCTAGTAGTTCCGTTGGAAATGGGCCCTCACCGACACGTGAAGTATAGGCTTTACAAGTTCCAATGACCCGATCAATCTTGCTGGGTCCAATTCCCGCACCAACGGCAGCGCCTCCGGCAACGGGGTTTGAGGAAGTGACATAGGGATAGGTTCCATGGTCAACGTCTAACATAATTCCCTGAGCACCTTCAAACAGGACGTTTTGGTTATGATCGATTTCATCGTTTAAAAGAACGGAGGTTTCGGTTACGTATGGTTTTAATCGTTTCCCGAGTTTTACGTATTCATCGTAAATGTCCGTAAAATCAAGGGGTTCATGATCGTACAGCTTGACTAAAATTTCGTTTTTTTCGGCTAAAACATCCTGCAAACGTTTCTTGAAAGTTGCCGGATCAATTAAATCAGCCACCCGAATTCCAACCCTAGCAACCTTGTCCATGTAAGCAGGGCCAATTCCCTTTTGGGTCGTCCCGATCTTATGATGTTTGTGTTCCTCTTGAAGCTTATCAAAAAGAGGATGGTATGGCATGATGACTTGAGCACGAGATGATACACGGAGGTTGTCGGTAGAAACACCATGTTCGTTTAGATAGTCGACTTCTTTAAATAGTGACTTGGGGTTCAAAACAACGCCGTTTCCAATTACTGCCAACTTGTCAGAATAGAAAATTCCGGACGGAACAAGTTGAACGTGAAAATTTTGATTGTGATACACAATGGTGTGACCAGCATTGTCACCGCCCTGATATCTAGCAATGATATCTGCGTCAGCACTTAGGGTATCGACAATCTTTCCTTTGCCCTCATCGCCCCATTGACTACCAACAACAACTGTTACAGACATAAATAGCACCTCGTAAATGAATTTTTTGACCAAGAACAGTTTACCAATCACATATGGAAAAATCAAGAACGTTCAAAATATTGTTAAAAATAATGTTCGTGTTTTATTGAATATTAGAATTATAATAAAGTAGTAGTGGCGTTGATTTGACTGAAAAGAAAACATTATGTAAGATTATCCTGTAATTATAATGAGGTGAATGAAATGATTGAGCGTTATACAAGAGCACCAATGAAGCGAATTTGGAGTAAGCAGAATCAGTATCAGACATGGCTTGAAGTTGAGATTGCGATTGATGAAGCATGGAATAAGTTAGGTAAGATTCCAGATGCTGACATTATTGCCATTAAAAGAAACGCGACCTTTGACGTGGACCGCATTGCACAGATTGAATCGGAAACTCACCATGATGTGGTGGCTTTTACTCGCGATGTTTCGGAGTCGCTTGGCCCCGAAAAAAAGTGGATCCATTACGGCGTTACTAGTACTGATGTTGTCGATACCGCTCAGGGACTTAGACTAAAGCAGGCTGACGAGATTCTTCGTCAGGATATTTTAACTTTAATGGATACCATTAAGCAGAAAGCCTTAAAATATAAGGATACGGTTGAAATCGGAAGAACCCATGGGGTTCAGGCGGAACCAATGACTTTTGGCTTGAAGATGGCACGTTGGTATTCAGAAATGAAACGAAACCTAAAACGATTTAACGAAGCAGCTGCCGAAGTGGAAGCCGGGAAAATTTCTGGAGCCGTTGGGACATTTGCTAACATTGACCCTCAGGTAGAGGCTTACGTATGCGATAAGTTAGGGCTACGTGCCCAAGAAATCACTAGTCAAGTCTTACCTCGTGATTTACATGCCGAATATATCGCCACTTTGGCATTGATTGCCACTAGTCTTGAAAATTTTGCAACGGAGATTCGTGGTTTGCAACGTTCTGAGATTCATGAAGTAGAAGAGCATTTTAATCCTGGTCAAAAGGGTTCTTCGGCAATGCCACATAAGCGGAACCCAATTGGATCAGAAAACATTTGTGGATTGGCCAGAACCATGCGTGGACTAATCACCACTGCCTACGAGAACGTTTCTTTGTGGCATGAACGTGATATTTCCCATTCTTCGGCTGAGCGAATTATTCTACCAGAGAGTACCACGCTCTTAGATTACATGCTTCATCGTTTCAATAATATTCTTTCAAACTTAGATGTTTTCCCGAAACGAATGAAGGAAAATATGAATCTAACTTATGGCCTAATTTACAGTCAACGAGTAATGCTGAAATTAATTGATAAAGGGATGAGTCGGGAAGCGGCTTACGACTTAGTTCAACCACTGACGGCTCAGTCATGGGAGAACCACGAGTCATTTGAAAAGTTAGTTAAAGCTAACGATCAGATTAATGAACGGTTGTCTGACCAAGAGATTAACGATGCGTTTGATTATCATTACCACCTTAGACACGTTGATGATATTTTCAAACGGGTCGGATTAGAATAGGTTAAATGGAGTTGCATTAATGCATCTCCATTTTGATTTTGATTGCTTTTACCATTCAATCAGTATATTATTAAAGTGAATTATATGATTCTGGGGTGCCGAAAGGCTGAGATAATACCCATTGAACCTGATCAGGTTAAGACCTGCGAAGGGATCCGACTACACTACAAGTGTCATTTTTAATCATGTGTTGAAGTTCCCGGGGTAGATCCAGGAACTTTTTTTATTGGAGGAGATCACATGAAAATTTTGAGAGAATGGCATTTAAAGGACATTATTTTAGTTACATTGATTGGTGCTTTTTGTGGAGTGATTTTTTGGGGAACTTCATTTCTCTATAATATCTTAGCTGCGGCACTTACACCATTTGGATTGCAGCCGTTGGCAAACGAAGCCACCTTTGGATTATGGACGCTTGCTGGACCGTTAGCAGCGTTTATCATTCGCATCCCATTTTCCGCTACCCTTGGTGAGTTACTGGGAGCCTTCGTCGAGATGATCCTTGGCAGTCAGTGGGGAATTGCTGATTTGTTATCCGGCTTAATTCAAGGACTATCGTCTGAGTTAGGATTTGCCGTATTGGGATATAAACATTATGATTGGTTAGGAATCATAAGTACGACGATTACCACCACGGTAATTACGTTTGCTTGGGATATGATCAAAAGTGGATACGCAAATTATCATTTTGGATTTTTACTCCTACTGTTTCTAACCCGGCTTGTATCGGTCTTCTTATTCAGTGGAGTGCTGACTTATTTCATCAGTCGTTTACTAGAAAAAAGTCAGGTCTTAAGCAGATAAGTCGTACCCAATATTTAATTAGGAGATGACAAAATGTCTGATTATCGAATTGAAAGTGACACGCTTGGAGACGTCAAGGTGCCAAAGGATGCTTTGTGGGGTGCTCAAACCGAGCGGAGCCGGCATAATTTTCCTGTCGGTCCCAAGTTACCAGTATTGGTAATTCGCGCTCTCATAAACATTAAAGCAAGTGCCGCCGAGGTGAGCATCAAACAAGACACCATCGATCGAAAAAAGGGTGCGTTGATTGAGCAGGGTGCCCAAAAATTATTGAGTCTTTCCGATGATCAATTAATGCAAAACTTCCCGTTACACATTTACCAAACTGGATCGGGAACTCAGACTAACATGAACGTGAACGAGGTGATTGCCCACGTTGCTAATCAGATTAATCCAAAGATTAATGTTTTACCAAATGATGATGTTAATCATTCCCAGAGTTCAAATGATACGTTTCCAACGGCAATGAACATTGCAAGTCTGGTTGCCATCAATCAGCTGTTACCTGAGTTGGAGCACTTGATTGACGTTATGCATCACTTACAGAAAAAGTATTGGGATGTGGTTAAGATTGGGCGCACTCATTTACAGGATGCCACTCCAATGACATTTGGACAGGAAGTGTCGGGATGGGCTAGCACCATTCAACACGACCTTGATTTTGTGAGGGACAATTCGAAGTCACTCCTGGGGCTACCAATTGGCGGAACCGCTGTCGGAACCGGCCTTAATACGACGGAAGACTTTGATAAGGAAATGGTTCAAACCCTGGGTAATAAGTATCATGAGCCGTTTGAAGTTGAAAATAAATTTTATGGATTAGCTTCCCATTCGGCCATTACCATGACGCATGGGGCTGTGCGGACGCTTGCAACTGATCTGATGAAAATTGCCAATGACATTAAATTTCTAGCGAGTGGTCCTAGAGCTGGTTACGGTGAGATTAAAATTCCCGCTAATGAACCTGGGTCATCGATTATGCCTGGCAAGGTGAACCCGACTCAGGGTGAAGCCATGGATATGGTAGTAGCACGCATCATGGGAAATGATACGACCATCGAAGTTGCTAACACTCAAGGAAACTTTGAAATGAATGTCTATAAGCCAATTATCATATCCTGTTTTCTTGATTCCGTTCAGTCACTGACAGGCATCTTAAGCCACTTTACGGACTTGATGGTCAAAGGGATTGAAGTCAACCAAGATCGCATGGAGGAGTTGGTCCATAATTCTTTGATGACGGTAACGGCATTGTCACCACACATTGGCTATCATCGAGCAGCTGAAATTGCCAATGCTGCTTTAAAGGGAAAGACGAATCTTAGACAGGCGGCCATTGATTCAGGATACGTCACTGGTGATAACTTTGATAAATGGGTTGAGCCATTAAAAATGACTAATTATAAGCGCGAACAATGATCAAGATTATAAATAAAAAAGGTCCAGCAACTAACGTCTCCGTTATTGCTGGACCTTTTGGGTATTTAATTACTTTTTGGAATCATTGGAGTTATTGGCATCAGAATCTTTTGAATTTTGAGGAGCACCATCAGTAGTACTACCAGTTGATTGTGGATTAACGTTACCGTTTTTGCTTCGTTTCATCATTTCTGCCATCAACATTCTGTACTGGGTCCGGTAAGCATTGTAGGCCTTCTGTGAGTCTTCCATGTTCGTTTGGGCGTCGTGAAGACGAGTCCCTAACTGTTGATTAGTGTACCCTGATAAGTTCATCTGAACGTTTAAAGTGGCGTTGTAAGCATGGGTTAGATAATGGTACCCAGATAACGTCGCCTTAGAAATCGTGCTAGCGGCGTGTTTAACCGTTGGCTGTTCACTGAAGTCGTCAATTCCGTTAACAATGGGGTCACTAATGTGTTTGTTCCAGTAGGAAATTAGTGGACCGGCAAAGAAGGCAACGATGATTGATGCAAATCCAACGGGGCCACCAGCAAGGACAGCGGCAATCAAGAAGAGGATATCTTGGATCACACGAGCCGTCTTGTACTTGATGTGTAGTCGTGATGATACAATTGGAGCAATGGCATCATAGGGGGCAACACCCAGATTAGGAGCCATGTAGATTGAACTACCAGCCGTAAATAGGATTAGTCCCAAGAAGGCATTAGCAACGATTACGAAGAAGTTAATCCCCGACGGGAAGATTTGTTGGTAAAATTGAGTGAAAATTTGAATCTCAAATCCAACTAACACCATGTTCATGATGGTTCCAATTCCGATCATGTGACGGTCAAGGAACAAGACAAACACGAAGATTACCAGGTTAGCCAGTAACTGGTACAAACCAAGTGACATGTGCAGATGGTTTGACATACCAATATTAACGGCAGTAAAAGGATCAAGACCTAAAATCTTGCTTGATCGAAGTAACGTGGCACCAAGTGATAACATGGTGATACCAACAAACGACATTAAAACTTTAAGTAATATATTAAATGTTTTACCGTACCAAGTCATTTGTGGTGCGGCAGTATTGCCTGATTGGGTAGAATTACTCATTGAATAGACTTCCTTCTTAATTTGATATTTGTATTATAACTTATTGCATACAGGATTGTAAGGGCTGGGCGGCACAAACGTATTGATACGGGCAATAAATTACAAGAGATGACTAATTTTGAAATATGTATTATAATTCTTGTTAACTTGAACTAATCATTTAAGTTGATTTTGTATTTGGAGGGATTGCTTATGAATATTAAAGTATTAAACAAGCAAGGCGCTCTACCAGTCAAAGACTGGCAACAGCGTGAAAATAACCTTTTTCGAGTTCATCAGCTAATGCACAATAAGAAACTTCAATTGAGTAAATCAGCCAGAGCAATGATTGCACCCATCTTGAAACCGTTAACTTAGTAAATTTTAGTGATTTAATTGCAAGGTGCTGCGGTTTCAACTAAAATGCAATTGTCTAGGAAGTGAGTATAATGGTTGATTCAGATTTGAAACAACAGGTCAAAGATTTATTGGCTCGTAATAAAGAGCTTAAAAGTAAAATTCAAGCTTTGACAAGTGGTACTGACATTTCAGATAAGAGCACTAGTGATTTGAAGTCACAGGTGGTCCAGTTTCAAGACGAATTAAAAAATGCTCTAGATCGAGCTACTCAGTATGAAAATAAATATAATAAAATGAGTACTGAATATATGGAATTATCAAATCAGTATCATGAATTGCAAACGCAACTTGACTCGTTAAAAAATAAATAAGTGTGAGGAGAACATTCTTCACGCTTATTTATTTGCCAAGTTAATCTCTCATGTTTATGGTCGAATGGTGAAAATATGGCAAAAAAAGAAACAGCCAAAAAGAGAATAATTGAAGGAACGTTTGAGATGCTCCAAACTAAGTCTTATCAAGAAATTACGGTGAAAGACATTTCCAAACATGTTGGGGTTTCCCGGATGACGTTTTATCGTAACTTCCATACCAAGGAAGACGTCATCGTTGGTCAATTTCAGGAGACCTTTTCAACCTTTATTAATCGTTTATTAGCGCAAAAGGTCTCTAATTTTAACGGCCTAGCAACGACTTTCTTTACGATTATTAAAGAGAATAAGCGGATGATGGATGTAATCGTTGATAATGATCTGTCTTATTTGCTACTTAAAATCTTAAAAAAATACATTACGAATCTGGTTGACGACGATATATTAGAGTTGCGCGCCAATTCATCGAAAATGCTAATTGCGTTGATTTCAGGTGGTTTAACTGAAGTTTTACTAACGTGGACAGAAGACGGGATGGAAGAGCCCGTTGAAGAACTGGTCATCTTTGCATCGAAGTACATGAACTTTAAGGTTAACTAGTTTTTTAATTTAAAAATATGTATAAAAAAAGAGCTCTGCGATTGCAGAACTCTTTTTGTTTGGCTAAAATTAGTCCATTGGAGTAACGTTAGCAGCTTGGGGACCACGGTCTCCTTCTTCAACGTCCAAAGTAACCTTTTCGCCTTCGTCAAGGGTCTTGAAGCCATCCTTGTTGATAGCTGAGTAATGTACGAATACATCACCATCATCAGTAGTAATAAAACCATAACCCTTGTCAGCATTAAACCATTTAACAGTACCTTGTTTCATAATATGAAACCTCCTAGCGCATAGCGCAATAAATTTTTCAGTGTTGCTTAGTTTGAATCTTAAAAGGAAGTCATTTCATAATAATACAAAACAAGAAACCTTAGAAACTCGAAACCATTCACACATCTATTTAAATATAACATAAATTCTACTGATGTCAATATGATAGACTTATATTAATCAATTAAAAGAAGATGAAGGCATGAAAACATTAATAATCGTTTCACACCCCAAGTTTCAGGACTCAATTACCCAGGAATTTCTAAGAACCAGTCAAGCTGATTTAGCCGATGTTACATGGCACTGTTTAGATGAAATATATGGAAGTGATCCAATTGACGTGCAAGCTGAGCGTGACCTCTTAAATAAGGCTGATCGGATCATTTTTCAGTTTCCACTTTATTGGTATAGTGCCCCCTCATCGCTTAAAGTTTGGGAGGATGAGGTCTTAAGTCGGGCCTACACGTACGCTAATGAAGATGGCCGTTTAAAGGGCAAGAAACTCGGAATCGTGACGAGTGTGGGCTACCCTAAATCATCGTTTGCGGTGGGGGCTAGTCAATCCTTTAGTATTTCTCAAATTATGACACCATACGAAGCCCTTGCTAGACAAGCGGGTATGAAGTTTATGAAACCACTTGTAATTTCGCAATTCGGGTACATGTCGGATGATGAGAAAAAAAAGTTGCTTGTTGACTATCAGATGTATTTGACAGCTAAGTATCCCTTTAACTTTAACGAACGTGAGACGTGGATGGCTTTTCAACTAAAGAAATTGGCAACTGGAAGTATGAAATCACATAAGCAGGATCTGGATTTAATTATTAAAGAAGTGGAAACCAGTCAAGATAATTTAAATGACTTAAAGGAACAAATTAACCTAATTCGGAATCAGGAGGAAGACTAATATGGATGATAATGAAGAATGGACGACTAATAAGATTGATGAATTAATTAAGACCCAGACGTCATTTATTAATCGTGCACTGTTATATGGATGTAAACAGTTAGTTAGAGAACAGGCCAAAAGAAATGAACAGGCTGAAAATGAGATTGATGGAAGAAGTTGGAGTCCCGAAAAATGGTAAGGACTCTTTACGTTGATGGTATTGACAACAAAAGGGACCCGTCGTTAAAGACGAGCCCCCTGTGGGTAGTGTTTGATTTAAAAGCTCCGGTTTGGGAGCTTTTTTATTTATAATACTAAATTCGTTCGCTTCGGTCTGAAATAATGTATTGGTTTATTAAGGCTGCCAGAATCGAACCGACAAGTGGTGCTGTTAGATAAAGCCATAGTGATTTTAATGCTAATCCACCAGCAAAAATAGCGGGGAACAATGATCGGACGGGATTCATTGAAGCGCCGGTTAACTTACCACCAACAATTACCAAAACAAAGATGGTAAAGCCGACGGCAATTGGTGACTGAATGGCATACATATTTGTTTTAGAATGGTTTAAGACTAGGATCACAATTAACAAAGTGGTGGTCAGTAGAACTTCGGTGAAGAAAGCAATTGGAGCGGAGATGTGGGGGAAGACCGTTCCACCTAAATAATTAGTGCTAACTTCCTTGTTCCAACTTTCACCAGTCTTGTTAAGCAGTGAGACGTAGGTTAAAACGACACAAATTTCACCTAAGAGACCGCCGACTAGTTGACTAATTACATAAATAATCGCCTCTTTTCCGGGCATTCTTTTAGTTAAATACATGGTAAGGGTTACGGCTGGATTTAGATGAGCTCCTGAAAGTGGTCCAGTGGCATAAACCAGAATGGATAAGGTGAGACCCCATCCAACCGACGGACCTAACTGGTCAGCGTACGGTCCGCTGAAAATGATGAGGCCTGTTCCTAAATAGATTAATAAGGCAGTCCCAACCAGTTCACCAAAGATTTTTAATTTCATTATTAGGTTCCTCTTTGAACTTCGGCCACGTCATTGATGATTTTAAGAAAGGTATCTGAAGATAATGAGGCTCTTCCAATCAACAGTCCGTCGATATTTGGTGATGAAAAAATGGCTTTGGCATTTTCTGGGGTGACTGCTCCACCGTATTGAATCCTAATCTTTTCGGCAGTGTCATTTCCAAAAATAATCTTAAGGGAGGTGCGAATCACCCGTGCTGCATGTTCAATCTCCGCTAATGAGGCTGTTTTAGCGGCACCGATGGACCACGATGGTTCGTATGCGATGACTAAATGTTCAGCATCCTTTCTGTTGATGCCAGCAAATGAAACGGCAATTTCGGTTAAGGGTGACATCTCCAGATCATCAGGATTATAGGTTGAGGTATCCTCCGAGATTGCCACTACCGGAGTAAGGTGATTGCGAAAGCTGCCCATGATTTTTAATCCAATTGTACCGTTCGTTTCTTTAAACATCTTGCGGCGTTCATAGTGACCAATAATAGAACCATTGATTCCAAGGTCTGATAATGCAACCGGGGACGTTTCTCCGGTGTACGGACCTTCGTCGGCCCAGTGCAAATTTTCGGCAAAAACTTCGATGGGCTCTTTTTGGGATTGAATGAACTGAACCATTTTGTATAGGTAGACATTTTGAGCTGCAATGCCAACTTGAACGAGGTTTTTATCAGGCAACTTACCTTCTAATGATTTTAAGAAGTCCTCAATATTTTTGCTGGTTTTGTTCATTTTCCAATTTGCTAAAATAAGTGGAATTCGATTACTCATTGAGACTAGCCTCCTTTAGTTTCTTTAATTGAGACTGATGGCGGATCTTAAAGTATTCCCTGGTCATGTTTTCTTTAGTTGCTCGATCCCAGCCTAATTGGCGGCTCATTTCATCGATGACCGGCCGCTCGATTTGATCGGTTTTCTCAGAGTCAAATAGGAGGTAGTTCGTTCTTCTAAGTAAGAAGTCGATCGGGCGACTGATCATTTCGTGATCAATTGAGTAGTGAAGAACACTTGTTTCTGCCAAAGTTAAACCTGGCGCAGTGACGCCACTGGCAACGTAGTTAGCGATTAAGGGAGTGTTTGATCCAAACAGGTTAGCAATCGCCATGGCTTCCTTGGTGCTTAAGCCGCGGTTGACTAAGGTGGCAGCATAACTTTTAATGTTGCCGTTAACGTCGTTTGAATCGAAGTGGCCACCAGAGATTTGGTAATTTTTAGAGTCAATTAATGAAACAGGTTGATCAAATTTTTGTTCCAGTTCTTTTTTGACGAGTTTCATCGTGTCTTCGCCCATTAGCCGGTAATCAGTTAATTTACCGCCAGAGACGTTGATGACACCGTCGACCAGTTTGATTTCAAATCCACGTGAAACACTTGAAGCACTTTGGTCGTTTGAAACTACCGAATGAACGTAATTGTTAACGTCGTTGTGGTCAATCTGTTGGTTAAAGTATTGATTGATTTTAGTGTCTAAGTGGTGCAGATCGTCGTCATTTAAGTTTTTGTGCGTGGTATTCCCGTTATAATCACCGGATTCAATCAAAGGACGAATGCCAGCCCAGCTTGCTTCTATATCGTTAGTCGTTAAGTTAGCGTTTGGGAAGTGTTGGTTAACGGCCTTTAAGAGATAGTCAACATCTTTTTGATTAACGGTTGGGTTGCTGTAATCACCATCGTAATCCGTGTCCGTCGTTCCAAAGTAAGTTTTTCCAAATCTTGGGATGATAAAAATCATCCGACCGTCGTCTAACCCAGAGTCTAAGTAAACGGGGAGGGGCACCTTAAGTTTGCTTTGATCAACTACTAAGTGAACTCCCTTGGTAGGTCTGATTTTTTGCTTATGATCGTAATCAAACATTTTAACAATGCCATCGTACCAAGGGCCTGCCGCATTGATGACGATTTTGGATTTAATTGGAAATTCGGTGTTATCTTCTCTATCAATCACGTTTACAATCTTTTGATTGTGATCGTTTTCGATGTTGACTGCTTTAACGTGACTAACTGCAACGGCACCATCACTGACTGCTTGTTTAATGTTTTCGATTGTGAGGCGCGCATCGTTATTTTTGTAATCAAGATAGACTCCCATCCCAACTAAATGATTGTGGTTTAGGTTGGGTAATTTTTTCTCTGCATCCGCTTTTGACAATGTTTGGTGTGCAAAGGGACTGTCTTTTGAAACATTGGCTAAACGATCGTAAATGGCCATGGCGACTTCTGCGCTTAACGGGGTGAAGGTGTCATCCTTATTATCGTAAAGTGGCAGTAGCATTTTAGAAGGACGAGGGATGTGTGGAGCGATATGTTGCACAATGGCTCGTTCCTTGACGGTGTCGTTTACGACGTCAATATCAAAAGTCTTGAGGTAGCGGATTCCCCCATGAACGAGTTTGGTCGAACGACTACTGGTTCCTTCAGCAAAATCCTGCATATCAATTAAAGCGGTTTTGAGACCCGAAGCAGCGGCCTGAACGGCAATGCCTGCTCCAGTGATGCCACCGCCAATGATTGTGACGTCAAAATCATCATTTTTAAGTTGATCAATATCTTGGTTTCGGTTTTTATACGAAAAGTTATTCATTTTCATTCTCCTGAGGCTTAAATGATTCAGTTGCCTTAACTGCTTGTTTCCAGCCCGAATATAAGCTTTCTGCTTCATCTTTTTCCATGTTGGGATTGAAAATGGTTGGCTCAGGCTGAAGTTTTTTAAGTTCGTCAATACTCTTCCAGAATCCAATGGCTAGTCCCGCTAAATAGGCGGCACCACGTCCTGTCATTTCAATGTCTTTTGATCGCACGACTGAGGTCTCTAAAAGATCGGATTGAAATTGCATTAAATAGTTATTTAACGAGGCTCCCCCATCAACATGGAGGTTGGTGACTGGCATATTAGTATCATTTACCATGGCACCCACAACGTCCCGACTTTGATAGGCAATGGACTGTAACGTTGCCTTAACAAAGTCATTTTTGGTGGTTCCACGTGATAAACCGAAGACCGCACCACGCGCGTCTGGATTCCAGTATGGAGCACCTAATCCAGTGAATGCTGGGACGACATAAACCTCATTGTGATTATTAGACTTGTTGGCTAGATTTTCGGTATCGGGAGCCGTTTTAACTAACTGCATGCGATCCCTTAGCCACTGGATGGCGGAACCAGCAATAAACACGGATCCCTCCAAAGCGTAGGTAATTTGACCACCAATTCCATAACCAATCGTGGTTAATAAGCCGTTGTGTGAGTATTTGGGCTTTTTTCCCGTATTCATCACAATAAAGGAACCGGTACCATAAGTGTTTTTAACGTCACCGGAATCAACCGCTAGGTGACCAAACAGAGCGGCTTGTTGATCGCCTGCGATCCCAGAGATGGGAACCGAAGCACCAAAAAAGTTTTCCGGCAGACTCTTACCAAAGACTCCCGATGAATCTTTGACTTCTGGAAGCATGACTTTAGGAATATTGAGAATGTTCAGTAATTCAGGATCCCAGTCGAGATTTTCGATGTTATATAGCATGGTTCGAGAAACGTTCGAATAATCGGTCGCATGAACTTCACCGCCCGTTAGTTTCCAAAGTAACCAACTGTCGATCGTACCAAACAGAAGTTCACCATTTTCGGCTCGTTCCTGGGCACCAGAGACTTGATCCAAGATGTATCTGATTTTAGTGGCAGAAAAATACGCATCGATAATTAAGCCGGTTTTCTTTTGCACCATGCTTTTATACCCGGCATCAATCATTGTTTTGGCTATTGGGGCAGTTTGACGTGATTGCCACACAATGGCCTTAGAAATGGGCAATCCACTTTCTTTGTCCCAAATTACGGTGGTTTCTCGTTGATTAGTAATTCCGATACTAGCGATCTCATTCGGATTAATCCGGCCCTTGATAATGGCGGTTGCCATCACGGCTTGGGCGGTTAACCAAATTTCGTTAGCATCCTGTTCCACCCAACCGGGTTCCGGGAAATACATGGTTAATTCTTTTTGATCGCTAGATACCACGTTTGCGTTTTTATCGTAAATGATAGCGCGAACACTGGTGGTTCCTTCGTCAATTACTAAAATATATTTTTTCATTTTGTCTATCACTTCTTACTTTCACAAATAAACCATATTTCACATAATTATTAAATGTGCCATTTTCCTAGGATTAGCTTGATGGCAGCATTCATAAACTAAAGAAAACGTTTTCTTTAACGGTTAGTATACTACCAATATCAAATTTCACAATAAAAACATCCTGGATAATATCCGGCTTTGAGTAAGAAAATGAGTAATCACGTGGGTTAACATTCGTTAAACTTTATTCATTTTATTATATGTAGTTGATGAATGAACTGATGGAATAAAAAAAGGATTCACATTTTTAGATAAATGTGAATCCAGATGGATTAATTATTTTGATAACGGGTATGAATTAGGCTTTGTTTTCTGATCCAAAGACTCTAATCCGGTCTAGGCACATGTTTTTAAGCGCGTTGGTTCCAGCCTTTAAGAAGATTCGGGGGTCATAATTTTTTCCTTCGAGGTCTTTATCAGAGTGGACGTAGTCACGCATTGCTTGGTGGAAAGCTAATTGTCCCTCAGTATTGACGTTGATCTTAGAGATTCCTAATTGAATGGCCTTTTTGATTTGGTCATCAGGAATTCCAGAGCCGCCATGGAGAACCAATGGGATTTGCTTTCCCGTATTATCATAAAGGGCTTGGTCGATCTTTTTTAGATGAGCAAAGTTGAGACCCTTCCAGTCCTTTGGATACTTACCGTGAATATTACCAATACCAACTGCCAGCATGTCTACGCCAGTCTCGGCCATTTTGACGGCTGAATCAACTGGTGCAATTTCACCATCAGCAATTACTCCGTCCTCTTCACCACCAATGGTTCCGACTTCAGCTTCGACACTAACGTCTTCTGCGTGTGCTAACTTAATTAGGGTCTTGGTTTTTTCAAGGTTTTCGTCTAACGGGAGGGCAGACCCGTCAAACATGATTGAAGTGAACTTGATTCCAAGGGTTTTAATGGAGTCGTAGTAGTTTCCGTGATCGAGATGGATTGAGACCGGTACGGTGATGTTTAGTGCATTGTGCATATCCACGATCAAATCATAGGCTAATCTAAAACTGCCCATGTAGTTGGCCGCACCAGAAGTAACCTGCATAATGACCGGTGACTTGGCTTCTTCACATGCTTCTAAGATGGCTTTCGCCCATTCTAGATTATTAACGTTGAATGCCGGAACGGCATAGTGTTCTTTTCGAGCTTTATCTAACATTTCAGTACTGTTTGTAATCATTTTATTTTCTCCCTTATTCCCAATTTTCTTTTTGAAACGTACTTACATTTCCGTGGACGACGTATTTTGGATTTTGATCATTAGCCTGATTGACGGCATCAATCAACTGGTTAGTTTGATTGCCATATTGGGCAATTTTAATCAAGAATGGAACTAGATCATCTTTCCAAGTCAATCGTTTATCAAATCCGTATTGGATCCACACACTGTTGGTTTTGGTGTCGTTCCAAGCACTGGCACCATGATACGGACGATCATCGATCAGAATTCCACCAACGTAGTGAACGAGACTCTTATCGTGAGTCATTGTGATTTTTTTGTAAAAGGGGCTTCCTTTTTCTTGACCAAAGTAGCGTTGAATCCACGCTACCTTATCCTGCCAAGCACTTGGATTGCTCCACGGAGCAGTAGTGAGGATGTACAAATCATAATATTTTTTTAATTGATTAACACTTTCAATCGCATTTTCGGTCGGATCAAGATCCTTAAAGATGCCGGGGATCCGATCAGGACGAGCTCCGGTTGGTAATGATTTCGCCCGTTGGTTTAGAACAGGGATGGTATTAACTAACACGTTATCCATGTCTAAAAATAATTTTATTGGTTTGTTTGCTTTCATGAAACATAAGATTCCTTTCCTTTTTTGATCAATAAATTAATAATCAAAATTATTTAAGCTTGGATAATTAGAACATACCACATTATGATTAATTTGCCTCAAATGAAAATTGAGCTCAATCCAAAAAAGACGCAAACTCATCCCTTACGTAATGAATTTGCGTCTTACAAATATTAATTCCTAAATTATCTTGCCCAATGATTGATTGGACCATATTTATGACCAACTTGGATCTCGTCTTCGATTGCGCCATCAACGTATTGTTTGGCAATCTTAATGGAATCGGCAACAGTGTGTCCCTTTGCCAGTTCAGCGGTAATGCCAGCTGAAAGAGTATCACCAGTTCCGTTTTTACGGTCGGTAGTAAAATAAGGGCCGTCGATATTAAAATGTTTGCCGTCTTCAAGTAAAACGTAGTCAGAAACCTTGGTCTGACTAGGGTCATCATGGCGTCCTTTGACAATTACGTTACTAGCCCCCATGTCCTGCATGACTTGAGCTGATTTTGCCATAAAGTTGGGATCGTCAACGTCTAAACCAGTCAACTTTTGCGCTTCAAAAAAGTTCGGCGTGAGGACGGTTGCCATGGGAACCAGTTGGTTTTTCATGGCGTCAAAAGCATCCGTTTCTAAAAGCATGGTACCAAATTTGGTGGTGATTACTGGATCAACCACGAGGGGACCAAAGTCATAGAGCTGATAATCTTTTACGACCGTATTAATGATGTTAGCGTCTGATAACATGCCAGTTTTAGCAGCCAAGATGTGAAAATCATCACCGAGGTCTTTAAATTCCTGGTCAATAAAACTAGTCGGCATGTTAACACTATCGTGAATCCCATATGAATTACCCGATACACATGCTGTGATAATCGATGCCCCGTAGACCCGACGGGCAAAGAAAGTGTTTAAATCAGCTTGGACGCCAGCACTACCGTCGCTATCGCTTCCAGCAATCGTTACTGCTTGTGGATAATCTTTAGCCATTTTTTGCGTCTCCATTCTAGTTTGATTTGATTTTTACCTGTTCCATGTATTATAATACTAAGAGCTGATGTATTTAAGGAATTAGACTTAATTGGAAGGAGTTTTTCATCATGAGAATTTGTCATCCAAATGGTGTCCAAGGTCGTCGTCCGATCGACACTAAAAAACGTAAAGCAAAACAAAAAGAAGTAGCAGACTTACAAAAGTTTTTGAAACAAAAACCTGCTAAATAATTGAACTAATTAACTTTTACTAGACGTCTGATTATTGATTTATTTTGATAATTAGTGGTCTATTTTTTTGTGCTTTTTTATTGATAACCATTGAGCAAGGTGTGATAATGATGGTGAAAATTATGGGAATGGGATGATAAAAATGGGAGTTGTAGGTTTCTAACCTAAAATGATTTTTGTAAATGAGTTCTTAATAAAGGAGACTGAAAATCATGACTGATGTGAAAATTCCCGACTATGACAAAAATAATATGCCTAAGACCACTAAAAGTGCGGTCTTAGAAAAAATGTTTGATATTGATATGAAGGACACTAAGTTAAAGAAAATGGGTCCAACCGATGTTTTGATTAAAGTTGTGGCAGTTGGAATCTGTGGTTCAGATGTTCACTACTATGACCAAGGACACATTGGTGATTTTGTGGTTAAAAAACCCTTAATCTTAGGACATGAAAGTTCTGGTGTGATTGTAGCAGTGGGTGATCAAGTAACCGACTTTAAACGTGGTGATCGAGTCGCAATGGAACCGGGTGTTCCCTGTGGTCATTGTGAGGCTTGTCGAACGGGCCATTATAACCTCTGTCCTAACATGCAATTCATGGCAACCCCGCCAGTTGATGGTGATTTAACTCAATTCATCGTTTATCCACAAGACTTTGTTTATCACATTCCTGAAAACGTTTCTTATGAAGAGGCGACTCTAAATGAGCCACTATCAGTTGGCGTTCATGCCACTCAGAAATTGGAAGTTGACGTGGGATCTACTATTTTGATTTCAGGGATGGGACCAGTTGGATTGCTTGCGATCTTAGCCGCAAAGGCCCATGGTGCTGACACCATCATTGTCAGTGATACCGAGCAACTCCGACTTGATACCGCCAAGAAGCTGGGAGCTACTCATGCAATTAACATTAAAAATGCAGATGTTTTAGACGAAGTTAAGACCATCACAAATGGCAAGGGCGTTGATTACGCCATTGACGCTTCAGGATCAGTTCCAGGTGAACAAACTTCACTTCACGCGCTGAAGCGGGGTGGTAAAGTCGCCTACATTGGTGTCCCAACAACCGACCAAACGCCACTGGATGTTCCGTTCATGACTGATCATGAAACCACCATTATGGGGATCTTTAGATACTGTAACAACTACAAGACTGGATTAAAGATTTTAGCTAAAAACACTGATAAGGTTGATAACCTATTAACTAACTTTTATCCACTAGATGAAACGAAAGCGGCTCTTGAAAAATCAAGAACGGATAAATCGAACTCTTTGAAGGTTATCATTTACCCAAACGAACAGCTGCGAAAATAGATTAGAGTTAAGTTCTGCGTTTCTTTAGCGCAGAACTTTTTTTATTTAAAATAATTTGATAAAACAGTAGACAGTTAATTAATAACTGTGTATACTTGTGAACAACAAATTAAGTAATTCATTATTGCTGTGTAGTTCAGTTGGTAGAAACGCTTCACTGTTAATGAAGATGTCGCTGGTTCGAGCCCAGCCACAGCAGCTACAAAAAAGCACCACTCATTTGATTGAGCGGTGCTTTTTTGTGAATTTAGTTAATCAAAAACCCAAATTCAACTCGGGACTTTTGATATTAATGCTTTTTACCCTTTTTAGCTTTTTTTGGTTTACTTTTTTTAGGTTTTGGCATTTGTCTAAGCTGGTCTTTCATGCCTTCAATTTCTTTTGCATGCTCTTGTTTCCATTCTTTGAATGAAGATCCTGAATCAGAATCGGCTGGTTTAAGGCCGGTATCTAACCAGAATAATGCTTCTGATAGACTAGGGAAATTGTGCAACCAAAGCGTCTGACCATTCTCTGAATCGAAAGCAACGTATGAGCGGGAGCGCCGCTTTAAGAAAGTATGCTTTCTAATCTTAAACGCTTCCCTTTTTCTAGTTAAGAAGTAATCTGGTAGAATGTACTTACCGGGAGTCATTAACTTGGGAAAACGTTCATTTTTTTGAGCATGACGGTCCTTGAGCATTGCTAACGCTTGATCAACTGTAATTAATTTTGCAGCTATGTCAGCCATTGTATGAATCCCCTCCTGTATGTTATTTTCGCATAAATATTACAAAATGCAAAACGATATGATTAAATGTAATAATTAATTAAGAT
Source organism: Fructilactobacillus sp. X8R4C1 (assembly GCF_059900905.1). NCBI lineage: Bacteria > Bacillati > Bacillota > Bacilli > Lactobacillales > Lactobacillaceae > Fructilactobacillus > Fructilactobacillus sp. X8R4C1. Next base: position 418,761 of record NZ_JBWXVJ010000001.1, read on the forward strand.
TTTAATTCAAATGGAGCTAAAATGGCAAAGAATAAGAAGTATTACGCGGTAAAGCAGGGGAGACACCCTGGAATTTATCCGACGTGGGAACTCACTAAAAAGCAAGTTGATGGATTTACGGGAGCTGAGTATAAAAGTTTTGCAACTAAAAGAGAAGCTGGGGCGTACTTATATGGGGTTCAATTTGAAAACCATCCGGTGAAAAGTAAAGTAGGTAAACGCCCAACCATCATTGTATTTACCGATGGTGGTTCCAGAAATCACGGTAATGTTGCTGGTGGTCACGTCAAATCAAACGATAAGGCGGCGTGGGCATACCTAATTGATGCTCCGACCGGTCAGCACGTTGATTCAGGCGGTGAGTATGGGGTGACTAATAATAGAATGGAGATTATGGCACTCGTGAAAGCTTTGAAATGGTTGTTTGATCATCAGCTTAACGACCAGAGTGTTGGGGTTGTCAGCGATTCAAGATACGTTTTAAACGCCATTACTAAACACTGGATTGACGGGTGGAAAAAGCGTGGATGGAAACGTAGTGGCGGAGAACTTAAAAATAAGGAACTCTGGCAACAATTGGATGATTTATTGAATCAGTTTCCTAACATCCAATTTGGTTGGACGAAGGGTCACGCCACAAATAAAGGGAACGTCTTCGTGGACGAGAAATTGAATCAAACTATGGACAAAATGTAAATTTTCCTAATAATAAGGTTAAGACCTAAAAGGAGTGATTCAATGACGAGTGAAAGAGAAAAAATGACTAAGGGAGAATCTTATAATCAATTTGATAAAGAACTGATTAGTCGAAGGATCCTTTGTCGAAAGCAGTTGCAGGAGGCTAATAATACCCCTAACAATGAGAGGCGGAACCAACTGATTCAATCATTGTTAAAAAAGAGCGGACCAAGATTCTTTGTTGAGACTGGGATGGAGTTTGATTATGGCTTTAATATTTACATCGGGGACAACTTTTACGCTAACTACGGATTAACGCTGCTTGATACGGCTCCAATCACATTTGGTAAAAATTGTTACATAGGTCCTAATTGTGGACTTTATACAAACGTCCATCCTTTGAATGCTAAGGAACGGGTTGCAGATGTTGAAATGGCGGCCCCAATTACAATTGGTGATAATGCCTGGTTTGGCGGTCATGTCACCATTGTTCCCGGCGTGACACTTGGAAACAATGTGGTGGTTGGTGCTGGAGCTGTTGTTACCAAGTCGTTTGGAGACGATGTGGTTTTAGTCGGCAATCCAGCTCAAGTATTAAAAAAGATTGATAATAATTAGTGAATTTTACTTATTATCTTAGTTGTGTATAATGATAGTGAAAGATAAGTAATTATCATTTGTGTGACCTTTACAACGCTATGCAAGTGGCTCTATGAGCACCATACATAGCGTTTTTTGTTGTGAAAAAAGCGTTTGGAGGGATTTCTTTATTTTTAAAAAATTTAATATTGATAAATTCGTCTTTATTCCAACCTTATTAATTTTTGGAATTGGTTCAATCATTCTGATTATTGGTGGTTCCAAGTTGCAAGGAGTACTAGCGGTAGCCTTAAATTGGATCACTAATCAAATGGGCTGGGCCTATATGGTGGTTTACATAATTAACTTCTTATTTTTTATGTGGTTAATCTTTTCAAAGTATGGTGCTATCCGCTTGGGTGAGCCCCACTCCAAACCAGAGTATAGTGATTTGCAGTGGGGCAGCATGGTCTTTGCGACCGCAATTGATGCCAGCATTTTAATGTTGAGTATGGTGGATCCGCTTCGATACTTGCAGCATCCTCCCTTTGGGGCTAAACCATTTTCACAGAGTGCTTATAATTATGCGCACATGTTTGGTCAGTTTAACTGGGGACCAATGGCATGGATGATGTTTGCTCCGGCTACGATTGCCATTGCTTATATTCTATTTGTTAAACACGGAAAGGTACAACGTCTTAGCTCTGCCATTGATTTTATTCAGGGTGAGGCTAGGTGGAAGTATTACACCAGACAGCTAGTTGATTTTCTGGTTGTCTTTGGAATTATGGGTGGTGTTGGATCATCGGTTGGAATGGAAATTCCCATTATTTCTAATGTTTTAAGTCGTTTATTAGGGATTCCAGATAATTTGGAACTTAAAACTGCGCTCTTTGCGGTGCTATTTGTGATCTTTGCCTGGACCGTTTATAAGGGATTAAATGGTGGAATTGATCGTTTGAGTGATGCCCATATTTGGACAGCCATTATTTTCTTAGCCTTTGTCCTGTTAGTTGGTCCAACTATTTATATCTTAAGTTCAGAGACCAACAGTTTGGGACTCTTGGCTGATAAGTTTGTTTCCATGTCGACTAATACCATTCCCAATGGAACTGCGGACGTTGCCAAACTGGAAACGATTTTCTACTGGGGCTGGTGGCTGTCATACATGCCGGTCATGGGACTGTTTATTGCTCGTATTTCTAAAGGACGAACCATTCGTTCCACTTTGATTGGAATGCTTGGTTATGGTTCAGTAGGATGTTTAAGTTTTTATGCAATTCTTGGTGGCTATTCGTTATGGTTACAAAGGACAGGCCAGATTAACTTGGTTCATATTTTGAATACGCAGGGGCAGGCTGCTGTCATTACTGCTGTATTATCCAGTTTGCCCTTTAAGGTAATTGTTTTTGTCGTTTACTGTATTTCGTGTTTTATCTTTCTGGCGACGACCATCTCGTCCTCAGCTTTCATTGTTTCCTCATTTACAAGTTTAGGGTTAAAGGAGGGACAGGAACCAACCCAGTTTAACCGAATGACATGGGTTGTTGTCTTTGTCTTATTCTCGTTTGGACTAGTAGTTGTCGGAGGATTTAGCACCATCCAGACCTTCTGTGCGATTGCTGGATTTCCATTAATGTTCGTATGTATCATGATATTGATATCGATTTACCACATGGTTAAAAATGATGAAGGAATCGTGCTTAAAAATAAAGCAATGGACAATCTAAGAATTAAACAAAAAAAGGAAAAGATGCGTCGTATTCATGCTAAAAAAATGGTAAAAAGTATTGAAGACGCTCAAAATGGTGCTGGTGAAGCGTCGCTACCTGATCCTAATAAAGAATAATGAGTTAATAATAATCAGTGGGTTGCTACTGATTATTTTTTTATTAAAAATCATAAAATTAATGATATGATGTTATTGAAAGGGGATGAAGACAATGGAAAAATTTAAACCATTGACATTTGAAAGGATTTTATTGACAGTTGATCCCGACGATAGTAAGTCAACGCAACGGGCTTTTCGTTACGCAGTTACTATTGCCATTAAGTTTCATGCGGCACTTGGAATTTGCTCGGTGTTAGAAAATAATGATATTAATATTTATGATTCTTTAACACCAAGTAAAATCGAAGCAAAACGGGATCACTTACGAGAAGTGGTTGGTAATTACACCGATCGAGCAAGTGACGCTGGCGTGGAGGACGTAACCCCCATTATTTCGGTTGGTGGGAACATTGACGATGAAATCTTGGATGCCATTGCTCCCAAGTTTAAGGCAGATCTCTTAATTTGTGGAGCTGATGCGACCGGTGAACACGGTAATCGTAGTATTAGTGTTAAACTGGTTAAGCAGTCTAAAATTTCAACGATTATCATTCGTTAGTCTAAAGTTTTTAATAAGAGGTAGGGTAGGTAAGGGTTTTGTCAGATAAGTTAAGAGATTTTTTTAATGAAGGTACCACCGATGAGATTACTAAAAAGATGCTTGGAACGTTACTGGTTTATCATTCTCCAAAGGGGTTGATGAGCGGATACGTTACCGAAGCGGAAGCCTACCTGGGACAAAGAGATTCAGCAGCGCATGCCTATCAGGGGAAAAGGACCCCATCGAACGAAGCCTTGTATGGTGTTCCTGGCACGATTTATATCTACTCCATTCATGGTCGACTTTGTTTGGACGTTGCTGCTCAGGATAAGGACGTACCAGAGGGAATCTTGATTCGTGGAATCGAACCCTACCAAGGGATTGACTTGATGAAACAAAATCGTAAGAAAAATGGTTTTGAATTGACTAATGGCCCGGGAAAATTAATGGATGCCTTGGGGATTTATGACAAGGATATGAACTTGATTGAGCTTGGTAACACCGCCCTTGACTTAGACATTGATCACGTGAAAGTCCCAAAAGAAGTGGTCGAATCGGGACGAATTGGGGTTAGTGACCGAGGAACTTGGACGGACAAGCCGTATCGTTTCTACGTTAAAGGAAACCCTTATGTGTCTAAGATACCTAAGCGTGATATGGATTTAAAAACATACGGATGGAAATAAGGAAGGGATGCTACTTTCATAAAGTAGCATCCCTTTAAAATTGTTTTATTTTTCATTGTACAGGTTTTTTAAACCATGAATGTCACTAAGACCAATCTGATTAGGATCAAGTGAATTATAGTAGGTGTCATTTGGGAACATGATACTTTCTTGAGCGTGATTGTGCTTAAGTCCCATTGCATGACCAAATTCGTGTTCGGTTGTTAGTAGTTGCTGCTTGTAAGTGTATTCCATGTTGCTCATTACCCGCGGATTGAGCGTGATTTTGGCACCTGACTGATAAGTGTGATTTTTAACGTTGACGGTTTTAGTGAGATTTAAAGTAACTCCAGCGTACCGATTGCCCTTCCAGAATCCAGTATTACTATTGGTAGTACCAATGGTTGTCGGAACTTTGGTTTTGGAACGAATCCAGGTAAAAGCATGCGTTTTATTCCAGTTTCTGGCAGCTTGTTCAATGATAGTTTGGTACGATTTGGGAGTCCCTCTCCGAATATAGTATTTGGCGGTGGGGTGTTCATAACGAAAACCAATGTTAGGGTCAACTTTCTGATCAGCTTCAGTGGTCGAGCTCGTGAGAGAACTAAAGGCAATCATTGAAACTAATAATACCATTAGGGTTCCCACAATTTTGATTGATTTTTTCATTTTTGGTCCACCTTTCATCCCTGATTTAGTCTGAAACAAATCCATATTAGCATAGCGAAACAGAATGGAGAACAAAAAAGAAATGGGTCCGAAACTCTTAATGATTTCGGATCCATTTTCATTACTTTTATTTTTTGAACATGTATTTAGCGTCAGCAACGTGATCCTGAGAAGTGAGAATTTTAGGACCATCTTCGGTGATTGCTAAGGTGTGTTCGTATTGAGCTGAGTATGAACCATCTTGGCTAACGTAATAGGTCCAATCGTCTTTTTTATCATAGTCATCTTTGATTTTCCAAGTACCGAGGTTAACCATTGGTTCAATGGTAATGGTCATGCCCGGTCTGAGACGCATTCCATGACCGGCAACCCCATAAGCTGGAACAGCTGGATCCTCATGAATGGAAGGCTGGATGCCATGTCCAATTAATTCTCGGACATCACCCATATGGTTTTCGTCTTCAACGTAGTGTTGAATGGCAGCACCAATGTCTCCAATTCGATTACCAACTTGAGCTTGGTCAATGCCAAGGTAAAGTCCCTTTTTTGTAACTTCCATGAGTTTCTTGATCTTAGGTGAGACTTCACCAACCGCGTATGACCAGCAGGAGTCACTTTCAAAACCATCTTTATTGACACACATGTCAACTTTGACAATGTCGCCTTCCTTTAATTTTAAGCCCCGACGCGGGATTCCATGGGCAACTTCATTGTTGATTGAGATGCAAGTCCCGTAGTTATATCCGTCAAAGCCCTTCTCTGATGGAGTAGCCCCGTGGTCGGTAATGTACTTGTCAGCGAATTCTTCAATTTCCCAAGTATCGACACCCGGCTTAATGATTTTTTTCAAACCATTGTGGACACCGGCTAGCACTGCACCAGACTCGGCCATTTTTTTAATTTCACGATCCGATTTTAAAGTAATCAAGTGAATATCTCCTTTTATTAGTTGGATAAATTGTTTTTTCTTCCATAATTAAAATTAAATAAAGCATAAAAATGATTTTTAATTACCAAGTTTAGTTAAAATCTCACACCTCTAATATATCACTACTGGGCCTATTATTTCTAATCATAAATTAACCGACGTCTTTGTGAAAGAACATCACATTTATTTTTATAAAATTTAAAGATTGATGGGGATCGTGTTACAATATCAATTAATTAAGTGATAAATTAATAATTATTCTAAAATATGAAGCAAGATATCTGGTTTAGTTAACAAGTTGTTGTTAAAGAAGATTACTTTTTATTCTTTGAGATAAAAGAGGCGACGAGTTTGGTAGCAAAAGTTAAATATGTAGGGCTTTTTCTATGCAGCATGGTTTTGTTAGTGTGCCTATTTTCCAGAGTTGTAAGAGCCGATGGGTTAGTTGATTACTCCCAAAATAATGATACCAACGTGGGCCTAAACGTGCAGGGAAGATTTAATGTTCCAATCATCAATCCCTTTACCCCAAGTGAAAATTCCAACATTGGTGCTAATGGAGCGGCTGGTGAGAATAATGATCAAGATGCCGTCGATTATGTCCCCAAAGATTTAACCTTTCAGGCTCTCAGTGACCCACATTTTGCGGATAATCCGTTAACTTCAAGTGGCTCTAGCACGTCTAAAGATGGAAGTCAGAATAACTTTGTGTTTGTCCAAGTTCATGACTTTGGTGATACCGGACCAATGGAGTTAAAGGCCACGCTTGAAGCCGATGGGAATGGAAACGGGTTTGTTAACGGTGATGGAGATGCCCTTCCCGGAGCGTACATTGAATTAAAGAATACCCGACTGTTTCAATATGACATTGGGGATGCTGTGTACAATAATATCTCACAACCAGCGTCACCAGACAACATTGGAACTACCACCATTACGACTGATGCAGATGCTCCGGTAATGTTGTCGAATACTAATAATGGCCCCGCTGATCAGTCAATGACTCCGGTTGGTTCGTTTGGCGTGTATGAATTAGCGTGGACGTTAGGAGATTTCCGCCTGGAAGTTCCGTTTAATAGTAGTAGTTTTACTGGCTATGATAAAGTCCCTAGTCAAGATAATGAATACAACGGCACAATTGATTGGAATTATGCTCCTCAGGTTCACTAAACAGTTAGGACCCTAATTATGAAAAAGTTCGTTAAATCACTATTAATCACGCTGATTGCTTTATTTATGGTGGTAGTCTTGGCCACTTTGACGACTTCGGCTGCTAGTATGAGCAGTACGGCCCCAATCCAGGTCAAGATTGATGACAATTATCATGTATCACATGATAATTCATACTACCAGATTATAACTAACCAAGCACGTGATTATCCAATTGCTTTCTCGTTAACTAACTTAAGTAAAACCAACGCTTGTCAGATTAGCACCCGAGTTGATTCTGCGTCCACATCATCTAAGTTGGCGTTATTTTTTAATAATAATCAAAGTCAGTTTCGTGGATTACCCGTTAACATGCGCCAAGTGGTCTCATTTAATGAGTTAAGTGATCGTGATTTTCAGTTAGCTCCCAGGCAAACTCGGATCGTGAAGATGTCCCTCAACTTAAATAATGATAAGTTTCGCGACTTTAATGGCGAAATTCTTGGCGCAGTGACTTTTACACAAGATGCGCCGGCAGTTAAAGGTGAGATTAATAATCAATTTTCTTACACCATCCCGATTGAGGTTAGAAAAGGGAAACCGCAAGGTAGTGAGATTGAGGCAACCAAAAACGATCTCAAGAAGGATGCCGTCAAGCATGCAATGTTTACTTTTGGACTAGTAAATAAAAAACCGGCCATGTTAGATGACGTGAAGGCTAATGCAACGTTGAAGAACGTGACGCTGAACCGAATTATGACGAGTACCGACGAGATTAGAAGGGGTCAGATAGCCCCCAACAGTGAATTTGCGATCAAACAACCACTAAATAAACAATTATTGCCCGGTAGGTACGTTGCCACCGTTAATCTCAGTGGTAAGAATTCAGTTAATGAATCACCTAGTCACGTTAAATTACAAAGGGAATTTATCGTTAGTCCGGTTGACTACATCAGGACATTTTCAGATCGAACACTCTTGATTATGATCGGAATTATAGTTGCGTTAGGCCTGATTGTCGCAATTTTGGCATCTCTAGTAATATTTAATCATCGAAAACACAAGGTGTAAGCCTTAAATCAGGGAGGAATGAACGGTGAAAAAGGATAAATGGATCCAACGAGTAATTCTCGGTGGAGTGACCATATTATTTATAGTGGCTTGTACGATCCTATTCTTATATACAACGAGTTCAAATCGTTCTGCTTCAGTAAAGGCCGAAAGTAATCCTCAAACAGCTAGTTCATCAGATAGTCATGTTCATTCTGCTAGTCAAAGTAGTTCGTTTAAAAGGACAAGTTCAACTAGTAATAATCCAGATCAGGCGTCATCTGGAAACGACCAGAAGACAAAAACCTTAAGTAACCATGATATGGACCAAAAGAATGGTAAGTACACACAATTAATGCAAGAAAGTCAGAATGACGAAAGTGATTTTAAGGCGGGTAAGTACGTGCCAGCCACCAAGTTGTCGGCTACGCAAATTAAAACGGCTGATTTATCGACTGTCTCGGTGGGCGACTGGAGTAGTTTTGTTGCGGCCATCCAGAATTCAAACGTCGATCATATTTTAATTGCAAATGATTTTGCCGCTCCTGATACCGGAATGCGACAGGTCCAGGCTGCTTCTCGTCTAAGTGGCAATCTGGTGGTCGACGGACAAGTTACCGCTTCTAATAGTAATCCGGACGATCAACACGTTAATGGTCCAACGGTTGATTTAGGCGGTAATAGTTTTGATTGGCATGGAAATAATAGAAGCAATTCGAATGGGACATCCCAGTTTCCAGACGTTCAGGTTAACAACTTGAACGTGTATGGTGGTAATTATTATGGTATGTTTTGTGATAGCAACGGTGGAATTCATGGTGATGTACAAACTTACACCAATTATTCGTATACTGGTTCCCAACCGTTTGTTAACTATGGTGGATTAGACGTTTTAAAGGGCCAAATCCGGTTGAACCAGGTTAATCGGTATTCAGCGATGGGGCGAACTAATACTAATATTTCCTTTGGTGGTCAACAACTGATGGAAGCATGTGCATTGTGGATTGCCGACAGTAATGACAGTTCCAATCCAACTAACGTTAAAACCACCAGTAATAACAATTCTTCTCTTCCTAATTTTGAAATTGGTGACTGGGGAGACGAACGATGGGATCAGCGGATTCAAAATGTTCCCACTAATCCTAATACTGGTCAACCCTTTAATCTGGGTCAGATTGCGATTGGTAACAATGTCAATGTCGATATGGATGCGACCGCTAAAAACTCAGTTGGTGGTGGTAATAGCAACAGTTCAGGTCAAACTTCTGGATTTGATCTGGGGCGTGGAAATAACCAAAATGACTTTAGTATTGGTAATTACTCCAAGGTTAATATTGATATGACGCCTGGTCATACGGCCATCACTTCTTATAATCGAGCAAATAGTAGTGCTCAATCTGGAATTAATATTGGGAGTTCAACCCTAACGGTCAATAGTAATCATGGTTACGGAAGCCCAGCAACTAATCGTCCAGGCATATTTGCTAACGGTGACATTACCTTTGCTCCTAATCAGGTTGCTGAACTTGACCCAGGTTCTGATCAACAGCCAACCTTAAACATTGATAAAAATGTTCAAAATAATGATTCAAGAATGGCAATTCAGTCGCTAACTGGGAACGTTGATTTACGTAAACTGGGGTATGGCGATCTGCGGATGAGTAATTATAGTCATCCGGTTAATGAACCAATTATTTCGGTTAATCGCGGTCGTACAACCGGGAGCGGACAAATTGAGTTTGGTGCTAATCAACCATTCTCAGCTTGGAACTTAATTAATTCTGATAATGACGGTTCGCCTCAGTGGAGTTGGGAACAATCACCGGCTAGTGGCTGGTCGTATCCAAATGATACCTTTCAACCCACTTCGTTTGATCCATATCAATATTCTCGTTTAAAGGTGGGGACTTCCCAGTCCGAAGGTAACCTGCAGTTTGACCATTCCTTAAATGATGCAAGGGATTCGAAGTACTCGTACCAGATTGACGGAACCGTCACGGATGACAACGGTGCTCCTTATGCAAATGCGTATGTTAGTTTAACTGGTGATCCGAATATCCAACCCAATGTTGGCAACAACGATAGTATCCCAAATGATGGTTACGCCTTTGGATATCCAATGTTTCAACCCAAAGCTCCTGATAATATTTCCAAAAGGGAGTACGTCGCTAAGACTGATTCTACCGGGCACTTCAAGTATACGTTGCCTAAAAAGAACGGACAGCAAACCTACCTGACTGCGAACGAAACCATTACGGCTTTTGCCGCTGGATATAATGATTCCAGTTGGTTTTACACGAAGGAGACCCCAGAACCAGTTGATGGTGTTAATAACCCTGGGGTGATTAATCCATATCAACCGCAAACACAGGATGACAATGGCTTTCCACAAAATGTCGATCCGGGTGACCAAGTTGCGGGAGCTAACAACCCTGCTGACAATAATGATCCGGCAATGTTAAGACTCGATGCAGTTCCGCAAAGCATGCAATTTAACATGAACGGTGGGAATGCGTCACCGATTAATGGGCATTTGGCGGTTCCAATTTCTGAGCAGGGGACCTCGTTAGCTTACAATCCAAATAGTTCTGATCCGGGAATCTTTACCCAGTTTACTAATTCTGCTGGTAGCGAAATAAATGATGACGGTTGGAACTTATCGGTTACGGCTACAGCAAATGATAATCAAGGAAACCTGTTAAATGATGCATCGTTACTTTTGGGTGGGTCCCCACTTGGTGATGGTTTTCTCCAAGAATTAAGTACCCCAAGTGGCATGGGACTTACGCAGTGGAATAAAACGGGAAACAATCTTTCCGACCTCATTAACTTTAATGGACAGGAAACCCCGATTGTCTCAAGTAATGATGTGAGTTTAGATAATTCAACCTATCAGACATTTTGGAATTTGGATAACATTAAATTGAACCTAGATGAAGAAGTTTTAAGGGATAATAAAGCGGGTCTTGGTGGCAATTCACAGAACTCTAGTGGAACGCTGACTTGGAACTTGTCTCACGGTCCTTCTGAGGGCGACTAATGATTAAGACGATGATAATTTAAGAATTGTTGTCGTCTTTTGTGCGTAATGAATGATTAAACTTGGAAATTGGAGTGGCGTTATAATGAAAGTAGTTCAAAGATTAATGGTGATGATGGTTGCACTCGGTGCTTTTGTTCTTTTCTTCTTACTTGGAAGTATTTTTACCCAGGCCGATACACAAAATCAGGTCCCACTGGAAGTTCTTCCTCAGATAAAAGATGTGAAAGGCCAACAAAAAAGGGCTGATTATTTCGATATTAAGGCAACTCCTGGGATGAAACAACAGCTAAAAATCCAGTTGATTAACCGAAGCACTAACATGCCATTAAAGGTTAAATTGGGAGTTAATCCCGCTACTACTTCTGGAGCTCCTACGATTAGTTACGCTAATAAAGAGAAAACTAATAACCGTCAATTTCCGATTGAGAAGTTGGTAACTTTTGCTAAAACTTCCGATCAGTCGGTTTCACTTCAACCGCAACAAAAACAAACCGTTGTTTTAAATCTAAATGTTCCAAGTGGAAGGCGATTTCAAGACTTCAAGGGAACAATTCTTGGTGGCCTTTACGTTGTCGAAGATAATGGCAACCAGTCGTCATCACCAGTCAATTCACTGTATTCATATTCGGTTGGAATTCAGTTAAAACACGGAAAACAACCTGCTAACATCAAAATGAATGGAATTAAGATGCTGAATGCTAGTAATCCTAATTTGATGGAAGTCAAGTTATCAAATGACAGGGCGGCGGTGCTTGGAAAAACCAAGATTAAGACTGACGTTACACCGATTAACAGTATGAATGCTTTAGACTCACATACAACTTTTGATGCCGTAATCGCGCCTAATAGTTCGTTTAATTACCTGGTTCCTAAGTCCGCTAACCAATTACCGAACGGACGCTATTTGCTTCACTTAAAAATTATTTCTAATGATCCTCAATTTAAGGGAACTAAGGTCTGGAACTTTACGCGTGGGTTTACTGTCAATAACCCAATTTCAGCGACTCATTCAATAAATAAAGCGGTTTCAAAGAGCATCTTCTGGTTGGTTATGTTAATATTGTTGTTGGGTATCATTGGTATCTGTCTTTATTTCTTTTTTGCCGGAAGAAAACAAGATGAGCTATAAATCTAATAAGACTATGTTTCATACACAATTGTGTATTATTATTTGGAAACCGGTGCTTGCGTGTTCCGGATTTTTTGTGCGGGATTTTTGTGTCACTGGGATTCCTAATTTATGAACAAAGGAAGAGTGATTTTTTGGAAAAAGCAGCAAAGAAAAACATTTTTTTATTTGCGATTGGAATTGCCATTGTTGTAGCTGGTTTTCTTTTTATTGAATTTGGGATCAACGTTGATGGTGTAAAGCGTGGCGAACACACCCCCATTTTATTTGTATCAGACCTAAATAAAACTTCCAAGGCTGCTAATCACCTTACGGTTACTTCTAGTCGTGAGGGCGGCGAGTATGCCATGAAGATTAACGTTTATCCGGACGGTAAGATTTATTACCATCCTAACGGAAATGTACACGCTAAGTATCCGATTATCAAGGTCAACTTTACCGACAATACTGCTTCAACGGTAATTCAGGCGAAGTGGCTGAATGAGATTCTCGTTCATTTAAATCATAAGTACCATTATCAACAATATAATGCTTTAGGATTTGGTTCTGGGAGTCTAACGATTTATCAGAACGCCGTGGCATATGGTCAAGAATCGAATCATATGCGACTGACCAAGTTCATATCAATTGGTGGACCATACAAGGGCATCATGCCGGTAACTGATGTTATGAACCATCGCTACCCGAAAGTTAGTGAATTAAAGGATGCTTCTAAGAGTTTTCCGAAAGGTGTGAGTGTCCTCAACGTTTACGGACAATTGAACAAGACAAATAAATCTGACGGACGAGTTACTACTTCGTCTGCTCGTGAATTAAGAAAGCTTGTCCCGGGCTCTGACTATCAGGAAATTAAAGTAAGCGGAAGATCAGGTCAACACAGTAAGTTATTAAACAATCAGATGGCTTCAAGAATTATTGAAAGATTCCTGTTCGCTGAATAAAAATTAGAAAAGGAGAACACATGAATTTGTGATCTCGCTTTTGTACTTTTTTATAAAAAAGTAACTTTTATGGTAATACAAAGTAAGGAGAATGTTACATTTGTGCAGTAAAGGGAGTAAAAGTGAAAGATTATAAGTATTATCATGGAACTTCATATCAAAGCGCATGTATCATAAAAGAAGAGAAATTTAAAATTTCTAATACGGTTGGTTCTCTAGGACGTGGTGCTTATGCATTTGCAGAATCAGAAAAAAATGCTGAAAGGTTCGCCAGACATCAATGTTTATATGGACATTATAAGAAAGGAAAAAATAAAAGTACAGATGATGTTTTTAAGACAGAATTATCAGTTATTAGTTTTAATATAAATAATTTTGAAAATGTTATAGATTTTAGTGACCCATATATACAAGAGTATTTTGATAAATTTATTCAAGAAAAATGGAAAGATATACAAAGTTATGACATGTATAAAAGGAAAGGTAATTTAGGGAAAGCTAAAAAATTAGATGGGGTTATTGTAGATGCTTTCGTAAAATATGTGCGTTATGATTTGAATCATGATGTTTGGGGAGTATTGGCACCAACTCGTAATATTCTAAATGAACATGCGGTTCCTAAAACACAAATTCCTAATTCTACTGAATTGTGCATAAAAGATAATAAACTGGTTAATTATGATACAATGACGATAGATTTGATACAGGATAGGAGTTGATTTTTATGAAATTTAATGTTTCTGTTGAAGAATTTGGCAAAATGCTAAAAAGTGATGCTTCGAATAAGATTCTTGATCAAGTAATGCATGAATATGGTTTTAAGAAAAAAAGTGTATCCAATATACCTAATTCTTTTATTAAAATATCAACAAAAAATGATTATTTTACTAATAGTGAATCTAATCTTTTTAGTTCCGAAGATTTTAATGGAATTATGAAGAATTTTTCATTAAATAAAAAAAATATCGTAAAGGAACATGTTCATTATTCAAATGAAACTAAATTAGAACATGCAGAAAAAGGGTACAATACTATTTCTAACTCTAACTATTTTAGTAATAAAAATAAATACGAGGGAGCCGCATAATTGAATTCTTCTATGTCAATGCAATTTAAGAATTATTTAGTTGAAAATGTTGAATATTTTAAAAATCCGAAATTCATTCCCCCAAAGAATAAAAATATTACTGTAGAAAATAAATTTCACTCTACGGTTTTGTTTCCTAAAAAAGGTTCTAATTCTAATAAGGGCATGGTAAATATTAAGGTACAAGCTGGAGATTTAGATATTGAGACAGCTCCATTTAGATTGAAAGCTAGTGTAACTGGATATTTTGAATTTTATTTTGATGAGAAATCTTCAAAAAATGATAATAGTGATGAAATAAAAAGAATGCTTGCATTAAATGGTAATGCAATTCTTTTCCCCTATGTTAGAGATATTCTTTCTCACCTGACACTTGATTCGAATGAGTTTCCTGCTTATATCTTACCAACTTTGAATTTTGTAAAAATATTGGAAGAAAAAGAAGAAATAGAATTTAAAGAATTGAATTAATTTTGTAAATATGTAATTAAAAATAAGTATATTAGTAAACTTAATATTTAAATCAAAGAATTTAATAATATGTTATATACAAGGGAATCAAAAAAGATTTGAAAATGTAATGAAACAAAATGATTTTAGAACATCTTTATTCCATAGAATATTTATATCTAAGAATGACTCAAACAATAAACTTGTATTGAAATATTTAAACTAAAAAAGCGAGCACACATTGTGTGCTTGATATGAACCCCTTAAGTTGGACAAAAAATTCAACTTAAGGGGTTTTATTATGACAAAATACAGTTACGAATTAAAAGTAGAAATTGTTAAGCAATATCTTAATGGAGACAGCTCACTCAAACTATGTCGAAAATATGGGATAGGATCATGTAGCTTGGTGCTTAATTGGGTAGATAGGTTTAAACGGTATGGAGCCAAAGGATTGACCGTTCGGTCAACCCCAAGAAAATATAGTAGCTCTGACAAGCAAAACATATTAAACTGGATGAAACTAAACTGTGCCAGTTATCCCGAAACAGCGTTACATTTTGATATCACTTCACCCTCAGTAATTCATCAATGGCAACGCTCGTTTGAATGCGATGGGATTTCTGGCTTAGATAAACAACCAGGGAGACCAATTATGAAACATAAGAAAAAAACTAATCAGCATAATGTCATAGAAGAATATCAAGAAATGAAACGGCTTAAAGACGAAAATATGATGTTAAAGATCCAAAATGAATACTTAAAAAAATTGAATGCCTTAGATCAAGACGAACAGCCCGACAAAAAGCACAAATAATTAATGAGCTAAGGCAGCAATTCTAAGTCAGCTTAACGTTGATTTTAAAAGCTGTTCAGATGTCACGAAGTACTTACTACTATTCGACGAAGTCGAATCAAAGTCAAAAGTTTGAGAGTCCGATTAAAAGAACTATCACGCAAATTAAACAATGTCACCCAAACTATGGTTATCGGCGAGTAACGTTAGCCTTAAAGAATTTAGGCCATCAAATTAATCATAAACGTGTGTTACGCTTAATGAATGAACTTGGCTTATTATCAACGGCGTTTACCAAGAAAAAACGAAAATATAATTCTTATAAAGGAAATGTTGGTCAAACTTGTAAGAATAAATTAAACCGAAGGTTTTTAACGGACAGACCTTATCAAAAATTGGTAACTGATACTACGGAATTACGTTATGGATCGAAGTCCATGTCAGAACGTCTTTATTTAAATCCGGTCTTAGATTTATTTTCGGGTGAGGTACTTTCATATAAATTGTCAGAACATTCAGACCTTAATTCAGTTCTTTTATCGGTAGACCAAGCTTTTAAAAGATTACCAAAATTAAACTACCGAACTACCATTCATACCGATCAAGGTTGTCATTATCAACATCAAAAATTCATTAATTTAGTTAAAAAAGCCACGTTATCAAGAGCATGTCACGAAAAGCAACTTGTCTTGATAACGCAGCTATGGAATCATTTTTCCATATTTTAAAAGCGGAAATGACCCAGTCATACAGAACTAAAGCAGAACTTTCCCAAGCCGTTAGGGCTTGGATTAATTATTACAATAATGATCGGATTAAAGAAAAACTAGGTGGCTTATCTCCGGTTCAATATCGGAAACAAGCCACCTAGAAAAAATTATATAATGTGTCCAACTTTATGGGTTCACATCAACTCGCTTTTTCTATTTACTTAATTAAAGTTGGTTAACGACACCTTTTTCAACGGCACGGCTTAATGCTTGAAGTTCGTTAATCTTTGATTCAATGAGGTATTGACCCTTAACTTCACTCTTGTCTTTAGCATCTTGTAATTGTTGGTCTAAGAATTGAATTTGTTTATCGATATAATCAGTAAGTTTCATATTATACACTCCCATCTGTTCTATTTTTCACTTACATCCTACCAGATTTGAACTCGTTTATCAGGTTTTAAGTACATCTGATCTTTGGCGGTTACGTCAAAAGTTGTGTAAAAGTCATCAAGATTCTTAACTTGAACGGATGCCCGAAGTGGGGCAGGTGCATGCACGTCAATTGATAGTAATAGATTCTGGTATTCTGGGGTGGCTTTCATCCGCCAAATCCGACCCCAGTTGGTAAAGAACTGGTATAAGTCAGTGTCATCACCATTTTTAGCGGCTTCTTCAGCACAGCTAAGACCACCCGCATCAGCGATATTCTCTGAGACGGTCAGTTTACCGTTAACTTTACCACCCGCAAATGGAATGCCGTTGAATTCGTCAATCATTTTCTGGGCTAACTTGGAGAAGTGTTCGTGATCGGACTTGGTCCACCAATTATTCAGGTTACCATACTGGTCGAATAAAGAACCATTATTGTCAAAGGCGTGTGAAATTTCATGAGCCATAACCGCTCCGATTCCGCCATAATTAGCGCTTTCGGGTTGATCTAAACTGTAAAATGGTGCTTGTAGGATGGCAGCCGGGAAGACAATGATGTTTTTAAAGGGATGATAGTAAGCATTCACGGTGTTGGCACTCATTTCCCAACGTTCTCGTTCCACTGGTTTGTTCCACTTTGAGAATTCGTCTTGGTTGGCAATTTTTTCAAAGTTAAGTAGGTTACTTAAAACCGTGCCACCATCTTTTTCCTCGGTAACGTGAAATTTCTTGTAAAGCGGATCTAGTTCATCAGGATATCCGACTTGAACTCCAAGGGTAGAAAGCTTTTTAGTTGCCATCTTCTTAGTGTCGTCGCTTAACCATTGGTTGTTTGAAAGTCGGTTTTTATATACGTCGATCATACTATCAACCATTTGATGAACGTCAGCTTTGGCTTTTTCACCAAAGTATTTTTTACCGTAGTAGTCACCAACCACTTGATCAAAAGTTCCTGATGCAAGGTAGTAGGCGGCCTTCTTTTTATTAGTGGCTTCCTTCTTGCCTGAGAGCGATCTACTATAGGTCCCACCAACTACCCGGAATTTGTCTGAGAGAGCGCCACTGTACCCATTAAGTGTCTTCACAAGCATCCAGTCCTTCATAAGCTGGAAGTGAGATGAAGTTAAAAGTTCGGAAAGATTACTAAAGAATTGGGGTTCGGTGACGATGATCTTTTCAGGAAGGGTACCCACTAATTGGTTAATGGCTTCCTTTAGGTTCAAGGCATTGGTTGACCGAGCTAATTCGTCGGTACTTTCTGGGTTGTACATTTTACTGTAGTCAGCAGCTTCTTCAGCTGACTTGACGTTTGGGGCGATTAAGCGATCAAATTCAACCGCATTTTCAACGATCTTTTGACTGTCGTTCTCACTATATCCAGCCATTTCAAATAACTTGGTGGTCATTTGAATGAAGATTGGCATTAAGGTTTTGGCCGCTTCATTATCTTTTTCGTAGTAAGTTTTATCTGGCATAAAAAGGGAAGGTCCACTCGCAAAGAGGGCGTTCACTTTCGCATTCTTCATGTCAGGATCAAGTCCCAATGAAAATGGGGTTGGGAGTCCAGAAAGGATCCAATCGGGGAGCTGATTGTTTAAATCATTGTAATTTTCCAGATTACTGATTCGGTCAAGGACTGGCTTTAAAGGCTTAACACCATCTTCATCACGCTTTTTGAAGTTATTAGTCATGTTATAGAACTTTTTGTATTCTTCGAGTTCGGGGGTTTTAGCAGGTAACTTTCCACTTGATAGGTCGGCTGAATCCTTCATTAAGGTCTTGTCGATATCATCAACTAGATCCATGAAACCACCGGTTGACGAGTGATCAGACGGAATGGTTGCTTGTTTAATCCATGCTCCATTAATGGCGTCATAGAAGTCGGTTTTTAGTTCCGACTTATCAATTGGAAATTCTTTGTTAGTCATAGTCATTGTCCTTTCGAATTTTTTCTCATAATTAAATGGTATCAAAAAAGTCCCATGAATGTTGTTCATGAGACTCATTTTTTTCGATTATTTATTTTTTTAGGTCTTCAATTGAGTTAACGTTCTTCATGTACTTCGGAACAGCTAAGCCAACTTTAGCCTTGTCAATACTGGTACCAACGATTTCAACGTTGTTTTTGTACTTCTTGTACATCGGTGCCATCGTTGTTGGCAACCAACCAGCAGTTGAAGCGTCGGCCGATCCAGTTGAAAGGGCCGTCCACATTGGTTGAGCTTCCATTGCTGAAAGGGTTGGTTTATAACCTTTCATCCGTAGCAGTTGAGCAACCACGTTGGATGATGACAATTCAGAATCCCAGGAAACGAGGACCAGTTTAACGGGTTGACCGTGTCCCTCAGGAACGCCGTTAAGCCACTGTTTAACTAGTTCGGGGTGTTTATTGATGAATTCTTTTGATGCTTTTTCAGCATTTTCACCCTTATCAATCTTAAACATGACTTCACTCATTAATTCGTCGTTCCAGTGGAATTGTCTGAGAAGTTTTGTTGCTCCAGGATTTTTCTTTTCAAATCCCTTGTGGATGATAGTTTGAATGTGTTCACCCTTACCATAAGCGTTCTTTGGATCTTTTAAGAACTTGATGGGATACTTTTGAAACATCCAGTGCGGGGTCCAACCAGTAATTACGATTGGTTGTTTGTACTTGAGCGCTTTATCAAGAGATGAAAGCATGGCAGCAGTAGAACTAGCTTGAAGTTGCCATTTTTCCTTCTTAAGTCCATAAGTGTTTAGCGCCTTGGTAGTTGATGACATGATTCCGGCTCCGGAATCAATTCCAGTTATTGTGTAGTTAACTTGTGGTCCAACTTTAGCGTTGGGATTGTACTTTGGTGGATTTACACTACATGCGGTTAGAGTTACCGCTAAAAGTAACGCGGAAGTGATTCCTAGAATCCATTTTGTAAATTTTTTATTCATTATTTATTTGCTCTTGCATCAGCTTTATTGGCACCACCAAGGCCTTTACTGATTTTATCAAGAACAATGGCAAGAATAACGATTGCGATACCCGCTGCAAAACCAGTACCAACATCATTTCTACCAACGGCAAAGTAAACGGCTTCTCCAAGCCCCATTGTACCGATCATTGAAGCAATAACTACCATTGAGAGGGCAAGCATGATTCCCTGGTTAATCCCTGACATAACGGTTGGTTTTGCTAGTGGAAACTGAACTTTGAAGAGTTTTTGCCATGCGGTACAACCAAATGATTCCGATACTTCAAGGTATTCACTTGGGACTTGTCTAATTCCAAGGTTGGTCATGTTGACGATTGGTGGAATTGAGAAGATTACGGAAGCAAATACACCAGGAACTTGACCGATTCCGAATAAAGCAACGGCAGGGATCAAGTAAACAAAGGCTGGCATGGTCTGAAGAAATGACATGATTGGACTCACAATGGTTTCCACAATTTTACTTTTAGCCATCCAGGTTCCAAGTGGAACTCCAATGATGACGATTAAAAGACAAGTTGTCAGAACCAAGTCCAAAGTTTGAGTCATGTCACGCCAGTATCCTTGGTTCCAGATTAAAAGGAAGCCAAGAAGTTCAAAGAGCATGAAGCCCCAGTGCTTTGTTTTGCGAAATAAGAACCATGTTCCAAGTAGGATAATGACAATAAACAACCAAATTGGGATAATGTCAAAAACCCATTGGATTCCGTTCATAACGGTATTTAAGAAAAGCGTAATTGCATTAAAGAAACCAGCAAATCCAGTTAACCAAGCAAAAAAGTCATTGACCCACTTGGCAATGGGAATTGCACCAATGCTAGCGATAGATAACAAACTATTCATTAGTTATCTCCTCCTTTCTTCGTAGCCATGGCATCAAGAACGGCACTTCTTAAAATAATACCCTTCAGATGTTTTTCGTCATCAACCACCGCGTATGGGATTGGTGATTTAGAGATGGCATTGAACAAGTCACCGATTGGTGTACTTGGAGCAGTAGTTGGAACATTTGTTTTTAATGCGATGTGAAGATCTTTTTCGTGTTTATCAATCATTTCGTTGACGTCATCAGCGTCGACAATTCCAACGAAGTGGTCTTGTGAATCAACAACAAAGATACTTGAGATTTGGTCTTCCTTCATCCGACGAAGGGCTAACTTAGGACCGTCTTTTTCGATATTAACGGTATTTGGCTTAACCATGACGTTGTATGCGGTAAGAATCTTAGAACGATCAACGTTTTCGATGAATTTCTTAACGTAATCATTTTTAGGATGATCAAGTAAGTCTTCTGGTGTATCAACTTGAATGACGTCGCCATCGTGCATCATCATGATCCGATCACCAACTCTTAGTGCTTCATTTAGGTCATGACTGATAAAGATAATGGTCTTATGCAACTTCCGTTGTAGTTCCAATAATTCATTCTGCATTTCCCGACGATTCAATGGGTCAAGAGCTGAGAAAGCTTCGTCCATCAAGAGAATATCAGGATCATTGGTAATGGCACGAGCTAAACCGACTCGTTGTTGCATTCCACCAGATAGTTCAGTTGGATAACTATCGTCGTATCCGTGAAGACCCACCATCTCTAGTGATTCATGGGCCTTTTTTTCACGTTCTTCTTTGTCAACGTCTTGAACTTCAAGTCCAAAAGCAGCATTTTCAAGGATGGTACGGTTAGGAAGTAAGCCAAAACCTTGAAATACCATACTCATTTTTTTACGACGGAGGTTAAGTAATTGTTTCTTATCAAACTTCATGATGTCTTCTCCATCTAAGTAGATGGATCCAGAAGTAGGGTCAATCAAGCGATTAAACATCCTTAACATGGTTGACTTACCAGAACCAGACAGTCCCATGATAACGAAAATTTCGTTGTTTTTAATTGAGAAGTTAGCATTATCAACTCCAACGGTACTACCAGTTTCTTCAAGAATTTGAGCCTTATCTTCTCCCTTAGATAAAAGTTCTTGTGCTTTTTTAATATGAGGACCAAAGATTTTAGTGATGTGATCAACTTTGATTTTTTCATTATTATTTTGAGCCACAGAACTCCTCCTTTCGATTAACACTGACAATTAAAGTAAAAATATCTACATTAACCAACTTAACAAGTACAACCGTATATGTCAACTTTTCTACCATTTATAAAGCGCGGCACACCGGTTTTTACGGGTTCTATGTCCTTACTCTGATGTAGGTTCTCGTAATGTAATTTTATTTTAAAATTAATGTTAAAAGATGAGAAATGTGTTAGAAGAATTGTCCGATCCCATAGTGAATGATCATGGTAATGATTCCCACGATGACGTTTCTAATTACCGCAATCTTCACCAGACCATTCCCAAGTTCGGCACTTAAGAATCCGGTGATAGCTACAGCAATGATGACAGCGATGATAGTTCCAGGCCACTGAAATCCGACGGGAAGCAGCGTCATGGCAAGTAGTGGGAGAATTCCACCAAGTGCAGCAGAACACAGCGACGAGAAAGCGGCACTCCACGGACTTAGATATTTCCCTAACTGAAGGTCATATTTGACGCTCACTACCGTTTCAAGCGGTTTTTTTGATAATAGATCCTTTGCAATTTCAGTTGCCGTTTCTTTACTAACCCCACGGCTCATGTAAAATTGAACGACACTTGCCATTTCATCATCGAAATTGGTTTTTAAAAGCTTGCTTTCGGTTTTAACGGCCGCTTCCTCAGTGTCACGTTGTGAACTTACTGAAGCATATTCTCCTCCTGCCATTGAAAAGGCACAGGCAAGCAGATCCGATAGTCCGGCAATGAAAATAGTGAGGGGATTCGTAGTAGCTACGGCAACTGAAAAAAGGACTCCAACGACGGTGAGAATTCCGTCATTTGATCCGAGAACGCCGGCACGGAGATTGTTCAATTTCTCATCCATGGTATTGTCGTTATTATCTTTTAGTTGTTTCTTTAAATGAAGACGCATCTGCTTACCTCCTAAAATGCTAATCCGACTAAACGACCAACAAGATAGGCAACGGTCATGGTTACTAACCCCGAAATGACGTTTCGTATTAGTGATTTAGTCCGGTTAGCGTTTCCAAGGATGGCAGCAACGTATCCGGTGATTGAAAGTGCCAAGACGATGGCAATGTAGGTCCCAAGCACGCGATATTGCGCTGGTGCAACGAAAATGGTTACCAGGGGAAGAATTGATCCAGTTGGAAACGAGATCATTGATGCGATGGCAGCGGCATAAGGATTAGTGAAATCATTTCGATCAAATGAATATTTTTCACGAACCACGGTAGTGAGGGGATCCTTTTGCATCATTTCGGAAGTAGCTCTTTCAGCCAGGGCGTTTGCCATTCCGGTTTTAAGGTACTTATTTTTAACGAAGTTAAACTCGTCATCATAATGATTTTTAAGGCCTTGTTTAACAAGATCAATTGCCTGACGTTGTGAATCTTTCTGGGTGTTAACCGAGACGTATTCTCCCATCGTCATGGATACCGTTCCGGCAAGCATTCCCGCTAAACCTGAAATTAGAATTGCCCAATTACTAGTTGATGCACCAGCGACCCCTAGGACAATTCCAGCAACCGATAGGATCCCATCATTGGCACCCATGACACTAGCCCGCAAAACGTTGATTTTCTGGGCAAGTGATGTTTTCATTTTTGACATAACTGACTCCTCCAGTTTATAATGATTATAATCTAGCTCAACTACTATTTTACCGCAATAACTTGACATAGTAAACACGAAAGAGAAATTAGGCATAAAAAAAGCACCATGAACAAATGTCATGGTGATCGATTTTTGAAATAAAATTAGTTTTTTAATTAGTCCTTTGATGAAGTTTTAGATATTTCAACAACTTTTTGGTTGTTGCTCTTGTTTTGACTCTGTTGGTCCTTTTCCTTTGCTTGACATTCTTTACAAATTCCATGAACTTCAACGTTTGAAACTGATGGATCAAATCCAACCTGTTTGGTTGCGTCCTGTAAGTCTTTATCAATTTGCTTGAACTTTGGATCATCAATATCAATAATTTTTCCACAGGTATCACAAATGGCGTGAAAATGGGGATGACTGTAAAAGTCATAGCGATATCCACCATCTGGATTTGGCAATTCAATCACGATTCTAAGCTTTTTAAATAAACGTAAGTTATTGTAAACAGTTGCCATACTTAGGTTGGGAAAGGTTTCTTCCAAAAAATGGAAGATGGTCTCAACTGAAGGATGGTTATTGTGATCGATAAGGTACTTTAAAATAATTTGTCGTTGCGGGGTAATTCGGACATTGTTACTTTTAAGAATGTCCATGGCTTTCCCATACGCTTCTTTCTTCTCTTTTTCATTCATAAATATGCACTCCCATACATTATAATGTTACTCTTTTATTTCAATAATCATTCTAGTAGCTTATGGAACACAATTCAACTGAAATCACTGAAATAATTGAAATCTAGCGGATTTCGGGGATCGGGCTACTTGAGAGAAACCTAATCTTTTTATTATATCTATAAGATTATGCTGATTATTATTTAATAGAATAGAGATGTTTGGCTGTTTTAATTCTTGAAAAGTAAACTTGATCATGTGATTTAATAATTCGGAAATTAGATCCGGAGCAATTCCGACCTCAAAGATAAAGTAAAACTGGGGTTGGTTATTGTCTAAATTACTGATG
The DNA here is from genome assembly GCF_059900905.1 of Fructilactobacillus sp. X8R4C1. Classification (NCBI taxonomy): domain Bacteria; kingdom Bacillati; phylum Bacillota; class Bacilli; order Lactobacillales; family Lactobacillaceae; genus Fructilactobacillus; species Fructilactobacillus sp. X8R4C1. The sequence goes on from NZ_JBWXVJ010000001.1 coordinate 443,078, forward strand.
GCAAAGATTCCGAGTAGAGTGTGAGTGTTTTTGTCCAACACTCCCCAAATCAGAGCCTGAGATTTCATGATTTTACGCATGTCAAGATTAACTAGATCGGCTGTTCTAGTGGGGTTATACTCACCATCCAAGCGAACATTGGCAATTGTGCGACCATTTAAGAGTGAGGTTATTTCGCCAAGATTCATGGTAGTCAGCCAATCCATTTCAAGGTGAGCGGTAAAAATTGGGTGGTAACTTTCAAGTTTCGTCATGGTTTTTCTCCTTTATATTATTCCAAAATTGTTTGATGTCATGCTCGAGTTCATGAGGGTTGTGAGCAATCTGATAATTTTTCCATTGTTGAGGATAAAGGTTTGTGTACCTTTTCTGGGTAAATCTTTGATCCATTAATACAACGATTCCCTGATCATGTTTACCACGGATGAGACGTCCGGCAGCCTGAAAAACGTTGTTTAAGCCCGGTAGTTGATAAGCATATTCAAATCCGTGACCATTTTCTGCATCAAAGTAGTCCCGAATCAGGTTGGTTTCTGGGTTAAGTCCCGGAAGTCCAACCCCGACAATCCCAACTCCAATTAATTTATCACCGACCAGGTCAATTCCCTCCGAAAAGATGCCACCAAGAAGGGCAAATCCGACAACAGGATGGTCGTTTGGTTGATTGAATTGATTGATAAAGCTGGAACGCGCTGCTTCATTCATGCCAGCTTCTTGTTTGATTGTTTTAACCGTGGGGTGTTGTCTGTTAAATTCATCGTAGATTTTTTCTAGGTACACCCCTGATGGAACAAAGATCAGGTAGTTGCCGGCTTTTCCGCTGATCATTTTGTTGACGGTATCAACAATCTTAGGGATGCTTTGGTCACGTTTTTGAAACGTAGTATTGATGTAAGAAGTGATGATGATATTCTGATTTGCTTTTGGAAACGGGGAGGGCAGTTGATACTTCAAACTATTGTCTTCGTCACCGAGAACCTTGGCATAGTAGTTCATCGGTGAGAGGGTGGCCGAAAACAACACTGCTCCGCCACCAAGGTTAAAGGTCTCGGCTAGATTGTGACTTGGATCCATACAGAAGAGACGAACAGTCGTATTCTTACCATTGATGAGGATTCTCGTTTTGTAATTTGGACCATAGTACTCGTTGATTTTGAGGTATCCCGTACACTGAAAGAAAAAATCAAGCACCAAGTCCAGGTCATCACCGTCGTCTTGTTTTGCGATCCATTTCCGGAGGACCTTGACTACGTTAGTGACTGTTTTTGTAAATTTATCCAGTGGATCATCGAGTGCGACCTCGAATTGATGATCTTCCTTTAATGGTTTGGCAATTGCGTTAAATTGACGTTTGAGTGATCGTAACTTGGTTAAGACCTTTGCGTTTTGTTCCTTGTTCTTTGATAGAAGCTTGATAACTTTTTCTAATGGTTCAGATGATAGTTCGGTTGAGTACATGTCACGGGAACGATCGACTAGGTTATGGGCCTCATCAATCAGGTAAAAATTCTGATAGTCTTGCACCTCAAAGAAGCGTTGAAGGTGGACCTGTGGATCAAATAAGTAATTGTAGTCACCAATGATAACGTCACAAAAAAGGCTGATATCAAGCGAGAATTCAAAGGGATCAAGTGTGTATTTTTTTGCGTACTTTTCTACCACGTCACGCGTGATCTGGTGATTATTTTTTAAAATATCCTTTAGGGCTGGTTTTAAGCGATCATAGTAGCCAAGCATATAGGGATTATCCTCTGGTGATTTGTCACGTTCATCATCGAACGTAATCTTGTCCTTAGCGGTAAGGGTAATGCTTCGAAGTCGTAATCCATGATTACTCATGAGATTAATGGCGTCTTCAGCAACTCGTCTAGTACTTTGTTTGGCCGTTAAGTAAAATACCTTTGAAATGAGGTCATTTCCCATGGCTTTAATGGTAGGAAAGAGGGTTGAGATGGTTTTACCAGTTCCAGTGGGAGCTTCTGCCAACAGGTGGCGGTTAGAGGCGACGGTTTTATATACCGCAGCTGCCAGTTCATGTTGACCCGTTCGATACGTTTGGAAGGGAAATTGAACTTTTTTGGCGGTGATTCTTTTTTCTTCATTTAACTGGTCTTTAAGTTCAAGCCATTCCCCAAATTCGTGAATTAAGTTGTCAAAGAAACGTTTGGAATCTTCGTATGTAATGGAACGTTCCTTTTGTGTAATTTCTTCTTCAGGGGTCTGGACGTACGTCAGCCGCATGGTGACTGATTTGATTGAGGGATGTTCCGACATTAGTAAATAGGCATAAGCCTGTACTTGTCCCCAGTAAAGAATCATTTTGTTTTTTGGAATATCGTTAAACTCAATGTCAGAGGTTTTGATTTCTTCGATTGTGGCTGATTTATCACTCATGATGACACCATCGGCACGACCATGAACCATAAAATCAGTCTGATTAACCTGGACTTCTTTTTCTAGGTAGTACTCCTTTTCATAATTACTAGGACGATTTTTTTGAATTTTCCGGTGGATTTTAGTGCCAGCTTGAGCCGTGTTCAGACTACTAAGACTACTATTTAGATCTCCGCTTCGAAGTAAAAATTCAACGAGATCTCTGACTCCAACTTTGTTCACTATTTCCACCTCCTTTTTTCAATAAAAAAACAACTTCAAACGAAGTTGTTTTATTCTTCACGCCAACGATTGAACTCGTTTGCATGAGACCCTAAGTAATTCATTGCCTCTTTGGTTAGCCGATCAACCTCAGTTTTTGTTTGATCTGGCATTACGTGATAGAAATTACAAACATATCCTTCAGCAATGTCTTCGTATTGTTCTCTTCGTCCGTAGCCAGCATCGTTAAATAATTTATCTAATCCTTTGACGTCGTTTTTACCGGCTTCATAGACTTGCTGAGCTAGATTAGTTTTGTTTTCACCTAACATTGTAGCGGCATATTTTATGATAAAATCATTCATATCAATGATGATGTTTTGGCGTTGTTTACGTTCTATTTTCTTCTTCGACATATTTTCACCTCACTATTAGTTTAAAGCATTCGCCCAATAAATGAAAATAGAAAGTGAAAGCTTAAAAAGAACGCAAAATTTATGTTATGATAAGCGCACTAAACTTGGTCGAATCCATACATGTGATAAGATTAAACTGATGTTATTAGAGAAGCGGGTGATTGTTTGGATAATTCAGTTAATCAAGTTGTTAAGGACTTGAAGTATTCGATGAATAACAATTTATTGGTAAATTTGACCCAGCAAAATACAACGGTCTTCTATACTGGTGTGGTCGTTGCCCTTGATGCTGCTGGTGCGATTTTGATCACATACGATGATTACGGGCTTGCTAACGGACTGGTCTACGTCGTCTACGGAGATATTGATGATATTGACTTTCAAAGTGAGGACCTCACCAAGATGGAGGGACGTATCCGAATGTCTCGTCAATTAAAACTGAACGGAACTAAGCAGGAAGTAATGAAGCTTAATTCTAAAAATGATCTATTGACCCAGATTTTGGGCAATTCATTTGTCGACCAACAAGCGGTGATGGTGGTAACTCAAGACGGCAATTCCGTTGAAGGGTTCATTAATTCACTGTCGGACTTTGAATTTTCACTTTCCGTTGTTGATAAATTTGACAACGAAAATGTGACCCATAAGACTATCATTAAACCGTTGGTTCGTTCGGTTGAGTTTCTTGGAACCGAGTTAAAGTTATTAACGGATTCTAAGTCAGTTTTATTTGCCAAACACATTGCCCCAAAAGTCATCGACGGACAATTAGCCATTGAAGCCAACTTGTACTCGGCCATGGAAACAGGGAGAAGAATTGTGATGATACCGAAGATTCATTCTGATTTGTTTTTCATTGGTCAAGTGAAAGCGGTTAATTCTGATTCCGTTATGTTTTCGTTGGTTGATATGATGGGACGATTTGGTGGATATGAACTCATTAAGATTGATGAGATTGATAAATTAGTGATTAAAAGTGATTATTTGCGGCTAATTAATCACTTCGTGTCCATCAACTCGGCTAACGGGGTCTTCGTTCAACCCGTGTTAAATAATGATCGAAGTTTTGATTCGACGATTAATCTATTTGAAGCCACGATTCAAATGGCCATCAAATTTCAACGGGTGGTTAGAATAAAAATGAATGACGGCCAATCTTACCTCGGATTTCCCGTGAAGTACGAACGGGGTCAGATAACCGTTCAAATCGTTGACAAAGCGAAATTATTCGTCGTGAATAATCAACTCATTAATCTTGGAGATATTGACGAGATTGCTTTTGGCTACCTTGACTCATATCTAATTGAGCAACAAATCGGATAAAAAAACGATGGCTTTTATAAAAGTCATCGTTTTTATTTGTTATGAACAATAAACTGCTTAATTATTTTTACTTCATCCTGAGTAGGCTGAATTTGCATACTCTTGATGGCATGAAATCTCTCCACCGTCATGTGTAGGTCAACGGCCATTTGGTTGTCAGGGATGTCATGTTTTTCTTGGAATTTAATTAGATCGGTTGCTACCTGACTAAATTCTTCTCCAATTTTCATTTTGCTTCCTCCTCTACTTCGCTTACTTGACTCTATTATACATTAATTTATTTATTTGAGACAAAGAATACTAGAGCAGAAGCAGAACTACTTGAAGTAAGATGACGTTAAAAACAAAGACGAGCCAGTCCACCTTTGTGATTTTAATGGTCTGATAAAAAGTTCGGGTCTGACCTTCGACAAAACCATGTGATTCCATTCCTTGAGCTAAGTTTTCTGACCAGCGAATTGCTGATAAAATTGCTTTAAAGTATAGGGTCGGTGACCACCAGTGTAATTTAACTCCCCGCATCAAACTAGCAGTTTTAATCTTGTTAACTTCGGTTTGAATTTCTGGTAGAAGGTTGAAAGCCGCCATTGCCCCATAAACAAATTTACTTGGGAGCCGGAGATTTTGCTCTAACGAATTAACCAGTTCGTATAATTTAGTGGTTAACGTGAAGGCCGCTCCATAGACGATGTAAACGTAGATCCGAGTAAATAATAGGATTCCCGCGTGCGTGCTTTTAGCGTATAAAATCTGGGAGATCAGTAACCCGACAGCAGGAATGAAGGCAATAAGAAGGATCCACAAAAGATGCTTGAAGTTTACGTGTTTCACTATGAGATAGGCGAGTCCACAGACGATTAGCACACTGTTACCAACGATACTGGTAGTGAAAGAAACTTCTAGGGCAATGATCAATACCAGAACGAATTTTAGACTAGGATTCATGAACATCCTCCTTGTAAGTTAATCGATGATTGGCAAGTTCAATAAAGAAATCAGCATTTTCGACGAGGTCGGTTCGTTGATGGGAAGCAAAAATAATGGTTTTCCCGTTCTTAGCCTCGTTCTCAAGGATCCGCGAAATAATGACGGTTGATTTTTGGTCAAGACCAGCGAATGGTTCGTCAAGCATGAGGATGGGCGCATCCCGAATCAACATAATCACGATCTGGAGTTTCTTCTTTTGCCCACCACTTAGTGAATAGACAACCCGATTCAAGAGATTATCAAGATGTAGGGCCTTTAAGAGGTCGTTAATTCGGTCATCAGTCCATTGTTTGGTGATGGCATTTTTCTTGGCTAGAGTCAGTTCGTCTTTAAGCGTGATGGTTAAAAATTGGTCTTCTGAATTTTGAAAAATCAGGTTTTCGGACTTCATGAGAGAGGGAAGGGATGATTTTTTAATGTTATGATTCATAATTTTGACGACCCCGTTGTACGAATGGAGGCGAGACAGCGCCTTAAAGAAGGTGGACTTTCCACTTCCATTCTTCCCATTTAGGTAAGTGATTCCAGGATACAGGTCAATGTTTTCTGGTTCAATCAGATTTTGATTACCGTTCGTCATGGAAAAATTTAATAAATTAATCACGGGATCGTTGTCTGACATAATCTTGTAGTGAATCTCTTCTTTAGGGTCGTTTGCAAGTTCATTTTTAATCTGGTCAGCTGGAACCGCATGAACGGAGCCAGCTTGGACGTTAAAGAAATGATCAGCCACGTCGAGATAGTCAGAAAGATTGTGGTCAGAGATAATGATGGTCCGATTACTTTTTTTCTTTAACTGGACTAGACGTTCGATGATGTCTTTTTTGCTATCAACATCAACGTTACTAAATGGTTCGTCCAGTAAAAGGACGGGACGTTTCATCACAACTGTCATGGCTAAGGCAACTTTTTGCTTTTCGCCACCCGACAAGGTGGTAATGGCCCGATTTTTAAGTTCATTAATACCACAAAACTTTAAAGCAGAGTCAATCCGGTTGGGCATTTTAACAGGGTCAACGTGAAGGTTGCCAAGGGCAAAAATGAGTTCTTCTTTGACGGTCTTCATCGCAAACTGATGGTTTGGATCCTGAAATAACATGGCTGGTTTTTCATCCATGTCAATCTTTCCGGTTAGTTGGCCTTTGCTATATTTTGGATACAATTGAGCAATTAGTTTTAAGAGGGTGGTTTTTCCACTACCAGTTGGACCAAACAGGAGATTGATGCTATTTGGTTCGAAATTTAAATTGACTTGATTTAGAATCTTATCCTGTTCGGGATATGAAAATGAGAGATTTTTAATTGTTATCATTGGTTATTCTCCATAAAAAAAGACGTTTCAAGCGCGAGTGCGAGAACGTCCAGCTGATGTATCTAAGCTCAATCTTATCTTCCCTGCGCTGGCATTGTCCAAGTCAGGTTCAACGGGTATAATCTCAGCCACTCGGCACCCCTATGTTTAATTAAACTTAGTATATCAAAGATGGCATAAAAATCAATTTTCAATTAGAATAGGGAAGATAGGAAAATGAAGCGGAGGATACTTTCATGAATTCATGGTGGAATCTTATAGGTGTAGTTGCATGGATAGTTGTGTTAATCGTGTTGATCTTTATGATTAAAAATATTCGATCACGACGAATTAAGATGATTATCGAGGATAAAAAAACTTTTGAATGGCGTAATTTTTTGATATCAATTGGCGAAATTGTTTTTTTTGTTTTGCTGCTGACTTTGATGGTATATACGACTTTCTTCAGAAATATTACTAAAACCAATAATCGAAACGTGATTACGACGTCTCAAGTCGAACCATTGATTATTCAAAGTGATAAGAATGGCTCCTACTACGTAAAGGTTGAAGGTAATAGAGGACCGATCCAGCAGTATTCGTTCTGGCTAAAGAACATTAAGTATCAACTGCCAAGTACGAATGCTCAGGTAGTTACTACGCGTGGAAACGCTGAAGTCACTGGCCGTAGTTACAAGTTGAAGCATAAAAACATCAAGTTAAATGACGAGCATTTTCAAAATGCGTGGGCCAAGGTGGTTACCCTGAGATACAAAGGAAACTTTTGGAACGGTTTGGGGATGCATGCTGGTAAGGATGCTAACCAATTCATCTTAATCAGAGTTCCAAACAAGACATTTGTGCAAAAAGAAAAATAATTAACTAACCACCGATAAGCACGTATCGGTGGTTTTGTTTAAATTGAGGTGTTTAAAATGAGTGAAAAAATTCCAGAGACAATGGATGAAATTAAAAATTTGTTAGACGAACTAAAAAAAGATGGTAAAACGATTACACTGGATGAGCTGATCCTTGATAACATCGGGGAATTAGCTCAAGCCTATCTGGACGCAGCGGAAGAAGGCCATTATGACTCTGTAAAAGTGGTTGATGATAAGACAATTGAATTTGTTAGTATCACTGGGAGAACGGTTGGAAGATACGTTTCTAAAGGACAAAGTTTAATTGACGACTTTAAGGATAATTCGCTAAAGTTAGAGTTGGACCTTGAAGCAAGCGCAAATAAGGTCGCAAATGAATAATTTACTTGCAATTTACTGTGTTTATCGATAGCATAGTATTTGTTAAGCGCCCTTAGTGTAATGGATAGCACATGAGATTTCGGTCCTCATGATCCGAGTTCGACTCTCGGGGGGCGCATATATTATTTGCCGGTTATTTTCAAAACACCTATAGAAAGCAAATGTAAGGGCTGACAAAATTATTAAAACTGGTATACTTAGTTAACGGAGATTAAGTCGCAAAGGAGCCTCACTACTTTTGGTAGTGGGGCTCCTTTTGTGTTTAAATGATCACCCATTCCATTGATTAATTGAAATCTTTTCTAGTGATGATGGAATTGTATAAGAGTTTTTGTTCTTATTAATTTTACTACTATCAACATTTTGAATGCTATCACCAACGGACAAAATTAATGGAGTTTTGTCATCTTGGACTTTCCAGACATTTCCATCACTCATTGTTATGCTTTTATGAGGGTTAATCTTAATTTTACTCCAATTATCGTTATCGTTATCAATTGATTCAGTGATGTTGTTAGCATTATCATCGCTGGAATTCATCAGGGAATTAAAATCAAGTGCTTGACTTGAATCAGCAGGTTTTTTTGAATCGTTTAGTGACTGATATACATTAATTTGATTATCTTCTAAAATCTGGTTTGGTGATAATGGTTGGTTTGAGTTATTAGTAATTTTATACATAAAAATAACTCCAGTTTTTCCATCAGTAGTGTCCCCAGTTGCTTCTTTAATTACTTGTACGACACCCTTAGGAGTGACGATTTTATCCCCATCAAAATGAATCAAATTATTATTTTGCTTTTTAGAGATGGTCGCGTTTGTGTTTTTATTGATTTCTTTACTAATATGTTGGTTTACGTTATTTGAGGCATGATCATCAGATCCTGTCTGTGCTTTAGACACTAAAAAGAATGCGATGATAGATATAATAATTGCTACATATTCCCACCAAACTTTATACCAGACTTTTCTTAATGGGGTTTGTATAGGCTTAACAATTTTTTGCATGAAAGCAAATACTGCTGAAATGATTAAAAGAACTACAGAAACAATTGAGAGAAGTGGTGTAACGAAATAAATTGCATTTCCAATAATTCCTAGTATTGGGGAGACAATTGAATTACCCCAGCGACGATTTTGCTGTAATTGGACGATATGTAGAATTAGTCCTATTACTGCAAAAAGATTAAGTATAACTGCAGTAGTTCCAAGAGATTGTGTACCACCAAATGCATCTGCGAAAGAACTGCCAATTATTAGGAACATTGCACAAAATAGTACAATTGCATTTATAATATCGTCAATTCCTATCCAAACGTTTAATTTTAGTTTCATAAAGAAACCTCCTATAAAGAATTTAAGTATTCAGCTTTTATAGTCATCAGTATTTGGACTTTTGTACATATTATTCTAATTTGTAACATGTATAATATGTTAACATTTCGTTAAGATTATTAAAAGAAGCTTTAAAACTAAGCACAAACATTAAAAAGGTTTGTTTCCTCAAATGGTGGTAAACTTTTATTGAATCAACTTTAGGAGGGAATTTTATGAGTGAAAGTGTAGTAATTTTTGGAGTTGGAAAAGGATTTGGCTTTTCAATTGCCAAAAAGTTTGGTGAAGCTGGCAAGACACCGATTATGGTGGCTCGAGATGCTGCTCAGTTAAAGCAGTTTGTTAAAGATTTGGATCAAGAGGGGATTAAAGCTGATTTTATTGTTGCTGATGTTACCGATCCAGCTCAGGTAACAAACGTATTTAGTAAGATTAAAATGGCATACGGGATTCCTCAGACCATGGTTTATAACGTGGGTGACAAGACTTTAGATACACCATTCTCATTACCACTAGACCAAGTTAAAGAAATGTACAATACCAACGTCTTTGGTGCCGTTACCATCACCCGTCAGTTCGTTGGTCTTTCAGACGATCAAAAGGAAAACCGGAACATTCTGATTACTGGTGGTGGAGCTGCCTTTCATCCTACCAAAGGCAATGTCACTTTAGCAGCTACTAAAGCAGCTTTAAGTGATTACGCCTTTTCACTTCATGATGCGGTTCAAGATGATAATATCTACGTCGGTTTGATTACCATTCAGGGACTATCTGGTAGTAGTGAAGAGATGCAGCCTGATAATGTTGCCAAAGTATACGTGAAAGCCGCTGAAGATCGCTCTGAAAAAGAAATTAAATATCCCGAGAAGCCGTCAGATTTTTAAGAAAGAAGATTAAAAATGGCTGATAAAGAGAAAAGTGCGCTTTTAATCATTGATTACACCAATGACTTTGTTGATGATCAGGGGTCTTTGACCGCCGGGAAGCCAGCTCAAGCGTTAGACCAATCAATTAGCGACTTGGCTGAAAAATTCAAAAATGATGGTCAGTTTGTTATATTTCCAACTGATGTTCATAAAAAGGATGATCCATACAGTCCTGAGACGAAGTTGTACCCAACTCATAACGTGCGAGGGACCTGGGGTCGTGAGCTATATGGGAAGGTTGGAAAATGGTTTGATGAGAATCAAAAGTTAGATAACGTTTGGCAAATGGATAAGACTAGGTACAGTGCGTTTGCTGGCACTGATCTGGATCTTAGACTTCGTGAAAGAAACGTTAAGACTCTCCATCTTGTGGGTGTTTGCACCGACATTTGTGTGTTGCACACGGCAATTGCTGGCTATAACCTTGCTTATAACTTGGTTATTCATAAAAGTGGGGTGGCAACCTTTTCCGATTTGGGTCAGAAGTTTGCGATGAATCACTTTAAGACCGTCTTGGGTGCCAAAGTAGTTGATTAGGATTGTCATGCCAAATTTTAAGGAATATAATAAATTTAATTGAATAGCTGTATGAGGGGGTGCCAAGTGGCTGAGACTATACCCATTGAACTTGAACTGGTTAATACCTGCGAAAGGAATCGTGCGATCTTTAATTAAGAATATAATTGAAGGCTCCTCATTATTATGAGGAGCCTTTTTGTTTGGGAGATGTTAGTAGTTGATGACAAATAAATTCACCGATGAATTGATAAGTAATGCGACAACAATAATGAATCAAATCATGAATTGTGATTATGTTAAAGGAATTCAAAACGGGGAAGTGCCAGAAAAGGCACTAATTAACTACGTCCAACAAGACGAAATGTATCTAGACGGTTACGCTAAACAGTTTCAACAAATTCAAACGGAAACAAGTGATGTTAATTTGAAAAGATTTTTGGCAGGTTGCGTTGATGGAATTAAAAACGAAAGCACACCGCACGAGGTCATGTTAAAAATTGCAAAAGTGACTGATGATGAACTTCAAGATGCCCGCATGTTCAACGTTACCAAGGATTACGTTGAAAGTATGCGTGAAGCCGTGAGCACTAAGTCCATTCTAGTTGGATTGAGCGTGCTCGCACCGTGTATTTGGACTTACTATGTAGTTGCTACTGAACTAAATAAAACCAGTCTTATTAACAATCCATTTAGCGATTGGATCAAATTCTACGCTGATGCAGATGAGGTAAAACAAATTTTTGCTTTTATTGATCTCCAGGCAGAAATTCATCCAAACGAAAGGGCCACCGCAAATCAAGTTTTTCAGAATAGTTGTCATTATGAATTGGATTTTTGGAACAAAATGTATAACGCTTAGAACTTTTTAGGAGGGAACTATGAGTAGTGAAATAAATCAATATCCAGAAGCACTAACAATTGCTGGGACTGATTCTGGTGGTGGAGCAGGGATGGAAGCTGATATTAAAACGATGCAGGCCTGTCAGGTGTTTAGCACCAACGTAGTAGTGGGAGTGACGGCACAAAACACCATTGGTGTTCAGGATACGTATCCACTTCCGAAAAAAATTATTGATGAGCAGTTTGCTTCCGTTTGTGATGATTTTGATATTAAAGCAACTAAGACCGGAGCTTTGTTTGACGAAGCACACGTTCATTTAGTGGCAGATAACATTAAAAAATACAAGTTGGGTCAAATTGTTGTCGATCCTGTTATGGTAGCTAAGGGAGGGTCAGTGCTACTTGAAGCCGGCGCCATTAAAACCTTGATTAACGAACTGATCCCATTGGCCGATTTAGTAACACCAAACTTACCTGAAGCGGAAAAGATTACGAATCAGTCCATTGCATCTGATGAAGCAATCAAAAGGACAGCACGAAAAATTCAAATTGCTGGTGCTAAAAACGTCATGATTAAAGGCGGACATGGTACGGATAAGATCGTAAAAGACTATGTTCTTTTAAAGGATGGATCTGATTTTTGGTTGACTGCCGAGCGGGTGAATACGGTTCGGACTCATGGCACGGGAGACACGCTTTCTTCAGCAATTGTCGCGGCTTTAGCGCGTGGTGAAAGTATGGAAACTGCCATTCGCTTTGGGAAAGATTATCTGGATAAAATTATCAGGGAACCATTAATTATTGGTCATGGACACGGGCCCCTAAATCATGGAATGTGGGAGTAATAAAGATGCAATTTAACAAAAAAATGCTGCAAATATACCTGGTGGCGGGTACCCAAAATTTTGCTGGTTCTGAAACTGAATTTTTGGATCACATTGACCAAGCTTTAGATGCTGGTGTTACAGCTTTTCAGTACCGTGAAAAGGGTGTAGGTTCACTTACGGGTTTGAAAAGGATTGAGATGGGAAAGAAGCTTCGTCATTTAACCACTGAATATCATATTCCACTAATTGTGGACGATGACGTGGATTTGGCTAATCAGATTAATGCGGACGGGATCCACGTTGGTCAAAGTGATGAAAGCGTGCAAAAGGTGATTCATGATAATCCAGAAATGATAGTTGGATTGTCGATCAGTACCAAAGAAGAATTAGAGCGTAGTAAACCCTTCACTGGCATCGATTATTTGGGAATTGGACCGATTTTTCCGACTACTAGTAAGGCAGATGCTGAATCACCAATTGGCGTTTCCGGTTTAGTTCAGCTGCAAAGACAAGTAAATTTACCGGTAGTTGCGATTGGTGGAATTAATGCAGGTAACTGCCAGTCAATTTATCAGGTTTCAAACGCCGGAATTGCGGTAATATCAGCAATTATAGACAGCACTAACGTTGAAAAGACAATTAGTAAATTAGAGAGGAAATGATAGTATGACGTCGATTTTAGAAGAAATTAGAAGGGAAAATCCCGTTGTTTTGGACATTCCTAACATGGTGACCCCACAGAAAGTAGCGGATGCAATTAGTTATGTTGGTGGCTCACCAATTATGTGTGACTCTTCAAATGAGGGTCATGACTTGGTGGCAATTGCTAACAGTTTGGTCCTAAACCTGGGGACGATGAACGATGATAGTATTAAATTAGATATAATTGCTGGTCAAGCAGCTAATAATCGTCGTTTGCCGGTGGTGGTTGATCCAGTTGCTGTGAGTGCCTCAGAATTAAGAACGGAAGTTTTTAAGAAGATTAGTAGTGAAATTAATATTGATGTCTTGCGTGGCAACGTTGGTGAGATTGCCTTTATTGCCGGAATTGACTGGGGCAGTCGTGGAATTGATGCTGCTGATGGTAATGGTGATCGCGTTCAGGTTGCTAAAATGGCGGCCGAACAATTTCATTCCACGGTTGTCATTTCAGGAGTTGACGACGTAATTTCGAATGGAAAGGAAACGTATGTGGTCCACAACGGCAGTCATGAATTAGCAATCAACGTTGGATCTGGAGATGTTTTAGATGGTGTCATTGGCGTGGTTGCCGCTCACCATCAAAGTGTTCATGAAATTGCACTAGGGACGGCTATGGTTGGCATTGCTGGTGAACTGGCGGAGCAAAAATATCCGGATGAGCCGGCGTCATTTGAAGTCGAATTCTTCAATAATTTGTACCGACTGGATGACTATCATCTTTCCGATACAATTAAAATTGAAAAAAGCGATGATTAGAAAAAAGCGACCAATTGTTAACAATTGGTCGCTTTTATTTAGTTTTAAGTTAACGACGACGATGTCTTAAGAACGTAAAGAAGTGAAGCAAGATTGCTAGAAGAACATAGAAAATAACCACAAATGCTACGTAGAAGAGCCAAAATTCTCCGTTAAATTTCAGTCCAAAAACTAATCCTTCAATTAGCATTGTCACTAGTGACATTACTGCAATCATACAAAATAATTCGATATAACGTTTCAAAGTATTATCATCCTTTCGTGGCTTGTTGGCAATCTTTTGTCCCCATCGTTTACACAGTTCAATTTTTTTAGGATTAGGAATTCCCTTACTTCCCCAGGTGTGCGTTCCGATGACCTCTCCAAGTTTGATTAGACCGGCTGCGGTCATGATCTTATCAATGGTCCGAAAGGTTTGATCGGTTATACCGGTAAAGAAATTTTGAAATGAGGAGAGAAAGCAAGTGGTCAGACTAAGGTAGTGTTTGTTTTTAAACTTGCCGGGTAAGGTGTCACCAATACTGTTCATTTTAACCATCCGGTGACGCATGCAATCGAATAGATTTTTGGTAACTCCTGATAAATCAGCAAAATACGTCGGAGATGCAATGATCCAGACGTCCGCTTCTTCCATTTTCTTTTCAATCATGTCAAGCGTTGGATTGGGGTTTTTGAGATTATCTGGTTTAATGTCATAATCTTGCAGAAATAATGTCTCAACCTGCGCGTCCTTTGGAAGACCTGAGATAACTGCGTCAAGGTACTTAGCAGTCAAGCCATCCTTACTTTGTGAGCCTAAAAATGCTAGATAACGCAAATTTATGACCTCCTTTGAAATTAGTTAATTCTTTCTATTTCATGTTATATTTTTGTGAAACTAATATCAATTAAAAAACCCATCATTAATGATGGGTTTTGATTATGTGGTTTTAACGTGTCTCCCAATTGCCTGCTGATGAAAATGATCCGGCTGGATTACTCGGGCAAAAGCGTAAATAAACGGTGCAAACATGTAAGCATTAGTAAGTTGGGTTTCAATGATGCCTTGAACAGCAAGGGCAATTAAAATCACACAAAGGAAATAGTTATCGTCCTGTTTAGCCTTGTAAGCACTAGCAAGAAACAATGCCAGTAGCAACATTAAACCAATGAAACCGGTACTTAATAAGATGAATAGGAACGTGTTATCGACCCACAAGTTTGACCGGGCACCCAACAGAGGCATATTTTGTCCAATTAGCTTTGGCGAATAAAAATATTGAATGACGGTTAACTGTTGTCCGGGACGACCAGAAAGGGCACGATTCAACACGTTGAATAATGGCAGTGATGAACCCCAAGCGACCATGCCGATTCCTACTACGAAAGTCAATGAAACCAGGATCCAGGTGATTTTTGGTAGTAGGTGAGTGATTTTGGGAGCAAAGCTCAAAGCGAATCCGAGTACTAGGATAGCTCCAGCAACCATAAATCCGCGTGAACCAGTCAGGTAGGCAATGATTAAGTAACTAACGAAAATAAAGGCATATACGAAGTACGTCACTATTTTTCGACTGTGTTGTATTAACAAGAGGGCCGAACAGAAAATACTTAAGATGAAACCACTTAAGACGTTTGGATGAGTGAATCCAATTGCATATCTAGTGGATGAGCCTCTTGTAAATGAAATGGCATTTTGTGGTGGAAAGACGTGTAAAATCAAAAAGGCCAAAATTACGACTAGAACAACGAGTTTAGTTGCAAGGTCGATGGTCGCAAACGCATCTTGATTTAGTAAGTCAGCGTTGGCCATGAATAAGAACAATAAAAATAGGGTACTGGTAATCACATTTAAATGAAAAAGATATGACAAGATAAAGATGACTGCCATGATTATGATAATTGTCCACTGTTTAGGGTTATGTCTCCTGGTAAGTAATAGTACGATTTGGATTCCGATGACAATTAACGTGATTACCCCTGCGATTTGCCATTGCAAGAAACTTTTAGCGGAATATACGTTATTAAATTGACTGTTCAAAAGGATTACTGACGACGCCAGAAAAACAACGTAACTTAGCACATACACGAGCTGATATAAATGATTTTTATTGGTTAAAGCCATTAATTAAATTCTCCAATTATTGGGTCATCTTATCGGTGAAGAAGTATTCTGCGATGATCTTAACGATGGATGGGTTCTCGTGAAGCATTGTGTGCTGAGCTTGGGAACTGTTTCCGTGATATACGTAGAGCTTGTAACTTTTGACGTAGCCAGTCACAAGATTCTTCATTGGGATTTCACTTTTCATTGTAACTTCGCCATCCGTTCCAGAATGGTTCATATCGCCAACTAGATTAAGGATCTGAAGGTCTTTTGGTAGGTTTTTTACATCAGGATCGTTTGGAGCATAGTTCGTTGCAAGCGAGATGAACTTTTTAACCTTTGGAACGTTTTTAAGATTGGGATAATGAGCTAGGTAATAGTAAATAATGTTTCCCCCAGACGAATGCCCAATCATGTTAACTGAACGAATGTGGTACTTCTTGTACAGATAGCGCATTACGTTTGGCATTTGAGTTGATTGAAAATAAGGATGATGATTGTCCTGAAAGACAATTTGAACGGTCGGATTATCAGCACCAAACTTATGGAATTGTTTAGTGGTTTTAACGGTACCATCCTTTTTCACATACAGTTGTATGGTTTTGGTTGCTAGGTGGTAACGATTTAGGGTGTCAACCATGTAACCAGTCGTGATGTTATTTCCACCTAGTCCGGGAATGAACACAGTAGCGGTATCGCTTTGATTAACGTCTAATTTACTGAGAAAACTACCATGGTTATGCCAATAATAATAACCGCCACCGGCGAAGATGGCGATCACGATGACGATAAAGAGGGCAATGAATGATTTGGTGTGTTTTCTTTTTTTGATGTGCATTGCAAACATTCCTTTTAATTATTTTAAATTTGTACACTAACATCTAACATCATATAACAATTAACGTGATTCAGCTAGATGGTTGAAATGAATTGATCTTTAAAAGGCAATAAAAAATAGCCAAGCGCAAGGGCTTAGCTATTTTGTTTAAATAAGTCTTAACTATTTGATTGGGGTATTCTCCATGTTGGTTCTAACAATAATCACATCACAGGCGGCATGTGAGTTAACGTATCCTGCAACTGAACCCTCAAGCATGCGGTACAAGCGACCCTTACCAGTCGCTCCCATCATAATTAAATCGGTTTGATGGTCCTTGGGAAATTCGTAAGTAATTACTTCTCTAGGACTTCCAAACCGAGCATGGATATGAATATCGTCAATGCCAGTTTGGTCCTTGACTTTCTTAACCAAATCCTTTAAATAGTTAAGTTCTTCATTAACGATTTGGGTGATAACACTGCCATCAACAACTCCTAGGCTGTATCCATAATTAGTGGTGTTAATCACGTTTAAGACGTCAATTCGGCCTTTATTTCTTTGTGCTACCGCTGCCGCCTTGTATAAAGCAGCCTCTGCTTCTTTTGATCCATCAACTGGTACTAGAATGTGTTTGTATCCATTTAGCATTATGAAAGCCTCCGTTTTAGTTTTTCGCTGGTAAAATTTGTTCGGCACTGGCAAGGACGTGTCCTGCCATTTTTTTCTTTAGTTCATTAAGCCAAAAGCCGTTGGTTAAATCTAGTTTTTGATCCAAGGCGTAAACATGCAACTGATAATCGTGTGGTTTATCGGGAGGAGTAGGACCAATGTAGTGTTGATTTAATTTTGAATCAGTAACGTGTACTAGTCCACCAGCTAAACTATTTTTCCCCAAAGTCATGTTAATTGATTGATCTTGGCTAGCATTTTCTGGTATTTCAGATATATTTGGATCAATGTTAGCAGCCACCCAATGAATGTAAGTAAAACCACAAACTGGGATTGAATCGTCGTCCAATAGGATAACTACTAGTGACTTTGCGTTTTTTGGGATATCAGAGATTTTGATCGGGAATGAAATGATTGGATTACCATCTAACATTTCATCTGGGTCAGCGTGTTTAGTATACTTATCAGGTAAAAATCCATTTTGAAGTGGAGTATTAATTTTCATAATAGTGCCTCCTATACACTTCATTATACCAAATTCATTTGAATATAAAAAAATAAGGAACTATAAATAGTTCCTTATTTAACAAATTGCAAGGTGTAAAAGCCCTGACCATTCCGCTCAATTGTAAAGTTAGAGTAACCAGCTGCTAACCAACTGCTTTGAGTAGCGTGTGCATAGTTTTTAGCGTCTTGAACCGAGTCAAATGATTTTGGTGTAGCAAACATCGAACTAGAATCACTCGTTGAGTTGTTTCCATTGGAATTATTTCCGTTTGATGATTGTGACCCACTTTGATTTGTTGGTGCTTGTTGGTCCCTGTTTACTGACGCTTCCTTGTTGGTCGTGGCTTGTTCCGCCTTATTAAAGTGTTTTGCTTTCTTTTCTGATTGAATAGCTCTGCTACTCTGTTGACTTGTGGAGGATCCATTCATCCGATTCCCACTGCCGCTTGTCAGAAAGTGAATTCCAAAGACTAGCAGGATCACGATTACTACTAGTCCTAAAACCCATGGCCAAGCCTTAAAGTTTTTCTTTTGGTGCTTTGGACCATTTGCGGCATTAAAGTCATAACGTTCGTATCTCGAATCTGGATCTTGACTATTCATAAGAATCCCTCCATCCATTTCAAGAAAAACAAGATGCATACGCATTATAACAAAATCCTTATGATTTTGCATTAACTTAACTAATGGTTGACCTGATCATCATCGACCTGTTCATTGACGCTTTTAGCGTTAAGCATGTTACCAGTGCGCTGATAACTAAAGACACCCCAGTAGAAGAACAGTAATGCAACTACAATAATTACGATAAAATCATATGGGTAATGAATCCAGTTTTGACCACCGAATGGTGCGGATCCGATATACGAAAACGCTGACATAAAGATTAAATAGGCGACCATCCAAGCTCCGCCACGGAACTTGGTCAGGGTATTTTTCCAGCCGTTTTTGTTTTCGTAGAAGAAGTAAAACGGCAACCCCAGCATAATAACAAGGATGACTTCAATAGTAGTAGGCCACATTGCCCAATAGATTGCCAAACTAGCAAGAACAAAGGCAAGTGGTGCCATGATTCCAGCAAAACTAATTTTGACTGGACGTTTGAAATGAGGAGCGTGGAGACGTAATGATCCAAGGGTAACTGGACCAGTCAAATATGCAATTAAGGTTGACGTTGAGATAACACTGGCTAAAACAGCCCAGTTTCTGAACACTGAAACCAAGATACAACTGACAATCCAGTTCACGATCATTGCGATTCTAGGAGTTCCCCATTTTTGGTTAATCTTACCTAAAAACTTTGGCATATGACCATTTTCGGTCATTGCTGCTAGTGTCCGACTAGTTGAAGCAACAAATGATACTCCGGTCCCAAAGGGTGAAACAAAGGCATCTAAATAGAGTAGAATTACTAGCCAGTTCAAGTTCAACATAATGGCTAAATCAGCAAATGGTGAACTGAAATTAAGACCATGCCAACCGTATTTGGCTAAAGTTGACGGGTCAATAACACCAACGAAAGTGAATTGTAACATAACGTAAATGATGATACTGATTAAAAGTGAAATAACGATTCCCCGCCAGATGTTTTTCTTAGGATTGGTAATCTCATCACCAACATTTATAACCGTTTGAAAAGCATTATAAGAGAAGATGATTCCAGATACGGTGGTAGCCGCAAAGATTGGAGCCGTTCCGTATGGGAAAAACCCACCAGTTTGAATGTTGTTAAAGTTTCCGGGATGAAAACCAGAAGCAAGTAGCATAATAATGGTAAGAACAGGAACTACAATTTTAAAAATTGAAGTCAAAGTAGTGAAACGAGTCAGTAAGTTGACTGACCAGTAGTTTAACAAGGTGAACACTAAGATGAAGAGAAAAACGACGAATAACCCTTCGGTAGTAACCGTGCCATTGGCGTAAAACCCGTGAGTCCAGTTGGCCCATGACCAAGGCCATGAACTCATGTATTGAACGGCAGCGACCGCTTCAATTGGAAGCAACGTTACAAGTGAGACCCAATTAGACCATGATGAGATGAATCCTAGAAGAGGGCCGTGGGTATACTGGGCATACTTACTCATTCCTCCGCTTTCTGGGAACATGGTTCCTAATTCGATGTAGTTAAACGCAATTGCACCAATCACAACGGCACCGATGATCCACGAAATGATGGCAGCTGGACCAGCGGTTTTAGCACCCTCCCAGGCACCGAATAACCATCCTGAACCAATGATGGAGCTTAGTGCCAGCATCGTGACACTGAAAAGGCTCATTTTTGGTTTAGTAACATTTTGATTTGAATTGTCCTTCGAATTTTCTTTTTTCATAAGTATCCTTTCTTTTTGCGTATTCGACGAATATAACAAAAATGATTATGGTTGTAAAATTGAAAAACACTATTTGATGGGGATTTTAGCCGGGTTGTATTCCCTTTCATTCCTATCGTTGATACTCTCTAATTTCAATCAAATTTTTATCTGGATCATTGATAAATAGTGAATTCATTTTACCGTTATGTCCCTGACTTTCGATCGGTCCTGCAACTACTTCAATAAAGTAGTTGGCTAAATGTGACTGGATTGAGTCAAGTGGATCCCTTGCAACCACGCTGAAACTGGTAGAACCAGGAGTTGGATTTTCTGGTTTAACGTTATCTTCCTTGTTTGTGACACAAACGAGTCGTTGGTGACCCAGCTGAAATTCAATTCTAGAATCAGTTTCGATCACAACTGGTAAATCTAAAACCTCATGGTAAAAGCGCATCGATTTCTCGATGTCATTTACCAATAGGGTGATGTGATCAATATCTTTGATTTTCATAGGCACTCCTCTTTTTTAAAAATGTACATACAATTATACCACTCAAATTCACCTGATTGACGTTGATTGCGATTCGGTGTTACGGTATAAGTTATGAAATAATGGAGGGAATTATATAATGGCGTTATTAAGTGTATCTAATCTAAGTATGAGTTTTGCCGACAAAGACCTGTACTCGGATGCTACATTTCAGCTAAATAAAGGTGAGCACATGGGAATTGTGGGCCAAAATGGGGTTGGAAAATCAACTTTGATTAAGATTTTGACCAATAAGCAATTACCCTTATCTGGTGACATCAAATGGCAAAAGGGGACCAAAGTTGGTTACCTAGATCAGTACGTTAATATTCCAAAGGGAATGACACTGATTGATTTTTTGCATACTGCCTTTTCAGACCTCTACAACATGAATCAGCATATGAGCGATTTGTACGTAAAATATGCCGACAATATGGACGAAAAGTTACTTGAACAAGCGGGAAGAATCCAAGAACAACTTGAATCTCGTAATTTTTATGATATTGATACTGAAGTCGAACAGGTGATTAATGGATTGGGTCTTGACGACATTGGAAGAGATCAAACCATTTCTGAAATGAGCGGGGGACAACGCTCTAAGATTATTTTAGCGAAATTAATTTTGGAACATCCCGATGTGATTTTACTTGATGAACCGACTAACTATCTGGATACCGCTCACATTAATTGGTTGGAAGATTATTTAAATAGTTTTGATGGGGCAGCGATGATCATTTCCCATGACTACGACTTTCTAGAAAAAGTAACGAATTGTATCGTAAACGTTGCGTTTGGGAAGGTCACTAAGTACCGTGGTGATTTCAAGTCCGCCATGAGACAAAAAGACGAAAAAGAAATGACCCAGCAGCGGGAGTACGAGAAACAACAAGAAGAGATCTCCAAGGCCAAAACTTTTATTCAAAAAAACAAGGCCGGAAGTCATTCCAATATGGCTAAATCACGGGAAAAGATGTTAAAACGAATGGATGTGATTGAGCCACCTTCAAGTAACATCCAGGCTTCTTTTGACTTTCCGTATGCTGATACTGGATCCCAGAACGCACTAGTAGTTGACCAACTGTCAGTTGGTTACGATCAACCGTTACTTAAGCCAGTTACCTTTTCCGTTAATACTGATCAGAAAGTTGGGCTTCAGGGTTTTAATGGGGTTGGAAAGTCAACCTTAATTAAATCAATCCTCGGACAAATTCCGGCAAAGGGGGGAAAGGCTAACTTTTCTCCATCCGCGAAGGTTAACTATTTCAGTCAAGACTTGATCTGGCCGAATAGTAAGATGACACCCCTGCAAATCATTCAGGATAAGTATCCCAAGTTGACACAGAAGGAGATTCGTTCTCAGCTGGGTCGTTGTGGACTCGACGCTGCTAACGCCATGAAACCAATTGGTGAGCTTTCTGGTGGAGAACAAACTAAGGTCAAATTGGCTTTGATGGAATTTGTAAAAAGCAATTTCTTAATCATGGATGAACCGACTAATCACCTGGACGATGAGACTAAAAATGCTTTAAAACGGGCAATTATTAAATTTCCTGGGAATGCCATCATTGTTAGTCATGAAGCCAGTTTTTATGATGGATTGGTTGACAAGACCATTGACGTTGAAAAATTAAGTTTAAACCAAAAATAAAAAGGCACTTCATTTTGAAGTGTCTTTTCGTTTGCTTATTTTTGGTTGAAAGTTCCATTTTCAACTTGTCTAATGAAGTTGGCCAAATGGTCGTAGTAGACGGGGGCATTATCAATCATGTGGTGATGACCACCGTTTGGGGTTGAAACGAATTGAGCGTTTGGAATCATTTTAGCCATTCGTTTTCCGGTTTCCATTGGCATGGTTTCGTGTTCACCAAAAGTGACCAGTGTTGGAACTTTGATGTCCTTTAAATGATCAGTAAAGTTCCAGTCTTTTAACTTTCCAGTGATGACAAATTCGTTATCACCCTGAAAGGCGTTATAGATCGGTTTGCTCATGGTATCAATGACGTGGGCAATTGCAGGGGGTTGCTTTCGATCCACATATTCACGGTTTAAGAGTTCGACCAGTTCCTGATACTTATCGTTATCGTAATCGTTATTTGCTTCGCATTTTTTCATGTACGCTAATTGTTCGGGGGTGAGCGCTTTTTCTCTAATTTGAGCTAAATGGTCAGTATAGTCCCCGATCCGATCAACCATTGAAGAAATAATGGCACCTTTCAGGTGATCACCATATTTAGCGGCGTACATCTGAACTAAAGCACCACCCCAAGATTGACCAATCAAATAAAATTTATCGATTCCGAGTTTTTGTCTAACCTCTTCAACCTCGTCAAGGAAGTAGTCGTAGGTTAAAACCTTGTTAGCTACCTTCGGATCATCAAAATCGGGAGTGTCGGAGTACCACGAACCTAATTGATCGTACATGTGAACTTGGACGTTTAGTCCTTGTTTTTTCAGTTGTTTCGCAGTGTTTTCCCAGTATTCATGTGTTCCACCCGGGCCACCATGAAGGGCGAGAAGATGAATGTCTCCGGTCCCTTGAGTGTTAGTCCATAGGTGGTAACCATTATCTAATGTAATGATTTTAGTTCCTTGTTTCATAACATTCACCTACCTAATTAGTTTAATTATTATGATAACACTTTAAAATGGTAAAAAAAGTGTGGAAGAATCAACGTACCCGTGTGATACACGTTCAAACGTGTACATAACAATTATTCTAGGATATAATGGGAACGGTTTAAAAAGGAGTAGGATCGGAAATGGAGTTCCGTATAAAACGTTTCATTAAAAATGTAAACGTTTGTTATTTTTTGGCTTTTGTGGTCGTAGCCTTAATCTTTATTGGGATGTTTAGTTATGCATCCCCACTTTATTATTTTGATTATTCGCCCGACGTTAACTGTTTCTTTACGGTAGGCAAGGGTATGATGCACGGACTAGTTCCGTACAAGGATGTTTTTGAGCAAAAGGGGCCATACGTTTATCTGCTTTATGGGCTCGCTTATTTAATCAGTCACTATTCGATTATTGGAATTACCATAGCAGAAATAATTGCGTTAGCAACCTCGTTATTTTTGGTTTTTAAAACCGCTCATTTATACGTTAGTAAACCAACTGCTTCAATTTTGGCACTTATAACGCCCTTTTTCTTAATGTTTCAAGAGTATTTTACCTATGGTGGCCTGGCGGAAGAATTCGTCTTTCCGATGATTTTATCGGCTATTTATTTAACTTTTAAAGCATGCCACAATCATTTTGCGATTAGTAACGTGAACTGGTTAGTTCAGGGATTCCTAGTTGGGGTGGTTTTTTTATCTAAATACACGCTGTTGGGCACTTGGATTGCTTTTTACATTATTTTTGCGCTGGTTTATTTGTACCATAGAAAGTTTAGTAGTCTTTTTAAGATGATTCTTTCAAGTGGCGTTGGTTTTTTGGCCGCAATTGTACCATGGGGAATTTATTTTCTCGTTACTAACTCGTTTAAAGCCTTTTACGATGTTTATTTTGTTTCCAACATGACGGTCTATAGCACCTCAGCTAATGGTGGAATTTTCACGAAGATTGCTGGCTCACTAGCCATTTTTAGTGAATTTTTAATTGATAAACCGCAACTCTTTGTTTTGGGTGCAATTCCGTTAATTCTTTTTGTCGTCTTTAACCATGGGGCGGAAAAGAATATTTTTTTGTGTATGATGTTTGTGAGTGCTTTTTTTGCCGTTTACAGCTATACCCCAGACACCCTATACGTCTATTACCAATTAGCGTTTATGCCGTACGTTCTTGTAACGTTGGTCGTTTTAATTGCTAAGGGACTAAATTATAAGCAAATTACATTGCCTAATAAGCGACTTATTTCGACATTTGTTTTGATGACGCTTTTAGTCCTGTTCTTTACCATGGGGGTTAACGGCAATTTTCAAAAATCAAAATTATTTCCGAATAACAATCAGGAAACGCTGGATCCTAGTGATCCGCAGACCGCGCAAAAGAAGTTTGGCAAAATTATTAGAAAAGAGAGTAAGGGAACTCCAACCCTTCTCAACTACGGATATCTTGATCTTGGCATGTACACGGTTTCAGGAGCACTTCCCACGCAGTATTATTTCCAGATCAATAATATCTCGTATGATAAGAACCCTAAAATGGTCGAGTCACAAAATAAAGTTGTTAAAAAGAAGGCGGTTGAATGGATTGTCGTAAAGACCAATCAAGCTGATTCAATCAAAACATACTTTGGCAGACACGATTCTACTAGGCCAGCATCCAAAACCCTGTTAGAGAATTATCGGGTCGTATCCACTCATGAACAAAAGGCTCCCAATAATCGGAAGTCAGTATATTGGTTACTAAAAAGAAAAGCATAATCTTAAAATAAGGTTATGAAGTCTGGCGTCTCCGCGTTTGAGTGGAGGAATGTGGTATAATTGCTTTTATTATTGAGTGTGAGCTTAAATTCTTAATGATTGGAAGAACAATGTATGTTAAAAAAACTAAAAACTAAACCTTATTTATTTGGTTTAACGTTTGTAGTAATGAGTATTATCATAATTCTACTTTTGTCATTTGCTTCACCGTTCTATTATTTTGATACCTCACCCGACAGTAATAATTTTTTCACTGTCGGTAAAGCAATGTTTCACGGAATCATTCCATATAAGGATGTTTTTGAGCAAAAAGGGCCATTTGTTTATTTGCTTTACGGACTAGCCTCACTGATCACAAAACGATCGCTTGTTGGGATGGTACCGTTTGAGATTATTGCGATGATTATTATTATGACCATGTCTTACAAGATTGCTAGATTATACTTGTCACAAAATTGGTCATTTGTAATTTCATTGTTCATGCCAGTTTTTTCCGTGCTTCAGCCATTTTATGACTATGGTGGTTCGGTTGAATTCTTCGTGTTCCCGGCCGTTTTATATTTGATTTATGTTGCTTTAAAGGCTTGTCAAAATGATTTTGATATCAAATGGTGGGAATGGATGATTCAGGGATTCATGGTCGGAGTGGTCTTCTTTTCGAAGTACACTTTACTTGGTCCATGGATTGGATTTTATGTCTTTATGTTTGTCTTCTACGTTTACCATCGTCGCTTTAAAGAAATGTGGCGATTGATTTTCTTTAGTGGACTCAGCTTCTTAATCGCACTTATTCCATGGTTGATTTATTTCTTAGTAACAGGGAGTTTTAAGTCCTTTATCCACGTTTACTTTACCATTAACATGACCGTTTACGGTTCATCGGGAATTGTACCAACTAAGATTCTAATGGCAACTGGATTCTTTATGAAGTTTCTGACGCAGTATCCGATCACGGTGGTCTTTGGTCTCTTGGGCTTAATCTATGTTTTATTTGACCATGAAATCTTTAAAGATGGAATTTCAAAGTCGCTTTTCTTGTTCATGATGATTGTAAATGCGATTGTAGCCGTTTACGGTCACACCTTTGGTAAAATCTATCAGTACTATCAATTAGCTTATTTCCCATTTATCATGGTGACAACGATCTTTGTACTGGTGTTTTTTATCAGACACTTTGAATCTAACAGAAAGCTCGCTCTCCCTTGGACGTTTGTTTTCGTAACGCTATGTATGGCCTTAACCTTTGTCCTTGGATCAAACAATAACTTTATTTACTCGAAGTTGCATCCCCAAAACTTATACGTTACTCTTAATCCTAAGAAAGGTGAGTACCAACAGCCTGCTCAAGTTTCGTTTGGAAAGATTATTAGAGACGAAAGTAAGGGAACGCCGACCCTTTTAACTTACAGTCGTTTAGAAAATGGTTTTTACACCAGTTCTGGTGCATATCCAACTCATTACTTCTTCGAACGTAATAATATTCCTAGCCGCGCTTATCCTAAAATGATGAGATCAGCTAACAAGGTGGTTCGAAAGAAACAAGTTCAATGGTTGGTAATTAGGGTTGATAATACAAGCAACAAGAGTAATGATGAGTTGTACAAGTATATGAGCAGTGGCTCTAGAAAGGGCGGACGTGATGCGCTAATTAGAAATTACAAATTGCGTAGTAGTCATGCCCAAATGTTTGAGGAAAGACGTGCTACTTACTACTTGTTTGAAGCTAGGTCCAAGCCTAACCCCAATGCAAAGAAAATGATAAAAGAACATAAGTTTTATTAAATTAGTGGAGTTTGTCAAATTGGCAAACTCTGCTTTTTTTGAGGGATAACGGAGGTTATATGGAATATTTAGCAGCAATTGGATTGATTTTACTTTCAACGTTGATTTTAGGAGTTTTAAGTCAAAGGATTGGGATGCCGGTGGTGGTAGGAGAGATTTTGGCCGGCTTATTAATTGGACCCGCTGTTTTGCACCTAGTCAGTTTAAATCACCTGGTTTCGGTTGGATCCGAAATTGGGGTCATCTTTTTGATGTTTATCGCGGGACTAGAATGTGATTTCGAGTTGGTCAAGAAGTACTTAAAGCCGGCCGTTAGCGTTGCTATCTGTGGGGTCATTTTGCCGGTGGTCGCTTTTACCCTTTATGGTCAACTACTAGGCCAGGGAATTGAAAGAGCGCTCTTTTGGGGAGTAATCTTTTCGGCCACTTCAGTATCCATTAGTGTCGAAGTGCTTCAGGAGTTTGACAAGTTGAAATCGGTCGCGGGAGCAACCATTTTAGGGGCCGCGGTGGTTGACGATGTGATTTCAATTGTTTTGTTGAGTGTTTTTTCCAGTGTGTTTGGGACGGGATCAGGATCTAAAAATCTGGTTGTCCTGTTTACGTTTCAAATCTTGTTTTTTGGATTGATTTTTGTTGTCATTAAATGGATGGCGCCTTGGCTCATGCGGTTAGCCGACCTTCTTCCTGCCAATTCAGCGGTATCGATTGTGGGAATTAGCATTTGTTTGATCATGGCATATCTGGCAGAAGCGGCCAATCTGAGCACGGTGTTAGGGGCTTTCTTTGCTGGAATTGCAATTGGACGTACGCCGCTTCATGATCAGGTGATTCAAAGTGCTAATCGAATTGGTTATTCCTTCTTTATTCCAATCTTTTTTGCCGCAATTGGGATGGAGATGAGTTTTAAGGGGCTCTCTAGCACGTGGTTGATTGTTGTAGTAATGACGATCTTAGCGGTTCTTACCAAATGGATTGGGTGTGGAATTGGAGCGAAATTAACTGGATTGACCCTAAAAGATGCCAACGTAGTGGGTGCCGGAATGGTATCAAGAGGTGAAATGGCTCTCATTGTCGCTCAGATTGGACTAGCTAGTCATCTGCTTGCTTCTGAACTGTACTCCGAAATTATTATGGTAATTGTACTTTCGACGATTCTTTCACCAATTATGCTTAAGTTCAGTATTAAATCAGTGTAGTTTTTGATTTTTTGGTACAATGAAAGAAACAAATAAATGGGGCATTTTTATGATTAATGAAATTGATGGTGGAACGATTGTTTTTCAACTTAAGGAAAATCAACCACTATATTTACTTTTAAAAAGTGCAACTAGTGATTTTTGGGGATATCCCAAGGGGCACGTCGAGGGAAATGAGACATTACAACAGGCTGCTAAACGTGAATTAAGAGAAGAAACGGGAATTCATGCTGAAATTGATGATGGTTTTGATGTAAAGGTCGAGTATGACATGAAGAATGGCCACCACAAAGTGGTAACTTTCTTTGTGACGGAGGTTCCGGTTGACACTTCGGTTACCAGACAGAAGGAAGAGATTAGTGAAGATCGTTGGTGCACCTACGAAGAAGCTTTGAAGTTAGTCACATACGATAACTTACTTCCACCACTTAAAAAGGCCAATGAATACATTGAGGACCACTATGTCAAATAAACGATTTGTAATTGTGATTACTGGAGCCGCTGGCACTGGTAAGACCACCATCTCGGATTATTTAATGAAAAAGTATGGAATTCCTAAGGTGATTACCCATACGACCAGAGCACCACGGGATCAAGAGCAAGATGGAGTGGATTATTATTTTGAATCACCGACAAGTTTTAAAAAACTTCATCTTTTAGAATCAGTAAGATATTCGGGGCACTGTTATGGATCATCATACGAAGGGTTAGACCGTGCTTTTTTAAAGTCTTCCATTGTTTCAATTGTGTTAGACACGAAAGGTGCCATTACGTACAAGGATCGATTAGGAGTAGAAGCGGTTGTCATTTTTTTGAAAGTTAAAGATCCGGCTGAGCTTAAAAAGCGCATGATTGATCGCGGGGATACTCTGGCTCAGATTCAAGTTCGAATGGAAAGTAAAGAAGACGCGCGTGATTTAAAGCTTCCAGCTGCTTTAAAAAATCGATCCATTGTGATTGATAATGAGAAATGGAGTCAAACTAAGAATCAGATTGATCAAATTGTACTAAATTTAAAAAGACAACTTTAAAGAAATCTTTTATCGACTGGAATAAATTCTTTACTTTTAAGTGCAATAATTAAGTTTCAC
The DNA here is from genome assembly GCF_059900905.1 of Fructilactobacillus sp. X8R4C1. Classification (NCBI taxonomy): domain Bacteria; kingdom Bacillati; phylum Bacillota; class Bacilli; order Lactobacillales; family Lactobacillaceae; genus Fructilactobacillus; species Fructilactobacillus sp. X8R4C1. Next base: position 472,219 of record NZ_JBWXVJ010000001.1, read on the forward strand.
AAAAGAGAATATACGTTGAGAGGATGATTAAATGCCAAATCGAGTACCACCATTTCTTACTCCATTTGCCATTATTTCAATTTGTTTAGCGTTAGGAGCCACTAATATTGTTGTCAATAAAGCAACCAATACCCACGAGGGTGCTAAAGTCACTACCCATCAAAGCCAGAAACGTTCTATTTTTGACTTTAAGAAGAATGATGATAATAATAATAAGGGTACTAAGAACCAGAACTCGAATTCTAATGACGATAATAGTAAAAATGAATCCAATAGTTCTGGTGCTAAACAAGATAATATGAATAATAACAATAACGATGGCAATAGTAAGTCACCAAATAATGAACAAGGTAAAACAAATTTTGGTGGACAGGAGCAAAATAATTCGACCAGCACGAATGGAAATAATTCGGAGACTGGTAATAACAATCAAAAGACAACTGATAATAACGGTGGAAATGCCGAAAAATCAAGTCAGAGTATCGGAAATAACGGCAATGCTAATAACGGTACGGGGACTACTTCTAACAATACTCAGAATAATACCCAAGCCAATACGACTAATCCTGGGGGTGAACATTAATGTTTAGTTTTCTAGATATTATTAATCATTATCTTGGATATATAACGATTGAAACAAACACTAAAAGCCGAATTTACGTAATTTTAGGAATTCTAGGCGACTTTTACCTTTTGTACGTTGCCTACCGTTTTGTTGTAAATGGCTTTATGATTAGGGGGTTTCTGGTCTTCTTAGTTGTCTTGATTTTAGCGTACTTCTTGTACCTGAACATCATGTATTACTTTACTAAAAAACGGGCGAAGTTTGATGTTACCCCGGTCATTAATAAGGTCTTGCACATTCAGCCCAAGGAAACTGATCAGCAAACCGAGGCTCGTAGTGGAAGTCGTCGTTATCGTAATATTCCGGCCAACGGTTTATTTGATGAAAGAAAAACGATGCCAGCTAAATTGGAATCGACAATTAGTGAGCGCCATAACGTTCATCAGTTGGCCGATACCATGATTACCAAAAAAGTTGCAAGTGATGACTACAATGGATTAGGCGATCGGGCGCTTCTTTCCGAAATTAAAGCTAATCCTAAGCATCGCGTCTACGCTTTGGGTGATGGAGTGTTAATTCCTTACTTCGATTTAAGAGAAGAAAACGGAAAGTATGAAGTCTATGCCGGAATGAATCAGGTTAATTGTGAACCCGTTGGCCACATTGTTAAAGCTGGTTTTGAAGATATTCAAAAAATCGATAAGAATAAAGTCAAGTTGTATCTAGCTGAAGCCTTTTTGGTTGGAGGAAAATATAAGACTTCTGGTCGAGCAGGCTTAATTGATGGAGCTGACGACTATGCGGTTCAGATTAAAATTGCATATCAGAAAAAATAAGAGATCTCGTCTGAGATCTCTTATTTTTTAGCCTTATTTCTTTTGAGAGTAACTTCAAAGTAATAGATTGGAATCCCGAGTGCAACGATTCCCAGTGAGCAAACGACTCCATAGAAGTCTGATCCAATTTCTGAACAGATTACGAAAAGGGATGCCAAAATAGCTACGATTGGTGTAAATGGATATAGTGGAACTGAGAAAACTCGCTTTCGGTCGGGGTAACGTTTTCTAAGGATGAAAACGCCGAAGAACGCCATCACGTAAAAACAATAGACGGTAAAGATACATAGTTCTGAGAGTCGGTCGGCATCAAAGAAACAGATCATGATGATTACGATTACTAGAACAGCAGCAATTGATACCACTGGCGTTCTGGTCTTTGGATTGAGGTAAGCTAACTGCTTAGAGAACGGAAGTTGATTTTCTTTCGCCATGGCATACATGATACGGGGAAAGGTCATGATTTTTCCGTTCATGCAACCGATGATTGAGATGATGATACCGATACTTAAAATCTTCCCACCAATCATTCCAAAATCTTTGTTAGCCATGTATGGAATGGCATTTGTTCCAAGATCATGAATTTTCTCGGGACCAATGCTTTTTAAAACACCGTATGAAACTAGCATATAAATGGCAATGACAATTAAAATTCCGAAGGTAATAGCGCGTGGTAGCATCTTTTTAGGATTTTTGATTTCTCCACCAAGGTTAGCAACTAGGATCCACCCGTCAAAGGCAAATAGAGTGGCTAACATGGCAACTCCAAAACCACCAACTGAGGAGTGGACGTCACTAATACTTTGAGTAAAAGCATCGGCGTGACCAAAGAAAAGTCCGAAGATAATAAGCGCTGCGACTGGGACGAGCTTACAAATTGTGGTAATAATTGAAAAAGCAGCCCCAAATCGATTGGGAAAGGTATTTAATAGACCAACCGCAACAACTGCAATGATAGCTATCGGAATGTTCCATTCTGGTGAAATATGGAAAAAGTCACCTAATAGGATGGCAAGATAAGCTCCAAGTGAAGCGATCATTGCGGGACCATAAACAATAATCTGCATCCATCCAGATAAAAAGCCCCAAAACTTGTTATAAATGACTTCCATGTATGCATATAGTCCACCGGTTTCTGGAATTTGCGAGGCAATCTCGGCAATTGAAAGTCCCGCGGCTAAAGTCAGAAGTCCCCCGGCTAGCCAAGCCAGCATGGCACCATTTGCTGATCCTGCATCGTTTAGAACGGCAGCTTGTCTAACAAAGATTCCAACTCCGATGATGGTTCCAACTACAAGTGAGAGTGCGGACCAAATTCCTAAAGAACGGTTTAACTTTACATTGGACTCTTCTTTTGGTTTCTTCATATAAAATTCCTCCCTTTGAGAATAAAAAAAAGTCCCTGACAACTAAATGTCAGGGACGCAAATTTGCGCGGTTCCACCCAAAATTCTCTGAAATTTTCAGAGCGCTTTTTGTTGCGTATTAATGTGTTTTAAGAGGTGGTTAAATAAAGATTAGTCAGCCAACTTCCAGAATAACGTCGGCTTCTCTTGGGCGGTTTCTTTAAATATTGTTCTCTTAAATTAGTATAGGACCATTTAACCGCGATCCATATTAAATGTCAATGTAATTTTATTAATTAACTTCGTATTTTTGGTATTTTTTGGCCGATGTTTCGGGAAGTTCAACTTTCAACCTCGTTCCCTGATCGGTGTAGTCAGTCTGATAGACCGTTTCGTTTTCATTTAGGTCCGAAACTACTTGGCCACTACTGAAAGGGATGAGGTACGTCTTTTTGACGTAATCTTTAAACAAGTTTTGAGAAATTATGTCGATTAATAAATTAATTGAATCAGGGTCAAGAGCTGACATGATGATGTTATTGCCTTCACGAACGGGATAATTTTCTCCACTCTTATCAGCCTTATTAAAGACCTTAATCATGTTAATGTCGGGGACCCCGATTTCTCTTAGAGTTTTTTCAGTAGTTTGCATCATTAGTTCTTGATTTGGGTCAGAGTAGTCAACTACCTGTACCAAGATATCAGCGTTGCTTGCCTCTTTTAAAGTTGATTTAAAGGCTTGAATTAGTTGATGCGGAAGTTGACTGACAAAACCAACCGTGTCGGTTGCAAGGAAACGTTTATGGTTTGGTAGCTCAATCTTTCGCACGCTGGTGTCTAAGGTGGCAAATAGCATGTTTTTAACGGTAACTTCTTTCTCCTCGTTTTCACCAAATCGTTTTACCAGTTGATTCATAATCGTGGATTTGCCCGCGTTGGTGTAACCAACAAGAGCAATGGTTTTCAAATCGTTTTGTTTGCGCTTTTTACTTTGAGTGTCGTATGATTTGTCAATTTCCTTTAATTCGTGACGAACGTGCGTGATTTGATGTTGAATGGTTCGACGATTCAATTCAATTTGGGTTTCACCCGCACCACGGTTAGCTAGTCCGCCACCAGCAGACTGTTGGTCTAATCGTTGACTAGCACTAGTACGGAGCCTTGGGAGTTGATAGTTTAGTTTGGCAAGCTGGACCTGTAACTTGGCTTCACGAGAACGAGCTCGATTGGCGAAGATCTCCAAAATTAGCCCAGTTCGGTCAATGATTTTAGCGTTGGTTAATTTTTCAAGGTTTCGAATTTGACTAGGACTGAGTTCATCGTTTGCCACAATGATATCTGTCCCAGACGTTTTGACGAGTTGTTCTAGAAATTCAACCTTACCTTTGCCGAAGTAGGTTGCTGGATCAGGGTGATCCAATTTTTGGGTCACGGTTTCAACGCTATGCATGTTGTTCGCGGTGACTAAGTTGTTAAGTTCCTCCATTGAGTACTGAAAATTAGCATCATTTAAATCTAAACCAATTGTAATTACATCAGTAAAGTTGTCGATCATTTATACTCCTTTAGACTGGATCTGAAATGTTGTTATAGTATTTGATAATATAATCGCCATCTTTATAATCAACTTTAGTGACGCTGCCATTCTGAATGGGTTCACTAATATCGATGTCACTAAAACGACTAACGATACTTCGAATGAGAGTTCCATGAGCAGTAATGAGAATATCATCACCATCTTCAGCGTTGTTAACGATTTCGTCCAGCCCAGTTTGAACTCGTTTCCAAAACTGTGAATCATTTTCGGCATCCCCGTATGGATCGGCGTCAGCAATCATGTCGCGGGTCTTTTCCATCGTATAAGTGGCGATCATTTGACTGTATGAATCAGCGCCAGACGGCCCCCCAATGATGTGCCAAACTTGTCCCATGTCATTGCCCTCAAAGTATCCAAAATTCTCTTCTCTGAGGTTTTCCATTTCGATCGGTTCAACTAGTCCTGATGGATTTTCCTTTAGGATTAGTTCGGCGGTGTCACGGGCCCTTTTGGTATCACTACTATATGCCTTGTTGAAATCAACCTTATTAAGGTGTTTTCCAGCATCGATTGCATCGGTGATTCCCTTATCGGTTAAAGCTGAGTCTGCCCATCCCTGTAAACGATGGTAACGATTCAAATATGTTTGGCCGTGTCTGACAAAATATAAATTGATTGAAGTCATTTTTATTTCCCCCTGATTCACTAGTTGCTTAATTCTAGCATATTTTAACGTCCAAGATAAACGGGACGGGTGGAATTGGTATAATTTAGTAATCATTTGAAATAATCATTATATTGTTTTGCGTAAATCATCATGAACCAGATAAAAAATCCACTGACATCATCTTAGTCAGTGGATTAATTAATTTAATTTTGTGATGCTTCCGGGTTAAAATCACTTCTGATTTGAATTCCAGTTCCCTTTTGGGCGGAGAAAATAATTTGATCACCTAATCTTAGGATCGTCTCACCGGTCGGGTGAAGTAGTTTATGGTCGCGAAAGATTTCGTTAATAGTAATGTCACTACTAAAGGGAAGGTCTTTGACTGCTATGTTAGCCAAACTCGGATTAGTTAGTTTAACTTCATGGAGAACTGATTCGTTAGATTCAATCATCTTAAATGTTGACGGGACCTCAATCAACTCTCTTAGCATGGCAATATTAACGGCAAGGTTGTTATATATCTCAACTCCTAGAGAAAGTAGTTCATCTTGATGCTTATCAAGGACATCGCGATTTTCAAAACGAGCGATAACCCGTTTGACGCCATATTTTTTAGCCGACTTGGCCAATTCGTAACTTTTCTCTGAATCAAAGTAGGCCATAACGACGATATCGCAGTCAAAATAGCCGTTGTCAATTAAAAATCTTGGGTCAAGCTTAGAAACAAGATGAACGTTAGCCTGACTGTTATAGGAGCGGTAGTGCTCCTGATTATCAGTGTATACGTTAACGTCGTACCACCCAGTTGAAAGTTGTTGAGCGACTGGGATGGTAGTTAAGTTAACCCCAAAGAAATTAACCTTAATCTTAGGATAGGTTTCTGGTTCGACTTTAAAGGCCTTGTTAAAGACCAGTGGGCCAATGATACAGGTAATAATTGCTGCAAGCAAAAATGCCCCCGACTGTTGAGATGTGATCACTTTCATCCCCTTAGCAACTTGGAGAATTGCAAGAACCATGGTGATGGTTGCACTCGGAAGGGCCATTCCAGCCAGTGAGTTTTGCTTATTGAAACGTAACCTAAAGATGGGATAAAGTCCCAACTTCGCGATGATGTAACTAGCAAAGAAAACAGGGATTAGAACCAAAGTCGCTGGGTTTGACAGCAACTCTTTGACATTCAAACCAACACCACTCATGATAAAGAAGACTGGAATGAAGAGCCCATATCCGATTGAATCCAATCGATCTTTTGTGGTTTCGGATGGTTGTAGTAATTTATAGACCATTCCACCGATGAATGCCCCTAAGATGTCCTCTGATCCAACAAAGACGGCAATCGTTGATAGTAAAACAATGATGAAGAAAGCTAGCCGAATGTCAATCTGAGTGGTTGATTTATTGATTTGGTCTGAAACCTTGAAGAAACGTTTAAACCACCACAATAAAAAACCTGCTACCACAAATAGAATCAGGATGAGCCATAGTGACTTACTGTCGGATCCAAATACCGAGGCGTAGATCGTCAGGGCAAAGATCGGTAAAACTTCACCAAGGGCAGCAATTAACAGAATGGTTTGGCCAAAGGCGCTTCCAGTGACGTCTTTTTCCTTTAAGGCTGCGATGACCACGCCAAGTGAAATGGTAGCAAACAAGATTGAAGCTAACCAGAAGTCACTAAATAGTCCAGTTAATTTACAGAAGTATCCTAGGATTAATGCTAGAATGATAACCGTTGCATACCCCATAAAGGCTAGTTGAACGGAGGAAAATCGTGGAGCAGTTTTGCTTGATTTTTTTTCTAGTTCACTGGGATTTTTGTTTTTGGGTTTAAATAAGGAAAAATCGATTTCCATTCCACTCAAAAACAGCAGAACGATCACACCAATCTTGGAAAGAATGGATAAAATGTTTGAGTCGGAAACGATGTTGAATAAGCTGGGACCTAATATGATTCCAACTAAGATTTCAACGACTGCGGTTGGCAGCATTGAAATGTGGAATCGTGCCATCACTAATGGAGTTATTAGGGCCGCAAGTAGAACAATTACTAATGAGATTGAGTCCATATTACGATCACCTTGGTTTATATATTTTGTTCAGTTGAGTTAATATGTTAGAATATTTAATCAAGTTTAGCAAGCAGGAGGGATTATCCGTTGGAAAATTCAATTAAAGATGAAGAACAGAAACACCTTGATTTTGTTGAAAGCAAAATTGAAATGGCAGAGGTCGATGCTGCTAAAAAAATTAAAAAAGCGAAGGGTGACCAATCGGAAATCCAAAAGAACTTTTTTAACGATGTTCGTTTAAAGACAAGTACATATAGTGGACAGATGGAGACGGGTGTCTCGGTTAGACAGCAACAGCAATTACTTTCGGAACGTGAGAATCGCTGGAAGAACGCCGCAAGGGATCTTGATACGCTAAAACGGCTGGATCAAAATCCCTACTTTGCTCGAATTGATTTTCACGAAGAAGGCGAGAAACACACTGAAACCATTTACATTGGCCTAGCGTCATTTACCGATAATCCTGACGATTATCTGGTGTACGACTGGCGGGCACCTATTTCCAGTATTTACTATGATAGTGGAATTGGTGAAATGACGTATGATTCACCGGCTGGTCCCCAAAAGGTTGACGTCAAGTTAAAGCGACAGATTGAGATCAAGAACGGTAAGATTGAAACCATCTTTGATACAGACGAAGCCCTTGGAGACAACTTACTTCTAGAAAATCTCAGTCATCAGTCTGATACCAAAATGAAGAGCATCGTTACCACGATTCAAAAAGAGCAGAACCAGATCATTCGTGATACTGATTCTGATTTGCTATTTGTTCAGGGAGCGGCCGGATCAGGAAAGACGGCTGCGGTTTTGCAACGAATTGCATACTTACTTTATCGTTATCGTGGTAATTTGAATTCTGGACAGGTAATCTTATTTTCCCCCAACCAACTTTTTAATGACTACATCAATGAGGTCTTACCCGAGTTAGGGGAACAAAATATGGTTCAGATGACGTACTACCAATACACCAACCGACGAGTTCCCCACTTGGAGGTTGAAACCATTGGTGAACGTTTTGTCGAAACTCATGAAAAACACCAACAAAAGGTGGTTGACTTCAAAAACAGCTTGGATTTCTTTGATCTAGTTGGAACGTACGCTCATCATTTAAATAAGGAAAACTTTCAGTTCAAAGACATTAAATTTGAAGATAATATCTTTATTTCTAAGGAAGATATTAGTGAAATCTACTATCGTTTTAACGAAAACTATAACTTACGGAATCGTTTGGAAGCTACCAAGGAAGAACTGAATAAGATTTTAAATCGTCACATTGGGAGTGAGATGAAAAAGAAGTGGGTCGAAGAAACCATTGAAGGACTTGACCAGCAACAACTTCAGGCCATTTACGCTAAATATGGCGAAAGTATGGATAATCCCGATAAGGAATATAACTTTTTGGCTAAAAAGATTGTCCAAAACGCTTTTAGAAACGTTAGAAAGGCCATTACTCGCGGTCGATTTGTTAGTATCAATCGCCAGTTCGTTAATCTAATCAGAAACGTTCCTAGAATTACCGACTTGAGCAAGTATGGAATTGATGAACAAGAATGGAATGACGGGGTTGAAAAATCAATTGAGCGATTAAAGAATGGCAAAATTAGTGATGCTGATATTTCAATTTATCTTTATTTGTATGATTTAATATCTGGGAAACGTCCTGATATTCATATGCGTTATTTATTTGTCGATGAAGTTCAAGACTATACCCCATTTCAGTTGGCTTACCTCAAGTTTAATTTTCCAAGGGCTAAGTTTACTTTACTGGGAGACCTCAACCAAGCGATCTTCACGCATGAGAGTAGTAACAGCCTTTTGCGGGAAATGAAGACGATGTTTGATCCTGAGAAGACCAAGGTAATCGAACTTAATAAGTCTTATCGTTCAACTGAACAAATCACTGATTTTACCAAGCATTTGATCCCAGATGGCAGTAAGATCCAGTCGTTTGCTAGAAGAGGTGAACTTCCTAAGATTAACGTTGTCAAAGATTTTAATAATGGAATAAACGTTTTAAAGAATACGATTCAGGTAAATGATCAGGCGAGTGATACCACGGCCGTCATTGCTAAATCGTTAGACGAGTGTCGACGAGTTCATGATGAGCTAAAAAAAGATGGGATTAAATCCACGTTGATTCAAACCGAAAATCAGCGGTTGGTCAAGGGTGTTATTGTTGTTCCGGCCTATCTAGCTAAGGGACTTGAGTTTGACGCCGTTGTAATGTGGAATGGTTCTAAAGAAGAATATCCAACGGAGCGTGATGACCAGTTAGTGTACACAATTTGTAGTCGTGCTATGCACCGCCTGGACGTGATTTCAGTTGGGGAGTTATCACCAACGTTTAAGGACGTCCCAAAAGATGAGTATGATTTAGTAACCAGGTAGGTGAGTTTTGTTGAAGGATTTCTATGAATTTAGTAAAAATGAATGGAAACAGTTTTATCCAAATGAATCTGCTCCAATTACACAGGCTAATTTGGAAAGATTAAAGGCCTTTAATGATCAGATCTCACTTGACGATGTTTCTGATATTTACATGCCATTGGTACGCTTATTAGAACTGGCTTCTAAACATTACCAAGATTGGGAGCTTACTGAAAGTGATTTTCTAAAACGTAAAACGCCTAAAATTCCATTTATCATCGGAATTTCGGGAAGTGTGGCTGTGGGGAAATCAACCGCAGCGCGTTTGCTTCAATACCTTTTTACCGATTTATTGCCAGAAATGAAAACGCAACTAATCACGACTGATGGTTTTTTGTATCCAACTAAGGTCTTAAAAGAAAAGGGCATTCTTGATCGTAAAGGATTTCCTGAAAGCTATGACATGGAATCATTGATTCAATTTTTGGTTAAGATTAAGGCTGGTGTGAAAGAAGTAAAAGCACCAGTCTACTCTCATCAAACGTATGACATTATTCCTCATCGTTATGATGTCATCACTAATCCCGACATTTTAATCATTGAAGGAATTAACACGCTTCAAATTCCTGATCATCAGAAACTCTATATTGGTGATTTTACTGATTTTTCGATCTATATCGATGCTAATCCAGATCTGATTGAGACTTGGTACCTTAATCGTTTTAAGAAGTTAATGAAAACGGCTTTTCAGGATCCAACTAATTATTACTATAAGTACGCAAAAGAGGAGCCAGAACAGGCGGTTAAAATGGCGGGAAACGTTTGGAAAACCGTCAATTTACCGAACTTAAAGGAGTACATTTTACCAACACGTGAAAGAGCCAACCTTATTATTCATAAAGGTGTGGGGCACATCGTTGATAAAGTTTATCTTAGGAAATATTAAAATAAAAATCGCTCGATCGTTATAATTCAATGATTGAGCGATTTTTTATTGAGAAATAGATTAAATGGTTGCAAAGTTTACAGATGTAGATTATGATTAATATTGAATTTACAGATGTAAACCATGAATTGGAGGTGAATTATTTGGATCAAACCAAAAAAATTGAAGAAATTACGCCCGCTGAATGGCAAATTATGCGGTTGATTTGGACGATGGGAGATAGCTCATCACGAAAAATCATTGACACGATTACGAAAAAACGTGATTGGAAAGAGTCAACGATTAAAACGTTACTTAGTCGATTGGTTAAGAAAGGTTTGTTAACTCGTTCTAAAAAGGGAGGCTATTTCGTTTATTCGCCCACTGTTAACGAACAGAATGCGATGAATCTAAGTGCTGAAGAACTTTTTGAACAAATGTGCGACATGCGTAAAGGCCAGACCATTATGGATTTGATTAACCAAAGTAAGATTAGTAAGAGTGATATTCACAAGTTGGGTGAAGTTTTGAGCCAAAAGCTAAAAACCGCCCCCGATAAAGTGGATTGTAACTGTTTACCAGGCGATATGGGCATGGATTGTCAATAGAAAGGAGCTTTTTAATGAAGGATATGGACAATGGAAAACATGATTCAATGGGGAAAATGAATATGAATCATGATAACCATAATATGAAAAATATGAACCCCAAAGACAATGATAATAGTCAAATGAACATGAAGGGTAATTCTAAAATGAAAATGGACCATGGTTCGATGAAAATGGATCATGGATCTATGAACATGGGAAACGGTTCAATGGATATGGGCGGCGGCCACATGATGAACATGGGAAACTTCAAACGGCGCTTTTGGATTTCATTGATTATTACGATTCCCATCTTATTACTTTCTCCGTTTATGGGGATGAAGTTGCCGTTTCAGATTACTTTTCCGGGGTCTGATTGGATTGTAATGATTCTTTCAACCATTCTGTTCTTTTATGGTGGTCAACCATTCTTTAGTGGAGCCAAAAATGAGTTGAAAAGTCATGCTCCAGCAATGATGACGTTGATTACACTAGGTATTTCAGCTTCGTACTTTTATAGTTTGTATGCTTTTATTATGAATACCTTCATTAATCCAAACGGTCATGTGATGAATTTCTTCTGGGAACTAGCAAGCTTGATTGTCATTATGCTACTAGGTCACTGGATTGAAATGGATGCGGTCATGAATGCTGGGGATGCGCTTAAAAAGATGGCTGCACTACTTCCAAGCACAGCCCATTTGGTTGAATCTAACGGAGAAACTAAGGATATTCAACTAGACCAGTTAAAAGCCGGCGACATTGTTTTGGTTCAACCGGGTGAAAAAGTTCCAGCTGACGGCGTGGTTGATTCTGGAACTAGTGCTGTAAACGAAGCCTTAGTAACTGGTGAGTCGAAGGCAGTGACTAAGAAAAAGGGAAGTAAAGTAATTGGTGGATCCGTCAACGGTGATGGTAGTATGCAAGTCAAAGTTACCGCCACTGCTAAAGATGGATACCTAGCTCAAGTTATTAAAATGGTGCAAGCCGCTCAAAAGGAAAAATCAAAAGCGGAGACGTTAGCTGACAAGGTTTCGCGCTGGTTGTTCTATGGCGCCCTGATCATTGGAATTTTAGCATTGGTCGTTTGGACGATTTTAAGCGGATTAAGTTATGGACTGCAACGAATGATTACGGTCCTGGTTATCGCATGTCCCCACGCTTTAGGTTTAGCCATCCCACTAGTCGTAGCTAGAAGTACCTCAATTGCCGCTCAGAATGGACTGTTAATCAGAAATCGTCAGTCAATTGAAGAGGTTAAACGTTTGGATTACGTCTTTATGGATAAGACTGGGACTCTGACTGAAGGAGTCTTTCAAGTCAATGATGTAATCTCTGATTCCGATATGAGTAACGAAGAACTTCTGACTAAATTTGCTGATCTTGAAGCCAATTCTAGTCATCCTCTAGCAGCTGGAATTCTAGCCAAGGCTAAAAAGGATCAAGTTTCCGTCGTCCCAGCCAAGAACGTCCAAGCCATTCAGGGAGTTGGACTAACGGGACAAATTGACGGAAAAGAGTATAAGATTGTGACGGCTAAGTATCTAACTGATAATCACATGGACTACGATCATAAACAATTTGATAATCTTGCTAGTCAAGGTAATTCGATTAGTTACTTGGTAAGTGATGATAAGGTACTTGGGGTGATTGCCCAAGGAGATGTTCTTCGTCCTAAGTCAATCGACTTAATTAAGGCACTTAGAAGAATGAACATTACCCCCGTAATGCTCACTGGTGATAATGACTTGGCTGCTAAGCGAGTTGCTCATCAATTGGGTGATATTGATTATCGGTCCGAACTACTTCCACAAAATAAGGAAGAAATCATCAAAGAGTATCAGAATAAGGGTAATGATGTCATGATGGTTGGTGACGGTATCAACGACGCTCCGAGTTTATCACGTGCTAACATTGGAGTGGCCATCGGTGCTGGAACCGACATTGCCATCGAATCGGCTGACGTTGTACTGGTTAGAAGTGATCCAGAAGATATCATTGACTTCTTAGACCTTGCCAGAGCAACTAACCGGAAAATGGTTGAGAACCTCTGGTGGGGAGCTGGCTACAATATCATTGCAATGCCACTTGCTGCTGGGATCTTAGCTCCAATTGGAATTATCCTTTCGCCAGCCGTTGGGGCCTTGATTATGTCAGCTTCAACCATCATTGTGGCTGTGAATGCTTTCACCCTTCATATGGGAAAGATTAAAGAATAAACAATTAATTAGTCGATTAAGCAAGAGTGGCTTTCATTTGCCACTCTTTTTTTGTATAATCGATCCATTAAGTAATAAATTAAGTAACAAGGGATGGTGGGTGTTCATGGATCAACAAAAGAAAAAGTATTCCCCGATGATGAAGTTTTCGTTGTTGGCGGTTTCGTTAGTTTTAGCGTCATCACTGTCAGTTTCAGCGGAAGTACCACAATGGCAGCGTGCATTTCCAGGGCATTCATATTCAAGTATTGAGTTAATTGCCACCATGCCAGCTTTAGCAGTGATCATCTTTCTGCTTGGAAGTAGTTGGATTGCTAAAAAGATTGGGGCCAAAAGAACCGTTATACTCGGGTTGCTGGTCAGCGGAATCGCTGGAGTGATTCCTATTTTTGTTACTAATTATTATGTAATGCTTATTTCACGATTTGCTTTTGGAATTGGGCTTGGTTTGTTGAATGGACTGGCCGTTAGTCTGATTGGAACCTTCTTTAAGGGAAAAGAAAAGAATCAACTGATGGGAGTTAGAAGTGGATTTGAGATGTTGGGTAATGCCATTTCAGCGTACGTTGCTGGTGCATTACTAGTTGATTTTGGTTGGCATAGTGCTTTTCTAATTTATACCTTGGCATTTCCGGTTGCCATCTTGTTTTTCTTCTTTGTTCCGTCACCACCAAAAGTGGAACATTATCAAGCGGAACGAAAAAACAAATACTTTCCAAAGATTAATACTGATGTTCTTTTCTGGACCATGCTACTTGCTGGATATCAAATTACGTATGTGGGTGCCACCGTTCGAATTGCTGAATTTATTGAAGGAACCGGGATTGGTTCCACGCAACAGTCAGCGGTTGTTATCAGTATTGCGCCAATCTTTGGTTTAGTTGGTGGTATAGTCTTCAGTATGGCACTGATGAAGTTGAAGAAATATTTATTGCCCGTCGGAATTATTGCTAGTGGATTTTGTCAGCTATGGATTGGGTTATCACACTCGTTCTTTAGTGCGGCGCTTGGCTTTTTCCTAGTAACTTTTCTTGATGCGATTGTGGTTTCCTACATTTTAAACATTGCGACTGAAATTTCATCCAAAGGAACTCTGAACTTAACCACTTCCATCTTGTTGATTGGTAGTAATTGTGGAATCTTTTTAGCGCCGATTGCTTTAGGTGGGATTGATTCGGTATTTAGTTCCAATAAGCCCGCATTAACCTTTGTAGTTTGTGGAATTATTCTACTAGCTATGGGAGCCGTTGGTGTATGGGATATTAAATTTTTACGCAGAAAAATATTTAATTAGGGCAGTGCATTTGATGCATCGCCTTATTTATTTTGGTCAAAGGAGCAAAAAACCATGAAAGTTAATTTTAAAAGTTCTCATACTAGTCCCATATCGCTCAAGGCCTTTTTGAGTCAACATGGGATTAGTCATCGGATGTATGCAGACTTAAAGCGAGCGAAAAATGCTTTTAAGATTAATGCTAAGGCCGTCAAGCCGTCGGTTAACGTTTCCTTTGATGATGTCGTCTCTGTTTTTCTCCCAAATGAATTATCTGATCCACGAATTGCGGTTAGTTTTGAACCAATTAATGTAATTTACGAAGATGAGAATTGGCTAGTGGTTAATAAAGAAGCTGGGTTAACGTCGGTTCCAGGCCCAAGCAACCAATCCGATACACTGGTGAATCGGATTAAAGGCCATTTAATAAACGAAGAGGCCGCAAATTTACGACCGCACATTATTACACGTTTGGATCGGTTTACTAGTGGAGTGGTCTTAGTTGCTAAAAATCGTTTGGCAAATAGTTATGCCAATGAAGAGCTGAATCGTCATGAAATTGATAAGCGATACCTAGCAATCGTTTCTGGCAAAATGACACAAAAGCACGGGCTCATTGACCAGCCAATTGGGCGAATTGGTGATAACTTTGCGAGACGAGTGACTACGTCGGGAAAGGCCGCACAGACGGAATACTGGGTTAAAAAAGACTTAAGTGATGCATCACTATTAGAAATTAAACTTCACACTGGGCGTACCCATCAGATTCGGGTTCACATGACATCGATTGGTCACCAGCTACTTGGTGATGGACTTTATCATGGTCCACTTGATCGGGGAATTAAACGCCAGGCGTTACATGCTTTTACGCTTTCTTTCTTTGATCCGTTTCAAGGACGGCAGTTAAGTTTTGAAGCCAAGTTGCCTGATGATATGGAAAAGGTAATTTCCAAAAATTAGTATGTAAATTTTTTAAAATTTGCTACAATAAAGTTAGTAAAGTAAGGAGAATGTTCCGTGGAAGATAACATCCAGTTAGGTGAAAAATCCTTTGATAAAATGATGTTTGTACTTAATAAGCCGGTGAATGAGAAGAATCACCTTGACTATAAGTTCAAAGATTATGAGATGCAGCAAATTGCTGACGACATTTGGGGAATGCCTGCTTACATGAAAAAAGACGATGATTTTACCATTTTCTTCATTGTCACCAGGGTTAATAGTGGCGAGATTGTGGTAGCAATGACAACTGGTCAGTCTGGTAAAAAGGGTCAGTTTGATCTGTCACGACCAGTTAATACGGGTGCCGGATTAAACGAATTATATAAACACGATCAGGACCAAGCGAAAGAAGCTCTTCATTTTTTGAATTTAATTTCAAAAGCTGGCGAGGGTGAATGGCGAATGGTAGAAGACTAAACAGAAAATAGGAGAGTTAACATGGCTCAAATTTATTTAGCAAGTCCATTTTTTAGTAACGAACAAATTCAAAGAATTGAAGTTGTTGAACACGCATTAGAGGCAAATCCAACGGTGACTGATTTTTATTCACCACGTAAACATCAGGACGCTGAAAATGAACAGTTTACCCTTCCATGGGCGAACGAGATCTATCATCGTGACATGGAAAATCTAGAAGCAGCTAAAGCAGTGGTGGCTGTGGTTGATTTTGGTGGTAGTAATGTTGATAGTGGTACTGCGTATGAGATTGGTGCGGGGGTTCAAATGGGAAAGCCCGTTGTGGTCTTTCAGCAAAAGGATGAACCACTTAACCTAATGATCTCAGAAAGTTTGCATGCTTACCTGAAAAACGGCGAGCAACTCCAGGCTTATGATTTTACTAAGATGCCAGAGAGTCACTATACAGGGAACATTTTTTAAGTCGAATTAAAGGAGAAAGATTATGAATAATGATCAATTATCTGGAATGAGATTTTTCGAAGTAACGGTATTAAATGCAGTCATTACGATTCTTGAATTTTTGGGTGGGATCTTTTCGGGAAGTTTGTCACTTCTTTCGGACGCCTTCCATAATTTGGGGGATTCCATTTCAATTGTATTGAGCTATATTGCTCATCGAATAAGTAAAAAACAACAAACCAAACAGAACACTTATGGCTTTAAACGAGCTGAAATTATTTCGGCGTTCTTGAATTCATTGTTTTTGATTTTAATTTCGCTTTTTTTGATTATTGAAGCTGTTAAGCGAATTTCACATCCAGAAACAATTAATGGGCCAGTAATGCTGGTGGTTGCAGTTGTCGGAACTGTGGCCAACTTCTTTTCTGCTTTTTTGTTAAATAAAGGCGCTAAGCACAACTTGAACATGAGAGCCACCTACCTCCACTTGTTGAGTGATTCGTTGTCATCGCTTGGAATTATCATTGGTGGAATCTTAATTGCTTTCTTGAATTGGACAATTGTGGATCCAATTGTGACCATCCTAGTGGCACTTTACATTATGTGGGAGAGTTGGCCCATCATTAGGAAAACGGTGGGGATTTTGATGGAAAGTGCACCCAAACTGAATTACGCTGCCATTAAAAAAGATCTATTAAAAATTGATGGGGTGACTGGTGTTCACCACGTGCATGCGATGATGGTGGATGAAAACAGCATCGTTTTTTCGGCTCACGTTAATATGAAAAATATGCCCTTAGATCAGGTCCAATTAATTTACGATAAGATTAATAAATTATTGAAGAGTAAGTATCACATTGACCATGTCACGATTCAACCAGAAGTTGACCGGGGAAGACATGATGATTTATTTTACGATAACGGAAAAGACATATAAAAAAACAGTTTCTTTCTACTAGAGAAAGAAACTGTTTTTTTGTGATTTTAAAGTGATCTATAAAGTGCTGTCTGGATCTAATTTATTGGTTTCGTTAACATACCATTCTGACCAATCAGTGGTTGGGTTACCGTTTTCAAAGTAAGTCTGACTTAATTTACTTAAAAGGATTGCGAAATCACCATAGTCAAGTTCAATGATGTCAGCGACAACGTCTCGTGGACTATTATTACTCAGAGTGACGATTTCACGGTTTAAATCAGCAATTACACCAGATTCACCGTCAAAAGTACTCATAACTTCCAGGTTGTTGTTCCTAAATAGTTTGATGTAGAAAGGAACAAAATCGTTAACAACCTTTTTTTGGCCCTGCTCACTTAAATCACTAAACTTTACATTGTCACTCATATTTTTCCTCCTGTATGATACCGTTACAAATCTAATTTAATTATATCTGTCTGGATACCATTCGTAAAATAGTTTTTTGTAACGAAAACTCAATGAGATTTTTTACTTATATTTTGATATGCTAGAAATATTAAAGAAAAGGGGTGAGTCGCATGTTTGGGAAGAATCAACTGGATCCGGATTCGCGTTTTCGTAATTATAGTGACTTGGTCATTAAGACCTGTATGTTGGCGGGTAAAATCATGATTGAAAATGGGTCAGAAATGACACGAGTTAATGACACCATTAAGCGAATCGCACGAAATGCTGGGATGCCAAACTTGAAGACTTACATTACGATTACTGGAATTATGATTTCCGTTAATGATAATTCAGAAACTCAGATTACTGAGATTGATAAGCGGGCTTTTGACTTAAGAAAAATCACGGCTGTGAACGATTTATCGCGACGCTTTGCGGAACACAAGACAACGTTAGAGCAGTTCTATCAAGAATTGCAACACGTTAGTGATCTGGATACTTATTTTCCGTACTGGATGAAAATGTTAGCGGCTGCGGTCCTTTCAGGATCCATTGAAGTGGTTTTTCGTGGTGATTATTCGGTATTCTTTATTACCTGTCTGATTGGGATGTTAGGTTGGATTATTTTTGACTATTTGAATCGTATCGTGAAAGTTGAGTTTATAAACGAATTTACTGCGGCCATTTCAATTGGCATGTTAGCCATGCTAGCCCGAAAGTTGGGACTTGGAAGTGGTGTGGATAATATGATTATTGGGAGTGTGATGCCGCTTGTTCCTGGCGTCCAAATCACTAATGCGGTCCGAGATTTAATGTCTGGCAACCTTGTTAGTGGACCAGCTAGAGCAATGGAAGCCATTATGGGAGCGTGTGCTTTAGGATTTGGAGTGGCACTTGCTTTGAAGTGGTTTGGATAGGGGTGTTTATGATTGAAATTTTAGTGAAAATAATTGGAGTTTACGTTGCCACCCTTTGTTTTGCAATTTTGATCAACGTGCCACCGCGTGCTCTTAATCTAGGTGGATTGGTGGGGGTTGCCAGCTATTTAGTGTACCTAACCTACAATTCGATTTTTGGTGGTTACGTTGGTGGAAACGTCTTTGGAGCGTTTACGATTGGGATCTTGGGAATGCTGGCAGCTCGGTACAAAAAAATGCCAATCATCGTTTTTAACATTCCAGCGTTAGTTCCGCTTGTTCCCGGTGGACAGGCGTATGAAGTTATGAAATACATTGCAACGGGCAACACGCACTTAGCGTTTGTTTACTTAATGCAAGTCGCGATGATTGCAGGAGCGTTGGCGATTGGGTTCTTACTAGCCGAGTTGGCGATTCAACTGTTCTTTCACATCACCCATCTTTTGAAGGGAATCGTATCTTAATTGAAAGTAAAAACCACATTGACAAGCGGCCAATGTGGTTTTTAGTTAGTTTGAAGCTGTTTGACAAAGTCTTGATAATCCTGCTCCTCACCGGTATCGGTGATTTGAATATTATCGAGGTTGGCGTTTCTTAGGTCACTTTCACTAATATTTAACTCATTAGTAAAAGTCGCATTTCCAATCAAATGAAGATCGTAGTGAACCCCACTGCGTTTTATGTGAGTTTTTACCATACCACCTGGATTATAAATATTGACGGTTTCGTCAAAGTCCGAATCATGAGTTAAGATTTCGTAAATTAGACTAGTGGCCGTCATTCCAGTCCCACAGGCATTTGTAAGACCTACACCCCGTTCGAAGGTTCGAACGAAAAGTTCATTTTGATCCATAACGTTAGCAAAACTAACGTTGACGCCGTCCGTAAAGTACTTGTTTTTTCCGTTTAGCATTTTGCCTAGCTTAACTAAATCGTCTGATTTAACTTGATCCATACTCATAAAACTAATGAGATGAGGATTAGGCACTGCGACCGCTGAATAATCTAATCCAGAAATGAAATCATTGACTGGCTGATCTAACAGTGGTGTTTTGATATTTTCAAGGGGCAGACTCTTAGCGTCAAATGAGATTGGTGAGATCTGAACACTAAAGGCGGGAACTCCAGGTGCAATGTCACTCTCTTTTGTCACATCTAGATCTGCATCGTTGGTTTCAACCTTGAAAGCATCCTGACCAAACTTTTGTGACAAGTACCGAGAAACGGTCCGAAGTCCGTTTCCACACATTGAAGCTTCACTACCATCGGCGTTAAAGACTCGCATTTTTCCCAGTGCATTGGGGTGGTTTGATGAATCAACCACCAGGACCCCATCGGCGCCGTTTAAAATGTGATTTTTGGGGTCTGAAATGGTTTGAGCAAGTTTTTTAAGTTCCGAGTCAGTTAGTTTTTGGTCTAATTCGGTTTGATCCAAAATAAAGAATTGATTTTCGGATCCGTGTACTTTAAGTAATTTAGTCATAATTTAGTCTCCTAATAAATTAGTCGGTTGTTGTCAAAGAAGTTTCTGTAGATTAGCTTGACGGCTTTATCTGAATCTTTAATGTCAGTTCCAAGCATCACGGAAATCTTGGAAGCTCCTTGATTAATCATGTGAATGGAGATGCCATTGTCAGTTAGGGGCCGAATGATTTTTTCAATGGTGTGATTATCAGACTGCATTCCCTCGCCAACGATCATGATGATGGCATAGTCATTAATCCAACGAATTTGATCGGGATGAAGGGCATCTTTGATTTCTCTTGTAATTTCTTTGACGATATGGTCATTTAGTTGGGCCTTATCAAAGATAATGGTCAGGTCATCGATTCCAGAAGGCATGTGTTCGTACGACACGTTGTATTTGTACAGAATTTTGAGAATCTTAAGGGTAAAACCCACTTGTTTGTTAAGCAGGTAGCGATGAATGTACAGTGCTGAGAAGTGCTTGGCACTGGCTACCCCAGTAATTACGCGAGTTGGTTGAAATTTATTTTCAGGAACAATCAGGGTTCCGGGTAAATCAGGGGCCGATGTATTTTTCACGTTGATCGGAATTCCGACCTGAATTGCTGGAATGATGGCTTCATCATGAAAGACTGAGAAACCAGCATACGAGAGTTCTCTCATTTCTCTATAAGTCATTACGTCGATAGCTTTCGGGTTTTTAACCACCCGCGGGTCAACCGAATAGATCGCGTTGACATCGGTAAAGTTTTCGTATAGATCAGCTTGAAGCCCACGAGCTACGATTGAGCCGGTAATATCGGAACCACCCCTTGAAAAGGTAGCGATTTGATTATCATCATTGACCCCAAAAAATCCTGGAAAGATCATTTTTTCTTTAACGTCACGAAATCTTCTGATGTTTCCGTAGGTAACGGGATTGATTTGCGCATCGGCAACGTCGCCGGTGACTTTAAAACCAATTTCTTTTGGATCCATAAACCTTGCGGGAATTTTAAGTTGGTTTAAAATCATCGTCAACATTTGCGCGTTGAGGTATTCTCCCTGAGCTTTAAAGGTACTCATTAGATGAGCAGAATCCAGAAACGATTGATTAGGTAATTCTCTTAACTGTGAGACAATTTGGGTAATCTGTTTCGTCTGAACGTTAAATGATTCACCAATTTCTTGATAGCGATCAATAATTTGATTAAGAATGTCAGAAAAGTCTTCATGGTCAAGAACTTTGTTAGCATACTCGATTAATAAGTCGGTAACTTTCACGTCACCTTTGAAGCGAGTCCCGGGAGCAGAAACAACGACTGCCTTCCGATCTGGATCTGATTTGATGATATTAATTACCTTTTGAAATTGGGCTCCGTTAGCTAGTGAGCTCCCACCGAATTTGGTTACTTTCATGAATTATTCATCCTTAAGAATTTAATTAAATTGAATTGTAGCATTAATTTTTAATTTATCAATCTTGGAATCCAAAATATGTGAAATAGTTATTAATTTAGATGATATTAATTGACGAACAGGTCAAAATGGGTTATATTTTTAACAAATTTAAATAGAGGTTGCAGGTAACAAGATTAGCTAATGGAGATTTACTCGTCGAAGAAGTTAGTGAAAGGGTTGTTTGCCGAAGCACTCTGTCAGAGTAGTGGCACTGGTGCTGGGACGTGATTTAATAAATCGCGGACTGTCGCAGATATTCTGCGGGGAGCTATTCAAGAATATTTGATCAAATAATGTCAAATTAATTATTTTTAGATCTTTTTGTTCAACTCCTGAGCAAAAAGATCTTTTTTTATAAATTATTTAAGAGGTGCGAGATGAAGTCGGTTATTGATAAGCAAGATATAAGAAATCATGATTTGTACATTGGTGGGATTAAGGCCAGTGATTTAGCAAAAGAATATGGAACACCCCTAGAGGTTTATGACGTTAGTAAGATCAGGAGTCAAATTGAAAAATTTAAACGGGTTTTTGAGGACCGTAAAGTTAAATACTCGGTTAATTATGCTAGTAAGGCGTTTGCCACGGTTGGAATGTATCAAATTGTGAAGCAAGAGGGAGCTGGAATTGACGTAGTTTCCGGTGGTGAGTTGTACACTGCGCTTCAAGCTGATTTTCCGATGGCACGGGTCAGTTTTCACGGCAACAATAAATCAAAAGACGAACTAACGATGGCTGTCAAAAACGGAGTGGGAACGATTATGTTGGATAATTTCCATGAAATTGAGTTACTCCACGACGTGCTAGAAGAGCAAGATAAAAACATCGACGTGATGTTACGGATTACCCCTGGTATTTCAGCTCATACTCATGAGTACATCCAAACGGGTCAGGTCGACAGTAAGTTTGGGTTCGATCTGGCATCGGGACAAGCTGATGAAGCTTTACAAAAGGTCCTTTCTGAGAAGCGAATGAATATGAAAGGGGTTCATGCTCACATTGGGTCTCAGATTTTTTCACCCGAAGGCTTTGTGGGAGCGGCCGATAAACTTGTTGATGTAATGAAGCACTGGCATGACAATTTTGATTACACGGCGAAGGTAATCAACGTTGGTGGTGGTTTTGGTATTCAATACACCGATGAAGAACATCCCGTCGCCCCAGAGGACTTCGTCTCAGCCATTGTGGATGAGATTAAACAAAAAACAACTGAGGCTGATTTACCAATTCCATCAATTTGGATTGAACCGGGACGTTCAATCGTCGGGTCAGCGGGTTATAGTTTGTACACGATTGGTTCCAGAAAAGATGTCCCCGGGATTAAGTCGTACGTTTCCGTTGATGGTGGGATGGGTGATAACATTCGGCCAGCTTTATATGAAGCAGACTATGAAGGCGCTCTTGCAGGCAATGTTGATGGAAAGCCGGTTGAAACCGTCCGAATTGCCGGGAAATACTGTGAATCAGGTGATATCTTGATTAAGAATCAACCGCTCCCAAAGAGCCAACCGGGAGACATTTTTGTAATCTTCAACACCGGGGCTTATGGCTATTCAATGGCTTCCAACTATAATCGAAATCCACGGCCAGCCGTTGTGTTTGTTGAAAATGGTAAAGCACAGCTAGCGGTCCAACGTGAGAGTTATGCGGACCTGATCCACTTAGATAAGAAATTAAAGGAGAACTAGAAGATGGCACAATTAGATGCACAGTCAATCATTAAATTTATTTCTAACTCAGACAAAAAGACCCCAGTCAAGGTTTATTTGAAAGGCAAGTTAGGAAAAATCAAATTTCCTAGGGAAATTGAGAATTTTACCACTAACAAAACTGGTGTCATTTTTGGTGACTGGACCAACGTTTCAAAATTTCTTAAAAAGAATAAAAAATTAATCAGTAGTTATGAAATTGAAAGTGATGCACGAAATTCTGCCGTTCCATTACTTGATACCAAGAACCTAGACGCTCGGATCGAACCTGGTGCTATTATTCGTGATCAGGTCTCAATTGGAAAGCATGTTGTCATAATGATGGGAGCTTTAATCAACATTGGAGCTGAGATTGGTGATGATTCTATGATTGACATGGGGACCATCCTGGGTGGTCGTGCGATCGTTGGAAAGCATTGTCACATCGGTGCTGGTGCTGTTTTGGCCGGTGTGATTGAACCAGCTAGTGCTAAACCGGTTCGAATTGACGATAACGTCTTAGTTGGTGCTAATGCGGTTGTGATTGAAGGCGTTCATGTTGGTGAGGGTGCAGTGATTGCTGCTGGCTCAGTGGTTTTGCATGATGTTGAACCTAATACCATGGTAGCCGGGGTTCCTGCTAAAAAGATCAAGGACATCGACACTCAGACCAAGTCTAAGACTAAACTTGAAGACGACTTAAGGAAGTGATGAATGTGTCAAATAACCCGACCAAGTTGAGTGACGATGATCTCCTTGAAATTTATCGTCATCTTCACCAAATTCCAGAATTAGCAATGCATGAATTTCAGACCCATGAATATCTAAAAGAAGTCATTGATAAGTTTAAAACGGACTACATGGAAGTTAATGTACCAGAAAAGTTACCAACGGCGATTTTGGTGCTGGTCCAGGGAACTGATCCCAAGCGCACCATTGGATACCGAACGGATATTGATGCGTTACCAGTTAAGGAAAAAACGAATTTAACGTTTGTGTCAAAAAATGATGGTGTGATGCATGCGTGTGGTCATGATATCCACATGACGGTTGCGTTG
Organism: Fructilactobacillus sp. X8R4C1; assembly: GCF_059900905.1. Classification (NCBI taxonomy): domain Bacteria; kingdom Bacillati; phylum Bacillota; class Bacilli; order Lactobacillales; family Lactobacillaceae; genus Fructilactobacillus; species Fructilactobacillus sp. X8R4C1. The sequence continues at coordinate 496,409 of NZ_JBWXVJ010000001.1, forward strand.
AGTATCCTGAATTACTATGTTGCTCATCAACCCCAAGATAATTTGTTAGTTTTTTTTCAACCAGCTGAAGAAAGTGAAAATGGCGGTAAAGTGGCATACGAGGACGGTATTTTTACCGGGAAGTGGCATCCAGATGAATTTTATGGTCTACATGACAACCCCCAGCTTCCTGTTGGGGCAATCGGTTGTCGGATGGGTACACTGTTCGCTGGGACAACCGAGGTCAACGTTGACCTGATCGGAAAAAGTGGTCATGCTGCTTATCCGCAGGATGCAAACGACATGATTGTGGCCGCCAGTCAGTTTATTAATCAGGTTCAGACGATTGTATCAAGGAGTGTTGATCCGATTGAAGGCGGGGTTGTTACCTTTGGAAAAATGGAAGCCGGTACCATTCGAAATGTGATCGCTGGTCATGCTCGAATTGAAGGAACGATTCGGGGTCTGACCCAGAAAATGATTGAGTTGATTGATAAGCGGTTAAAAGAAGTCGCTAATGGGATTTCAGTGAGTTACGACTGTCAGGTTAAACTCAACCTGAATCAGGGCGGTTATTTGCCAGTCGAGAATAATCCGAAGTTAACCAGTAATTTTATTGATTACATGGAAAAGCAAAAAAACGTTGATTTTATTAACACGATGCCCGCAATGACGGGAGAAGATTTTGGTTATTTGTTGTCAAAAATCTCCGGAACAATGTTTTGGTTGGGAATTGGTGACCCAAAGTCTCAGCTTCATGAGGCGACGCTTACCCCCAATCCAAAGGCAATTGCGATTGGAAGTAGAGCCATTATCGGATTTTTGAATTATCGAATGCAACAAGGAACAAAAAAATAGGGGAGATCATAATCATGGTAGAAAAAGCAGATTTATTAACGGCCATCGTCACCCCGTTTGGCAATGACGGTGAGGTTGATATTACACGGCTTAAGAAGCTGATTAAACATTTGGTTGATACGGGGACCAATGGATTTGTGGTCGGCGGAACGACTGGTGAAACTCCGACATTATCTGAAGACGAAAAATTAAAACTGTACGGTGAATTTGGCAAGATTGTGGGCGATCAGTATCCGGTAATTGCAGGGACTGGTTCAAACAATACCCGACAAACGGCTGAGTTTAACCAGAAAGTGATGGAATTAGATGGGATTGATTATGGCTTGGTGGTTGTGCCTTATTACAACAAACCCGACCAACGGGGCATGAAGGAACACTTTAAGTACGTTGCCGATCATTCAGATAAACCAATCATCATCTATAACATTCCTGGACGAACGGGCGTGAACATGAATAAGGAAACGGTCGTGGAATTATCCGAATACAATAACATTGCTGGAATTAAGCAGTGTGGCTCACTTCCTGATATGGAATACATCATTTCCAACACTCCAGATGATTTTCTGGTTTACAGTGGTGAAGATCCACAAGCACTAGCAACTAAGATGCTTGGTGGTGATGGAGTGATTTCGGTTGCTTCCCATGTCTATGGTAATCAATTAAGGGGAATGTACGATGATTTAGATCAGGGGGATTACAAAGCAGCTGGCCAGCTTCAACGTTGGTTAACACCAAAGATGCAGGCGCTATTTATGTATCCTTCACCATCACCGACTAAAGCAGCTTTAAATGCTAATGGTTTAAATGTGGGTGGTTGTCGTTTACCAATTGCAACCCTAAATCAAGATGAGAAAAAAGAATTGGCAAAAGCACTAGACGTTGATTCTTTAGGAGACATTTTAAATGATTAAAGTATTAGTAGCGGGCTTTCGTGGCTCAATGGGCCAAAAGGCCGTTAAGATGATTGAAAAGAATGGTGATTTTAATTTGATAGGCGTATATGACCCGAAAGCGAACGATTTGAGTCCTGAAAGTTATGATTTACCAAAAGACGTAAAAGTTTATAACGATTTTAATCAGATTAAAGGGCCAGACGTAGACGTTTGGGTTGATTTTACGGTTCCAAAAGCAGCTTATCCCAACACTAAATTTGCCCTGGATAATGGGATTCATCCGGTTATTGGAACCAGTGGGTTAAGTGATGATCAACTAGCTGAGTTGCAAAAATTAGCGAACGATGAAAATGTGAGTGGGATTATTGCCCCTAACTTTGGAATTTCGGCGGTATTGTTAATGAAATTTGCTAAAGAGGCAGCTCAATATTTCCCTGATGCTGAGGTGATCGAGATGCATCATCAGGATAAAAAGGATGCTCCGTCTGGGACCGCTATTAATACCGCAAAGTTAATCAGTGAGGGAAGAAAAAAACAACCAGAATCCGTTTCAACCGACGAAACCCTAAAAGGTGCTCGCGGAGCTGAGTATGATGGAGTTCCGATTCATTCCGTTCGACTTCCTGGATATGTTGCTCATGAACAGGTGCTGTTTGGCGGAGATGGTGAAGCACTCACCATTCGTCAAGATTCCTTTGATCGTGATTCATTTATGAATGGTTTAAGGGTTGCCATTGAGAGAGTTGACGGTTTAGATGGGTTAGTTGTTGGATTAGAAAATATTTTATAGAGGGGCAAGTAGTAATGAAAGAGTATAATGTCGCAATTTTAGGTGCCACTGGCGCCGTTGGAACACGTCTCATGGATAAGTTAGCTGAATCAAGTATCCCGGTTAAAAGTCTGAAATTGTTGGCTTCTAAAAGATCCGCTGGGAAAAAGCTCGAGTATCAAGGTGACGAATTAACCGTTGAAGAGGCCACTCCCGACTCATTTAACGGTGTTGATTTAGTCCTTGCTTCAGCCGGAGGTTCGGTTTCCAAAAAATTGTTACCAGAAGCCGTGAAGCGTGGTGCTGTTGCGGTTGACAACACGAGTGCGTTTCGAATGGACCCGGATGTTCCCTTAGTTGTGCCAGAAGTGAATCCAGATGCTTTAGAGAATCATCACGGGATCATTGCCAATCCAAACTGTTCCACTATTCAAATGGTAGTAGCGTTAGAGCCGATTAGAAAGCAGTTTGGGTTAAAACAAATTATTGTTTCTACTTATCAAGCTGCTTCAGGTGCCGGTCAGAGTGGACTTGATGAATTAAAAGATGAAGCGCAAGAACACCTTGATGGCAAAAAGATGGATGCTCACATTTTCCCAGTCAAAGGTGAAAAGGAACATTATCCGCTAGCGTTTAACCTCTTACCCCAAATCGATGTGTTTGAAAAAGACGGTTATACTCACGAAGAGTGGAAGATGATTCACGAAACGAAGAAAATCATGCTGAATGATATGGATTCTGGAGATATTAAGGTGACCGCTACCTGTGTCAGAGTTCCAGTGGAGATTTGTCACGGTGAGTCAGTTTATTTCACGGTCAAGGATGAAAAAGCCGCCAGTCGTGAAAAGATCCAAAGGATTTTAAATGATGCTCCTGGAGTAACTCTTAAAGATGATCCCAAAAAACAACTCTACCCACAACCAATCGACGCTGCTGGCAAAGAAGATACATATGTCGGAAGAGTTCGACCGGACCAAGAAAATGGTGATGCCTATAATATGTGGGTCGTTGCGGATAATTTATTAAAGGGTGCTGCACTGAATACGGTTGAAATTGGCGAAGAATTAGTTAAAAGAGATTTAATTTAATGATTGAATTTCTTGACGATGACGATAGGGAAGAGGATTAACATGCCTACTTTAAATGAAAACTTGCAAATTCGGTTTAACAAGAATTTAACTCAACTGCAACCATCAGCAATTCGAGCTTTTTCGGAGTCGATATCTGATATTGACGGGTTGATTATGCTATCAGTGGGAGAACCAGGATTTAACACCCCTGAACACGTTAAAAAAGCAATGATGAAGAGTATTGAAGATAATCACTCGCATTATTCTCCTCATAAAGGAATCAAATCTTTAAGAGATGCCATCAGCAACTTTATGGCAAAGAAATATAATTTAAAGTATGATTCTGATACTGAAGTAATGGTTAATATGGGAGCAACCGAAGCGCTTGCTTCGTCGATTCTTTCCACGGTTAATCCTGACGATGAAGTTTTGATTCCAGCACCCTTCTATCCCCTATACGAGTCATTAGTACGTTTTGCTGGTGGGAAACCCGTGTTTATTGATACGTCCACTTCTGATTTTGTTTTAACACCTAAAGAATTGGATGAGGCACTCTCAAATCATCCCAGTGTTAAAGCGTTGATCTTAAATTATCCAAATAATCCAACGGGGGTTGAATACACACCAGAGCAGTTAAAAGCACTTGTTCCAATTCTTAAACAACATTCACTCTTTGTGATTACCGATGAGATCTATAGTGAGTTAACCTATGGTATTAAACATCATTCACTGGCAGAGTATTTACCTGATCAAACGATTGTAATTAATGGAGTGTCTAAATCTCACGCAATGACTGGTTATCGACTGGGGTTCACGGTTGGACCCGCTGAATTTATCACTCAGGCTAATAAGATGCATGGTTATTTAGTTTCTTCACCATCAGACCCTGCTCAGTATGGTGCACTTGAGGCACTTAAGAATGGGATGGATGATGCTTTTTCGATGCGAGATGAATACCAAAAGAATCGGGATGAGGCCATTTTCCGGCTAAAGAAGATGGGGCTTGATCCGATTGATCCTACCGGAGCGTTTTATATTTTCGTAAAAATTCCAGCAAATTATGGAAATGATGACGTTCGTTTTGCCAAGGATTTAGCGCAAAACGCTAAAGTTGGTGTAATTCCCGGATCAGCGTTTGGTGACTGTGGTAAAGGCCACGTTCGGATTTCCTACGCTGCTTCTAGTGACGATTTAAAGGAAGCACTAAGTCGGATGGAAAATTATTTAAGTTAATGTAATTATTAAAAAAGCGGAATTAGACATTTGTCTAATTCCGCTTTTGTTTAAAATTGTTTAAAGATGCAGGTAAGTTCCAAGGAAAAAACTAATCATCAAGATGATGAAGACGATGGTAGTAATGATGACGTACATCTTATCGTGTTCTTTATAGAATGAATAGATTGATACGACCACCCTTAGAACCGGCGTTAGGATCAAAGCAAAAACGCCTAACATCATGATGGAATAGGGTTTTAATTGAATGATTCCCTTTAGTAGTTGACCAAAGGAAGTTAGGTAATAGTGACTGCCAAACCCCGTTGTTCCGGTAACAAGGTACAAGAAAAGTCCAAAGACCATGATGATGACGGAAATAATCACGCCGATACGCATGATTTTTCCGATAAGTTTTTCGATTCGAATATTTTCAGCTTCTTGATTTTTTTCACTTTGATTTACATTATTTTGAGTGCTCATGATAAGAAGTTCACCCCAAATCCTTTAAGAATCATTTGAACGCCAAGGTAAATTAGGATGGGAATAAAAATAATTCGAATTAACTTGGAAGGCATGATTTGCATCACACGTGACCCGACGGTGGCTCCAACGATAATTCCGAGCGCCAGTGGGACGGCAATCTGAGGCAAAATTGATCCGTTAAAAAAGTAAATGGTGGCACTCGCTGCTGCCGTGACCCCCATCATTAAATTACTGGTGGAACTTGATGGTTTGAGTGGCATCTTCATGAAAGTGTCCATCGCAATCACCTTAAAGGCACCTGATCCAATTCCCAGTAAACCACTGGCAATTCCAGCACCAAACATTACGGTTAAACCAGCTGGAACGTTTGTTACCTTATAGTCAATCTGCTTTTTTAGGTTTTTATCGTAGTAAGAACCATTTAGCTTGAGTTCTTTTGCAATTTTATCTTCACTGGTTGTATTCGTTTGAACCTGTTTGCCCCAAATCTTTTTAACCATATTTAAACCGGAAAAGAAGAGTAACAGGCCAAATAAAATGTAGAGAAAGATTGGATTGATCACTCCAGTTAGTAAAGCACCGGCAACGGCCCCAATGGAAGTAGCAATTTCTAGAAACATGGCTACCCGTAAGTTTAAGACGTTGTCTTTTAGATAGGCGATTGTTGCTCCTGAACTGGTAGCAATCACGGCAATGATACTTGCACCAATCGCATACTTAATGTCGAGATTAAATCCGATGGTTAAAACCGGTGTAATGATCATCCCACCACCGATTCCTAGGATTGAACCCAGAACACCCGCAAAAACTCCTACCAGTAACATGATAATAAGGCTATGAATCATTAATAAAACTCCAATCTGTAAAATTCATGGTGCAATTATATCACACTAATCACGGCGATTTTGGTGCTTCTCTCAATCGGCTAATCGATATTATGTTATACTTTTTTTATATGAATTCTTGGAGGTATGGCATTTATGATGATTGGAAGGGACGTTAGTCGTCCGTACAAATTAACAATTGCGTTTCTCTTATCGTTAATCCTGACGATTGGAGTCAAAATGAGTTTTGGCTACGTTGACTTTTTAGATTCAATGATAATTGGAACCATTCAAGGGTACCCGTCTTCATTTGAAGAAACCATTTTCTCAATGATTAGTTTTGTCGCGAGTCCCAAGATGGATATTGTGTGGATACTTATAATTGCTGTTTTGTTGTGGTGGTTTAAGTATAAAATACCGGCATTCTTTTCGTTGGTACTGGTTTTTGGTGGAGATGCCATTGGATTTGTGATTAAACACATCGTAGCCAAGCCCCGTCCTTCAATGCATTTGCCGGGGGACACTGGCTTTAGTTATCCTAGTGGACATGTTTTAGGAGCTTTTCTAGTGATTAGCGTCCTGTGGATCATAGTGGTTCCAATGATTAATCGACAATCAACTAAATGGATTATTAGAACTATTTTAGCAATTGTTCTTTTCCTAGTGATGATCTCACGGGTTTATCTGAATGCCCATTTTCCTTCAGATACCGTTGGTGCCGCCTTAATTGCTTACACATGGCTTCAAGTTTGTGAATATGGGTACGTAAAGTGGGCCAAGGAGCTAAGTACAACAAAGATTTTTCAGAATACAATTTACTAATTTCATGAAAGTGATTGATAATCGTTAACTTATCACTTATACTTTACTTATAATGAAATATGAATTCTAAGAAGAGGCGCGACTTTTATCAGTAATTTGCCAGAGATTCACTTAATCGATGAGGGCTTATGAAAGGGAAAGTTGCCGAAACTGATCACGTGGTAAATGATTGGTTGGGTTTTGATTTAATAAGTCAAGGACTGTCGTGTGTTGCACGGAGAGCTTTCTAAGATTACGATTAGTAAGAATTTGTGGACTCTTTTGGAAGTTATTCAAGAGGGTCTTTTTCTTTGTCGTTTTGTTATTGGGTTTCTTCTTAATTATTTAGGAGGAGAATTTATGTCTGAAAAAAATGGAAACGGACAGGTGAAGCGGGGATTAAAGTCTCGTCATGTGTCTATGATCGCCCTTGGTGGTTGTATTGGAACCGGTCTTTTTGTGACTAGTGGTGGAGCAATTCACAATGCTGGTCCCGATGGTGCGTTAGTAGCATATGTATGTATGGGAATCATGGTTTATTTTTTGATGACTAGTTTGGGAGAAATGGCCACTAATATGCCAGTCTCTGGATCATTTGCTACATATTCAGCTAAGTACGTTGATCCAGCTTTAGGGTTTGCAATGGGTTGGAACTACTGGTTTAACTGGGCAATTACGGTGGCGGTTGACGTTAGTACGGTGGCAATCGTCATGCAATTCTGGCTGCCACATTTTCCGAGTTGGATTTGGAGTTTAGCGGCTCTGTCACTGATTTTGTTGATTAACATCTTGTCCGTCAAGGCGTTTGGAGAAACTGAGTTCTGGATGTCTTTGATCAAAGTGATCACGATTTTTATCTTTCTAGCCGTCGGAATTTTGACCATTTTTGGAATTATGGGTGGTCACTTTATTGGAATGAGGAACTTTACCTATAAGCAGGCTCCCTTCGTAAACGGGATTCCCGGCATTCTGAGTGTTTTCGTAATTGCTGGATTCTCATTTCAAGGAACTGAGTTAGTTGGAATTACAGCTGGAGAGTCAGAAAACCCGCGGGAGACGGTTCCAAAAGCGATTCATGAAGTATTTTGGCGCATCATTTTATTCTATATTCTGGCAATTGTTGTGATTGCTGCAATTATTCCATATACTAGTCCCGATTTGTTGGGATCAAGTGCTTCAGATGTTGCCATTAGTCCGTTCACGATTGTGTTTGAACGTGCCGGATTAGCTGGAGCTGCAAGTATTATGAACGCGGTCATCTTGACCTCCGTGATTTCTTCAGCCAACTCTGGGATGTATGCCTCAACGCGAATGTTGTATTCGATGGCCGATGAAGGTTATGCTCCAAAAGTTTTTGGCAAAGTATCTAAGCGTGGAATTCCAGTGTTAGCGCTCCTAGCAACCATGGTGATTTCGTTGTTGACTTTTATGACAAGTATCTTTGGATCTAAGATTTACATGTGGTTAGTGGCTGCTTCCGGGTTGACTGGATTTATTGCTTGGTTCGGGATTGCTCTTTCACATTATCGGTTTAGAAGGGCGTTTATAAAACAAGGACACAAAGTTTCAGAACTTAAATACCATGCGACTTGGTTCCCGGTCGGTCCAATTATCACTTTAATCCTGTGTATCGTTGTTATTTGTGGTCAAGATATTGGTGCCTTTGCTCACTTCAACTTATTTGAGATTGCGGTCACGTATATGAGTGTTCCGTTGGTTATCATCTTGTATTTTGGGTACAAATTTGTTCATCATACCCATATCATTCCTCTCGATAAGGTGGATGTCTCACCTTCAGAAGATTATACGGATGAAATTAAAAAGAATGAAAGCTAGTCTTAAATTCATGATTTTTAAATGGTACAATTACAATTGCAAATTCTTTAAATTAGTCTAAGGGGATCAAATAAATGATTGTATTATCAGGAACTATTGGAGCAGGGAAGACCACGTTAACGACATTATTGGCTGAGAAACTAAACTCACCAGCATATTACGAGTCCGTTGATGATAATAAGATTCTTCCGTTGTTTTACAAAGACCCAAAAAAGTATGCTTTTTTGCTTCAGATTTATTTTTTAAATAAACGTTTGGACAGCATTAAAGAAGCTTCTTCTGATAAGTACAGTGTGATGGATCGTTCAATCTTTGAAGATTCATTACTGTTTCATCTAAATGCTGACCTTGGTCGAGCAACTGAAACAGAAGTTCAAATTTATGATTCTTTATTAAAGAACATGATGGAACCGATCCCTAACGGTAAATATAAGAAAATACCGGACCTACTGATTTATATTGATATTTCTTTTGATACGATGCTTAAAAGAATTAAAAAGCGTGGAAGAAAATACGAACAGATCGATAATGACGCTAGTTTGTATGAATATTATCGTGAGTTAAACCAGAGATATTCGAAATGGTACGAGGATTATAACTTATCTCCTAAGATTAGGATTAACGGGGATAAGTATGATTTTGTCGAAGATGCGGACGCCAGAAACAAAGTTTTAAAGAGACTTTCTGACAAAATTCAAGAAGTATTAGGATAATTTAAGAGATTATTGTATAATTGACGCAACAAATAAACGTGACGTGCCCATTAAGTAGAATCACAGAGAGACAATGTTGGTGAAAATTGTCATTTGAAAATTCCAGCACGTATTTCGGGCGGCCAATCCCGCACGGCAATTACCGTTATTAATTAATCGAGTGCCTTAATTGGAACTTGGGTGGTACCGCGAAAAGACTTTCGTCCCAATATGACGAGGGTCTTTTTGTGTCTTTTAAGGGAGGAAATTAAGATGTTAGATATGAAGTTGATTAGAAGTAATCCAGACTGGTATAAAGGAAAGCTAGCCGAGCGAAATGTGCCTGGCGAAGTGATTGACAATTTACTTAGAAAAGATTCAGAACGGCGTGATCTAATCGTTAAAAGTGAGTCGCTTAAAGCGGAACGAAATGAGGTATCTGAGAAAATTTCACAGCTCAAGCGCAATAAAGAGGACGCAAATGATCAAATTACCAGAATGCGTGAAGTTGGAAAAGAGATCAAGGCGCTGGATGAAAAGCTAGAAACTATCAAAGCCGAACAACATGATATTGAGGCTCATTTACCCAATGTTCCTGCTGATGAAGTTCCCGTTAGTCTCACCGAAGAGGGTTCAAAAGAGTTAAGACGAATTGGTGAACCACGGAAGTTTGATTTCACCCCTAAACCCCACTGGGAAATTGGCGAAGACTTAGATATTTTAGATTTCAAGCGAAGTGCTAAGGTATCAGGAAGTCGCTTCGTATACTATCTAGGTGCAGGAGCCAAATTAGAACGTGCGGTATATAATTTCTATTTGGATCAAAACACCGATGCTGGATACACCGAAGTCTTACCCCCATACATGGTTAATTCTGATTCAATGTTTGGGACCGGGCAGTTTCCTAAATTCCTAGAAAATAAGGCTGGATTTGAGATTAAAGATAGTGACTTGACCATGATTCCGACTGCTGAAGTTCCACTGGTTAATTTCTATCGCGACGAAGTCATTTCTGAAGAGAAGTTACCAGTGAAATTCACCGCCTTGACCCCAGCGTTTAGATCAGAAGCAGGAAGTGCCGGAAAAGATACCCGGGGCTTAATTCGATTGCATCAGTTTAACAAAGTTGAAATGGTTCAGTTTACCAAGCCCGAGGAGTCTTGGGATGCTTTAAAGGAAATTACGCATCAAGCAGAGACATTACTTCAGAAACTCGGTCTGCCTTATCATGTCATCACGCTAACGTCAAGTGACATGAGCTTCACTGCCGCTGAAACTCATGATCTTGAAGTATGGATGCCAGCTCAAAATCGGTACCGCGAAATTTCAAGTTGTTCTAACACGCTTGATTTTCAGGCAAGACGGGCTCACATTCAGTACAGAGATGAGAACGGCAAATTGCAGTACGTTCATACGTTAAATGGTTCTGGCTTAGCCGTTGGTAGAACGGTTGCAGCTATCCTTGAAAACTATCAAAATGAAGATGGAACGGTGAATGTGCCCGAAGTTCTTCAACCTTATATGCATGGGATGAAGAAGATTGTAAAAAATGAAAAATTTTAACAAAAATAGTAGAAATCAATAAGACATTCCGGTATAATAATATTTGTTGCATGACTGGCTTGAGAAGGATTGATCGTTGAAGCGTAACCAATTTGTTCTTGACGCTTAAACATCAAAATGATATTATTTAATAGTTGTCGTTGCGCTTTATCGCAATGATATCTATCAATGGAGGATTAGCTCAGCTGGGAGAGCATCTGCCTTACAAGCAGGAGGTCACAGGTTCGATCCCTGTATCCTCCATTTGAGCCGTTAGCTCAGTTGGTAGAGCATCTGACTTTTAATCAGAGGGTCGGCGGTTCGAACCCGCCACGGCTCATTGCCAGTAACACATTATTATGCGGGCGTGGCGGAACTGGCAGACGCGCTAGATTTAGGTTCTAGTGTCTTAGGACGTGGGGGTTCGAATCCCTTCGCCCGCATTGATTTTTCGCCGACTTAGCTCAGTTGGCTAGAGCGCTTCACTAGTAATGAAGAGGTCGTAGGTTCGAATCCTATAGTCGGCATATGCGGAAGTAGTTCAGTGGTAGAACGCCACCTTGCCATGGTGGAGGTCGCGGGTTCGAATCCCGTCTTCCGCTTTTTTTGTTATCATACTGCCGGAGTGGCGGAATTGGCAGACGCACAGGACTTAAAATCCTGCGGTCAGTGATGACCGTACCGGTTCGATCCCGGTCCCCGGCATTTAAAATTTAAAACAGTAAGAGAGTCCTATTACTAGGACTCTCTTTTTTATTTAAAATATTGATTCAAGGTAGAAATACGGGTCCGACAGCGCTATCATAGAGTTAAATTGATGTTGTGATGTGGGTAATAAGTTGATTTCCATTTACATGACAAGTTAGAATTACGATAACGGTATGATTGATCAAATAAAGGAGAAGCGATATGAAACTCGAGAAAAAATCGCCTTATGGGCTTAATAACGTAAGTGCTTTACTTAATGACGTTTCAATGAATGATGATCAATTAATTCATGTTGGTGAGAAGATGAGTAATGATGCCAACATGGAAGCCATGCGGAATTTCAAAGCTAGAAAGCGGGACATTAAACCAATTTTGACTGAGCGTGATTCACTGCTACTTAGTGGACTTCTAGGATTAAAACGAGAACGAATGGCCAAAAATCCATTTTCTTTTTATCGCGGAAGCGTTGAGCTGATGAATCATGATTTAGGTACTATTCCCATGAGTGATATCAATCTGTTGATTGCAGGTGACGCTCACCTTGGCAACTTTGGTTTTTATGGTTCTCCAGAGCATCAACTTTTGTTCGATTTAAATGATTTTGACGAATCTCACGTAGGTCACTTTGAAGATGACTTATTACGTTTTCTGGTAAGTGCTTTACTTGTTGCTAAGCAACAAGGATTTGACATCACAAATGAAGTTAATCCGTTTTTAAGGGATGTCTTGGAGGCTTATCGTAGTGCCTTGGTCAGGATGACGGAGATTCCAGCCATGGATAAACTGACATTGCCTAATTCCATCAGAAATATTTCTAAGATTTTTGGTACATTAAAAGACGGTGAGAAGCATTTTAAAAAATCGTTTCAAAAAATTACCGCTAAGAGTATTAACAAGGCCCTTAGAAGTACTTCTGACTACGCTGTGGAAAAGTATACAACCGTTCTTAAAAACGGGGAACGGCGCTTTATTGATAATGAACCGGTTACGGTTCACATTGGGAAAAAAGATTATCAAAAAATTAGTGATGGACTCGATCGTTACTACAATCATACTAAAAGTGATATCCGTTTCTTTCTCTCTAACTTCCAGATCGTTGATATTGTAAGACACAGTGTGGGAGTGGGAAGTGTTGGCACCCTTTGCTTTTTAGTTTTACTAGAGGACGCTAACAATAATTACTTGGTTTTGCAGATTAAGCAAGCCCTTCCAATTTATAAAAACAATGTTATTGGTATGAACAAAAATGATTCATTGGGTGAAAATATTGTTGATTGTCAGCTGATTCTTCAAACTGCCTCGGACCCATTTTTAGGGTGGTTTAATACTAGTAATAAGAGTTATTACGTTCGTCAGTTTAAGGACATGAAAGGTTCCGTAAATCTTAATAAGTTGGATTTAGACGCTTTTAAGGATTACGTGTTAGTTTGTGTGATTTTACTTGCACGAGCACACAGTCAATCACCAACGTTTCCGATGATTATCGGGTACCTAAAAAATAGCGACAAGGTCAAAAAGTCATTCATTGAGTTCGCCAATGAATACATGAAACAAGTTGAGATTGATTATGATACGTTTATTAAGGATTTGAAATAACATGAAGAGAAATGAAGAGTATGTTGACTCGTGCTATAACCGGGATTTGAGTTGGACTTTATTTAATCGAAGAGTGATTAATCTAGCCACTGAATCGTTCACTCCGTTTTTGGAAAAGCTGAAGTTTTTAGCAATTGGGTCAAATAATTTAGATGAATTTTATAGTGTAAGAGTTCCAAGCGTTCAAGGGCAAATGGAGCTCAGTGATAATGGGATTGAAAGAAAGTCTGGACTTCACTATAGTCAGATCCTGGATCAGATTCATGATCGTAATGATGAAAATTTTAAGATCCAATACAATGATTACGATAAATTAAATCAAGAATTAAAGGAGAGAAATGTTTGTTCGATTGAGTCTTATGCAGACCTTAATGACAAACAAAAGGATCAAGTCAATCAATACTTTATTAAGAAGATTCAACCATCACTTTCCTTTAAAGAGTTTGATGAAAATTATGATTTAAAGTTTCTTTCTAACAAGCAAATTGCGATTGGAGTCTTAGTCAAAGGTGATGATAAAAAAGCCATTCGGATTATTCCCATTCCTTCTAAGTTTGACCGCTTGCTTTCGGTTAAATCGAACGGGATTGATACGTATATCTTACTTGAAGATTTGATTAATCATAACCTCAAGCGTCTCTTTAATGGAAAAGAAATTACTGGAACGGTCGTCTTTAGAGTGACGAGAGACCTTGATGCCACCTTAGATGTTGAAAAAGAGGATAATAATTTTGAAACAATTTCTCGGATGCGTCAGTATCTTGTTGACCGGGAAAAAGGAAAGGTAACCCGATTTGAAGTTGAGGAATTTGATGGTAATACTGACGATGATTTCTTAAATGATTTTATTGACAAGTTTAAGATTGAAAAGAATGCTATTTTTAAGATTCCTGGTCCGGTTGATTTAACTTATCTATTTGAGATCGTCAGTAAGTATTCACCTGATTATCCAGAATATTGTTACGCAAAATTTAATCCTCGAACTTGGCCGACTTCCGCCTCAATCCTTTCGTACTTGGATCAAAAGGATCTCCTTATCCAATATCCATATGATTCGTTTAGTCAGTTTTTGCAGTTCTTAAAAGAAGCGGTCGAAAATCCTAAAACAGTTGCGATTAAACAAACCCTGTATCGGGTTTCAAAACACTCTGAAGTGGTTGATTTACTAGCAAAAGCCGCTCAAAAGGGAATTAAAACCACCGTTGTGGTTGAATTAAGAGCTCGTTTTGATGAAAAGAACAACTTGAAAGTAACTGAAAAACTGAAGAATGCTGGTGTTCATGTTATTTTTGGAAAAAAAGACATGAAAGTTCATAGTAAAACTTGTTTGGTGTTAACAAAAGAGGGCAATCACCCCGAGGGCTATATCCAGGTTGGAACGGGAAACTACAACATGCAAACCGCGAAGGGATTTGTTGATCTAAGTTTCTTTACCAGTAAGGACGATTATGTTCAAGACCTATCAAAATTTTTCGATTACTTGCAAGCTCCAGATGCCGCTCAACCCAGTTATCAAGTTTTATCAGCTTCTCCCCATCAAATTCAAGATCAAGTGATTGATGGGATCCAGGAAGTTAAAGAAAGTTATTTAAGAACCGGCAAAGGAGCAGTCTTTTTAAAGATTAACTCGTTGACTGATGTAGAAGTGATTTCAGCCATTTATGATGCGGCCAGAGTGGGTGTACCATTTAGGCTCGTTGTTAGAGGAGCTTGCTGTCTTAAACTTGGAATTTGCGGGAAAAAAGAAAAAATCGTGGTTTCAAGCATTGTTGGTGAGTTTTTGGAACATAGTCGAATTTATGGATTCTTCACTCAGGATGATTCTAAATTGTGGATATCTTCTGCTGATTTAATGACAAGAAACATGGATAACCGTGTCGAGCTAGCGGCGCCAATTCTCGATCCAAAACTAAAACAACAGCTTTTAAACATCATCGACATTTACGCTCAAGATGATGTGGATGGGAGCTTTTTAAAGCCTGATGGGGAGTACTTTAAATTCAAGCATCCCAAAGGGAAGTCCGCACAACAGACCTTCTTAAAGATTATCGATGATCCCAAATTAAATAATAAAAAGCACGTTTCTAAACGTCATGACATTCGGATTAACGTTAAAAACGATTCCAAATTAAAAAACGAGTGGTTTTATGTTTCGATTCTAGTCGTTACGATTATCGTAGTAGTGGGCGTGCTATTGTGGTGGTGAAAATAACCAGATGTTTCTGGTTATTTTTTTATTTTTCTTTTCCAAAATCGGATACTTCTGGTATAATAATATATGTTCGCTGATGAATGTGAACGTTTAATGCTTATATGCACCTATAGCGCAATTGGATAGAGTGTCTGACTACGAATCAGAAGGTTGTAGGTTCGACTCCTACTAGGTGCATTCATCGGGAAGTAGCTCAGCTTGGTAGAGCACCTGGTTTGGGACCAGGGGGTCGCAGGTTCGAATCCTGTCTTCCCGATTTTTATATACTTTTTAATATTTAAGCATCGGGAAATAGCTCAGCTTGGTAGAGCGCCACGTTCGGGACGTGGAGGTCGCAAGTTCGAATCTTGTTTTCCCGATTTTTTTATTACCTTGGTTTCCAAGAGTATTTACTTGGAATTTACAAATCTTCTTTGTATAATAATAGTCAACATTAGTCAGAGATGAGATGAGTTTATGGCAAGCCGTAATATATCGGACATTATTGAAGATTATTTGAAGGATATGCTAGGTGATAATGATCAAGAACGAGTCGAAATTCGTCGATCAGACATTGCCAATCATTTTGACGTGGTGCCCTCGCAAATTAACTATGTAATTAAAACACGTTTTACGTTGCGTAATGGTTATTTAGTTGAGAGCAAACGTGGTGGTGGTGGTTACATCAGGATTGAAAAAATCAACTTAATGGATAATTCGGATGTCCTAGACAGTTTGATTGATTCAATTGGTGATGAAATTTCCGAAAAGGATGAAGAATCAATTTTAACCACCTTATATGCTAATGGAGTCATTACCGAGAAAGAGGAGAACATGATTGCTGCTATTTTAAAGAAAGAGGCAATTAGACTGCCTGATCAAGCAATGGAATATCAGGTTAGAGCGAGTGTTTTAGAGGCTTTACTTTACCGGCTTAAATATGAGTGTTAGTTTGATTATGGATTATGATTTAAAGAGAAATGAAGGGAGATTTGCATATGCATAATTTATTTACCCCTAGTGCAAAAAACGTTTTGGTAATTGCCCAAGAACAAGCTAAGAGTTTCCAGCATCAAGCTGTCGGAACCGAACACATGTTACTGGCACTTACCATTGAGAAGAATGGGATTGCTTATCAAACTCTCCAACAACTTGCCGTCAGCGAGGCGGACGTTAGAGAAGAAATTGAGCAGTTGGCTGGATACGGTAATTTAAAGGTCGATGGAAACACGTATCTGCCGTATTCTCCAAAGATGAAAGAAATTTTAGCTTTAGCTGGAAAGATTGCCAAGCAGTATGGATCAACTAAAGTGGGTACTGAGCACATTTTGCTAGCTTTAACTAGTGATGATGCGATGCTCTCTTCAAGAATTTTGACTAACTTGGGAGTTAGCCCAGAACAAGTCCGAAAAGTAACGATCCGAAAGATGGGGGTTGCAGATACTAATATGGCTTCTGAAAATAATTCGAATGGTGAGTCAGAACAAAGTGAAACTCCAACTTTAGATTCACTGGCACGTGATTTGACTAAAGCTGCTCGAGATAATCAGCTCGATCCAGTGGTTGGACGCACCGCTGAAGTTCGTCGTGTCATCCAGGTTTTAAGCCGAAGAACTAAAAATAATCCAGTTTTAATTGGTGAACCTGGTGTTGGTAAGACTGCCATTGCTGAAGGTTTAGCGGAAAAAATTGTGAATAAATCTGTTCCTGCGGATATGCAAAATAAGCGGGTAATGGAATTAGACATGGGATCACTGGTTGCTGGCACTAAGTATCGTGGCCAATTTGAAGATCGTTTAAAGAAGGTCTTAAAGGAAGTCGAAGATAGTGGCAATGTCATTCTCTTTATTGATGAGTTGCATACCTTGATTGGTGCTGGTGGAACTGAGGGATCAGTTGATGCTTCAAATATTTTAAAGCCATCTCTTGCTCGTGGTCAGGTTCAAGTTATTGGTGCTACTACCTTAGATGAATATCAGAAGTACATTGAATCTGATGAAGCATTAGAACGTCGTTTTGCAACGGTTGAAGTTGAAGAACCAAGTAAGGATGAATCACGTAAGATTCTTAAGGGATTACGTCCCAAATACGAAGAACACCATCACGTTCAAATCACCGATGATGCCATTAATGCAGCCGTTGATTTATCTAGTCGTTACATTAGTGATCGTTACCTTCCTGACAAAGCAATTGACTTGATGGATGAAGGTGCAGCTAAAGTTAGACTGGATTCAACTGGAAAAGATGACAAGTTAGCAAGCGCTGAATCAAAACTTAGTTCCGTTAAAAATGATAAGGACAAAGCCATTGAGGAACAGCGCTTTGAAGATGCGGTTTCAATTCGTAAGCAAGAACAAAAGTTACAAAAAGAGATTGCTGATTTAACCCAAAAACAGCGTATTAAAGAAAATGACGCTAACAAGACCCATAATTATCAATTAAAAGAAAATGCTGAAGATATTGCTCAAATTGTTTCTGAATGGACCGGGATTCCCGTTACTCATTTGAAACAGTCTGACAAGAAGCGTTTGGTAAACTTGGAAAAGATTTTACACGAACGAGTTGTGGGACAAGATGAAGCTGTTTCGGCAGTTGCAAGAGCAATTCGTCGGGCACGAAGTGGACTTAAAGATCCAAACCGTCCCATTGGGTCATTCATGTTTCTTGGGCCAACCGGAGTTGGTAAAACTGAACTTGCCAAGGATTTGGCAAAAGCAATGTTTGGTTCTGAAGATGACATGATCAGAGTTGACATGAGTGAATTCATGGAAAAATATTCGACTAGTCGAATGGTTGGGTCTGCCCCTGGTTACGTTGGCTATGATGAGGGTGGTCAACTTACCGAAAAAGTTCGAAAGCATCCCTACTCAGTTGTTCTACTTGATGAGGTTGAAAAGGCTCATCCTGACGTCTTTAACTTGCTACTTCAGGTTCTAGATGATGGGTACTTAACCGATGCCAAGGGCCGAAAGGTAGACTTTCGAAACACGGTTATCATTATGACTTCCAACATTGGTGCCACCGAGCTTCAATACAAGAACACCGTTGGATTTGTCGCTGAAAAATCGGGTAATGATGATAATTACGATGCTATGAAGGCCACGATTCAAGAACAGTTGAAGAAATTCTTTAAACCAGAATTCTTGAACCGAATTGATGATACGGTGATCTTCCATTCCTTGACTAAGTCAGAATTACACCGGATCGTTAAGTTAATGTCTCAAGAACTGATTGATCGTGCCAATGGATTAGGTTACAAAGTTAGAATGACTCCAGCTGCCATTGATTTAGTTGCTGAAGTTGGCTACAATCCAACCTATGGTGCTCGACCAATTCGAAGAGCTTTGCAGGATAAAGTTGAAGATCCATTGAGTGAAGACTTGCTAGCGGGCAAGTTCAAACCCGGTGATCAGATTACGATCGGTGCGCATAAAAACAAGATTACGATCAATAGACGTGAAGTTAAGAATCCCAAAGAAGAAATTCTAAGTAAATAACGTTAAAACTCTCAGTAAATTTTTACTGAGAGTTTTTGTGCATATTAATTGACTTTTACTTTGATTCTTTGTATTATGTGTAGAGTATGCAACTGGGAATTGAAATGAGTCGTTGCGATCTATTGTCCGTGATGGCGTTTATAAGAACCAAAAGTAAGATTTAGATCTTATTTTTGGATTTTTTTTGCTCAAAAACCAGCAATATGGCTTTTTGTAACAAAAACGTAACATTTCTTTTTCGTGGAATTTTAGGGAGAGGTGAATAACTTGGCAGGACACATTGTAAAGTATGGAAAACACAGGACCCGTAGAAGTTATTCCAGAATTAAGAAGGTATTGGATCTTCCAAATTTGATTGAGATTCAAACAAATTCTTATAACTGGTTCTTAGACGAAGGTTTGCGTCAAATGTTTAAAGATATTATGCCAATTGAGGATTTTCAAGGAAAGCTTTCACTAGATTTCGTTGATTATAAACTATTGGAACCTAAGTACACGGTTGATGAAGCACGTGCTCATGAGGCAAATTATTCAGCCCCATTACACGTTACTCTCAAGTTAACCAACCATGAAACCGGTGAGATTAAGACTCAAGATGTTTTCTTTGGTGACTTTCCACTTATGACTGACCAAGGAACTTTCATCATTAACGGTGCAGAGCGTGTTATCGTTTCTCAATTAGTGCGATCACCAGGTGTTTATTACCATAAAGATCTCGACAAAAATGGTCGTGAAATTTACAGTTCAACTGTGATCCCCAACCGTGGTGCTTGGATGGAATTTGAAACTGATGCGAAGAATATTTCATACGTTCGAATTGATCGTACTAGAAAGATTCCTTTGACTGAATTAGTTCGTGCCCTTGGTTTTGGCTCAGATGATGAAATTACTGAGATTTTTGGAAATACTAATGATAGTCTCTCACTTACCCTTGAAAAAGACGTTCATAAGGATGCCGATGATTCTCGTGTTGAGGAATCATTAAAGGATATTTACGAACGCTTGCGTCCTGGTGAACCAAAGACAGCTGAGTCAGCAAGAAACTTGTTAACCCAAAGATTCTTTGATCCAAAACGTTACGACATGGCACCGGTTGGTCGTTACAAAACAAACCAAAAATTGAGCATGAAGACTCGTTTAATGGGATTAGCTTTGGCCGAAACCCTAGCTGACCCAGATACTGGTGAAATCATCGCTAACAAAGGTGATGTGATTGACAAAGAATTGATGGAAAAGTTGAAGCCGTACTTGGCTAACAAAGATTTTAAGGCTTACACCTTTAATCCTTCCGATCAAGCTGTCGTAACTGATCCAGTTACTGTTCAAGTAATTAAAGTATATTCAAATACAGATCCAGACAAAGTCGTTCCTGTAATTGGTAATGACAATATTGATCTGGACTATAAACACATTACCCCAGCGGACATCTTGGCTGAAATCAATTACTTCTTGGATCTTCAAGAGGGAATTGGATCTGTTGATGATATTGACCACTTGGGGAACCGTCGTGTTCGATCAGTTGGTGAATTACTTCAAAACCAATTCCGAATTGGTCTTTCACGGATGGAACGAGTTGTTAGAGAAAGAATGTCCATTCAGGATGCTTCAACGGTAACGCCGCAACAACTAATTAATATTAGACCAGTGGTGGCCTCTGTTAAAGAATTCTTTGGTTCATCACAGCTTTCACAATTCATGGATCAAACGAACCCGTTAGGTGAATTGACCCATAAACGTCGATTATCTGCTTTAGGACCTGGCGGTATTACTAGAGACCGTGCTGGATATGAAGTTCGTGATGTTAACTACACTCACTATGGTCGAATTTGTCCAATTGAAACTCCCGAAGGTCCTAACATTGGATTGATTAACTCACTTTCAAGTTATGCTCGGGTTAACAAGTATGGATTTATCGAAACCCCATACCGTCGTGTTGATTGGACTACTCATAAGGTTACCGACAAGATTGATTACCTAACTGCTAATGATGAAGATAAATACGTGATTGCACAGGCGAACTCTCCATTAAATGAAGACGCAACCTTTCAAGACGATCAAGTTATGGCACGTGATAAGTCCCAATACGTTGAAACTAATTCAAAGAACGTTGACTACATGGACGTTTCACCAAAGCAAGTTGTTGCGGTGGCAACGGCATGTATTCCGTTCCTAGAAAATGATGACTCAAACCGGGCCCTAATGGGTGCTAACATGCAGCGTCAGGCTGTTCCTTTGATCAGACCACACGCACCACTTGTTGGAACTGGGATGGAATATCAAGCTGCTCATGATTCTGGAGTTGCTAAGATTGCTAAGTATCCTGGAACCGTTGAATATGTTGATGCAAGAGAAATTCGGGTAAGACGTGATAATGGCACTTTAGATACGTACAAATTGATGAAGTTTATGCGTTCTAACGGTGGTAAAAACTATAACCAAACTCCAATTGTAAAAATTGGAGATCATGTTGATGCTGATGAAATTATCGCTGATGGCCCAGCAATGGAAAATGGTGAATTGGCCTTAGGTCAAAACCCAACCGTTGCCTTTATGACATGGCAGGGTTATAACTTTGAAGATGCCATTGCCATTTCCGAACGACTAGTTAAAGATGATGCTTACACTTCAATTCATATTGAAGAGTATGAGTCAGAAACTAGAGATACCAAACTGGGACCTGAAGAAATGACTAGAGAAATTCCTAACGTTGGTGAAGATGCACTAAAGGATCTTGACGAAGATGGAATTATTAGAGTCGGTGCCGAAGTTCATGACAACGATATTTTGGTTGGTAAGGTAACCCCTAAGGGTGTTACTGAATTATCTTCTGAAGAGCGACTACTTCACGCTATCTTTGGTGAAAAGGCTCGAGAAGTTCGTGACACGTCACTTCGAGTACCTCATGGTGCCGGTGGAATTGTTCAAGACGTTAAAGTCTTTACTAGGGAAAACGGCGATGAATTAAAGCCCGGTGTAAACAAGATGGTTCGAGTTTACATTGCCCAGAAACGTAAACTTCAAGTTGGAGATAAGATGGCTGGAAAACATGGTAATAAAGGTACTGTTTCCGTCATTATTCCTGAAGAAGACATGCCATATATGCCAGATGGTACCCCAATCGACATCTTATTGAGCCCCATGGGTGTTCCATCACGGATGAACATTGGACAGGTGCTTGAATTGCATCTTGGAATGGCTGCTAAGAAGCTTGGAATTCACGTTGCCACCCCAGTCTTTGATGGTGCTCGTAGTGAAGATATTACCGACGCTTTAAAGGAAGCTGGTATGCCAGCTGATGGTAAGACGGTTCTGTATGATGGTAGAACCGGTGAACCATTTGACAAACGAATTGCTGTTGGAGTTATGGGTTACTTGAAACTTAACCATATGGCTGAAGACAAGATTCATGCAAGAGCCATTGGACCTTACTCACTAGTTACGCAACAACCACTTGGTGGTAAAGCTCAGTTTGGTGGACAGCGTTTTGGTGAAATGGAAGTTTGGGCTCTTGAAGCTTATGGTGCCGCACACACCCTCCAAGAAATCTTGACTTACAAGTCAGATGATGTTGTCGGACGGGTTAAGACCTACGAAGCAATTGTCAAAGGTGATCCAATTCCTAAACCAGGTGTTCCTGAGTCATTCCGAGTATTAGTTAAAGAATTACAAGCATTGGGACTGGACATGAAGGTTCTCGATGCCGAAAACAAACAAATTGATTTGCGTGACATGGACGATGACGAAGACGTTGTTAACGTGAACGCATTGAGTAAGTTTGCTCAAAAACAAGATGATAAAAATGAGAAGGATAAAGAAAAGAAAGATGAAAATGAGAAACAAACTCCAACTTCATCTGATGCCGACTCAAAAAATGATACAAATGACGACAATAAATAATAAAGGAGGGTACGCCAATGGTTGATGTTAATAAATTCAAAAGTATGCAAATTGGTTTAGCTTCACCTGAGACCATTCGTAGTTGGTCATATGGAGAAGTTAAAAAACCAGAAACGATTAACTATCGAACTTTAAAGCCTGAAAAGGATGGATTGTTTGATGAAAGAATTTTTGGTCCAACTAAGGACTGGAAATGTGCCTGTGGAAAATATAAGGGTGTCAGATATAAGGGCATCGTTTGTGATCGCTGTGGTGTTGAAGTCACTCGTTCAAAAGTTAGACGTGAACGAATGGGACACATCGAATTAGCAGCTCCTGTAACCCACATTTGGTATTTCAAGGGAATCCCTAGTCGAATGGGACTAGTTCTTGACATGAGTCCACGGGCTCTTGAAGAAATCATCTACTTTGCTTCATACGTTGTTACCGATCCAGGTAACACACCAATGGAGAAGAAGCAGTTGCTTTCAGAACAAGAATACCGTGACAAAAAGCGTGAATACGGCAATCGTTTCCACGCTGAAATTGGTGCGGAAGCTATCAGAACTTTATTAAACGACGTTGACATCGATAAAGAAGTCAAAGAGTTAAAAGATACGCTTAAGAAAGCAACGGGACAAAAGCGAACTCGTGCCGTTCGTCGTCTAGATATTCTTGAGGCCTTTGCTACTTCTGGCAATCAGTTGTCATGGATGGTAATGGATGCAATTCCAGTTATGCCGCCTGACTTGCGACCAATGGTTCAACTTGAAGGTGGTCGTTTTGCTACTTCTGATTTAAATGATTTATATCGTCGGGTTATTAACCGAAATAACCGATTAAAACGATTGTTAGACCTGAACGCTCCTGGCATTATTGTTCAAAACGAAAAGAGAATGCTCCAGGAAGCTGTCGACGCTTTGATTGATAATGGTCGTCGTGGTCGTCCTGTTGCAGGACCTGGTAACCGTCCCCTTAAATCACTTTCTCACCTATTAAAGGGTAAACAAGGTCGATTCAGACAGAACTTGTTAGGTAAGCGTGTTGATTATTCTGGTCGTTCAGTTATTGACGTTGGTCCTAATTTAAAACTAAGTCAGATGGGTCTTCCAGTATCAATGGCATTGGAATTATTTAAACCCTTCATTATGCATGCGCTAGTTAAACGTGGTCTAGCTTCTAACATTAAAAACGCTAAACGTCAGATCGAACGTCAAGACGACGCTGTCTTTGAAGTTCTCCCTGATGTCATTAAGGAACATCCAGTTCTTTTGAACCGTGCTCCTACTTTGCATCGACTTGGAATTCAGGCTTTTGAACCAGTTTTGGTTAGTGGGAAATCAATGCGTTTGCATCCATTAGTTTGTGCTGCGTATAATGCTGACTTTGATGGTGACCAAATGGCCATTCACGTTCCACTATCTGATGAGGCTCAAGCTGAATCAAGATTATTGATGGCTGCTGCTGGACACATTTTGGCTCCTAAAGATGGTAAACCAGTTGTTACTCCTTCACAGGATATGGTTATTGGTAACTACTATTTAACCCTTGAAGAAGCAGGGGCTGAAGGTGAAGGAATGGTATTCAACGATCCTGATGAAGTTGAATTAGCTTACCGTGATGGAAAGGTTCATTGGCATACCAGAATTGGTATTCCAGCGAGCGCCTTCCCAGACAAACCGTTTACTGACGATCAAAAAGATAAGATTTTAGTAACGACGGTTGGAAAGGTTATTTTCAATGGGATTCTTCCAAAGAAATTTACCTATTTGAACGAACCAACTTCAACTAACTTGCACGGATACGTTCCTGACAAGTATTTCTTGAAGCCTGGTGAAGACATTCATGAACACTTGAAGAACGCTGAATTGGTTAAACCGTTTAAGAAGGGCTTTTTAAGTGACATCATTGCTGAAGTTTACAGTCAATACCAAGTTACTGAAACTTCAGAACTTCTTGATCGAATCAAAGATTTAGGTAATGATAAATCAACTAAGTCTGGTTTGACGGTTGGTATTTCTGACATTACTGATTTAAAGGAAAAGCCAGAAATTGTTGCTAACGCCCATAAGAAAGTTGATACCATCACTAAACAATTCCGTCGTGGTTTAATTACTAACCAAGAACGTTATGAACGAGTTGTTAGTGTTTGGAATGATGCCAAAGACGAAATTCAAAACAAATTAATGAAAAACTTCGATCCCCAGAACCCAATCTTTATGATGAGTGACTCTGGTGCTCGTGGTAACATTTCGAACTTTACTCAGTTAGCTGGGATGCGTGGTTTGATGGCTTCACCTAATGGTGAAATCATGGAACTTCCAATTACCTCTAACTTTAAAGAAGGACTTTCAGTCTTGGAAATGTTCATTTCAACCCACGGTGCTCGTAAGGGTATGACCGATACGGCACTTAAGACTGCTAACTCTGGTTACTTGACTCGTCGACTTGTTGATGTTGCCCAAGATGTCATTGTTAGAGAAGAAGACTGTGGAACTGACCGTGGTCTTGTTGTTCGTGCCATTACCGAAGGGGACGAAATGATCGAACCATTGTATGACCGAATCCTTGGTCGTAACGCAATGAAGACCGTTAAGAACCCTAAGACTGGTAAAGTGATTGTTAAAAAGAATGAAATGATCGATGAAGACGTTGCTCAAGAAATTGTGGACGCTGGAATTGATTCAGTTGAAATTCGTTCCGCCTTCACATGTAATACTGCTCATGGTGTTTGTGAGAAGTGTTATGGTCGAAACCTTGCTACTGGTGACGAAGTTGAGGTTGGTGAAGCTGTTGGTACCATTGCGGCCCAATCAATTGGTGAACCAGGTACTCAGTTAACTCTTCGTACTTTCCATACCGGTGGTGTTGCAAGTAGTTCAGATATTACCCAAGGACTTCCTCGTGTTCAGGAAATTATGGAAGCACGTAATCCTAAAGGTAAGGCAATCATCAGTGAAGTTACTGGTACGGTTGAATTAATTGAAGAAGATCCTGCTGAAGGTATCAAGGAAGTTACCATTAAAGGGAAGTCCGATACTCGTAAATATAAGGTTCCAATTAAGGCCCGAATGAAGGTTTCAGAAGGCGATCAGGTTCGTCGTGGTGATGCTTTGAACGAAGGTTCAATTGATCCTAAGGAATTGCTTAAAGTTCGAGATGTTTTGTCAACTGAAACTTACTTGTTAACTGCGGTTCAAGAAGTTTATAGAAGACAGGGTGTTGAAGTTAACGATAAGCATGCCGAGATCATGGTAAGACAGATGTTGCGTAAGGTTCGTGTTATGGACCCAGGTGACACTGACATCCTCCCTGGTACTTTGATGGATATTGATGATTTCAAGGATCGTAATAAGGATGCTGTGATTAGTGGTAAAACACCTGCAACGGCCCGTCCGGTATTACTTGGAATTACTAAGGCTGCACTTGAGACTAACAGTTTCTTGTCTGCTGCATCATTCCAGGAAACCACTCGTGTTCTTACTGATGCCGCAATTCGTGGTAAAGTTGATCCATTAGTTGGTTTGAAGGAAAATGTTATCATTGGTAAGTTATTACCTGCTGGTACTGGTGTTGGGAAATATGAAAACATTGAACCAGAAGAAGAGGGTAAGACTGATACCAAGGGTGTTACTTCATTAAGTGATGTCGAAAAAGAAATGCAACAAAAAGATTCAAGTAAAAACTAGTTATTAAACTAAAAAGGGAGTTCATCATTGATGAACTCCCTTTTTGATACATATTAATCAATCTTTTTTAAAACTTACTTCATTATTATCAAGGGATGAAATACGAGCAAGCGATTCTAAGTGAATGCCATGATCCTTGATCCACTTAGCGCCCGGTTGAAATGATTTTTCAATTACAATGCCGACTCCAACTAGATTGGCTTGAGCTGCTTCAACGATCTTAATCATCCCTTTAGTGGCTTCGCCATTTGCTAAGAAATCATCAATGATTAAGACGTTATCGTCAGGTGAAAGGAATTTTTTCTCAATAAAAATGCGGTTAGTTTTTTGTTTGGTGTATGAATATACGTCAGCCGAATAGGCTGCATCGTTTAAAGTTGATGGCTTTTTCTTTCGCGCAAAAACGACGGGAACACCCAATACTAAGCCAGTCATAACGGCTGGAGCAATTCCCGATGATTCAACCGTGATGACTTTAGTAATATTATCGTTTGAGAAGCGTTTGAAGAATTCTTTGCCAACTTCGTACATCAAATTAGGATCAATTTGATGATTTAAAAACGAGTTGACCTTTAAAATATTTCCAGGAAGGACTTGGCCTTTATTTTTGATTGCTTCTTCTAATTCTTTCATGATTACTCTCCCATTTAAAAAGACCCTAATATAGAAGTTTAGGGTCTTTTTTCCTAATAGTTTGGAATTATGGTTCCAAGTAGAGACTGTCGACCCATTACGACTATATATTAGAGCTTCACTTATTACGTTAATCATAATTTAATTTCTAACTTTAAGCAAACCAAATTAATATAATTAGAGTGGCAATGTAAATGAATGGAATAAAAGCAATCGCACGTTTTTTAAATAAGATGGCATAAATGATCGCTATGATTGACCCGGTTAAAACGACTAGATTGGTAACCGTAATTCCGTATGCAATTAAAAGGATTAAGAAGAGATCCAAATCCCCGTTGCCAATGAAATGGAAGTAATGATTTATTATTATCAATATTAAATATCCAATAATATAAATTCCAGTTGTCTTTGTTAGAGGATTAGAAATTATAAGAGCTATCATTACTGCAATCAGTGAATATGCCGTAGGGAAATGGTAGGTTAATAAATCAAAAGTTGCCATAACCTGCATGAGTAAAAGTAGCGATAAATTTTCGAGGTTATCTAAACAAACAGGTGGAAATATAGTAAAAGCGGTGGCTCCGGTTACTTCAAAATACAGTAAATAAAGTGGTAATCGAGTTGAACATGTCCGACACCTTCCGAATTGAATCATGTAACTCACGATCGGGATGAGTTCGTACCACTTTAGAAACTTGCCACAGTTACTACATTTAGAATGACCGAAGATAAAGTTTTCGTGCGTAATGGTTCGATCAACCATAACGTTTATAAAAGATCCAACGATGCTCCCTACAATAAACCAATAAATTTTCATTAACAAAACCTCCACTAAAAAGTACGGAAATTAATTGAAGTCTTATTGACACGTCTTTTTCTACGTGGTATTCTACTTATTGTGCTTATAAACAACTAAGCGATTTTTTTAACTTCAAAAAAGAACCGCCTGGATGTGTGGACTTAAAAAATATATTATATTAGGAAAGGGAGGACTTTTTAGATGCCTACAATTAACCAATTGGTTCGTAAAGGTCGTAAATCTAGAACTTCTAAATCAAAATCCCCAGCTTTAGGCTTCGGATATAACAGTTACAAAAAGAAAAACACACAGAACCCTGCACCTCAGAAACGTGGAGTTGCAACCCGTGTTGGTACTATGACTCCTAAAAAGCCTAACTCTGCTTTACGTAAGTATGCTCGTGTTAGACTTTCTAACTTGATTGAAGTTACTGCATACATTCCCGGAATTGGACATAACTTGCAAGAACATAGTGTTGTTTTAATTCGTGGTGGACGTGTTAAGGATTTGCCTGGTGTTAGATATCATGTTGTTCGTGGTGCATTAGATACTGCGGGTGTAAGTGATCGTCGCCAAGGTCGTTCTAAATACGGTACTAAGAAACCTAAGGAATAGACAATTAATTAAGTTATTATTGAGGAGGACTTTTACATGCCTAGAAAAGGAAAAGTGCAAAAGAGAGAAATCCTTCCTGATCCAATCTACAACTCAAAGTTGGTTTCTAAATTAATTAACCATTTGATGTTAGATGGTAAAAGAGGGACTGCATCAGAAATTTTATATGGTGCATTTGACATGATCAAAGAACAGACTGGTAACGATCCAGTTGATGTGTTTGAAGAAGCAATGAAGAATGTTATGCCAGTTCTTGAAGTTAAGGCCCGTCGTGTTGGTGGATCTAACTACCAAGTTCCAATCGAAGTTCGTCCTGATCGAAGAACTACTTTAGGCTTACGTTGGATTGTTAACTATGCAAGACTTCGTGGTGAACATACTATGACTGAACGTCTTGCAAAAGAAATCATCGATGCTTCAAACAACACCGGTGCAGCAGTTAAGAAGCGTGAGGATACTCACAAAATGGCCGAAGCTAACCGTGCCTTTGCGCATTATCGTTGGTAATCAGCTTTTAGTTTTTAACTGTAAGTGGGTGGCTAAAGCGATTTAGCCACTTTTTTAAAATAATGAAATTGTGAATGATTGAGAGGAGTTAAATAATGGCTAACAAGCGAGAATTTCCGTTAGACAAAACTCGTAATATTGGTATTGTTGCCCATATTGATGCCGGTAAAACTACTACTACTGAACGTATCTTGTACTATACCGGTCGTATCCACAAAATTGGTGAAACCCATGAAGGGGATTCACAAATGGACTGGATGGAAGAAGAAAAGGAACGTGGAATTACTATTACCTCAGCTGCTACCACTGCTGAATGGAAGGGTTACCGTGTTAACATCATTGATACCCCAGGACACGTTGATTTTACTGCCGAAGTTGAGCGTTCGTTGCGTGTACTAGACGGTGGTATTGTTGTTTTGGATGGTCAAGCCGGTGTTGAACCACAGACTGAAACCGTATGGCGTCAGTCATCAGACTTTGCTGTTCCACGGATTGTATTCATTAACAAGATGGATAAAGTTGGTGCTGACTTCGATATGTCAGTTAAAAGTCTGCACGACCGTTTAGGTGCTAATGCTCAGGCCGTTCAAATGCCAATTGGTGCTGAAGCTGACTTTGCTGGTGTAATTGATTTAATTACCATGCAAGCCTATGTTTATGATGAAGATAAGGAAGGTTCAGAATGGGATGTTGATGAGATTCCAGCTGACATGCAAGAGGAAGCTCAAAAGCGTCATGATGCTTTGATTGAAGCCGTTGCAGACGTTGATGACGCCGTAATGGAGAAATTCCTTGATGGTAAAGAAATTTCACAAGAAGATCTTAAAGCTGGAATTCGTCGTGCCACTTTAAATCTTGATTTCTACCCAGTCTTTGCTGGTTCAGCTTTCAAGAACAAGGGTGTTCAGATGTTGATGGATGGAGTGGTTGACTACTTACCATCACCACTTGATGTTCGTCCTTACACTGCTACTGACCCAGATGATGACGACAAACAAGTTGACATCCGTGCTAACGATAAGGAACCATTTGCTTCATTAGCATTTAAGATTGCTACCGATCCATACGTTGGTCGTTTAACTTATATCCGTGTCTATCGTGGTACCTTAAAGGCTGGTTCATACGTTTTGAATGCTACGAATGGCAAACGTGAACGTGTTGGTCGTTTACTACAAATGCACTCCAATAATCGTCAAGAAATCCCAGAAGTATTCTCAGGTGATATTGCAGCTGCAATTGGTTTGAAGAATACCACTACTGGTGATTCTTTAACCGATCCAGACCATCCATTACGTCTTGAATCAATGGAATTCCCAGAACCAGTTATCCAAGTTGCCGTTGAACCTAAGACTAAGGCTGATCAGGATAAGATGAATGATGCTTTGCAAAAGTTATCTGAAGAAGATCCAACTTTTAGAGCTGAAACTAATCCAGAAACTGGCCAAACTTTGATTGCCGGAATGGGTGAACTTCAGTTAAACATTTTGATTGAACGGATGAGACGTGAATTTAATGTTGAAGCTAACATTGGTGCTCCCCAAGTTGCCTACCGTGAAGCATTTACTAAACCAGTTAAGGCCGAAGGTAAGTTTATTCGTCAGTCTGGTGGTAAAGGTCAATATGGTGATGTTTGGATTGAATTTACACCAAATGACGAAGGAAAAGGATTCGAATTTGAAGACGCCATCGTTGGTGGAGTTGTTCCAAGAGAATTCATTCCTTCAGTTGAACAAGGTCTAAAAGAAGCCATGGAAAATGGTGTATTAGCCGGATATCCATTGATTGATTTGAAAGCTAAATTATATGATGGTAGTTATCATGAAGTCGATTCAAGTGAAGCTGCCTTTAAGATCGCTGCTTCCATTGCTTTGAGGGAAGCTGCTAAGAAGGCTGATCCAGTTATTCTTGAACCAATCATGAAAGTTGATATTCGTGTTCCAGAAGAATACATGGGTGACGTCATGGGACAAGTTACCGCACGACGTGGAAACGTTGAAGGTATGGAAGCTCAAGACAAGGCACAAAACATTCATGCAATGGTTCCACTATCAGAAATGTTTGGTTATGCTACCGATTTACGTTCTGCTTCTCAGGGACGTGGAACATTTGTTATGAGTTTTGATCATTACAGTGCTGTTCCTAAGAGCATCCAAGAAGACATCATTAAGAAAAATGGTGGAAATAGTAAAGAAGAAAAGTAATTTTTTGTAAAAGTTCTAGAAATTGAAAAAGTTTCTGGAACTTTTTTTATACTTAATGTGATGAGAAGCCTTGAAAAATAAGAGAATATCGGGTATGATAGTTAAGTACTCGGTTTTGGGGGGGATAGACTGTCCAAAATTAGTACAACATTTAGCTTTGATGTGGGAGGTTGCGACACACCCGGCCGCTTTGCCATGCGAGGATGTGCCGGTAATTTCCACGGAGCTAGTCTTATTTTGAAAATAGACGAAGGAGGGAAAAACATGGCAAAAGAGAAGATTCGTATTCGTTTGAAAGCTTATGAACACCGTATTTTAGATCAAGCTGCTGACAAGATTGTGGCAACCGCACAACGTACTGGTGCTACTATTTCTGGTCCAATTCCATTACCAACGGACAGAACTCTATATACCGTATTGGCATCACCATTTAAGTACAGTAAAGCTCAAGAACAATTTGAAATGTTAACTCACAAGCGTTTGATTGATATTTTGAATCCAACACCTAAAACTGTTGATTCATTAATGAAGTTAGACTTGCCAAGTGGTGTTGACATCGAGATCAAACTATAATAATTACAGAATATCGGAGGTGTACTCATGGCTAAAAAAGGAATCTTAGGTAAAAAAGTCGGAATGACTCAAGTTTTTACTGATAACGGAGAACTCGTTCCAGTTACTGTTGTTGATGTAACTCCTAATGTTGTCTTACAGGTTAAGAACAGCAAATCAGATGGTTACGATGCAATTCAACTTGGATTCGATGACAAGCGTCCAGTATTAAGCAACAAACCTGAACAAGGTCATGTTAAAAAAGCAAAAACTACTCCTAAGCGCTTCATTCGTGAAATCAGAGATGTTGACTTGGGAGATTACAAAGTTGGAGACGAAGTTAAAGCTGACGTATTTCAACCAGGTGACGTCGTTGACGTAACGGGTACTACTAAAGGTCATGGTTACCAAGGTAACATCCACAAAAATGGACAACGTCGTGGACCTGAAACCCACGGATCAAGATATCACCGTCGTCCCGGTTCATTAGGTGTCATTATTAACCGAGTTGTTAAAGGAATGAAATTACCAGGACGAATGGGTAACAATCGCGTTACCATTCAAGACCTTGAAATCGTTAATGCTGACGTTGATAACAACGTACTATTAATCAAGGGTAACGTTCCTGGTGCAAACAAATCATTAGTAACAGTTAAAACATCTGTTATTGAATCAAGAAAATAAGAAAGGAGGAACCGTAGATGGCAAGCGTAACATTATACAAACAAGATGGTAGTAAACAAGGAACAGTTGATTTAAACGATGCTGTTTTTGCCGTTGAACCAAATGAAAACGTTGTTTATGACACTGTCGTAATGCAAAGAGCATCACAACGCCAAGGTACTAATGGTGTTAAATCTAGAGGTAAAGTACGTGGTGGTGGTAAGAAACCATGGCGTCAAAAGGGTACTGGTCGTGCTCGTCAAGGTTCTATCCGTGCCCCACAATGGGTTGGCGGTGGAGTTGTCTTCGGACCAACTACTCGTTCATATGCATATCACCTTCCAAAGAAGGTTACTAGATTAGCTGTTAAGTCAGTTCTTTCTGAAAAAGTTGCCAATGGTGATTTAGTGGTAGTAGATTCGTTAGACTACAAGGCTCCAAAAACTAAAGACTTATCAGATCTTTTGAAGAAACTTGATGCTGCAACTAAGACATTAGTAGTTTTGGAAGATAACAATGAAAATGCTGCACGTTCTGCAAGAAACATCGAAAATGTGCAAGTTATTAATGCTAAAGGTGTTAACACACTTGATGTATTAAACAACAATAAGGTTGTTATTACAAAGGCTGCTCTTTCTCAAGTAGAGGAGGTGCTCGCATAATGGAAGCACGAGATATCATTTTACGTCCGGTAGTTACTGAAGCTTCAACTGATGTAATGGACGACAAAAAATATACTTTTGATGTTGATGTACGAGCAACTAAGACTCAAGTTAAAAATGCTGTTGAAGAGATTTTTAACGTTAAAGTTGTTAAAGTTAATATTATGAATGTAAAAGGTAAGAAAAAGCGACAAGGTCAATATGTTGGACGTACTAAGAAACGTCGTAAGGCTATTGTTACTTTGTCCAACGATTCTGACGAAATTAAAATTTTCTCAGAAGAATAATCTTTGAATAGGAGGGAAATAACGTGGCTCTAAAAAAGTACAAACCAACTACTAATGGCCGTCGTAATATGACTAGTATTGACTATAGTGAAATTACTACTAACGTGCCAGAAAAAAGTTTAGTTGAGTCAAATGCTCACAGCGGTGGTCGTAATAGTCAAGGTAAGATGACTGTTAGACATCGTGGTGGCGGAAACAAGCATCGATACCGTCTTATCGATTTCAAACGTGATCATGATGGTGTTCCTGCAACCGTTAAAACCATCGAATATGATCCAAATAGAACTGCAAATATTGCTTTAATCGTTTATGAAGACGGAATTAAATCATACATCATTGCACCTAAAGGATTAAAAGTCGGAGACGTTGTTGAATCTGGTAAGGATGCTGATATTAAGGCTGGTAACACCCTTCAATTAGCTGATATTCCTGTCGGTTCAACCATCTTTAACATTGAATTGAAACCTGGCAAAGGTGGACAACTTGTTCGTTCTGCTGGAGCTTCAGCACAGTTACTTGGTAACGAAGGAAAGTATGCATTAGTTAAATTACCATCTGGTGAAGTTAGAATGGTACTTTCAGTTTGCCGAGCTACTATTGGTAGTGTTGGTAATGATGAACATGGATTAGTTGTATGGGGTAAAGCTGGTAGAACTCGTTACCGTGGTCAAAGACCTCACGTACGTGGATCTGTTATGAACCCTAACGATCACCCACATGGTGGTGGTGAAGGTAAGGCTCCAGTTGGTTACCCAAGTCCATTGTCTCCATGGCATAAGAAGACAACTGGTAAGAAGACTAGATCAAAGAAAGCACGTTCAAACAAGTTTATTGTTAGACACCGTAAAGGTTCAAAGATGTAGTCTGAATTATTTATTTATTGAGTAATCGCAGAGGAGGTTTCATAATGAGTCGAAGTTTAAAAAAGGGACCTTTTGCCGATCAATCATTATTAAAAAAGATCGATGCACAAAAAGATCAAGATAAAAAATCGGTAATTAAAACATGGTCACGTCGTTCAACCATTTTCCCAAGTTTTATTGGATACACCATTGCTGTTTACAATGGTAGAAAACATGTCCCAGTTTATATTCAAGAAGACATGGTGGGCCACAAGCTCGGAGAATTCGTACCTACGCGTACTTTCCATGGACATGGAAATGGCGACGCAGATAAAAAAACAGTTTAAGCAAGGAGGATAACCAATGGCTGAACAACAAGTTACATCAGCAAAAGCTACTGCAAAGACTGTTCGTATCGCCGCTCGTAAGGTTCGCCTTGTTGTAGATCTTATTAGAGGTAAAAGCGTATCAGAAGCTACTGCAATTTTGAAATTCACCCCTAGAGGTGCTTCACCAGTTGTAGAAAAGGTTTTGATGTCAGCTGTAGCAAATGCAGAAAATAATTTTGATTTAGATCGTCAAGATCTAGTTGTTAGTGAAGCATATGTTAACGAAGGACCAACTTTAAAACGTTTCCGTCCCCGTGCTAAGGGTTCTGCTTCACCAATCAACAAAAGAACTAGTCACATTACAATTGTAGTGTCAGAAAAGTAGGAGGGATAAACGTGGGTCAAAAAATTAATCCAAATGGTTTACGAATTGGCGTTAACCGTGGTTGGCAAGCTAAATGGTATGCTAACGACGATAAATTCGCTTCATACTTAAACGAAGATTTAAAAATTCGTAACTATCTAGCAAAGAGACTCGCTGATGCTTCTGTATCAAGTGTTGACATTGAGCGTGCTGCAAAACGTGTTAATGTTTCTATCCATACTGCCAAGCCAGGAATGGTTATCGGTAAAGGTGGAGCAGAAGTTGAAAGTCTTCGTAAAGAATTAAACAAATTGACGGGACGTCGGGTTCATGTCAATATTGTTGAAGTTAAAAAACCTGATTTAGAAGCTGATCTTGTTGGTGAAAACGTTGCAAGTCAGCTTGAAGGTCGGGTAGCATTCCGTCGTGCAATGCGTCAGGCAATGCAAAGAGTTATGCGTTCTGGAGCTAAGGGTGTTAAAGTTCAATCTTCAGGTCGTTTAAATGGTGCTGATATGACACGAATTGAAAGATATTCAGATGGAAGTGTTCCACTTCATACACTTAGAGCTGATATTGACTATTCATGGAATGAAGCAGATACTACTTACGGTAAAATCGGTGTTAAGACTTGGATCAACCGTGGTGAAGTTTTGCCCGATAAACCGGAGGAAAAAACTGAAAAAGGAGGGAAATAAGCATGCTAGTACCTAAACGTGTTAAGTTCAGAAGACAGCACAGAGGTAAGTTGCGTGGTCACTCAAAGGGTGGAAACACTGTTACTTTTGGTGATTATGGTTTGCAAGCACTTGATTCACATTGGATCAGTAACCGACAAATCGAAGCTTGCCGTGTTGCCATGACTCGTTATATGAAACGTGGTGGAAAAGTTTGGATCAAAATTTTCCCTCAAAAATCATATACTGAAAAAGGTATCGGTGTTCGAATGGGTAAAGGTAAAGGTACCCCAGCTGGTTGGGTTTCAACCGTCAAGCGCGGAAAGGTTCTTTTCGAAGTTGGTGGTGTTTCCAAAGAAACTGCTGAAGAAGCTTTACGTTTAGCTTCAATGAAGTTGCCTGTTAGAACCCGAGTTATTAAACGTGAGGAAGTAGGTGGCGAATCAAATGAAGGCTAAAGAAATTAATGAATTAACCACTGATGAAATGCGGGCTAAGGAACAAGATTACAAGAAGGAATTGTTTAATCTTCGTTTTCAATTAGCCACTGGTCAATTGGAAAATACTGCTAGATTGAAGACTGTCAGAAAGACAATCGCTAGAATCAAGACAGCACTTAGACAACAAGAACTGAAGAAATAGAATACGATAGAAAGGAAGGTTAATACTTTATGAGCGAAGAACGTAACGAACGTAAAAGTTACAGAGGTCGTGTGGTTTCAGATAAGATGGACAAAACCATTACTGTTGTCGTTGAAACTTACAAGACTCATCCAACTTACGGGAAACGTATTAAATATTCTAAGAAATATAAAGTTCAAGATGAAAATAACGAAGCAAAAGTTAACGATATTGTTGACATCATGGAAACTCGTCCATTGTCTAAGACTAAGCGCTTCCGTCTAGTAGACGTTGTTGAAAAGGCAGTTATTATCTAGCTTTTTTATCTATCGTATTCTGATTTTAAGTTGAAGGGAGGACACTAACCATGATCCAACAAGAGAGTCGTTTAAAGGTTGCTGACAACTCTGGAGCACGTGAACTTTTGACTATCAAAGTTTTAGGTGGTTCAAGAGTTAGATATGCAGGTATCGGTGATGTGATTGTTGCTACTGTTAAACAAGCAACACCAGGTGGCGTTGTCAAAAAAGGAGACGTCGTTAAAGCCGTTGTAGTCAGAACTAAGTCTGCTGCACATAGAACTGACGGTTCATATATTCGTTTCGACGAAAATGCCGCTGTTTTGATTAACGATGATAAGAGTCCTAAAGGTACCCGTATTTTCGGTCCGGTAGCTCGTGAATTACGTAGTAATAATTTTATGAAGATCGTTTCATTAGCGCCTGAAGTACTTTAATACTATTGGAAAACAAGGAGGTGCCAGGATTATGTTCTTGAAAACTGGTGACAAAGTTCGTGTTATTAGTGGTAAAGACAAGGGTAAAGACGGCAAAGTCGTTAAAACCATTGCTGCTAAGAACCGTGTAGTTGTTGAAGGAATCAACAAGATCAAGAAACATCAAAAAGCTTCACAAGACAATCCCCAAGGTGGAATTGCTGACGTTGATGCTCCAATTGATGCTTCAAATGTAATGTTAATTGATCCATCTACTAACGAACCTACAAAAGTAAGCTTCGTGGTTAAAGATGGTAAAAAAGTTCGTATTTCAAAAAAATCACAAAAACCAATCGATTAGATTGGAACTGAAAGGAGGAAATTAATCGCATGGCAGCTCGCTTAGAAGAAAGATACAAAGAAGATATTCTCCCAACGCTCGTTAAGAAATTTGATTACTCATCAGTTATGGAAGCCCCAAAACTTGACAAGATCGTTTTAAACATGGGTGTTGGTGATGCTGTAACAAATTCTAAAAACCTTGATGAGGCGGTTCATGAATTAAGTTTAATTTCTGGACAAAAGCCTATCGTAACTAAGGCTAAAAAATCAATTGCCGGTTTCCGTCTTAGAGAAGGAATGCCAATTGGTGCCAAAGTTACATTAAGAGGAGAAAGAATGTATGACTTCTTGGATAAGTTAGTTAATGTTTCATTGCCACGTGTTCGAGATTTCCACGGTGTAAGCAACAAATCATTTGATGGTCGTGGAAATTACACATTGGGTATCAAAGAACAACTAATTTTCCCAGAAATTAATTACGATGATGTTAACCGTGTTAGAGGTTTAGATATCGTACTTGTAACAACCGCTAATACGGATGAAGAATCACATGAATTGTTAGCTCAATTCGGAATGCCATTCGCTAAATAGGAGGTTTAATATTGGCTAAAAAATCATTAATTAAAAAAAGTGAACGTCCAGCTAAGTTCTCAACACAGAATTACACTCGTTGTGAACGTTGTGGTCGACCTCGTGCGGTTTACCAAAAGTTTCACTTATGCCGAATTTGTTTAAGACAACTTGCCCATAAGGGTCAAATTCCTGGCATGAAAAAAGCTAGTTGGTAAAATAATAAAACTGAAAAGGAGGTTTCACGTTTATGTCCATGACAGATCCAATTGCAGACTTTTTAACTCGAATTCGTAATGCCAATATGGCAAGACACGATTCAGTTGACGTTCCTGCATCAAAAATCAAAAGAAACATTGCCGAAATTTTGAAGCGTGAAGGCTTTGTACGCGATGTGGAATACATCGATGACGATAAACAAGGTGTTATCCGTGTATACCTTAAGTATGGAAAAGATAATCAACGTGTAATTACTGGTTTGAAGCGAATTTCAAAGCCAGGATTACGTTCATATGTTAAATCAGATGATGTTCCTAAAGTTTTAAACGGTTTAGGAATTGCTATCATTTCAACTTCAGATGGTGTTATTACTGATAAAGAAGCTAGAGACAAAAAAGTCGGTGGCGAAGTATTAGCATACGTTTGGTAAAAATTAAAAAAGAATTGGAGGTGTTAATATGAGTAGAATTGGTTATAAAACTGTTGATCTTCCAGACGGTGTTGAAGTAAATCATAGAGGTACTAACGTAACTGTTAAAGGACCAAAGGGTACTTTAAATGCTACAATTTCACCAGAAATTAAAATGCAAGTTAAAGGTAACGAAGTGAACTTCACTCCAACTGGTAAGTATGACAACAAAGAACGTGCCCTACACGGTACAACACGTGCTAACTTCAATAACATGGTTGAAGGTGTTACAAATGGATTCCACAAGACACTTAAGCTAGTTGGAGTTGGATATCGTGCTCAATTAAAAGGTAGTACTTTGACTCTAAACGTTGGTTACTCAAACCCCGTTGAAGTTCAAGTTCCAGAAGATCTTACCGTAGCTGTTCCAGATAACACTACTATTAACATTAGTGGGATCAACAAGCAACATGTTGGTGATTTTGCTGCCGAAGTTCGTTCATACCGTTCACCAGAACCTTACAAGGGTAAAGGAATTAGATATGAAAATGAACATATTACCCTCAAGGAAGGTAAGACTGGTAAGTAATTTAACAATATAAAAAATAAGAGGTGACTATTTTGATTTCCAAACCAGACAAGAATAAAACACGTAAAGTTCGTCATAATCGTGTTAGAAGTAAAATTTCTGGTACTGCTGAGTGCCCACGTTTGAACGTTTTCCGTTCTAATAAAAACATTTACGCTCAAGTTATTGATGACGTAAAGGGTGTAACGCTAGCTAGTGCCTCAACTGTTGACAAGGAAGTTTCCGGAGACAACAAATCAGAACAAGCCGCAAGCGTTGGTGCTTTAGTTGCTAAGCGTGCAGTTGAAAAGAATGTTAAGAATGTTGTTTTTGATCGTGGTGGATACTTATATCACGGACGTGTACAAGCCCTTGCAGATGCAGCACGTGAAAATGGACTTGAATTTTAAAAAAGGAGGAATATAACGCACATGGCAAAGTTTATTAATCCAGACAAACTGGACTTAGAAGATAACGTTGTTGCTATCAACCGAATTACTAAGGTTGTTAAGGGTGGTCGTCGACTACGTTTTGCTGCATTAGTTGTTGTTGGTGACAAGAATGGCCACGTTGGCTTTGGTACTGGTAAAGCTCAAGAAGTTCCTGAAGCGATCAGAAAAGCCGTTGATAGTGCCCAAAAGAACTTAATTGAAGTTCCAATCGTTGGAACTACTATCCCTCACGAAGTTATCGGTCGTTTCGGCGGTGGAAAGATTATGTTGAAGCCTGCTGAAGAAGGTTCCGGAGTTGCTGCCGGTGGTGCCGTTCGCTCAGTTATGGAATTAGCTGGTGTAAACGATGTTACTAGTAAGCGTTTAGGCTCTGATACACCTGTAAACGTAATTCGTGCAACTTTTGAAGGTCTTAAGGAACTTAAGAATGCTGAAGAAATTTCATCATTACGTGGTGTCTCATCAGATCACTTAACCGAATAATAAGGAGGGGTTAGAAGATGGCTCAATTAAAGATTACTTTAGTTCATAGTGCTGCTCACCGTCTCCCTAAACAACGTAAGATTGTTAAGGCCCTTGGATTGGGACGAGTAAATAGTAGTGTTATTAAACCTGATAATGAAGCAACTCGTGGAGCTCTATTCAAGATTGCTCATTTAATTAAGGTTGAACAAGTTGATTAATATTCTTTAAAAGATAGGGAGGTGCAATTTAATGAAGTTAAATGAATTAAAAGCTGCTGACGGTTCACGTTCATCAAGAACTCGTTTAGGTCGTGGTCTTGGTAGTAAAGGTAAGACTTCAGGTCGTGGCCAAAAAGGTCAAAAGGCTCGTGGCAAAACTCGTGTTGGTTTTGAAGGTGGCCAAATGCCTTTATACCGTCAAATTCCAAAACGTGGATTTACCAACTTCAACAGAAAAGTTTTAGCGATCGTTAACTTAGCTGATTTAGATAATTTTGATGATGGCTCAGAAGTAACTCCAGATGTATTGATTCAAGCTGGAATGATTAAGGGCTCAAATGATGGCGTTAAAGTTCTTGCAGATGGCAAGTTAACTAAGAAGCTCACTGTTAAAGCTAACAAATTCTCAAAGAGTGCTGAAAAAGCAATTGAAGATGCCGGCGGTAAAGCTGAGGTGATTTAATGTTCACTACCTTAAAGAATGCCTTTGAAGAAAAAGATATTAGAAAAAGGATTTTATTTACCCTTTTTATATTGGCAGTTTTCCGTTTAGGTGCTTACATTACTGTGCCTGGAATCAATGCGGAAGCTTTGCAAAGTGTTGCATCCTCAGGTTTAGTTAATGTATTGAATATGTTTAGTGGTGGTGGATTAACTAATTACTCATTATTTGCAATGGGAGTTTCACCATACATTACTGCACAAATTGTTGTTCAGTTACTTCAGATGGATATCGTTCCTCGATTCGTTGAATGGGGGAAACAAGGTGAAGTC
Organism: Fructilactobacillus sp. X8R4C1; assembly: GCF_059900905.1. Lineage (NCBI taxonomy): Bacteria > Bacillati > Bacillota > Bacilli > Lactobacillales > Lactobacillaceae > Fructilactobacillus > Fructilactobacillus sp. X8R4C1. Next base: position 537,412 of record NZ_JBWXVJ010000001.1, read on the forward strand.
GGAAGGCAAAAACTGGATCAGGTAACAAGATGGTTAACGATTGTTTTAGCATTTGTCCAATCAATTGGTATTACTGCTGGATTTAATGCTTTGAGTAGTCTTCATTTAGTTAAGAACCCTGGAATGGGAACTTACATTAGTATTGGTTTAATTTTGACTGCTGGTACAATGCTCACTACGTGGATGGGCGACATGATTACTGACAAAGGAATTGGTCAGGGAGTTTCAATGATCATCTTTGCTGGAATTGTTGCTGAAATGCCAAGTGGAATTATGAGTGTTTATCGTCAATACGTTGAAGGTACACCAATGAATGAAATTTGGAAGCCAGCTCTTTTCATTATTGCCTTGATTATTGTAATTTTGATTATTGTTACCTTTGTTACTTGGGTACAACAAGCTGAACGTAGAATTCCAATTCAATATACTAGAAGAACATCAGGTTCACCAGACAGCAGTTACCTTCCCTTGAAGGTTAACGTCGCTGGAGTTATTCCAGTTATTTTCGCAAGTGCATTTATTTCCACTCCTCAAACGATTTTGATGTTTTTCACCAAAAACTTTCAAGGATCCGGATGGTATGAATTTTTAAGTAAGTTGTTTAACATGCAGACCCCACTTGGAGCTGCGTTTTACACCTTCTTAATTGTTGTATTTACTTTCTTCTATGCGTTTGTTCAAGTTAATCCACAGAAATTGTCGGAAAATTTACAAAAACAAGGTAGCTACATTCCGGGAGTATGGCCTGGTCGTGAAACTCAGTTATATATTTCTCGATTGTTGATGAGACTTAGTACCGTTGGTGCTTTGTTCTTGGGTGTTGTTTCTCTAATCCCGTTGATTGCACAAAATGTTTGGAACTTAAACGAATCAATTGGACTAGGTGGTACTAACCTCTTGATTATTGTTGGAGTTGCTATTGAAACCATTCAACAAATTAGAGGATTAATGATGAGAAAAGAGTACGTTGGATTTATTCAAAGTACTCCGGATGATAACAAGTAGTGGAGGAATTTAAATGTCAATGAATTTATTACTAATGGGTCTTCCAGGAGCTGGAAAAGGTACTCAAGCTGAATTCATTGTTGAAAAATATGGGATTCCACATATTTCAACTGGAGACATATTTAGGGCAGCAATGAAAAACAAAACTCCCATGGGAATTAAGGCTCAACAATACATCGATAAGGGTGAATTAGTTCCTAATGATGTTACCTGTGGGATTGTTGAGGATCGTCTTAAACAACCTGATACTGACAAAGGTTATTTGTTAGATGGTTTTCCTAGAAACATTGATCAGGCTAAAAGTCTTGAGGAAATGACTAGGAAAATGAGCAAAGAGTTGAATGCAGTTATTAATATTGAAGTCGATCCAAGTGTTTTAATCAAACGTTTGTCGGGTCGTTTCATCTGCAAAAACTGTGGCGCAACTTATCATAAATTATATAAAAAACCTATAGTTGATGGTACTTGTGATGTTTGCGGTGCTCACGTCTTCTATCAAAGAAGTGATGATAAACCTGAAACTGTCAAGAATCGTCTGAAAATCAATGAAAAGAGTAATGCTCCTTTAATTGACTTTTACAAGGATCGCGGCATTTTGCATTCAGTTAAGGGTGATCGAGATATTGCAGACGTTAGTAACGACATTGAAAAAATTCTAAGCAATTTAAATTAGTAAATTGTCGTTTGATTGCTGGAATGTCAGTGATGTGGTATATTATAGTTTGTATGTCTATTTGTAAGTGATACTTACGAGTTTAGTAATTTTGGAGGATTATTCGTGTCTAAAAATAATGTAATTGAAGTTGAGGGTAAGGTTTCAGAGACTTTACCTAATGCAATGTTTAAGGTCGAGCTTGAAAATGGTCATGAAATTTTGGCACACGTTTCTGGCAAGATCAGAATGCATTACATTCGGATCCTACCAGGAGATCGTGTAACCGTTGAAATGTCACCGTATGATTTAACAAAGGGTCGAATTACTTATCGATTTAAGTAAACCCTTCATATAGGAGGTTATAAAAAATGAAAGTACGTCCATCAGTAAAAAAAATGTGTGAACATTGTAAGATTATTAAGAGAAAAGGCCGTGTGATGGTGGTTTGCCCTGTAAACCCTAAGCACAAGCAAAGACAAGGAAAATAAATAAATTAAAATTATAGGAGGTGGACTTTAATGGCTCGTATTGCCGGAGTTGATTTACCACGTGATAAGCGAATTGTTATTGCGTTAACATACATTTATGGTGTTGGAAACACAACTGCTCAGCAAGTTTTGAAAAAAGCTGGGGTATCAGAAGACGTTCGTGTACGTGATTTAACACCTGATCAAGAAGATAAGATCAGAGAAGCTCTTGATGGTTACACAATCGAAGGTGACTTACGTAGAGAAGTTACTATGAGTATCAAGACTCTTCAAGAAATCGGTTCATATCGTGGGATGCGTCATCGTCGCGGTTTACCTGTTAGAGGTCAACACACGAAAAATAACGCACGTACAAGAAAAGGTAAGAAAACCACAATCGCTGGTAAAAAATAATAAAGAAGGAGGCTATCAGTTTCTATGGCTAAAACTAAAAATACTCGTAAGCGTAAAGCAAGAAAAAACGTTGAGTCTGGTGTAGCACACATTCACTCAACCTTTAATAACACTTTGGTTATGATTACCGATGTTCAAGGGAATGCTATTGCTTGGTCATCAGCTGGTGCATTGGGATTCCGTGGAAGTCGTAAGTCTACCCCATTTGCTGCTCAAATGGCTGCTGAAGCAGCTGCTAAGACTGCAATGGAACATGGAATGAAATCAGTAGAAGTTGCTGTTAAAGGTCCTGGATCTGGTCGTGAGTCAGCTATTCGTGCTTTACAAAGTACTGGTTTGGAAGTTGCTGCAATTCGTGATGTAACTCCAGTTCCACACAATGGTTCTCGTCCTCCAAAACGTCGTAGAGTTTAATATTTAATGAACGTTAAAGTTTTAAATTACTCAATGCGTTTTGAAAGGGGTAGAGACTACAATGATTGAATTTGAAAAGCCAAACATTCACAAAATTGAAGAAACAGACAACTATGGTGAAATAGTTGTAGAACCACTCGAAAGAGGATATGGTACCACTTTAGGCAATTCACTTAGACGTGTCTTGTTGGCTTCATTACCAGGAGCTGCGGTTACTAGCATCCAAATTGATGGCGTTCTACACGAATTTTCAACTGTAAAGGGTGTAGTTGAAGATGTTACTCAAATTATCTTGAACGTTAAAAAGATTAATTTGAAAATTAACTCAGATGACAATGAAACAAAGTCAATGAGTATTAATGTAACTGGACCAGCCGATGTAACCGCAGGTGATATCGTAACTGATAGTGATGTTGAAATTTTAAATCCGGATTTACACATTGCAACGGTTGCTGACGGAACTACATTCCACATGAACATGACTGCCAACAAAGGTCGCGGCTACGTTTCTGCTGAAGAAAACAAAGCCAAAAACGATGGTATGCCAATTGGTGTTCTACCAGTTGATTCTATTTATACCCCAATCGAACGTGTTAATTATCAAGTAGAAGATGCACGTGTTGGTCAACGTGATGATTACGACAAATTGACGTTAGACGTTTGGACTAATGGTTCAATTACACCTTCTGATGCAATTAGTTTGGCAGCTAAGATCTTAAATCAACATTTCCAATTATTTATTGATTTAACTGACAGAGCAAAGAATGCCAATGTTATGGTTGAGAAGGAAGAAAGCCATAAAGAAAAAATGCTTGAAATGTCAATTGAAGAATTGGATCTTTCAGTTCGTTCTTACAATTGTTTGAAACGTGCTGGAATTAATACTGTTCAAGAATTAACTGATAAGTCTGAAGCTGACATGATGAAGGTTAGAAATCTTGGCCGTAAGTCACTCGATGAAGTTAAAGAAAAATTAGCAGCATTAGGACTATCTTTACGTAAAGAAGACTAAAAAGGAGGATATCCGGTTATGAGTTATCGCAAATTACAACGTACGAGTGCTCAACGTCGTGCTTTGCTTCGTAATTTGACTACTGACTTAATTGTTAACGGTCAAATCAAAACAACAGAAGCTCGCGCTAAGGATGTTAGATCATTAGCCGACAAGATGGTTACCTTGGGCAAGAAGGGTGACTTGAATGCTCGTCGTCAAGCTGCAGCTTACTTGCAAAACACCATTGCTGATGTAAAAGAAGACGGAGATAGTATCAAAGTAACTAGTGCATTGCAAAAGTTATTTGACGAAGTAGCACCAAAGTATGCGGACCGAAACGGTGGTTACACACGTATTCTTAAAACAATGCCTCGTCGTGGTGACGGTGCACCAATGGTAATCTTGCAATTTGTCGAATAATTTCGATATTTGTTAAGAATAATAAATATTTCACTATAGGAATCACTAAGGTTAAAGGTATAAAGTGTTACGATGATGGATTTTCCAAGTCTAGCTTGAATGTGGTTAACTCCATGCGCCTTAATCTTTTAGTGATTTTTTTATACATAATTTTAATAATAGGAGAGCTGATTCCATGAATCCAATCATTAATGTTTCCAATCTTTCTTTTAGGTATAATAATGAAGATGATCATAAGGTATTAGATGATGTCTCTTTTCAGTGCGAAAGGGGTGAATATATTTCATTAATCGGTCGGAACGGGAGTGGTAAAAGTACCATTGCCAAACTGGTTGATGGTCTTCTAACTCCTAGTGAGGGAGAAATTGTGGTAGATGGGATCAGGTTGGACTCTCATGGTAATGACCGCGAAACAAGAAAAGCAATTGGCTTAGTTTTTCAAAATCCAGATGATCAATTTGTTGGTGCCACGGTAGCAAGTGACGTTGCGTTTGGACTTGAAAATCGGGCGGTTCCAAGAGAAGCGATGAAGCCAAAAGTTAAATCGGCGTTAGAAAAGGTAGGAATGTGGGAATATCGAGACGAGATTCCTAGTAGTCTTTCTGGTGGACAGAAGCAACGGGTCGCAATTGCAGGAGCAATTGTGCTTGATCCTAAAATTTTAATTCTAGATGAAGCGACAAGTATGCTAGATCCTTTAGCTACTAGACAAATTCATCAAGTTGTCAACAAATTAAATCAAAAACAAAATATGACAATTCTCTCCATTACGCATGATATCAATGTGACGGCTAAATCCGATCGGATATTAGCACTTAATAATAATAAAATTGTATTTGACGGAAAACCAAGTGCTTTCTTTCAGAAGCATCAATTAATTGCTGATATGGATCTAGATCTTCCTTTTAGTGAGAAGTTAAGGCAGAAATTCCTTGATGCAGGATATGACATTACTGACAAGTACATGGATGATGAGGGGATGAGCCAATGGATAAGCACATTATTTTAAGTAACGTTGATTTTGTCTATCAACCCGGTCTGCCATCAGAAAGACAGGCTTTAAGTAATGTCAGTTTAAAGATTAATAAGGGTGAATTTTTGGGTGTTGTTGGAAAAACTGGTAGCGGAAAGTCAACGTTAGTTCAGATGATTAACGGATTATTGAAACCGACTTCAGGGAGTGTTACCGTTGGCAAAATCAAAATTAACAGTGAAACTAACAACCATAACCTAAGTGAGCTCAGAAAAAAAGTCGGGATGATTTTCCAGTTTCCGGAAAAACAACTGTTTGAAGATAATGTTCTAAAAGATGTATCTTTTGGTCCACTTAATTTTGGCGAAAATGAAGCAGTTGCAAAAAAGAGAGCCATTCAGGCGCTTTCGATTGTTGGCATTAATAAAGAACTGTATTCTCGTTCACCCTTTGAGTTGTCTGGCGGTCAAATGCGTCGGGTCGCAATTGCTGGAACGATTGCATGTGATCCAACCGTTCTCATTTTAGATGAACCAACGGTGGGATTGGATCCTAGTGGCAAGACTGAGATATTAAAGATTATCAAGCAACTAAACAAAAATGGAGTAACCATCATCATGGTTACTCACGATATGGATGTGGTGGCACAAAATGCTACCCGTGTTGTGGTTATGAATGATGGAAAAGTGTGTTCTGATTCAACTCCTAGGGAATTATTCAGCAATTACAAGTTAATCGATCAAAATTCATTAGCGCTTCCTGATTCTGTTCAGATATACTATGATTTAATTAATCGAGGCATCAGATTAAAAAAGATTCCGTTAACAGCGGATGAAGTTGTTAACGAAATTACGCAAAAACGAAGTGGAGTGAAGTAGAATCGATCAATTTGTGTTTGGAAAATACTTTCCTGGAAATTCATTCATTCATCGTTTAAATCCAGCTTTTAAGATTTTAGGCTCCGTTATCATTATTACGCTTATTTTGATGTGCAATAATTGGGTAAGTTATGGATGTATGACGCTTTTTACATTGGTACTGATATACTTATCTCATTCTCGAATTAAGATGCTTCTAAAGGGGATCAAACCCATTCTGTGGCTAATTATTTTTACGGTCTTGATTCAAGTGTTTTTTGGTCATGGCGGAACGGTTTATTTTCATTTATGGTTTATTTCCATCACTTCGTCAGGAATTATTAATGCGGTCATGATATTTATTCGATTGGTTCTCATTATCACGATTGCTACTATTTTGACCATCACAACCAGTCCATCGATGATTGCACTTGGAGTTGAGACGATTCTGAGACCGCTTAAGTGGGTTAAGGTTCCCACTGAAACGATTGGGATGATGGTTTCAATTGCACTGCAATTCATCCCCACCCTCATTGATGAGTTAAATGACATTATGAACGCTCAGAGAGCACGGGGCGTCGATTTTGGTAAGGGTAAATTAATGAAAAGGGCTAAAAGCCTAATATCGCTGATTATTCCTTTGTTTGTTTCTTCTTTTCGTCATGCTGAACACCTTGCAGATGCCATGGAAGCTCGTGGATATTCTGATGAGGTCAAGCGAACTCATTATCAGCTCGTCTCTTGGACGGTCCTTGATTGGGTTGCTTTAGGGGTCATGATGGTTTTAACGGTTGTAATTATTTTAGTGAGGAATTAGATGAAAACTCGGTATAAAATTACATTTGCATATGATGGGACTAAATTTGCTGGCTTTCAAATGCAGCCAAAGCAGCGAACGGTGGAAGGAACTTTAACTAATATTATTAACAAAATGGCCCAAAAAAGTGGCAAGCATGTTTTACTTTATGGATCTGGCAGAACTGACGCAGGTGTTCATGCCCTAGGTCAGGTTGCCCATTTTGATTTTCCCTATGATTTAGGTGAGGAAAGTATGTTAAAGGGGTTAAACAGTATGTGTCCTTTGGATATTGAAATAATAAGTGTGCAAAAGGTTAATGCTGACTTTCATGCTCGTTATGATGTAACGGGGAAAAAGTACTTGTATCGGTTGGATTTAGGGCGCTTTACCAATCCATTTAAAAGAAATTATACTGCTCATTGGCGTTTTCCCGTTAATTTCAATTGGATCGAAGAGGCCATTCATGATTACGTTGGCAAACATGACTTTTCGTCTTTTGTTGCTTCTGGTGCAAAGGAAGGAAGTCGGGTTCGTACAATTTTCTCGGTTGATGCTAACTTAGATAAAGTTACTAATGAGATGCAGTTCGAGTTTTATGGTGATGGTTTTATGTATAATCAAATTCGGATTATGGTTGGGGTGCTGATGGAGATTGGACGGGGAAAGCGGCCAGTTCATGATATCCAACGATTGTTCAAAGTGAAGGATCGAAACGAAGCACGTTTAACAATGCCAGCTAATGGCTTGTACTTAAAAAGGGTTTATTATCCAGGAGATGATCCAAAACATTCGAAACGAAAACATCATCCAGATGATTAAAATGAATTTGACTTTCAGAAGAAATGTTAGTACTATTGTAACTGGTATTGTTTGCCCCACGATAAGCCCCGGAAACTTATTAGGTGTCGAACAAACACGGAAACATGGAGGAATTAAAAGTGCATACAACATATATGGCTAAACCCGGCGAAGTAGATCGCAAGTGGTACGTTATTGACGCAGATGGCGTTGAATTAGGTCGTCTCTCAAGTGTCGTTGCTTCTATTTTACGCGGAAAAAACAAACCTACATTTACGCCAAACGTAGATACAGGTGACAATGTTATTGTAATCAATGCATCTAAAGTTGCATTGTCTGGTAAGAAAGCTAGTGGCAAGATTTATTATCACCACACATCTTACATTGGTGGACTTAAGTCAATTACTGCTGGTCAAATGAGAGCAGAGAAGCCTGATCGACTTATCGAAACTTCAGTTAAAGGTATGCTTCCTCACGGTACATTAGGTCGTCAAATCGCTAAGAAACTTCACGTTTATGCAGGTGAAGATCACACTCATGAAGCTCAAAAACCAGAAGTTCTTGATATTAAGAACCTAATTTAAGGAGGAAACACAATTGGCTAAAGTACAATATACCGGCACAGGTCGCCGTAAAGATTCAGTTGCTCGTGTACGCTTAGTACCAGGTACTGGAAAAGTTGTAATCAATGACAAAGATGTTGAAGATTACATTCCATTTCCTAATTTAAGAGAAATCATTTTACAACCATACAATGTTACTGAGACACTTGGTAACTATGACACATTAGCTAACGTTAATGGTGGTGGATATTCAGGACAAGCTGGTGCTGTTCGTTTAGGAATTGCACGTGCTTTACTTGAAGTTGATCCAGACTTTAGAGAATCCCTCAAGAAGGCTGGTTTATTAACACGTGACCCTCGTATGAAGGAACGTAAGAAACCCGGCCTTAAGAAAGCTCGTAAGGCTGGTCAATTCTCAAAACGTTAATCAGAAGATTATATTTTGTCGCTCATGTCCGCATGAGCGCTTTTTTATTAAATGGGTGAATTTAAAATGAAAAAGACACGAAATTATCATATTGCAATTTTGTCAGTTTTTATTGCCATTATTTTGATTCAAAATTTTGTTCCTATTTTAGGATATATTCCGGTTGGTCCACTAAGCATTACGTTAATTCCCATTACCGTGATTGTGGCAACCTTAGTGCTTGGTTTAAAGGATGGCTTTATTCTTGGCACGCTCTGGGGTGTAATTGTGTTTGTCAGGGCCTTTACGTGGCCTACTAGTCCAATTGCTCCACTTGTCTTTGAGAATCCGATTACGGCCATTTTACCGCGGGCCCTAATTCCGGTAGTTGCTTACTTTTCCTACAAATGGTTAAAAAAATTACTTAATAATAAGCTTTCACTTGTGATTGCATGCGCTTTGGGTTCCATGACCAATACAATTTTAGTGCTGTTATTTATTTATATTTTTAATCGAAAGCAAGCTCCAATCCTATACCATGTGAGTGTTGACAAAATTATCTATGCCTTATTAGGGGTAGTTGGAACCAATGGTCTGATAGAAATGATTATTACAGCAATTGTTTGTCCAATTATCATTATTTCGTTAGATAAAGTAATCCAAAAATAAAAAGCAGATCATTACGATCTGCTTTTTGTTACTTTGATGCGTCCGATGATTTTTTGTCACCATCTTGTTTTGAATCGTCATCTGGTCCCTCATCAGGATCTTTTTGAATTCGTGGAGCTTGCTTAATCATTTTAAGATCTTTGTGATTAATAACGGTCTTGTTATGATACTTATCAATTATTTCTGGATCATCAGATTCAAATGTAATCAAAAAGGCATTATTGTAAGCTTTATCGATATAACCAGTAAAATCATTCTTTTCAAGTTTAAACGATACTTCATCGCCAACTTCAAAGGGTGATTTTTCGGTCTCCGTTTGTTCATCGTGTTTCTTTGCCAAACTGACCACCTCCAATTGTATTCAACTAATGAAATATAAACGAATAATTAACATTTGTCAATTTTTAACATTTTTGTAGTACAATTTAAACAGTAAATTTATTTGTAAGGAGGGTTAGTTTGGCTAGGAAAAAGAAGCAAAAGCAAAATAAGTTAGTTGCTTATGTCCTGACCGTGCTAATCCTGTTAGTCATGTTCGTTGGTGCTGTGATGATTTTAGGCAATTCTCATTTTAACCCGCAGTATGAACAAAATAATGTTAGTGTTCAACATAAGGAATTTATCAACAAGATTCTACCAAAGTCAGTTGAGATGCAACGGAAGTATAAAATTTTGACTAGCATTACCCTTGCTCAGGCTATTTTAGAATCAGATTGGGGCCAGAGTACTTTGGCTTCAAAGTATAATAATCTTTTTGGTGTTAAAGCGGGTGCTGGACAAAAGAGTGTCACTTTGGACACGACTGAATATACAAGTGGATCACCTGCAATGGTTCACGGAAGTTTTCGCGTTTACGATAATTGGGATGAGTCAATTGAAGATCATGCTGTTTTACTAGCTCATGGCACAGACTGGAACCCCATGCAATATAAAGAAGTTGTGTCGGCGGACAATTACGTTGATTCTGCCAAGGCGCTCAGTACCGATGGATATGCAACAGACCCGGCTTATGCAGACAAAATAATTAAAATCATTAAAAAGTATCATCTTAATCAATACGATAAACAATGATGTAGCAAAAGATTTATTGGAGGTTAAACTATGGATTCAGTATTACTCTACCCAGGAAGCACAATTGGAATTATTGGTGACTATTTTAGTAGTACGCAACTAGTTAACGTGGCCCGCGACGCGGGATTGAAAATTGCCACCTATAGTTCCAATTCAGATAGCGAGATCGCTAGACAATCTGATTACGCATTTACAGGTGACGTTAATGATGTTGATACTTTAAGGGAATTTTCTGAGAAGTGTGATTTAGTTACATACGTTTCAAATGACATTGATCCTCAGGTTATTAGTGAAATCGAAAAGTATACTTATGTTCCTCAAGGCGAATCCCTTTTAGAGATTAGTCAGGACCGTGTGATGGAAAGGGCCTTTTTTGATCAAATTAACGTCAATACGTCACCATACGTCACTATTATTAACTTGGAAGATATCTATCAAGCAATTGATTCAATTGGATATCCTGCAATTTTAAAGCCAATTCAGCGACACATGACTAATAACCAACAACTAGTTATTAACGAATCAAATGATATTGCACTTGCTTCTGATATGTTAAAAAGGGGTCCATATATACTGGAATCTTACGTTCCTTACCGTTTCGAATACGCAATTATTGCTACTAAATCAGTAAAAGAAGATTTACAACAATTTCCCGCCGTTAAAACCAGTTATTTAGGGAACATGCTCCAAACGGTAAGTACTGATACTTCCAAAACAGATTCTAACGTTATTAACGAAATGATTAGAATTGTTAATCAAATCGGCAAAAATGTTAAATACGTTGGTTCATTTGAGGTATCGTTCGGTGTAACGGCTGATCAAAACATTTACGTTACAAACATTGATCCAACCGTTAATAATGCCGGTTTTTTGTTTAATTTAGCTACTGATATCAGCGAGTATGATCAACATCTTCGGGCCATTTCAGGGTTGCCATTAGCTAAGATTAATAAGATTAGTGATGTGGTTGCTCGTTTGTTTACGAAAAAGCAATATGAACAGGTTCTTAGACAACGAATCCTTCAACCAAACTGGCAATTTTATTTTAATTATCACAATAATGCACGTGATGATGATGTGGTTGGAGTGATTTTAATTCCAACCAATTCGGTCGAAGAGACGTTTAATCGAATTGTGAATACAGGAATTTGGACCAAAAATTAAATGTTATTAAAATTGAAGAGTCGGCAATTTGTCGGCTCTATTTTGCTATAATTAATGATGGATTTACAAAGCGAGAGGATTGGTTAACGTGTCAAAGACAGACCTACTAAAGACAATGAACGATAAGCAACAAGAGGCGGTAGAACAAACTGAAGGTCCACTTTTGATTATGGCTGGTGCTGGAAGTGGTAAGACCAGGGTGCTCACTCATCGAATTGCTTATCTAATTGAGAAAAAAGGTGTGATGCCATGGAATATTTTGGCGATTACATTCACCAACAAAGCTGCTCGCGAAATGAAGGAACGTGTTAGTAAATTACTTGGCGTTGGTGGTGACGATGTTTGGGTATCAACTTTTCACGCACTTGGCGTGAGAATCTTGAGACGTGACATTGATAAATTAGGTTATAATCGTGCTTTTTCTATCACTGATTCAGGAGAACAAAAGACCCTTGTAAAACGAATTTTAAAAGACTTAGATCTAGACCCGAAAAAGAATGATCCAAGGGCTATTTTAAGTGCCATTTCAAACGCTAAGAATAATTTACAGACTCCACGAGATTATCAAAAGTCACATTCAGCTAACAGTCCATTTGAAGAAGTGGTTTCACAGGTATATTTCGAATATCAAAAGCGACTTCAAGAAAACCAAGCTGTCGATTTTGATGATTTGATTATGCTTACGATTAGATTGTTTAAACAGTATCCAGAGGTTTTGAATTATTATCAAGATAAGTTTCATTACATCCATGTCGATGAATATCAAGATACCAATGAAGCACAGTATAAATTAGTATCAATGCTTGCCAAAAAGTATCAAAATTTGTGTGTAGTGGGTGACGCTGATCAGAGTATTTATGGTTGGCGTGGTGCTAACATGAATAATATCTTGGATTTTGAAAATGACTATAAAAATGCACACGTTGTGAAACTGGAACAGAATTATCGTTCAACTAAGAATATTTTAAGTGCCGCAAACGACGTTATTCAAAACAATGCCGAGAGAAAAGATAAGAATTTGTGGACGGAAAATGATACTGGCGAAAAGGTAACGTACTATCGTGCTCAAAGTGAGGCTAGTGAGGCCCATTACGTGGTGTCTAAGATTAAAGATGAGGTCAGTAAACATCATTATTCTTATAATGATTTTGCGGTCTTGTACCGGACGAATGCCCAGTCGCGTGTAATCGAAGAGACCTTCTTGAAATCAAATATTCCGTACACGATGGTTGGTGGGCATAAATTCTACGACCGTAAGGAAATCCGGGACATTCTTTCGTATTTGACTCTCATTGCTAATCCCAGTGATTCATTAAGTTTTGAACGGGTTGTTAACGTTCCTAAGCGTGGAATTGGCAGTTCGAGTGTGGAAAAGTTGAGAATGTTTGCAGCAGATAATGGATGGAGTCTACTAGAAGCAGCTCAAAATGTTGACTTGGCCAATAATATCTCCAGTCGTGCTCGAAATGCCATTGCTAATTTTGCTAATGTCATATCAAACGTTCAAAAAAAGCAAAAGGATATGACCGTTACGGAAATTACCGAAGCCCTTTTAGATCAATCTGGATATATGGCTGATCTAAAGAAAACCAATTCACTGGACTCACAGACACGGATTGAAAATATTGAAGAATTTCTTTCTGTCACAAAAGATTCTGATTTAAAGTATGATGAACAGACTGGTAGTAGTGATAGTCGTTTGACAGATTTTTTGGCGGATCTGGCCCTTGTATCGGCTCAAGACGATGTTGATGAATCGGCTAAAAAGGTGACTTTAATGACTTTGCATGCTGCTAAGGGACTTGAATTTCCAGTCGTTTTTATGGTTGGGATGGAAGAAGGAATTTTTCCTCTTAGTCGAGCTACTGAAAGGGAAAGTGAGTTAGAAGAAGAACGACGGTTAGCCTATGTAGGAATTACGCGGGCTCAGACTAAACTCTATATGACAAATGCATACTCACGAATGTTATATGGTAGAATGCAAAATAATCCCGAGTCACGATTTATGGATGAAATTAATTCGGATGTATTGGATAATGAGAGTTCAATTCCAACGGGACCTAAGACTCCATTTGACACCAGTAGTGAGTATAATAAACGAACCAATCGAGCCTTTAGTGAACCATATCATCGCCCTAACAAACGAGTTGAAAAACCCCAAGGAACTGGTGCTGATAAGAAGTCATGGAATATTGGTGATAAAGTCAAACACAAGGCGTGGGGAACTGGAACTGTTGTTAAAATTAATGGAACCGGTGAAGATATGGAACTTGACATTGCCTTTCCAGAAAAAGGAATTAAACGTCTATTAGCTGCATTTGCACCCATAACAAAAATTCAATCGATTAAGTAAGGGAGTGGTAAGATTGTTTAAGATTCCAATGGATCAGGTTAATGAAAGTGAAGCAAAAAAAGAGGCCTCAGAACTAAGACCAAAGTTAATTAAGTGGGGAAAACAGTACTATGAACAGGATCAACCAACCGTAGAAGATGCGGAATATGATCGAAACTATGCTCGCTTGCAGGATCTGGAAGCCAAGTTTCCAGCAATTATCACTCCTGATTCACCGACTCAGCACGTTGGTGGGGCAACTTCGAATGAATTTACAAAGGTCAATCACGAGATTCCAATGCTTTCACTAGGTGACGTATTTTCACCCCAAGAGCTTAAGGATTTTGTGGTTCGACTCAAGCACAATTATCCTCAAGATACTGAGTATAATTGTGAGTTGAAGATCGATGGACTAGCTATTTCACTTCGTTATGAGCATGGGGTGTTCGTGCAGGGATCGACTAGGGGAAATGGACAAATTGGTGAGGATATCACTGAAAATTTAAAAACCATCCCATCAATCCCTAAAAGATTAAGTCGACCCATTGATATTGAAGTACGTGGCGAATGTTATATGGGAAAAGAAGCCTTTTTAAAGTTAAATGAACGACGACAAAATGACGGAAAACCAACGTTTGCTAATCCGAGAAATGCTGCTGCCGGGAGTCTTCGACAATTGGATCCAAAAGTTACTAAGGATCGCCACTTAAGTACTTTTATGTATAACGTTGCTAATTATGACGATTTAAAGGCTACCACTCAAAGTGGACTTTTAGAGGAACTAAAAGAATTAGGCTTTACCATCAATGAGCATTATCAAGTGGCTGACAATATGGATCAGATTGATGCTTACATTAAAAAGTATTCAGCAGCAAGAGATAATCTCACCTTTGGTATCGATGGCATTGTGATTAAGACCAATTCGCTTCCTTTACAAATGGAAATTGGGCATACGGTTAAAGTCCCGAAGTGGGCGATTGCTTACAAGTTTCCGCCAGAAGAAGTTCATACTAAAATTAAAAAGATTGAGTGGACCATTGGAAGAACGGGAGTGGTAACTCCTACCGCAATCATGGATCCAGTGCAATTGGCCGGTACTACCGTTTCAAGAGCGTCACTTCATAATCCTGATTATATTGAGAAAAAAGATATCCGTGTCGGCGATACAGTTGTTTTGTATAAAGCTGGCGACATTATTCCAGAGGTTGAAAGGTATCTTCCTGATCTAAGGCCAAAAGATTCTAAGCCATATGTTATCCCAGATCGTTGTCCTTCATGTGGTGCTAAATTAGTCCACTTAGATGGTGAAGTTGCCTTACGTTGTATTAATCCGAAGTGTCCAGCACAGCTGGTGGAACAAATTAATCATTTTGCTTCTAGAAATGCAATGGATATTGATGGTTTGGGTCCTAAGATTGTGAAGCAGTTGTTTGATAAAAAAATGGTCTCGGATGTGGCCAGCTTGTATCACCTTAGTTATGATGAACTACTCACTCTTGATAAGTTTGGTGACAAGTCTGCTAACAATTTACTTTCTGCCATTGATAGTAGTCGGAGCAATTCACTTGAAAGATTGCTTTTTGGATTAGGCATCAGACACGTCGGTGCTAAAGCAGCGCGATTAATTGCTGCCCACTTTAAAACCATGGATGCTCTCATGAAATCAAGTGTCGAAGAAATCGCCTCAATTGACACCATTGGTCAAGTTATTGCTGATAGTGTTCATACTTATTTTGAAAACGCTGATAGTAGAGAATTAATTGGCGAACTCGTTGATGTTGGTGTTAATATGGACTATGTAAATAATGAAGAGATAGTACAACCAGATAACTTTTTCAATGGTAAACGAGTTGTATTGACCGGAAAGTTGGTTGATTTAACTAGGGGTCAAGCCAGTGAATGGCTTGAAAACCATGGAGCGGATGTCACAAGTAGTGTTTCTAAAAATACCGACCTAGTAATTGCGGGAGAGGATGCAGGTAGTAAGCTAACCAAAGCTCAATCTCTTTCGGTTCCGGTTTGGGATGAAGATCATTTTAAAAATGAAATGCAAAAAGAATGATAAGAAGTCGGAGGAATTTAAGTTGAGACGCTTAAAAGTAATTTTAATGGTGGCGGCTAGCGCATTAATGTTAGTAGCTTGTGGGAGTACTAACAAGAGTACCACTAATACAAATAATAAGAATACACAATTAACCGGGGAAACTGGTGGTAAGAATTATCAGAGTGTTATTAAGGATGGACATTATCAAACTAGTAAATCGCGTGGAGTTGACATTCAACAAAATGATAATCAGTTTAACTTGAAAGGATTTCAGAACGGTTTGCTTGGAATTTCCAAGCAGAATTTTTCGACTGATAAGTATGTTTTTCAGGAGGGACAATACATCTCTACTGACACTGCCGAGAAGTGGCTTGATCGTAAGTCAAAGCAAAACCCGGAGGGACTAAATCCATCGCAACAAAAGGGAAAAGTAACCCCAATGTACTTGCAACAAATGGATGAACAAGACTTCTTAGTTCCAAATGGTAATAAAATGACCATGAAGGGTATGACCATTGGCCTTGGGATCAATTCAGTGTACTACTACACTAAACAGAAGTATGGGAGCCAGTATCAACAGAAGATCCCCGATGATGTGGTTGAGAAACAAGGTAAGGAGATGGCTAACACGATCCTTAAACGATTGAGACAGAATAAAGAATTAAAGAATATTCCAATCGTGATTGCATTGTACAAGCAAGCTCCAAACGATAGTTTGACTGGTGGTAATTTCTTTGCCTCATCGGTTAACAATCCGGGCACGACGTCTGTAAACTCATGGAAACCAATTAATGAAAAATCATATGTGTTCCCGATTGCCAATGGTTCTAAGGGACCTAATACGAATGATTTATCTGCGTTTAATCAATTTAAGTCACAGGTTCAAAATTTCTTCCCTAACTTGAGTGGGATTACTGCACAGGCTCAATACAAGGGTAAGCAACTTCAAGGAATGCACATTAACATTACAACTCAATTTTATAGTCAAACTGAAATCATCAGTTTTACTCAATACCTACAGAATGCTGCTCAAAAATATCTTCCTGGCAGTGTACCAATTGATATTACCGTAAAATCAACTGATGGAATTCAAAGTTATTTGAACCGAAATGCGGGAGGAAAGTCCTTCAGTTCGCATGTGTTTAATAGCTATTAAGATTTAGTGATTTAGTAAAAGAGGGGATAAAATGGCTGATAAGATTACGGAAGAACAAACCCAACATATTGCTGGGTTAGCTAAGCTTGAATTAAAAAAAGATGAATTACCTGAATTCACCCAACAATTAAATGATTTGTTGAAAATGTTGGATACACTTGAAAAAGTTGATACATCGGGTGTTGAGCCCACTTATACGGTAACGGATCGAATTGACGTTACTAGAAAAGACGTGGCAGAAGATTGGCACGAACAAGATGCTTTGTTAAAGAATGCTCCTGATATTCAAGATGACTTAATTAAAGTTCCAGTAATTATTGACGGAAGTGAGGATGAATAATAATGAACTATTTAGATAAGGATTTGCGTTCACTTCACCAGATGTTAGTAAATAAGGAAATTTCGGCCGTTGACTTAGTAAAAGAGACCATGGACAACATCAAAACTACTGACCAAAACATTGATGCTTTTAATAATCTAAATGATAAAGCGCTTGAAAATGCTAAAGCCATTGATGAACGTGGGATTGATCCTAATAATATTTTAGATGGGATTCCGTTGGCTTTGAAAGATAACATCGTTACTAAAGAATTACCAACTACTGCATCTTCAAAAATGCTAGAAAATTTCACTTCAATTTATGATGCAACGGTGGCCAAGAAACTTTCTAATGCTGGTACCATTAACGTTGGTAAAACCAACATGGATGAATTTGCAATGGGAAGTTCAACTGAAAATTCAGCCCTTAAAACCACTCACAATCCATGGGATTATAGCAAAGTTCCTGGCGGTTCGTCCGGTGGTTCGGCTGCCGCAGTTGCTTCCGGTGAAGTTCCAGTTGCACTTGGATCAGATACCGGAGGTTCAATTAGACAACCAGCTTCATTCACGGGAATTGTTGGAATGAAGCCAACCTATGGTCGAGTATCACGTTTTGGACTTATTGCGATGGCTTCAAGTTTTGATCAAATTGGACCTCTTACTAGAAGTGTCTTTGACAATGCTCTGGTTTTAAACGCAATTTCAGGTCATGACGAACACGATTCAACTAGTTCAAAACAGGAAGTTCCTGATTTCACCGAACACATTAAAGATGGGGTCGAGGGGATGAGAATTGGCATTCCCAAGGAATACGTTAATAAGTTATCTCCTGATGTTTCAAAAGCAATCAAAAATGCCGCAGAAACGTTTAAAAAATTAGGTGCAAAGGTTGACTGGGTTTCGATGCCTAATTCTAAATATGGTGTTATTGCTTATAATGCGCTTCAAACCGCTGAAGCATCTTCTAACCTAGAAAGATTCGATGGAATTCGTTATGGATATCGAGCATCAGATGCTCAAACACTTGATGAATTGTACGTTAAATCACGATCAGAAGGGTTTGGGGATGAGGTTAAGCGACGGATTATGCTAGGGACATTATCGCTTTCTTACGATAATGTTGATAAATATTACAAACAGGCTGCTAAAATTCGGACTTTAATCATCAATGATTTTAAAAAGGTTTTTGCTGACCATGATTTAATTTTGAGTCCAACATCTCGAGTTACTGCCTTTACAATTGGAGTAGAAGATCAAGATCCCATTGAAATGTATATGAATGATATTTTGACGATCCCAGCCAATATGGCTGGAGTTCCTGCTATGTCTCAAATTGCTGGATCCAGTAATGGTTTGCCAATCGGAATGCAATTAATGGGGAAACCGTTTGATGAGAGTACCATTTATAAAGCAGGATACGCTTTTGAACAGAATACTGATTTTCACAAGCAAACACCAAAGATGGGAGGTAAATAGTCATGAATTTTGAAACGACCATTGGTCTAGAAGTCCACGTTGAGCTTAAAACTAATTCAAAAATTTATAGTCCATCTGCTGCACAGTTTGGGGACAAGCCCAATAGTAATACTAACGTGATTGACTGGGGTTATCCTGGAACGCTCCCAGTCGTTAACAAACAGGTCGTTGCGGATGGTATCACCGCGGCTCTAGCTTTACATGCTCATATTGAAAAGCACCCTCATTTTGATCGTAAAAATTATTTCTACCCGGATAATCCGAAGGGGTATCAGATTACTCAAAACGAGAGACCCACTGCTAGAAACGGATGGATTGAAGTCGAGACCGAAAATGGTAAGAAAAAAATTGGAATCGAAGAGATGCATATTGAAGAAGACGCTGGTAAGAATACCCATGAACAAAAATATTCTTACGTTGACTTAAACCGTCAGGGGACTCCGCTTATTGAAATTGTCTCTAAGCCCGAGATGACAACTCCGCAACAAGCATATGATTATCTGGAAGGATTAAGACAACGGATTCAATTTACCGGAATTTCTGATGTCAAGATGGAAGAAGGGTCAATGCGGGTTGATGTTAATATCTCAGTTCGACCCATTGGTAGTAAAGAATTAGGTCAAAAGATTGAATTAAAGAACTTGAATTCATTTAATCATGTTAGAAAATCACTTGAGTACGAAGAACAACGTCAACAACAGGTGTTGATGTCCGGCGGTCAGATTAATTCTGAGAGTCGTCGTTTTGATGAATCTACTGGTAAAACTGAGTTAATGCGTGTCAAAGAGGGAAAAGATGATTATCGTTACTTCCCAGAACCAGATCTTCCAACTTTGAGTATTTCTGATGAATGGATTAATGAATTAAAAGAATCCATGCCAGAGATGCCTATTAAACGTCGTAATCGTTACGTTAATGAATTAGGGATCACTGATTATGATGCAATGGTTATCACTCAGACCAAAGAAATGTCTGATTTTTATGATAAAATGGTTAAATTAGGTGCTGATCCTAAATTAGCCGCTAACTACCTTCAAGATAACGTCAATGCGTACTTGAACGATAATCAAGCTAACTTGGAAGACACCAAAATCACGCCTGAAGCGATGGCTACCATGATTAAAATGATTATGGACGATACCATCTCAAGTAAAATGGCTAAAAAAGTATTTAAGGCAGTTACTAAGGGGCAAGATCCAAAGAAATTCGTTGAAGAAAAAGGACTGGTCCAATTATCTGATCCTAAAAAACTGCAACCAATTATTGATGGGGTCTTAAAAGATAATCAACAGTCAGTTGATGATTATCATAATGGTAAAGATCGAGCTGTTGGGTATTTGGTTGGACAAATTATGAAACAAACTCATGGACAAGCTAATCCGCAAGTTGTAAACAAATTATTGAAAGGTTCTTTAGATAAATAGGGTGATGTAAGAATGGTCAAAAAAGCACGAGTAATTTACAATCCAACGTCTGGACGTGAAATGTTAAAACCGCAGTTGGTTAATATTTTGGATGTTTTGGAGAATGGTGGATATGAAGCCAGTGCTTTTGCGACCACTCCCAAACCACATTCAGCACGTGATGAAGCCGCCCGTGCATCTGAAGAGGGATTTGATCTCATCGTTGCGGCAGGTGGAGATGGGACCATCAATGAAGTAATTAATGGCATTGCTCCACGTGATTATCGACCACAATTAGGAATCATTCCCGCTGGAACTACCAATGATTTTGCGCGTGCATTGCACATTCCTCGAGATGATTACGTTGAAGCTGCTAAAGTGATCACTAAGGGCAATGTTTCAAAGATGGACGTTGGTAAAGCATACAATGATGAAGTGACTAATTATTTCATTAATATTGCGGCTGGTGGGTTTATGACAGAATTAACTTACAATGTTCCTTCTGATTTAAAGACTATTTTTGGGTATCTTGCATACCTGGTAAAGGGAGCAGAAATGTTGCCAAATGTGAAGCCAGTTCCGATGTTATTAAAGTATGATGGTGGAGAATATTGTGGGAAGGCTTCAATGTTTTTTTTAGCCATGACTAATTCAGTGGGTGGTTTTGAACAAATTGTTCCAAACGCAACCATGGATGATGGTAAATTTACCATGATTATTGTTAAAACCGGTAATTTAGTTGAAATGTTGCAATTAATTGCTAAAGCGTTTAATGGCGGTCGGCACATTGATGATCCTAGGATTATATACAAAAAGACCAATACATTTGAGGCTTTTCCTGGGGATGATAGTCGCTTACAGATTAATCTTGATGGCGAATACGGTGGTGATGCTCCGATGAAGTTTGTCGATCTAAAGCAGCGAATTAGTATTTATTCCAACCTTAAGACTGATGATATCAGTGAGTCGGCTAGTGTCGCTCCTCAGGTCAAAAATGTTGAAAAGAAGTTTGTCAGAAAAGTCGATGAACTTCCATCTGATAGTAAAAAATAAGTTTTGCCGTGTAACGGCAAAACTTTTTAGTAAGGAGAACAAATGAGCGCTAAAAAAGAAGCTCCAGTACAGAAAAACCAAGACCTCACGGTAAACGTGATTGATTTGACTTACCAGGGAATGGGGGTTGGTAAGGTTTCCGATTTTCCGATTTTCATTGAGGATGCTCTTCCAGGTGAGAAAGTCCAGATCAGGGTGATTAAAGTTAAAAAGAACTTCGCCTTTGGAAAATTAGAAAAGATTATCGAACCAAGTCCCAATCGAGTTCAAGCAATTGATCGACGGTATACGCAGTCTGGGATTGCTCCATTACAACACCTTGCATATCCAAAACAATTAGAGTTTAAACAACATCAGATTGAGGAATTGTTTAAGAAGGCTCATTTAAACGTTGCTGTTGCTCAAACAATTGGAATGGATAATCCATCAAAATACCGAAATAAGGCTCAGATTCCGGTTAGGAAGATGAATGGTCAATTGGAAACGGGTTTTTATCGGCGCCACAGTCATGATTTAATTCCAATTGAAGATTTTTACATTCAAGATCCTCACATCGATGAAGCCATTATTAAGGTTCGGGATGTTTTACGAGCTTATCATGTTAGTGCTTACAATGAGGCAACTCACAAGGGTTGTATTAGGAATATTATGGTCCGTTATGGAAAAGCAACCGGCGAGATGATGGTAGTTTTGGTTACCAATGGTAAAAACTTGCCACATAAAGATGAAATTATTAAATCCATTAATGATCAGTTGCCTGATTTAGATAGTTTAATTCAAAATGTTAATGATTCTCACGGGAATCGACTGATGGGGGACACGAACATCCTGTTATCAGGTAAAGCTTACATCAAGGATGAACTCTTAAACACCAAGTTTTTGATTTCACCAATGTCGTTTTACCAGGTTAATCCGGTTCAGACTGAAAAACTTTATTCTTTGGCCATCGATAAGGCGCAATTATCGAAAAATGATGTGGTGGTTGATGCGTATTGCGGGATTGGGACAATTTCACTGGCAATGGCACCAAAAGTTAAGCATGTGTACGGAGTTGATGTGGTTGCTGAGGCAATTGAAGATGCCCGAAAGAACGCTAAATTAAATCATATTGATAATGTTAGCTTTGTGGTTGCAAAGGCTGAGGATCAGATGAAAAAATGGGCAGAGCAGGGCATTCGACCAGATGTCGTGGTAGTTGATCCGCCAAGAAAGGGCCTTGATCCAACCTTTATTGCTAGTGTCTTAGAGATGAAGCCAGAGCGATTAGTATATGTTTCGTGTAATCCCGCCACTCTTGTACGGGATTGTCAGGCTTTAATTGATGGTGGCTATGAAATTAAACAACCTATTCAACCAGTGGATCAGTTTCCACAAACACCGCATGTTGAAAGTGTAACGGTGTTGGAAAAGAGTAAATAAAAAGAATCTAGCTCGCTAGATTCTTTTTATTTTTCAGTTGAAGTTTTGTTTTTCATCATTTTATGCCAGTAATAAACTGGAATTCCTATTAAAGTGGCTATGATACCAATGATAGCCAAAACGGTTTGGGTCAGGATCGTTGAAACTAAGATAAAGATTCCCCCGGCTAGTGCGAGAATTGGGACAATTGGATACCAAGGTACTTTGTATGGGCGAACCAACTCCGGTTCACGCTTTCTTAAGATGAATAAAGCAACGAACAAAAGGCAATTAAATATCCACATCACGAAAACTAACATATCAGTTAGCATATCAAAACTACCCATGAAAATCATAACGACAGCGATCATAAACATAAATAATCCCGAAATATAGGGGGTAGCAGTGTGTTTAGAAAGTTTTGCAAAGTATTTACTAAATGGTAATTGATCGTCTTTACCCATTGCATACGGAACTCTGATCCCGGTTAAGATGTAACCATTCATAGCGCCATAAACGGAAATTAAGATGCCAATGGTCACTAGTTTTCCGCCAATGCCACCAAATAGTTTCATGGCAACTTCATAGGCGGTGTTTTGGTTTCCTGCAATTTGATCAAGTGGCATATTTTTTAAGAAAACCCAGTTTACCAAAACGTAGATGATCATAATAAAAGTTAAACCCAAAATAATGGCCTTAGGAAGGTCCTTTTGGGGATTTTTCATTTCGCCAGCGATGCTTCCGATGTTGATCCATCCATCGTAGGCAAACATTGTGGCCAGTAATCCGCCACCAAAAGCAGTTAATAGGTTAGTGGAGCCATGGTTCTGGATTGGAGGCCAAAAAGATACGTCAACGTGACCCGGGAGTAATAGTCCAGCAATTACAATGATAAAGATAGGAATTAATTTGACAATTAGTGTCAAAGATTGGACTCTTCCGGCTACTTTTGATCCTAAAAGGTTAATTAACGTAACACTTAATGCACAAATAATTGCAATGGTAATTGAGAGTGATGTTGATAAGTGAAACAAATTAATTAGTTGAGTGGAGAAAACAATTGAGAGAGCCGCTAAGTTGGCCGGAAAATACACAAGGATTTCGGCCCATCCCAGTAGGAATCCAGTTAGCGGTCCATAAGTATACTTTAAGTATTGAATGGTTCCTCCAGTTTTAGGAATGGCCGCAGCCAATTCTGAAACCGTTAGTCCACCACAAATTGTTAAAAGGCCACCAATGATCCATGCTAGGATGGTGAGAGTGACAGAATGAGTATTAGATACGACACTGGCAGTTTTGAAAAAGACTCCAGCACCGATCACGGTTCCCATGACAGTTGACAGGGCAGCACCGATTCCAATGTTTTTCTTTAAGTTGCTTTGAGGCATTTGATCCACTCCTTTTGCGTAATGGTTAATTATAGCATGGGGCCAAATCGAAGTCAGTACATAAAATAAAAAAGCATCCAATTGGATGCTTTTTAGTGATATTGATTTAGTCTTCGTCTTTTGGACCGGTTTTCCAATCATTTTCATGTTCACGTTGGTAATTAGCAATGTTCTTGTATTCTGGTTGAAGATGACGGCTTAGACGAATGTAAATTGGGATCAATTCACGATAAGCTTGGTAATTCTTTGGATTTGGCTTATGAGTGTTGGTAACCCCAACAAACTTACTGACGTCGTAAAGGCTGTCAATCATGCCTAAACTGTACATTCCAAGGGTAGCAGCTCCAAGAGCCGTACCTTCGAAGCTTTCTGGGATGTTGACGTCTTGTTCAAAGATGTCGGCTAACATTTGGCGCCAAAGTTCTGAACGAGCAAAACCACCAGTTGCTTGAATACTCTTTGGTTCGCCAACAACTTCTTCAAGGGCTAACATAACGGTGTAAAGGTTATACACGATTCCCTCAAGAGCAGATCGAATCATGTGGGCACGAGTGTGTTTTCTGGTCAAACCGAAGTATGTTCCACGAGCGTCAGCATCCCAGATTGGAGCTCTTTCACCACCCAAGAACGGTAAGAAGATTAACCCTTCGGATCCTGCTGGAATCTTAGAAGCAATTTCAGTTAGAAGATCGTAAGCATCAATATTCATCTGTTCGGCAGTGACTTTTTCTGGCAAGCAAAGTTGATCACGAACCCAACGGAAGACAATTCCACCGTTATTAACGGGTCCACCGACAACCCACATATTCTTAGCTAGGTAGTAACAGAATACACGACCCTTAGGATCAATCGTTGGCTTGTCGTTAACGACACGAACGGCACCAGAAGTTCCAATTGTGACAGCTACTACACCTGGTTTAATGGCGTCTACCCCTAAGTTAGCCAGAGGACCGTCAGAAGCACCAATGATAAATGGTGTATCTTTATCAATTCCAATTTTATTGGCGTATTCTTCGTTTAAGCCCTTTAATTGATAAGTGGTGTCTACTAATTCAGGCAGTTGATCACGCTTGATGCCAGCAACTTTTAATGCTTCATCGTCCCAGTCCATGTCAAAAATATTGAATAGGCCAGTTGCATTAGCGATCGAATAGTCTTCTTTTAGAACCCCAAATAATTTATAGTTGATGTATTCTTTAACACCAACAAAATAACGGGCTTTTTTAAACAATTCAGGCTTTTCATTTCTGAGCCACATGGCCTTTACAAGTGGTGTCATTGGATGAGTTGGAACACCAGTCTTTTTGTAAAGTTCCATTCCAATGCCGTTTTCTTTTAATTTATCTGCGTATTCAACGGCACGATTATCTGCCCAAGTGATTGCGCGGGTGAGTGGCTTGTGGTTCTCATCCAAGAGGATCAAACTGTGCATCGCACACGAATATGAAACTCCCTTGATGGTGTCTTTTTTAGGGTCTACTTTTTTAAGAACATTTTGTAGACCTTGAATCATCGCTGAGAAAATCTCCTCTGGATCTTCTTCTGCCATGTCGGCAGTGTCTTGATACAAAGTATATCCATCGTTTGAATAACCTTTAACTTCACCTTTGTCATCGTATAAAACGGTTTTGACACTTGTAGTTCCGATGTCGACCCCAATTACGTTTTCCATTATAATCTTTCCCTTCCATGCTAGTTGATGCACTCTATGACAGATTTCATGCCAACTTTATTAAGTGATCGAGTAAAAAAATTATACTACTTATAACGCTTTCATTATATTGAAATCAACGTTTGAATTCAAGCGAATATCAATAAATAGTGATAATATTGATTTATAATTATACTAATTATAAGAAATGATTGAGGAGGTCCAAATGACTGAGATTAACCGGTCCAACCTTCGAAAAAAAGCAAGAAAAGAAAAATTAACTAGGTGGGCATTAATTGGACTGGTTAGTGTACTGCTACTAGTTATCGTTATTTCCATTTGGATGTACTTTGCTCATAAAAATCGTGATCGCGAATTACTTTTGAAAAAGTATCCAGTTCAGGGTGTGACGGTAAATCAAGACGATGGGTACATCGATTTTACGGCACTTAAACAGAAAGGCCAAAAGTTCGTGTACATTCGTTCTACTCAAGGAGCAAGCTTTGCTGACGATAATTTTGACAATAATTACAATCGCAGTCAGGGATCTGGTTTAAAGATTGGGGTTTATCATACCTATGGATTTAAGAGTAGTATTGAAGACCAAGAGAGTAATTTTATAACTCAAGTCAAAGATAATACCGGGACACTTCCAATCGTCATTCAAGTTCAATATTACTATCCGTATGATGAAAACAACGTGAATTTAAAGCAACAAAAGAAACGGATTAATGAATTTGTTCAGTTTTTGTACCAGAGATACGATCGACCTGTTATTATTAATACTAACGAGAAGATGTACCGAGAATTTAGATCAATTCCACACGCCGCTTTTTGGTTAAATAATGAAAGCGATGCAAAGAAACCGCACGTGCGCTTTATCAACATGAATTCTTCCGATCATTTAAACATTGATGGGCAGAAGGGAAGCTTTGATTCCGTAGCTTTTAATGGGAACCAGAAGCAGTGGAATCAGTATCTAGGTCAGGTAAATATTGTGAATAATGAAGAAGTACAATGGGAGAATTACAATGATTAAATTAGGAATAATTGGAACTAACTGGATCACACAAAAGTTTGTTGATGCTGCTGTTAGTACTGGCAAGTATAAGTTGAACGCTGTTTATTCAAGAAAATTAGATACGGCGCGGAAATTTGCTCAGCCAAATGATTGTGACAACATTTTTGATGATTTACAGGTTTTCTTTGAATCTGACAAATTCGACACCGTTTATATTGCTTCACCAAATGCCATTCACTATCAACAAGTCATTGAAGCACTTAAGCATGACAAGAATGTCATTGTTGAAAAGCCTGCTTTTATTGGACCATATCAATTCCAGTCTGCCATCGACACGTTAAAGCAACATCCCAAAGCTCGCTTAATGGAAGCAGCACGGAACATTCACATGCCCGCTTTTAAAGCAGTTCAAGATCAAATTGATGATATTAAAATTGATGGGGCAGAATTTACTTTTAGCAAATATTCTTCTCGCTACGATAAGGTTCTTAAGGGTGAAGTTCCGAATGTCTTTAACCTTCAATTTGGTGGCGGAGCTCTGGAAGACTTAGGAGTTTATCCTGTGTATGATGCCGTTGCTCTATTTGGATTACCAAGAACACAGATGTACTATCCTAAATTCATTGAAACCGGAGCTGATGGTGGTGGAGTAGCTGTTTTAAACTATGGTACTTTTGATGTTACTTTAAACTTTAGTAAGGTGATTACTTCGTATCAACAATCAGAGATCTACTGTGGAAAGCAAACGGTCTTAATTGATAATGCTGGTGAGTTTACGGCAGCTAAATTAATGAATGAGGGTAAAGAAAGTGAGATTTCTCCTCTTTATACCGACAATCCGATGATTCCAGAAGCAAATGATTTTGCTGAAGTCATAAATCATCCAGGGAATCCTGTTTACGAAAATCGATACGTTGGAGGACTGAATTTAATGCAGAAAGTTAATGCTTTAATGGGACGTCTTGCTGATAGTGCTGGAATTCATTATTTACAAATAGGAGAATAGTGTGCTCGAACAATTTGTTAAGCGTTTTGAAAAATTAGGATATGAAAAACAGACCCCAATCCAAAAAGCAGTCTATGCACCGATGATTGAGGGTGAAAATGACATTGTCGCACTATCACCAACTGGTTCTGGCAAAACCGTGGCGTTTACAATGCCGATTTTGGCTAATTCGATGCCAGGGGTTGGCACACAGGTCATTGTGATCGAACCTACTCAAGAACTTGCGATGCAAGTGGCAGGTGTGATTAGAGATTGGGCGGTTCCTTTTAAAGTGAAAATTTTGTCATTGATTGGTGGAGCAAACGTTAAACGGCAACAAGAACAGTTAAAAAAACATCCAGAGATTGTTGTGGGAACTCCCGGAAGAATTCTTAGCTTGATTAATGAACGAAAATTAAAGGTTAATGACGTTGAAACAGTGGTCATTGACGAAGCTGATGATTTGCTCAACGATACTTCTTTAGATCAGGTTAAAAATATTATTGCTGCAGTTCCAAGAGATGCTCAGGCTGCCTACTTTTCTGCTACAGACACTGATGTTTTGTATCATCTAAAGGAAAAAATGGGTAAAAGTGCCGACATAATTGACGTTAGGGATATTGATCAAACCAGGGGTAAGGTAACCCATGGCCTCTTTCAAATCTCACGAGCCAAGCGAAATGAAATGTTAAACCGGTTATCTAAAATGCAAGGTTTTAAAGCATTAGTATTTTTTAATCAGACTGATACGCTTAATCGGGCTTTTAATTTCTTCAAACACGAGGGAAATGGCAAGGTACAAAAATTAGCCGCAGGTGAAAGTAAACAGAGCCGCAAAAAGGCGCTGGATGATTTTCGTTTGGGAAGAATTAAATTATTATTAACGACTGACGTGGCTGCAAGGGGACTTGACATTGCAAAATTACCAGCTGTGATTAATTATGATTTGCCAAATGAATCGAATACCTACATTCATCGTGTTGGTCGAACAGGTCGAATGGGTGAGCCAGGGTTAGTAATTAATTTTGGAGATGACCATGATCTTCGCGATTTAAAGCACGTTTTAGATAATAGTGAATATGAATTAAAACCAATTTATTATTTCAATGGGGAGATCGTTGATCACATTGATGACTCACAGTTAGAGCATCAAAAAGAAATCAAACAACAGGCACTGACTAAAAAAAGACAGGTGCACGAAGCTATCCAGGCTAAACCAAAAAAGAATAAACACCGAAAACGAAAACAAAAAGATAAGGGTAAACCAAGTAGTCATAAAAATCACCATTAGTTTGGTTCTTTACTAAATTTTTTATTCGTGAGAGAATAGAAAATGTTTTTGGCCCCATAGCACAACTGGATAGGGCAACCGCCTCCTAAGCGGTCGATCTCAGTTCGAGTCTGAGTGGGGTCATCTATAAGCGTTAAAACACTTCATTTAAATGAGGTGTTTTTTATTTGGGCAAATGTTGGTGATGACAATTAATTAATTGATTTTTGGGCTTATGGGCGATTATAATGAGTTCTACACGGATTTACATTTTAGGAGGAAATTATATTGAATATTTTAATTGCTTTACTCCCAGCGTTAGGGTGGGGGCTCCTTCCTATTGCAACTGGGTTAATCGGTGGTAAGCCAGTTAATCAGTTGATGGGAACTACATATGGAGCGTTAATCATTGCCATCCTTGTGTTTATTTTTAAACAACCAGTGATCACCATGCAGGACTTTTGGTGGTGTTTACTTTCAGGGATGGCTTGGGCAGTTGGTCAAATGACTCAGTACATGGCCTTTACTCAAATTGGTGTATCACGAACGATGCCAATTTCAACTGGTTTGCAGTTAGTTGGTACTTCAGTTACCGGAGTGATTTTCTTTGGTGAATGGGCTGGCTTAATTCCCAAGCTAGCTGGTTTTGGATCAATTATTTTGATTATCATTGGGGTCTTACTAACAACTTTGAAAGACAATGGCAGTAATGAACCCAAGACGGCTGAAGAGAATGCCGCTCAGCATACTCGGAATGGTTTAATTCTGTTAGTAATTGGCATGTTTGGCTATATTGGATACTCTGATTTTCCAAGGATTGCTAATACCAATGGTTGGTCAGCCTTTCTGCCCCAGACGATCGGAATGGTCATCATGGGAACGATCTTTGTTATTATTAGTGCTTATAAAACCAAGGTTAATCCGTTTAAACAAGCTGTTTCATATAAAAACATTATTACCGGATTTTTGTTCGGATTTGGTGCCTTCTTCTATCTAATTTCGACTGAATTAAACGGAGTGGCCACTGGATTTACGATTTCACAGATGTGTGTTGTCATTTCAACCTTTGGTGGAATTATAATTCTTCACGAACACAAGACAAAGAAAGAACTAGTATTTGTCACACTTGGAATGATTTGTGTCATTCTTGGTGGTGTCATTACAAGTTTTATTTAAAATTTTATCTTTTCAAAAAAGGACACATTTAAGGACACATTTAGTGTCCTTTTTTTGTGAATTTGAATATCGGTTTGATTTAAAAGGGAGTATATTGAACTTGAAGAGAATGGTTAGAAATTATTTTAATTCGGGGGATTAAGTTTGAATATTTTAATTGCATTATTACCAGCGATTGCTTGGGGTATTTTACCAATTTCAATCGGTTTGCTAGGTGGAAAGCCAATTAATCAACTAATGGGTTCTACATATGGAGCCATTTTAATTGCTGTTATTGTCTATTTCATTAAGCAACCAGTGATTTCAAAAGAAGTTTTTTGGCTTTGTCTTCTGTCTGGTATGGCATGGGCAATTGGACAATATACTCAGTACACGGCATTTTCACTGATGGGAGTTTCGCTATCCATGCCAGTGTCAACTGGTCTTCAGTTGATTGGCAATTCATTAACTGGAGTAATTGTTTTTGGTGAATGGGCGGGTTTGATTCCAAAGTTAGCTGGATTCGGATCGATTATTTTAATCATTTTGGGTGTTTTACTAACTACCAAAAAAGACAGAACGTTAGCACCAAAAACTGAGGAAGAAAAGCAACAGGTTAATATTAGAAAGGGTGTTTTAGTTTTAATCATCGGAACTTTTGGGTATGTTGGCTATTCGGCATTCCCAAAAGTTGCTAATACTAATGGATGGGCAGCGTTTCTCCCTCAAACCATTGGAATGGTCGTGATGGGAACTATCTTTGCCTGCTTTATAATATTTAAAACCAAGGTTAATCCGTTTAAAGAAGTGGCTACCTATAAAAATATTATCAGTGGTTTCTTGTTTGGATTTGGTGCTTTAACCTATTTGATTTCAACCGAATTAAATGGAGTAGCAACTGGATTTACAATTTCGCAAATGTGTGTTGTCATATCAACCTTTGGTGGAATCATCTTTTTACACGAACACAAAACTAAAAGAGAACTTTTATATATTACCATTGGAATGATTTTCGTCATTATTGGCGGAGTCATTACTAGTTTTATTAAGTAAAAGAAGAGGTGGCCGATGCTATTTTGAAGCTTAATTTTAAAAGATGGTGTTGAAAACTGGCATGAAACCGTATACAATTAATTTATAGCGTTGTTTTAATTTAATAATTGGAAAGAGGAAAAGAAATGTCATACATGCCCTTCATAGTGTTGATTTTAGGAATCGCACTTCTCCTTTTCATGATCATCAAACTTAAGCTAAATACTTTTGTTTCCTTGATCATCACAGCTATTTTAGTTGCGCTTGGATTAGGAATGAACCCAGCATCAATTGCCGATGCCATTAAGACTGGTATTGGTAGTACATTAGGTGAATTGGCCATCGTCTTCGGATTCGGTGCCATGATCGGTCGTTTGGTTTCTGATTCTGGTGGTTCGTATCGAATCGCCAAGACGCTGATCGACAAATTTGGAAAGAAGCGATTACAGATTGCGATCGTAATTGCTTCGTTCATTATCGGAATGTCATTGTTCTTCGAAGTTGGATTGGTATTACTTACCCCAATCGTCTTCGCGGTTGCCCTTGAAGCCGATGTACCATTTGTTTATCTAGGAATTCCAATGGCGGCTGCATTGTCAGCAACCCAGGGATTCTTACCACCACAACCTGCTCCAACTGCTGTTGCCACAGCCTTGGGCGCTAATATTGGTGAGGTATTGCTCTTTGGTATCATTGTTGCAATTCCAGCTGTTTTAATTGCGGGTCCTGTCTTTACGAAGTTTGCTGAGAAGTTTGTTCCGAGCGCGTTCGTAGTCAAGAAGAGCCTGCCAGCTTTTGGTGAAGTTAAAGAATACAAGTTAGATGAAACTCCTAGTTTTGGTCTTTCGGTTTTAACTTCATTATTACCAGCTATTTTCATGGCGGTTAATACCATTTACCAGTTAGTTTTCCATGGCGGGAAAGCAGTTGCTAAGCCGTCAGGATTTGATGCTATTATCTCGATGTTAGGTAACCCTATGATTGCCATGGTAATCGCTTTAGTATTTGCCATCTGGTCAATGGGCTTCCATCGTGGTAAGAAAATGAGTGACGTTTCTAAGAGTATTGAAGCCTCCGTTAAATCAATTGCCATGCTTCTATTGGTTATTGGTGGTGGTGGTGCCTTCAAGCAAGTCTTGATTGATGGTGGTGTTGGTGATGCCGTTAAGAACATCATGATGCACTCATCACTATCTCCAATCATCCTTGGCTGGTTAGTTGCCGTTATTCTTCGTGTATCGCTAGGTTCAGCTACGGTGGCTGGAATGACTGCTGCCGGACTTGTTATGCCACTGATGTCTTCATTGAACGTTAACCCAGTAATGATGGCATTAGCCATTGGTGCTGGATCACTTGCCGCATCACACGTTAACGATGCCGGATTCTGGATGTTCAAAGAATACTTTGACTTAACTATGAAACAAACTTTCTCAATTTGGACGGTGTTAGAAACCGTGATTTCAGTTGTGGGGCTAATAATGGTCTTGATTCTGAATGGAATTCTGGGAATGTTCTAAGTTAGTTAATAAATTCAAAAAGACTTCACATCATAAAGTGAAGTCTTTTTTGTATAAAAAAGCCACCTATAATTTATAGGTGGCTACCGGTTAAACTATGCTTCGTCCTTAATGATGTACTGAGGACGGTGTTTCGTTTCTAAATAAATTTTTCCAATGTATTTTCCTAGAATGCCCAAACAGAAGAGTTGGATTCCACCGATTAGGAGAATAATTGATACTAAAGAAGGCCAACCAGATACGGCTCCTCCAAAGAATAATGCTCTGATAACGACAAAAGCAATCCCAACGAGTGAGAGTAAAAATGAGATTATTCCAACGTAAGTGGCAAAGGTTAGTGGGGCATCAGAGAAATCAATAATTCCTTCCATCGAGTATTCTACCAATTGTGAGAAAGACCAATGAGTTTCTCCAGCAGCCCGAGGGACCCCCTGATACTCTAAATATTTGGTGTTAAAACCAACCCAAGCAAAGATTCCTTTTGAGAATCGATTGTATTCTGTTAGTTCATTTACTGCATCGACGTAACGTCGAGACATTAAACGATAATCTCGAACGTTAGGTTTAATTTTAACGTCTGACATTTTATCGATGACTTTATAAAACATCGAAGAGCAGAAAGCTCGAACTGGATTCTGCTTTCTGCTTGTTTGGACACACCCAACGCAATCATAGTCCTGGGTCTGAATAATTTTGAGCATTTTAGGAAGGAGTTCCGGCGGATCTTGGAGATCAACGTCCATTAATGCAATGTAATTGCCTTTGGCATTTCTTAGCCCAGCAGCCATTCCAGCTTCTTTCCCGAAGTTTCTTGAAAATGAGATGAAGTGAACGGTGTCAGGATGTTTTTCGTGAAGATTTTTAATGATCTTAAAGGTATTGTCACTTGATCCATCATTTATAAAAAGGTAATCAGGCTCATACTTTTCACCGTCTTTATTCATTTGTGCAAAAACCTTTTCCACAGTTTTGTAGAAAAGTTCAATTGATTCCTGTTCATTATAACAAGGAACAATCAGACTAATTTTTTCCAAAATTAATTACTCCTTAGTACTTGGCAATTAAACTTTTAAATTCAAAAATACATTACCAATTATTTACAGATTGTTTAATATCATTTTATCATTATTTAAAGTGGTTTGGCATCGGAATTGGGTAAATCTTTTGATATACTTAAGGTACTAGGCAAATGGGAGGGATTAAGTGTGACCAGACCAATTAAAGTTATGACTGTTTTTGGAACTCGACCGGAGGCCATTAAGATGGCTCCAATTATTTTAGAGATGAAGCGAAATCGAAACAAGTTTAAACCAATCACAGTGGTCACGGGTCAACATCGTGAAATGCTTAAGCAAGTTCTCGATATTTTCAAAATCACTCCTGATTATAATTTAAACATTATGAAGAATGATCAAACACTTGGAGATATTACTGTTTCTGTGATCACTAAGTTAGGTCCAATTATTTCTAAAACTAATCCAGATATTATTCTAGTTCATGGTGATACTACGAGTACGTTTGCCGCTTCAGTGGTTGCTTTTTATCATAAAAAAATGTTAGGTCACGTTGAAGCAGGACTGCGTACTCATAATAAATATTCCCCATATCCAGAGGAAATGAATCGTCAATTAACGGATGTTTTAGCTGACTTGTACTTTGCACCCACGGAGTTAAGTAAGCAAAATTTAATAAAAGAGAATCATCCGGGGCCAAACATCTTTGTTACAGGAAATACTGCCATTGATGCTCTTCATCAAACGGTGAGTGATGATTATCATCATTCGATCTTAGATAACATTGATGATGGACAGCGGATCATCTTACTTACAATGCATCGGCGCGAAAATCTAGGTGAACCAATGAAACGAACGTTTCAGGCAATTAAACAAGTTGTTGATTCACATCCTGATGTGGACGTGGTTTACCCGGTTCATCTTAATCCAGTGGTTCAAAAGATGGCCCAACAGATTTTTAAGGGCGATTCTCGGATCCATTTGATTGCACCTTTAGATGTGGTTGATTTTCATAATATGGCTGCTCGGAGTTATTTTATTATGTCTGACTCTGGTGGGGTTCAAGAAGAAGCTCCTTCACTTGGAAAGCCCGTTTTGGTTCTTAGAGAATCGACTGAACGCCCCGAAGGAGTTAAAGCGGGCACTTTGAGATTAGTTGGGACTGATCCTAAGGCCATTAAAGATGCGATGGAGGACTTACTTGATAATCCAGATGAATACCGAAAGATGGCTGATGCTCATAATCCTTATGGGGATGGAACGGCAGCTAAGCAAATTTTATCTGCAATTGAGGCAACTTTTAAAGGAGAGTCCTAGCTTGTGGAACTAAAAACAAATCAAAAAGTAATTTCATTTGTTAAGTTAGTTATGAAACATTTTAAGATGGGAAACGTTTCTGATTCTGCCATCGTCTTGGCGTATTATTCCCTCTTATCACTGTTTCCAATTTTAATTATGATTGGTAGCATCATTAAACTTTTACATGGAGATCCTAATGATATCTTAATGTATATCAGAACCGCGGTTCCGTCATCGATTTATACGATGCTTTTGCCCATGATTAAGTCAGCTTTTGATAATAATAATAGTGGTGGTAGCTTATCGATTGGGTTGTTGCTGGTAATTTGGTCAGCTAGTCAGGCGATGGCAGCATTTCAACGAACGGTTAACCGAACTTACGGAGTAGCTGACACTCAGAATGCCATCACGAATCGTTTAATTTCATTTGTGTGGATGCTTTTACTGGTACTCTTATTGATTGTTTTAATGATTTTGCAAGGGTTTGGTCAAGAAATTATCACGTACTTGAGACCAATTCTGCATCTTTCAACCATTGCAACGCAAGTGGTTGCATCCATTCGAATTCCATTTATTATTTCTGGGTCTTTCATAGTTGTGATGCTTTTGTACTATTTTGTGCCAAGTGTTAAGACCAAGATTCGTTATACAATTCTAGGATCAGCGATATCTGTGCTTGGTTTAATGATTTTGTCACAAGCTTTTTCGCTAATCATTGAGTACTTTTTTAGAAATATTACCGCTTATAAGACGTTAGGAACTTTTATAGTAGTGATGTTGTGGTTATATTTTATTGGACTCGTGCTGATGTTTGGGGCCGTTATTAATGCCAGTATACAAGAGTACTTTACTGGTAACATTGAATCAACAAACGGATCCGTTCGGTCTATTATTTCTAGTGCACGTAAATTTCGTTCCAAAAAGAAAAACACCACCTAGGATTAGGTGGTGATGTTTTTTGCTAAATTATTTTTCGGTGGATTTTACCAGTTCACGAGAAAACTGGTCAAGAACTTTGATGTCATCTTCATCAGGTTCAAGATTGATTTTGACGCTTTTAGCTCCTTGAGTAGCGTTAGTTTTCCTTAAAGCTTTGGTAAATGCGTCGACGGCAACGTTATAATATTCTTGATAAAAAACGTCTCCAGAACCAGCCACTCCAAAAACTTTTCCTTTTAGGTTCAGTGAATCTAAATCTTCAAAAAAGTCCATCCCTTCTTCAGGGAGAGCTCCTTCGTCGTAGGTGTATGGACATATAACAATAATATCGGTATCTTTAAGTTCGTCCGCGTCGGTTTGAGAAATTTCAGATTCTTCGACATCTACGCCAAGGTCCTCAAGTCCCTCGGTGACGATATCAGCAACGTCTTCGTTATTACCAGTAATGGTGGCGTAAATCACGTGTGCTTTTGGCATGAGTGAAACCACTTCCTTTGTAGTGTTTTCAAATAAGTATATCAGAATAGTTTCAAATTGTTAATTTGATGGGAGTTAGCGCTGATGGATAAGCAAAATGCAAATAAATTAAGGGTCACAAAAATTGTTTCGCAAAAAAGACTGGGGAGATATAACGTATACATCAATGATCATTATGCTTTTCCTGTGAGTGAAGAAGTAATGATTCAGTTTGGGATCTTTAAGGGATCTGAGTTAAGCCAAGGTAAGATTGACAAAATTAAGGCGGCGGACGATGTTTCAAAGTTATATAATAAGGCTATTGATTTTATTTCGTATCAGACTCGTTCAAAAAAAGAGGTTAGAGATAAGTTAAAATCATATTCAGACAACCTTGAAGCAGTCGATGAAGCGGTTGAAAAACTAGAACAGATTAATCTACTTAATGATGAACATTATGCTGACACCTATGTCAAAGGAATTGTTGAACAACAGAATAAGGGTCCCATGGCTGTTTCAAGGTATTTAAAACAAAAGGGAATTGCAGATGAATACATAAATGAGGCAATTTTAGTTAATTATTCGAGCGAAATGACGCTTAAAAATGGTAAAAAGCAGGCCCAAAAAATCTTTGCTCATAATCAGCGATATCCCTTTAACAAACGGATGCAAAAAACTAAGACGGCTTTATACCGAAAGGGATACTCATTTGATGATATTGATACAATCATTAGTGAATTAGACTTTCAAGGTGATGTCGATCATCAAAATGAGTTACTTGCTAAAGAGGGTAACAAGGCTTGGAATAAGTATAAGAAGTATAATGATATGAGTCGACGTCAGAAAGCCAAGCAGTCGTTATATCGTAAGGGCTTTGATCTTGATGATATTGATCAATTCTTGGACACAAAAGAAAATTAATTGGAGTGAATCAAATGAATAGATTTAAAAATTCGGCTTTATTTTTTTGGACGGTTGAGATTCTGATTGCAGTTGGAATCGTTTATTTATGTTCCAAAATTAGTTTTGTTTTTTCGCCGATTGTAATTTTTGTGTCAACGATCTTCGTTCCACTCTTGTTAGCGGGATTCTTGTATTACATGTTGAATCCGATCGTTAACCTTCTGATGAAAATAAAAATCACAAAAACAAAACACATTAATCGTACCTGGGCCACCGCCATCGTATTTTTGATTGTGATTGGGGTTATTGTTTACATGGCGTTTTCGTTTGTACCACGGTTGATTACTCAGGTGGCTAACATGGTAGGGGCAGCGCCTGAATTTGCTAAACAAGGGCAGACATTACTAACTAAAATCACACGTTATGGATTTTTAAAAAAAGTGGACTGGCGTCCCATTGTTGACAAGATTCAGTCCTCATATTCATCGTATTTGAAAACAGTTCTGGCTAATTTGACGAATAGTGCGGGAACGATTATTTCGATGGCAACGAACGTGGTTATCACGGCAATTACAGTTCCTGTCATTCTGTTTTACATGTTAAAGGATGGAAACAAACTACTTCCAAGCATTGAAAAGTTAACTCCCGGACTTTCCAAACACCACAGGAAACAAACGGTAACGCTACTTAAAAAAATGAATCATACCCTCTCACGTTACATCGGTGGCCAAGTCATTGAGTGTCTGTTTGTTGGAACGTTTACCACTTTAGGATACTTTCTGATCGGACAAAAGTATGCTCTTTTGCTCGGGGTCTTTGCCGGATTATGTAATATCATCCCATACGTTGGTCCCTACATTGGAATTATTCCATCACTTTTTGTTGCTTTTTCAGATAATATTATGCAAGTTATCTGGGTAATTGTGGTAGTCATTATTGTTCAACAAATTGATGGAAACTTGGTGTACCCGAATGTGATTGGGAAATCGTTAAAGATTCATCCACTAACTATTATTATCATTTTACTTGCAGCTGGTCACATTGCTGGGTTGTTTGGGATGATTCTAGCCATTCCAGTTTATGCGATTGCGAAGGTTGTGATTGAATATTGTTACAATATTTGGTTAGTTCAACATGACGATTCGAACTCCACGAATTCAGCAAAAACTAATTCATCTGAAAATGAGCCAAATTAAACTTTAGTTATGGATCGTGAATTTTATTGA
Organism: Fructilactobacillus sp. X8R4C1; assembly: GCF_059900905.1. NCBI lineage: Bacteria > Bacillati > Bacillota > Bacilli > Lactobacillales > Lactobacillaceae > Fructilactobacillus > Fructilactobacillus sp. X8R4C1. The sequence continues at coordinate 576,119 of NZ_JBWXVJ010000001.1, forward strand.
CGATAATGGAAGATATGCTAACATTTAGTTGTTGATAAATAGGAGTATTAATTATGGTCTTCTGACAGGAGATATTATGACGAAAGTAATTACGTATGGCACATTTGATCTGCTTCACAAGGGTCATGTGCGTTTATTAAAACGTGCTCGTGAATTAGGTGATTCATTGACGGTAGGTCTTTCGACGGATGAGTTTAATGCCGTAAAGGGGAAACGTGCTTATAATTCTTATGAGGATCGTAAGTACATTTTAGACGCTATCCGCTACGTTGACGAAGTAATTCCTGAAAAGGGATGGAACCAGAAGATTCAAGATATTAAAGATCATAAGATTGATATCTTTGTGATGGGTGACGATTGGAAGGGTAAGTTTGACTTTCTTAAAGAGTATTGTAAAGTAATTTATTTGCCGCGAACCCAAGGAATTTCAACGTCTAAGATCAAGTCTGATTTAGGCGTCACGAGCCAAAAGGATTGGAAAGATTAGTTTGAGTCCAAGGATTCTTCGTTTTATTTCTTAGAATGTTTTAGTTTAAGGGGAGCAAAATGAAACAAGCACTTTTTTTGGTAACTTCAGTTCATGGAGCTGAAAAGCCCCGATTTAAAGAACGATTGGAAAGAATGATCGATGACGGGAATTCAGTTAAAGTTGTAATTTCCATTTTAAACTATGATCAATCACAGTACGTGGCCACTTTGATTAGGAAGTTATCTGATTCTTTTCATCAGCAAGTGCAATTAGAAATCATCCAATTGTTTGACGTTTTTAGTAAACAACGTGGAATTTTTGATCAAAATCATGATTTAAATAACGATTTAACCCAATTTGACGTTCACGACAGAGTGGTTAAGGGTCAGTCCGTTCAAGTCTACAGTGACCATAATGGGGTGGTTCGAGCTGAACGAAAGGAAATTTTGGCTGGGTCAGGTTTATTCAAAGTGATCTTTTATGATGGGCCCTACGTTAGTAAAACGATTTATTATGACAATCATGATAACGCTACTGCTGTTTTCAAACGGATTAATGATGAACATCAAGTAATTAAATTTTTAAATCAACATGGTGACGTGGCATGTCGGGTGGATCAAAGTAACGGTGGAGCAGCTCAGATTTTTTATCTTAGTAAAACCTCGGTTGTTTCACCTCCAGAAACAAGTTTAAAGATTGCTAGACCAACTAGTGATTTAATCGATTATGATGTTAATCTTGGTAATTTGAAGTATTTGTCTAAAGGTTCAGATGCTCGATCATATGTCATTTCAGACTATGGCAATGCAAGCCGTTATAGTGATATTTCAGCATTTAACGTTGCTTTAGTTAATAAGTATGCTGAAGGTAAGGAGACTACCATTTTTATCGATTTGGATGATATGGTTAACTTTTCTAAATATCTTGGTCAAAACGTGATTTTCAACTATTAAGGAGAAATAATGCGAGCAATACTTTCTAACGTTATACCAAAACAAACAAAGTTGAAAATTGAATTTGAATTAATTAATCCTAGTTACGCTGATGAAGATGCAACTGTTACTTTGATTGAAAAAGAAAGCTTAGCTTCAATCACCGTTCCCATTCTTAAAGGGGACGTAAGTGGCAATGAAGCAGCAATTATAATTGATCCAAATAAATTTCACTTTGACTCCGTGGGGCAGGATGAATTTGAATGGCAACTCTATTATTCGTGTGGAAATCGTGACCACCGGACCATTATCCAAGTTGAAGGTGAATATGTAAGCGCCGTTCGACGGATGGGGTCAAACGCATATTATCAATATGAGATTGACCCCTCTGGCATGGCGGTCTTTTATGTCAGAACGAACCGATCTAAAAAGCAATTTGTGATGAACTCGGTTAATTTGCTTGGTGGCGGTAATTTACGATTAACGGGGTTTAACCACATTGACGGTAAAAAACTTGATCAGATGGCAATTGTAATTAAACAAGCAAGTGATCAAAGCAAACGACTTTATCCGATTACCGATTCACCTTTTCAAGGGATTTTTGCGATTACCATTCCGCTTAAAGAGCTAAAGGATGAAGATACATATCGTTTGTATATCAGGTATGACTATCATGGTAAGCATTTTCAGCAAAGATTGGTGATGGATGTTTCGCTTTCATCGTTTAAAACCGTTTCTCACTTAGGTGATAATCGTGAATTAGTATTAAAAGAGGGAAAGCAAGGTCAACTTCGTGTTATTAAAAGAAGACGGCCGTCTCCTACAAAAAGACTTACTAAGTTTTACGGAAAAGCTAAGCATTTGTGGAAATCGTTTAAAATCTTATTAAGTAAAGTTAATCGTTTGCGCTTACGAAAGTTGTTTAAACGGGGGCATACACCATTTGCTACTACGACGATCGTGTTTGAGAGCTTTGGTGGACGTCAGGTGAGTGATAGTCCTTATGCTATCTATCAGGTGTTTAAAAAATTACATCCTAAGATTAACTTTGTGTGGTCCATTCAAAAGTCACAAAAGCAATTTTGTAAGGATCATAACATTAACTATGTAATTAAAAATACGGGACGTTGGGTTCGTACCATGGGAAAGGCTAAGGTATGGATTAGCAATGCTAGATTTCCTGCCTGGGTCGTTAAACCAGACTATGTAACGTATGTTCAAACTTGGCATGGCACACCATTAAAGAAGTTAGGGTTAGATATTGAACGAGTTTCAATGCCTGGTACGACAACCAATAAGTACCATGATAACTTTGTTAAAGAAGCTAATCGTTGGGATGCATTGATTTCACCAAATGATTTTTCAACCAAGGTCTTTAGAAGTGCCTTCGGGTATGAAAACAAGATTTTAAAGGTGGGATATCCAAGAAATGATGAATTGATTAACGGGAATAATCCTACTGAGATTAATAAGATTAAGGATCGATTGGGAATCCCACGGGACAAGAAAGTTGTCCTATATGCTCCTACTTACCGAGATAATCAGTTTGAGAGCAAGGGGAAATATACTTTTAAGCTACCGTTTAGTTTGGAAGAGTTCAAACAACACTTTGGAAGTGATACTGTCCTAATTCTACGGATGCACTACTTGATTTCGAATGCATTAGACGTCTCTGATTACAAAGGGTTCGTCTATGACCTATCGAACTATTCCAACATTTCTGATTTATATTTAATTTCAGATTTGCTGGTAACCGACTATTCCTCAGTCTTTTTTGACTACGCCTACCTTAAACGGCCAATTTTGTTCTATCCTTATGACTATCACGTGTATAAGGATGAGTTGCGTGGCTTTTACTTGAATTATGAACGAGATTTGCCTGGAAGGATCGTCTATGATTCTGATGAGTTAATGAAGGGAATCTCAACTGATTTAAAAGACGAAAACGTTGAAAACGATCCTAAATTTATGCAATTTTACAATCGCTTCTGTCGGATTAACGATGGACTTAGTTCGATTAAGACGATTGATTATGTGATGCAACAAATTCGTTAAAAAAATCCGGAGTTTTCCGGATTTTTTGTTTGTTTGATGGTATACAATTAATCTATAACAGAAAGGAAGTAAAGATGAAAAAAGCAGACCTAGAAAAAGAAGTCGATAAACGAAGAACGTTTGCCATTATTTCCCATCCTGATGCTGGGAAAACCACTATCACCGAACAGCTACTCCTCTTTGGTGGGATTGTTCGGGAAGCTGGAACCGTTAAGGCGAAAAAAAGTGGAAATTTTGCTAAGTCAGATTGGATGGAAATTGAACAGAAGCGTGGAATTTCAGTTACTAGTTCGGTTATGCAGTTTGATTATCAGGGAAAAAGGATTAATATTCTTGATACACCGGGACATGAAGATTTTTCAGAAGACACATACCGAACTCTTATGGCAGTGGATTCTGCCGTGATGGTGATTGACGCCGCTAAGGGAATTGAACCGCAAACTAAAAAGTTATTTAAAATTTGTAAAATGCGTGGAATTCCAATTTTTACTTTCATGAATAAGCTTGATCGTGATAGCAAGGATCCCATGGAATTAATTGATCAATTGGAAGATGTACTGGGAATTGAGGCTTATCCGATGAACTGGCCCATTGGCTCTGGTCGAATTTTAAAGGGGCTGTACGACCGTTATGATCATCGAGTTGAACTTTATAAGCCAGAAACGGATGGTCAGAACTTTATTAAACTAGATGATGCTGGCAATCTTATTGGAGATAACTCACTAGCAGACGATAGCATTTATCAAGATGCTAGAAGTGAAATGGATTTAATCTCTGAAGCTGGGAATCAATTTAGCAGAGAAAAAATTGCCAAGGGTGATCAAACACCAGTCTTCTTTGGCTCAGCGTTGGTTAACTTTGGGGTTAAAACTTTTTTAGACGCTTATTTGAAGCTCTCACCAGCTCCAGGTCCTCACAAAACTCTTCAAGGAAATGAAATTGAACCAACGGCACCAGAATTTTCTGGATTCGTGTTTAAGATTCAGGCTAATATGAATCCACGTCATCGTGATCGAATTGCCTTTGTACGAATTTGCTCTGGTGAATTTCAAAAGGGCATGGATGTTACCCTTGATCGTACCCAGAAGCCGATCCGTTTATCAAACGTTACTGAATTTATGGCTAATACGCGTGAAAACGTTCAAACAGCGGTTGCTGGAGATATTATTGGTCTTTATGATACTGGTAATTTTCAGATTGGCGACACCATTTATACCGGCAAAAAACCGATTGCGTTTGAAAAGCTGCCACAGTTCACTCCAGAACTATTTATGAGAGTTTCAGCCAAAAACGTTATGAAGCAGAAGTCGTTTCATAAGGGCATTCAACAATTAGTACAAGAGGGAGCCATTCAGCTCTACACTAATTACAGTACGGGACAGTATATCTTGGGAGCAGTTGGTCAGCTTCAGTTTGAAGTATTTCAGTTTCGAATGAAAAATGAATATAACTCAGATGTTGTGATGGAACCAATGGGGCATAAAATTGCCCGGTGGATTGACCCTGACCAGCTGGACGAAAAGATGTCTTCGTCTAGAAATATTTTAGTACGGGATCAAATGGGGGATCCGTTATTCCTTTTTGAAAATGAGTTTGCAGAACGCTGGTTTAAAGATAAATATCCTGATGTCAAGTTAACTGCCAAGCTTTAGGATTGAATTGACGTAATATTCGATATAAACTAGTTTTTGTGAAAGGTGGATATGAATTATGAAAAAGTTAAGTGCTTGTACCAGTGTGATGGTTGGTAAGGACGCTAGTGTTGATGGGTCAACGATGATTTCTAGAAATGATGATACCTTTTTACCATTAACTCCTCAAAGTTTTTATGTTCAACCTGCATATCATAACGAGGACAAAGTTTGGAAATCCAACCAAAACGGCTTTACTGCTCCAATGCCAAAGTCGGGTTACCGAATTTTGATGACACCGAACGCTGACGTTAAAAAAGAAGGCGTTTATGCTGAAAGTGGATTTAATGAAAAGAATGTTGCAATGAGTGCCACTGAAAGTGTTTATGGAAACGAGCATGCTTTAGCTCATGATCCGCTTGTTCAGCATGGATTAGCTGAAGATTCTTTACAATCGATGGTTCTCCCTTACATTAATTCCGCGAGGGATGGAGTTGCCTATCTTGGAAATTTAATCAAAAAGTATGGTTCACCAGAGGGAAATGGGGTCCTTTTTAGTGACAAGAACGAAGTCTGGTATATGGAGATCGTTACTGGTCACCACTGGGTTGCACAACGAATTCCTGACGATTGTTATGCGGTCGTAGCAAATGAGGTTGCGATTCAACAGGTTGATTTTGATGATCCAGAGAACTTTATGTATTCCGATGGGTTACAAGAGTTTGTTGAAAAGTACCAGTTAAATCCTGATAAAGAGGGATTTAACTTTCGACATATCTTTGGGACTCATAATGAATTTGATCACCATTACAACACACCTCGAGTTTGGTATGGTCAAAGGGTGCTGAATCCCGAGATTGAGCAGGAGCCAACCTCAAATGATCTCCCGTTTATTAGAAAAGCAAGCCGTAAAATTGAAGTTAGTGACGTTCAGTTTATTTTGAGTTCTCATTATAACGAGACCAAATATGATCCATTGGCTAAAGATCCAAAAGAATCGAATACTCAATTTAGACCAATTTCAATGAATCGAACCCAAAATTCACATGTTCTGCAAATTAGAAATGATGTAAGTGATAAATGTTCGGCAATTATGTGGCTAAATTTTGGAATTCCCGCCTTTAGTCCATATGTTCCTTTTTTTGCTAACGTTGACGAGACTGATCCAAGTTATGAGGTTACCCCTCTCACGATGGATGATAAGAGCGCATACTGGATGTATCGTAAACTATCGATGATCGTTGAATCTCATTACAGTAATTTTATTCAACAGGATCGTGATTTTAAGAAACATGCTAACGAGTTATTTTTAGGGCATATATCAGATACGATGGGTCAAGCTGCTAATATGAATGATCAGGACGCATCTGAATTTTTGAAAGATCAGAATCAGCAATTGGTCAAAGAAATGAGGAGTCGAACCTATCAATTTATGCATGAATTGATGGAAAAGGGTCTTACACTCTCTAAATTGACGTATAACATGGATAAAAATTTGTAAAAAATCCCACTCAATAAGAGTGGGATTTTTTTAGGTTAGACGTTTGTCATTGTTATGGGTACGAATCGTGGATCGCTTTTTGATCCATTGTGATCCGCCAAGATTTAACCAATCATCTTGATTAGTTCGAATTTCTGTAAAGACACGCCAAGTTGATCCAGCTGGTAAAATTTGATCGTATCTTTGCTTTCGCACCGGTGAATCATAAACGGAAGTGGGGATTTTCATTTTGACTAAATAATTGACTGACTGAACCACTTTCCAGTTAGAACGTCGGTAATATAAGATGATATTTTTGGTTTTATTTGTGAATTGACCGGTTAAGTCACCAACCGATAGGTGAAGCTGGTAGTTAGGAATCACAGGAGCCTTTAGTGTAAACTGCTGGTTTAATGGACCATTCACGATTTTGGGAGGGAGAAGCAAGCGAAATGAATCAAAATCAAAGCAGTAAACGCTAACTGGTTGGCCTAACTTAGGGATGTAATGAAACTTGATTAGTTGTTTTTTTGCTTGCATTTTTTTAGTCATTCCATCAACACTAACTAATATGTAGTTTTTTATTTTGGGAACGATGAAATTAATTGGATCGCCAACTGAACCACTAATGATTTCAGTTGATTTTAATTGATTCCCGTTTTGATCGACAAATTCCATAAAAACTGTACTTGGGGTTCTGATAACCTCTTTTTTAGGAGTTGATTGATGATTTTCGGCAGGTAATGGGGTGGTGGTATGAATTGATTTTGGCTTGTTTAAAGAAATTTCGGATGGATCTATGGAGGTTGTCGTCTTTTTAACGTTGTTTTGTCTGATTGGTCTTTTCATCCGATGTTTTGAATGCTTGTAGTTATGATTATTTTTTGAAAAGATTTTTTTCATCCAATTAAACATAATTTTCCTCCAAAGATGGTTTATATTGATTTTACCATTTCTGGAAATAAAAAAAGACCTAGATTAGAATTCTAATCTAAGTCTCTTTCACTACTTAGTACTAATAACGATATTGTTGTTCTTGTCTGTATCAGCAACAAGATTGTTAGTTTCTGGATGATTCAAGAAGTAGTCGGCCGTTTGGTTTTCTAACTGTTCTTGAATTACTCGTCGAAGCGGACGGGCACCCATTGACGGATTGTAACCGAGTTCGACAATTTTTGCTTTGGCCGATTTGGAAACATCAATGTGAACGTTTCTTGACGCTAACATGTTATTCATATCTTTAATCATCAGATCGACAATTTGATTTAAGTTATCTTTAGAAAGCTGGTTGAATTCAACGATGTCATCAAAACGATTGAGAAATTCAGGCTTGAAATAAAGTCCTAATTTATCCATCACAGAATGAGTTTTACCAGTTGCTTCTGGTGTAAACCCAACGCTTGCTTCGGCATCGCTTCCGGCGTTACTAGTCATAATGATGACAGTGTCCTTAAAGGAAACCGTTCGACCTTGTGAGTCAGTCAAACGACCGTCATCTAAGATTTGTAAGAATGTGTGAAGAACGTCTGGATGAGCTTTTTCAACTTCATCTAACAGAATCAAGCTGTAAGGATTACGACGGACTTTTTCGGTTAATTGGCCAGCTTCATCGTATCCAACGTAGCCAGGCGGTGAACCAATCAATTTAGCAACTGATTGTGGTTCACGATACTCTGACATGTCAAATCGAATCATTGAATCTTCGGATCCAAATAATTCTTTGGCAAGTTGTTTAGCCATCTCAGTCTTACCAATCCCAGTGGATCCAACGAATAGGAATGAACCAATCGGACGACCGCTACCATTAAAACCAATTCGATTTCGTTTAATGGCTTTAGCAACTGAATCAACAGCCTTGTCCTGTCCGATCACATGTTGCTTTAAATTTGGAGCTAAGTCCTTTAATTGTTGTTGTTCTTTGGTTTGTAGTTCTCCAACTGGGATATTGGTCATTTCTTCAACAACTTGTTGCATATCCTTTTCGGTAACGGTGTTGTGTTTCTCACTTGTAGCACCCTTATCCTTATTTTGATGAAGTCGTTTGATCTTATCACGGTAGTAAGCGGCCTGTTCGTAGTCTTCTTTATCTAAAGCCGTCTTCTTTTCGTTTTCAGCACTGTCAATCTCTTTGTCAATTGTTTTTGGATCAACAATGTTTAAAGTTAAATTCTTTCTGGAACCAGTTTCATCAAGTAAATCAATTGCCTTGTCCGGAAGGTAACGATCACTGATATAACGATCGGAAAGGGTAGCTGCCGCTTTCACTGCTTGATCGGTATACTTGACTAGATGATAGTTTTCATAACGATTTTGTAGACCCTTTAGAATCTTGATGGACTGATCAACCGTTGGTTCTTTGACCATGATTGGTTGAAGTCGTCTTGAAAGAGCAGAGTCTTTTTCAATGTCACGGTATTCTTTTAGAGTGGTTGCTCCAATTAATTGAAAGTCCCCACGAGCAAGAGCGGGTTTTAAGACGTTACCTGCGTCCATGCCACCTTCAGCATTACCTGCCCCCATGATTTCATGAATTTCATCAATGAATAAGATGATGTTACGGTTTGACTGAACCTCTTTAATTAATTGTTGCATTCGTTTTTCAAATTGACCACGAATACCTGTGCCTTGAACCATTGAAACCATGTCTAATTGAATTACCTGTTTGTTTTGAAGTTTTTCTGGAACAGTACCATCAGCAATTTTTTGAGCGAGGCCCTCAACAATTGCTGTTTTTCCAACTCCGGCTTCACCAATCAAGACCGGGTTATTCTTGCCTCTACGATTTAAAACTTCGATTGCTCGAGCCGTTTCTTTATCACGACCGATTACTGGGTCAAGTTTTCCGGCTTTAGCTTTTTTAGTTAAATCAGTTCCGTAAGTTGAAAGAATTGATTTTGAACCATTTCGGCCATTGCCGCGTCCACTTTGTGGTGGAACTTGATAATCATTGACTTGGCCATTTTGCATGGCACGAAGAAAGTCATCTAGACTACCAAATCCGTATGAACCTTGTCCTTCCATAGTTTAAGCCTCCCTTTGCTTAACTAAATTGTCAGACGAAAGTCTGACCTTTATTGACCATTCATGAATATTATACGCACTAATAACATTCAATCAAGTATTTTGACTGATCTAGAAATTATTTTAATGTGGTAACATTGAAACCGATTAGGAGGCAATAATTATGGATAAAAACGAAAATGACTTTACCGAACTCTTAAACCAATTAAAGGATGGAAAAATCAAAGATTTGACGGTTGAACCAAAGGATTTTCCGAAATTTCAGCAGGCTTTTATGAGCTTTCCAACACGGAAAAGAATCGTAGGGAAAGCCAGCGAAAAGGGCATTTTAACCTATCATTATTCGTCTGAAAATTAGCGTCATAACAATTATGTAAGCGATTTATGATAATTACTTGTTTTTTAGATGATAAATTGATATTCTTAAACTGTAAATAGAGTTAAATAAACGATTAAAGGAGTGCGTTCATTATGGAGAAACGTCAATTCAAAATCACGGCAGAAACTGGCATTCATGCTCGTCCAGCAACTTTGTTAGTTCAGACCGCTAGCAAATTTGATTCAAATATTAGTCTTGAATATGGTGATAAATCTGTAAACTTAAAATCAATCATGGGTGTTATGTCATTAGGAGTTGGCCAAGGTGCTGATATTACTATTTCAGCCGATGGTGACGATGCTAAAGAAGCCCTTGATGCAATTGCTAAAACCATGAAAGATGAAGGATTGATCGACTAATATGACTACCTTTAAGGGTATTGGTGTTAGTGATGGGATCGCATTTGGAAAAGCTTATTGTTTGACTAAACCAGATTTAACTTTTAATAAAGAAGCCTTTTTGGGTATAGACGAAGAAAAAGCACGCCTTAAAAAAACGTTTCAAGATACCAAAACTACTATTATAAAAATCAAACAAAGTAATAGAGTTGAAATGGCTAAAAAATATCTTGATATTTTAGATTTTTATTTAGAAGTTTTATCTGATCCAGAGTTGATTAATGAGGTTAAAAGAGTCATAACAGAAGAAAAAAAGAATGCTGCATTTGCATTGAATCGTGTATTCAATCAATATGCAGCTATTTTTTTGAATATGAATGATCCGTATTTAAGGGAACGGGTTCATGATATTGAAGATATCAGAGACCAGCTTTTGGGACGTCTACTTGGCGTCGATACTCCCGATCTATCACTTATTAACCAGCCAGTTATTATTGTTGCTAATTCCATTTCTCCAACTCAGATTGCACAAGTTCAAAAGAAAAATATTAAAGGGATTGTTACAGCTGTTGGAACCAAGAATTCTCATGCAGCCATTATATCTAGAAGTATGGACGTTCCAGCTGTACTAGGATTGCAGGACAGCCTAAATCATTTAAAAAATGATGAACAATTGATTGTTGACGGAAGTAGTGGAAACGTTATTGAAAGTCCCAATTCAGATGAAATCGAGAAATTCCAGACAAAGCTTGAAAAATTTAGAAAACAAAAAAGGTCATGGGAAAAGTTCAAGGGCCAATCGACCAAGACATTAGATGAGCACCCTCTGCTATTGGGGGCTAATGTTAGTAACGAAAATGAAGTTGATAATGCTTTAGAAGTTGGGGCTGATTCAATTGGATTATTTCGTACCGAATACATTTACATGGATTCTGACCATCTCCCGAGCGAAGACGAACAATTTTTGATGTACAAAAACATTGTTTCAAAAGTAAAAGGAAAGCAGTTAACTTTTAGGACAATGGATGTTGGTGGAGATAAACTAGTTAATTATTTGCCTAATATTTCCCATAATGAGACGAATCCCTTTCTTGGCTATCGTGCCATTCGTTATAGTTTAGGTGAAAGCAAGGTTTTTCGCACTCAAATCAGGGCACTCCTTAGATCTTCATCTTATGGACCAATTCGGATCATGTTTCCTATGATATCAACGGTCTCAGAGCTGGATCAGGTTCTTTCGATTTACACTGAAGAACGCCAGAATTTGATTGATAAAGGAGTTAAACTTGGAGATGTTCAATTAGGAACGATGATTGAAGTTCCGGCGGCAGCAATTATGATTGATAAGATCATTTCAAGAGTAGATTTTGTAAGTATTGGCACTAATGATCTAGTTCAGTACACGGTTGCCGTTGATCGTTTAAATGAGCGTGTCTCCTATTTGTACCAAGCTTGTGATCCAGCCGTGCTTCGTTTAATTGAAAGGGTCGTTAGGATCGTTCATAGCGCTTCTAAGGCCGTGGGTGTTTGTGGTGAGGTTGCGTGTGATCCACAAGTGATTCCTTTTTTGATTGGGTTAGGAGTGGATGAATTATCAGCCACTCCAACTCAAATTTTAAAAACTAAAGCATACATTAGTAAAATTAATTCGAAATCAGCAAGTAAGTTAGCTGATAGTGTCATTAAAAATGCAGATACCACTAGTGACGTTAATAAGATGATTGATGACTTTATCTCTAAGATGCCAGAGTAGATGGTTTACTTAGGTTTGAGTAGTTAGGCACAAAGTTGCAAACCATGCGGGAAACCCATATAATTACATTTGTTTAACGTTAAAGAGAGAGGGGAAAACAACGTGAATATTGGTTTGTTTACAGATACTTATTTTCCACAAGTTAGCGGAGTTGCTACGTCAATCAAAACGTTAAAAGATGAGTTAGAAAGGCGTGGAAATCATGTCTATATTTTTACTACAACTGATCCTAACGTTGAAAAAAATGATGACGATGAAAAAGACATTTACCGTTTTTCAAGTGTTCCCTTTATTTCTTTTACCGAAAGAAGAATCGCCGTCAGAGGAATATTTCAGGCTTATCAAATTGCTAAGCAATTAAAATTAGATATCGTTCATACCCAAACTGAATTTTCACTTGGAATTATCGGGAAGTTCGTTGCTAAAAATTTGAATATTCCTTGTATTCACACTTATCACACAATGTATGAAGATTATTTGCACTATGTTGCTAACGGCAAATTATTAAAACCAGTGCACGTAAAAGAAATGATGTTAGCTTTTTGCCATCACATGGACGGTGTGGTGGCACCAAGTAAGCGTGTCTTGGACAAGCTTACTGATTATGGGGTTAAGAGTCCCATTCGAATTATTCCAACTGGGATTGACGTTAAGCATTATGAAGAAAATGACCATGTTGATATTAGAAAAAAATTAGGCATTAGTGATGAGACCCCATTGATGGTTTCCGTTAGTCGAGTTGCGTATGAAAAAAACATCTCCGAAATGATCGATGCACTACCTAAAATTTTGGATCAAGTTCCAAATGCTATGCTTGTAATTGTGGGTGAAGGACCTGCCGAAGATGATTTAATGAAGCAAGTGTCTGACATGAAACTTAACGACCATGTTATTTTCACCGGGGAAATTAATAATAATCATGTCAATGATTATTATCGAATGGCAGATGTTTTTGTTTCTACGTCTAATTCTGAGTCTCAGGGGTTAACGTACATTGAAGCAGTTGCTGCTGGCACCAAAGTTGTCGTTGCAAGAAGTCCGTACACCGATGACTTAATTGATGATAAATCAATTGGAATGACGTTTGAGTCAGAAGAAAGGTTTGTTTCTGAAACGGTGGATTATTTGCAACACCGAGGTGAATACCCCGATTCCGAAAATGTCCGTGAAGAGAAATTACACGAAATTTCAGCTGAGTATTTTGTGGATCAGATGTTGAGCTTTTATGATGATACAATCAAAGAGTTTGATCGAACTAAAGCTAAGCAAACTAACACATCTGACTGAGGAGTTTTGTTGATGTTAAAGATCGATATGTTTTCAACTGCTGACAAAGTAAAAGGTCAAGGAGTTGGTAGTGCATACATTGAGTTAATTAAGATGTTAAAGAAACATTTTCCAAACGAGTTTGACATTGAGATTAATAAATTTAATCAAGCGAACATTAGTCATTATCACACCATTAATCCAACGTTTTATTTGTCTACATTTTCAAAAAAAATGGGACGAAAGATTGGATACGTTCATTTTTTGCCGGAAACGCTTGAGGGGAGTTTAAAAATTCCTACTCCATTTCGACAAATTTTTTATAAGTATGTAATTGCCTTTTATAAACGGATGGATCATATTGTCGTTGTAAATCCAACTTTTATACCTAAACTTGAAAAATATGGGATTGATAAAAAGAAAATTACATATATTCCAAATTTTGTAAGTAAAAAAGAATTTTATCCGGTTTCAAAGAGCCAGAAAGAAGCTCTTAGAAGTAGTTATGGTTATCAAACAAAACGGTTTACGGTGCTCGGAACCGGTCAAGTTCAGACCAGAAAGGGCGTTCTTGATTTTGGTAAATTAGCAATGCAAAATCCAAACGTTCAATTTGTTTGGGCAGGAGGATTTTCATTTGGAAAAATGACAGCTGGATATTCTGAGTTGAAAGAATTGGTTGATAATCCACCTCAAAACCTGAGTTTTCCCGGAATCGTTGATCGTAAAGAATTAGTAAATTATTATAATATGGCTGATTTATTTCTTTTACCGTCGTATAATGAGTTATTCCCGATGTCTGTCTTAGAGGCATTCTCGTGTGGAATTCCTGTTATGTTGCGGGATTTATCCCTTTATAAAAAAATTATTGACGGGTATTACATTTCAGCAAATAATGAGGCTGAAATGGATAAAAAACTTAAGATGTTGTTAAATGATCCTAAGCTTCTGAAAGCATATGCTGAAAAATCACTTAAAGCATCTGATTATTATTCCGAGGATCATCTAGCCAAGATTTGGCATGATTTTTATTTTGACCAGGCGAAAAAGGGGTAATTGAATGTCCAGGAGAAATAAAGTCTCACTACTTATCATGATTGCCCTTGGATTACTTATTTCATGGTATGCAGCTAGAGACATTAAGTTTAGCGTTCTTATAAGAGATATTGTTGAGATTAATCCATGGTGGTTATTAGTTGCTTTAGGGTGCATTTTGCTTTATTTTGCTCTTGAATCCGTGATTACTTACATGTTAGTTCGAAATAGTGATCCTAATTTTACTTTTCGGGATGCAATCCGGGTACCTTTAGTGGAGCAACTTTTTAATGGGATCACTCCGTTTTCATCTGGTGGTCAGCCGGCTCAACTATTTGTTTTAATTCAATCGGGAGTTGATGGTGGTCGGGCTAGTTCTGCACTACTTATGAAGTTTGTTGTTTACCAAGCCATGATAGTAATTAATTTTTTTATTGCGTTAATAATCGGTTTTAACTACGTTATTGATAAAATGCACGCTCTGGCATGGTTTGTTGTGTTCGGATTTGGCATTCACATGTTTGTGATCGTCTCACTACTTATGATCATGTATTGGCATTCATTTACTAAAAAATTTGTTAATATTTGTATCAAACCAGTGAAATGGTTTGTAAAAGATGCTACATTTTATAAGTTAGTAAATACATTAAATAAGAAGATTGATAACTTTTATAAAGAGAGTGTGAGAATTGGTCACCAAGGGAAGTTGATGGCTAAAATATTCATAATCACTTTTTTTCAATTGCTTTTTTATTACTTAATTCCCTACTTTATTATGCTTTCGTTAGGTTATACCAATGCTAATGTGGTAATGGTAACCAGTCTCCACATTTTGATTGTGATGATTATCTCGATTTTTCCCATTCCTGGAGGAGCAGGTGGAGCTGAGTATAGCTTTGAGATGATTTTTAGAAGTTATATTACTAATGGAAGTAAGCTAGTACTTGCGATGATCCTGTGGCGGATTCTTACGTATTACTTAGGTTTGATTTTGGGAGCCTTTGCCCTCGTGATGAAGCCAAGTAAAAAGGCACAAAAGAATAGGAAAATACTTAAAAGCGAAAGTCATAAGAGTTTTGGAGGAAACTAGAATGTCTCGAATATTAAAAAGCATTCGTAATTTTTTTAATACTACTATCGGTTTCTTCGTGCTGGTAGTCGTTTTATATTGGATAACTACTTTGGTTGTTTATAACGTCGACTTTAGTTTGGGTGTTAAGGGTGGCATGCAAACCTTTTTGATGATTGTTAATCCAATTCCATCAGGACTGCTCTTGTTTGGGATTGCTTTATACTTTCGCGGCAAGCTTTCTTATTGGCTGATGCTGATAATTGATTTTCTACAGTCGACTTGGATGTTTGCTAATGTTTTATATTATCGAGAATTCTCTGACTTCTTGTCAATTGGTATTATTAAAGGAACCGGAGACGTCCAAAATAATTTGGGCAAGAGTATGATGGAAATTCTTCATCCAACGGATTTTTTGATTTATTTGGATGTTGTGGTTTTAATCTTACTATTAGTCTTCAGGATTATTAAAATTGATTACCGTCCCTTTAAGTATCGCTATGCCATTGGAATTACTTTACTTTCGATTTTGCTTATGGGGGGAGAATATTCTCTTGCTAATTCGGATCGGAGTGGTCTTTTAACTCGGACGTTTGATAATAATTATATCGTTAAGTATTTAGGCTTAAATGAATACGCTGCTTTTAATGCATATCAAACTCACCAAGAGAGTTCTACGCGAGCAAAGGCGAAAGCTTCAGATTTGAATAGTGTCAAGAAATTTATTAATCAACATCAGACGTATCCAAGCGTTAAATATTTTGGGAAAGAAAAGGGTAAAAACGTTTTTATTATTCATTTGGAGAGTTTTCAACAGTTCTTAATCAACTATAAAGTTGATGGACAGGAAGTTACTCCGAATATTAATAAGTTTTATAGTGATAAGCATACTATTTCGTTTGATAACTTTTACCATCAAGTTGCTCAAGGTAAGACTTCAGATGCTGAAATGATGCTTGAAAATTCATTGTATGGATTGCCCCAGGGATCTGCGATGGTTACTTATGGTTCGCAGAATACTTTCCAGGCGGCTCCAGCAATTTTAGACCAAAAGGGTTATTCGACGGCTGTCTTTCATGGAGATGTTCCGAGCTTTTGGAATAGAGATAATACTTATAAGTCTTGGGGATATCAGTATTTCTTCGATAGCAACTACTATAAGAAGAAACCTTCGTATAATGTTGGATATGGAATGAAAGATAAGATTATGTTTAAAGATTCAGTTCCTTATCTTGAAAAGCTACCACAGCCGTTTTATGCCAAAATTATCACTTTGACTAATCATTATCCTTATGAATTAGATAAACAAAATGTTTCTTTTCCTGCTCTTAAAACGGGGGATAGTACCGTTGATCCTTATGTCCAAACGGCTCATTATTTAGATCAATCTTTTGGTGAGTTTGAAGCATATCTAAAAGCAACGGGATTAATGAAGAATAGTGTCATTGTTTTATACGGTGACCATTATGGGATTTCTAATAATCATCGTCCTGCAATTGCTAAGATGTTAGGTAAAAAGTCGGTTAATAACTATGATTTGGCTAACTTTCAGAAGGTGCCATTTATGATCCATGCTGATAATTTGGATGGGCACGTTGATCATACTTATGGTGGAGAAATCGATGTCTTACCAACGCTGCTTCATTTATTAGGAATTAAGAATGATGATATGATCCAGTTTGGACATGATTTGTTGGGGAATAATCCTAATCAAATTGTTCCATTTAGGGATGGAGATTTTGTAACTCCTAAATACACTAAGGTTGGGGGAACAATCTATGATTCTAAGACTGGTCAAGTTATTAAGCCGAATAAGCAACAACAACAGGAAGTAGATGGAATTCAGAACTATGTAACTAGTGATTTGTCTCTTTCTGATAGAGTTATCTATGGTGATTTACTTCGTTTCTATCATCCTAAAGGATTTAAGCCTGTGGATCGAAAAGACTATAATTATAAGCCGAAGAATGCAATGGAACAGTTGGATAAGGCTGACAAAGAACGTAAAACTGATCTAATTGATCAGAATGGTGGCAAATCCACGGTTCCGATGTATCATACTGATGCTCCTGAACTAAAATAATTAGAAAAAGCATTTAGATAAAGATCTAAGTGCTTTTTTTGTAAAAAAGTCTTGACGTAATTTTGTTTCCTTGGTATAGTAGTTCTTGTCGTTAAGTGCGCCAAAACAATTTGGTTAAAATTAGTCAAACTTTTCTATTGACAATAAATTAACCACATGGTATATTATTACATGCGGCGTTGAGGTACAATGAGACGACGTTGCGTCAGAGTAGATCTTTGAAAACTGAACAAGATTTTGATTACAAGTGTAAGGTAATTTTAAGTTGTAGAACTTAAAATTAA